>CAMCKD010000067.1 GCA_945875335.1 uncultured Clostridia bacterium | reverse complement strand
TGACATTGCCCTTTACACAAGGGGGGCATGGCCGGTGCGCATCGATACCCGGTACATTCAAACCGATAAACAACAATTTATTGCTTTTAATTTGCTCCAAAAGGCTCTTGGGCGAAAAATTCTCTGGTTTGTTCGGCGTTATGGTGGATTTCCTTTTGCAGTGCCTCCAGGGTTGGGAATTTGCGCTCCGGGCGGAGGAATTTGTAGAATTCCAGGGTGATTTCCCGGCCGTAGAGGTCGCCCTGGTAGTCGAGAAGCCAGGGCTCTACGGTGATGCCGGTGCCGTTTACCGTGGGGCGGGTGCCAATGTTGGTGACGGCGGGGTAGGGTTTCCCCTCCAGCTCCACAAGACAGGCATACACACCGAATTTGGGTACTGCCAGGCCCGGCGGAAGCGGCAGGTTGGCGGTGGGAATGCCCAGGGTGCGGCCCAATTGATGGCCGTGGATGACCTTTCCCGTGAGGATGTGGGGATGGCCCAAAAAGGCCGCCGCCTCCTCCATGTCTCCATCTTCCAGCAGGGTGCGGATGTAGGTGGAGGAGACACGGGTCCCGTGGACGGTCTGCTCCGGCACCACGGCATAGGGAAGGTTCTCCCGCTTGCAGTATTCCGCCAGCAGCTTGCCGTTGCCGGTGCCGTGGCTTCCAAAGCGGAAATCGTCGCCGCAGACGAAGCCCGCCCCGCCGTAGTCCCGGCGCAGAAGGTTCAGAAAATCCTCCCAGTCGGTGTTATGCATCTTCTCGTCGAAGGGCAGGGTGACGACCCTGTCCATGTCCCGGCGCAGAAGCCGCTCCCGGTCAGAGGGGGTATTGATCAGCACCGGGGCGCTGCCGAATACCAGCGCGTCCGGGTGGGAGCCGAAGGTGACGGCTCCGGCATCGCAGTGCTGCTCCTGGGCCAGGCGGCGGCACTGGGTCAACAGGGCCCGGTGCCCCAGGTGGACACCGTCAAAAAAGCCCAATGCGAAAATCGTTTTATTCATGCTTCTCTATTCCGGTTCAAAAAAGCTCTTCACCGTGGTCATGGTTCCCTGCTCCACCTTTGCCAGCATGAGGAATTCCCCATTTTGGCTGTAGGCGCGATAGGTGCCAGGGGCCAGGGGGACGGAGAAGGCATTGCCGTTGCGGCAGCGCTTTTCCTGATTGGGGGTCAGCTTCACGGCGGGGTAATTTGAAAACATGGAGTCCACCGGCAGCAGGTATTGCTCCGGGTGCTCCGCGTTCAGCAGGGTTTCCAGGGGCACGGCATCCTTCAAGGTGTATTCCCCTGCCCGGATGCGGCGCAGACGACCCATGCAGCCGCCGCAGCCCAGAGCCTGGCCGATGTCCTTGCACAAAGTACGGATGTAGGTGCCCTTGGAGCACTGCACCCGCAGCAGGAGATTCCCATCCTCAAAGCCCAAAAAGGTGAGCTCTGAGATGGTGATGGGCCGGGGCTCCCGGGGCACTTCCTTCCCCTTCCGGGCCAAATCATAGAGCTTCTGGCCGTTGACCTTCAGGGCGGAATACATGGGCGGCACCTGGAGGATATCCCCCCGGAATTTTGGGAGCACCGCTTCAATTTGTTCTTCAGTGATGGACACTTCCTGTTGGGTGAGCACGGTGCCGGTGGTGTCCTCGGTGTCGGTGGTGAGGCCGGGCACCAGCAGCGCTTCATATCCCTTTTCCGCGTGCTCGAAGAATTCCACCCCCCGGGTGGCCCGGCCTACGAACACCGGCAGCACCCCGGTGGCCATGGGGTCTAAGGTGCCGCCGTGGCCGATGCGCCGGGTGCCGAAGACCCTTCTCAGCCGGGCGGTGACGTCCTGGCTGGTCCAGCCCGAGGGTTTATCTACAATGACGATGCCGTTCATGGATTCTGCTCCAGCATGATGCGCTCCACGGCCTGGGCGGCTTCCTGGAGGGGAAGCTTGATGGTGGCCCCCGCCGCGCCCTTGTGGCCGCCGCCGCCGAAGGGGACGGTGACCTTGGTGGCATCATAGCCCGGAACGGCCCGGACGGAGAGCTTTACGTCCCCGTTATCTGCCTCCCGCAGGGTGGCGGCCATACAGACACCGGCCACGGTGCGGGGGAAGCTGGAAATGTTGTCCATGTCGTCGCCGGTGACGCCCATGTCCAGCTCCACCTGTTTGGGGATGGCGCAGACGCACATGGAGCCATTTCGCAGCATTTTGATGTTGTCCACGATCCAGCCCTGCATTTTGAGCCTTGCCAGGGTGTTGGTTTCAAACAGCTCCATGTTCAGCTGGTAGATTCTGGCACCTGCCTGAGCGCAGGCGGCGGCGGTGGAGAAGGTGTGGGCGGTGGTGTTGGCGTAGCGGAAGCAGCCGGTGTCGGTGGAGGCGCCCACATAGATGGCCTCCGCCATGTCCTTGTCTAATGGACAGTTCAGCAGGTTCAGCACATCGTACACCAGCTCCGCGCAGCTGGCGCTGGCGGAATCCACCAATTCAAAATCGGTGAAGGAGGTGGCGCTGCTGTGGTGGTCGATGCGCAGCCGGATACGCCCCAAAAGGGGTTTGAAGTCCTGGGGGAGAATCTCCGGGGAGGCCACGTCCACGCTGACGATGCAGTCGTTTTCCTCCACCTGCCGGGTGGTAAGACCCTGGTGGAGCCACTCAAAACGGGGACTGACCCCTTTGTTTTCCAGCACATGGGCGGTTTTGCCCAGGCTCCGCAGGCCACGGCACAGCGCCGCGGCGGAGCCGATGGTGTCCCCATCGGGGCGGTTGTGGGTCAGGATGATATAGTGGTCATGGGCGGCTAAAAATTCAGCCGCCTCAGCTCTCGTCAGTTTCTTCATGGCCAGTCTCCAAGGAATTGATGAGTTTCAGCATTTTCGCGCCATAGGTGATGCTGTCGTCCAGGCTCCACACGATTTCCGGGGCGTAGCGCAGCTGCAGATTGCGGCCCAGCTCCCGGCGCAGGTAGCCTCCGGCGGATTTCAGCCCCGCCATGGCGTCCTTTACCCGTTCTTCCTGAAGGAAGCTGACATAGACCTTGGTATAGCGCAGGTCGGGGGTGGTTTCCACCCGGGTGATGGAGATCATGGTGTCCTGCACCCGGGGGTCCTTCACCGTGCGCAGAAGGCTTGACAGCTCCTTCTGGATTTCTTCGTTGATTCGATTGATTCGGTTTGAAGCCATAATTTCCTCCGAATTTATCTTTTGTGCTGAGCGGTTTCACTCAGCATACAGACGAATTGCTGTTTGGCGGGATGCCCTTGGCTCCCCCTCTGGGGGAGCTGTCAGCCCGAACGGGCTGACTGAGGGGGTGTCGAACGTTGGTTGCGGGTACGCTTTAGTGGGCGACACCTCTCCCGACCTCGCTGGCGCTCGGCCACCCTCCCCAGAGGGGAGGGCAGGGTGCGTTAACAATTTACCGCTTAATCTCCTGCATGACGAAGCATTCGAACACGTCGCCTTCTTTGATGTCGTTGAACTTGACCACGCTCATGCCGCATTCGTAGCCGGCGGTGACCTCCTTGACGGCGTCCTTGAAGCGCTGCAGGGAGCCGATCTCGCCCTCGTGAATGACGATGTTGTCCCGCAGGACGCGCACCTGGGAATCTCTGGTGACCTTGCCGTCCTTCACCATGCAGCCGGCGATGGTGCCGATGGCGCTGACCTTGTAGGTCATGCGGACTTCCGCGTGGCCGATAATGGCTTCCTCGAATTTCGGTGCCAGCATGCCCTTCATGGCGGCCTCGATTTCGTCGATGGCATCGTAGATCACCCGGTAGAACCGCATGTCCACGTTGGCTCTCTGGCCGGAGGCCTGGGCGGCGGCATCGGGGCGGACATTGAAGCCCACGATGATGGCCCCGGCGGTGGAGGCCAGCAGGATATCGGATTCGTTGATGGCGCCCACGCCGGTGTGGATGACCCGGACACGGACTTCCTCGTTGGTCAGCTTTTCCAGGCTGGCCTTCACGGCCTCGGCGGAGCCCTGGACGTCGGCCTTGACGATCAGGGGCAGCTCCTTCATCTCGCCCTCCTGCATCCGGGCGAAGAGATTATCCAGAGTGACCTTCTGCATCAGCTTGGCCTGGGCATCCTTCTGAGCCTGCTTGCGCTGCTCCACCAGCTCCCGGGCCATCCGCTCGTCGGTGACCACGTTGAACTCGTCGCCGGGGGTGGGCACCTCGGCAAGGCCGGTGATCTCCACAGGCACGGAGGGGCCGGCGGTCTTGACGGTGCGGCCCTTGTCATTGGTCATGACACGGACACGGCCCACGGCGGTACCGGCGATGATGATGTCGCCCTGGTTCAGGGTGCCGTTCTGCACCAGCAGGGTGGCGATGGGGCCACGGCTCTTGTCCAGCCGGGCTTCAATGACGGTGCCCTTGCCCCGGCGGTTGGGGTTGGCCTTCAGTTCCAGCACCTCGGCGCTGACAATGACCATTTCCAGCAGGTCATCCAGACCCATGCCGGTTTTGGCGGAGATGGGGCAGATGACGGTGTCGCCGCCCCATTCCTCGGGAATCAGGTCGTACTTGGTCAGCTGCTCTTTGATTTTATCCGGGTTGGCAGTGGGCTTATCCATTTTGTTGATGGCCACGATGATGGGCACTCCCGCCGCCTTGGCGTGGTTGATGGACTCCACGGTCTGGGGCATGATGCCGTCGTCGGCGGCCACCACCAGGATGGCGATGTCGGTGCACATGGCACCACGGGCCCGCATGGAGGTGAAGGCCGCGTGGCCGGGGGTATCCAGGAAGGTGACCATGTTGCCGTTTACATCCACGGTGTAGGCGCCGATGTGCTGGGTGATGCCGCCTGCCTCGCCTGCGGTGACGGAGGTTTTGCGGATGGCATCCAGCAGGGAGGTCTTGCCGTGGTCAACGTGGCCCATGACCACCACCACGGGGGCCCGGGTCTGGAGCTCCTCGGCGGTGTCCTGATGGTCGTCGATGATCCGCTCCTCGATGGTGACGGTGACTTCCTTCTCCACCTTGCAGCCCATTTCCGTGGCCACATACTCGGCGGTATCGTAGTCGATGGTCTGGTTGATGGCCGCCATGACGCCGTTCTTCATCAAAAGCTTAATGACTTCACCGGCGGTCTTCTTCATCCGGGAGGCCAGCTCGCCAACGGTGATCTCGTCGGGGATCTTCACGGTGACGGGAGCCTTCCGGGCCACCTCCATCTGCAGGCGGCGGAGCTTCTCCTGCTCCTCGTTGCGGGACTTGTTGCCCTTGTACTTATTGTCCTTTTTGTTCTGCTGCTGGCCCTTTTTGCCGCCGATGCGCTGCTTGCCGCCCTGGTAATTCTGGACCCGCTCGGAGACCAGATTGTCCACGTCGGCAAAGCGGTTGGCGTTGACCTGGACAGCGGAGGTATCCACCACCCGGCGCTCCCGCTTCCGTTCCGGCTCCTTGGGCTTGGCGGGCTGGGCGCTGGGCTGCTGGGGCTGCTGGGCCTCGGCCTGGGGGGCGGGCTTGGCCTGCTTGGGGGCTTCCTGCTTCTTTGCCTCCTCAGCCTTGGGGGCCGGGGCGGCGGGCTTGGTGGGCTTGGCGGCGAACACCTGCTCCAGAGAATCGATCTGATGGGCCTGGGTGACGCAGTCGAAGACCACGTTCAGCTCTTCGTCGGTGAGAATCTGGGTGTTGGACTTGGGTTTCTCAAAAAACCGGGAGATGATCTCCGCAACCTCCTTGGGGGTGATCCCCAAATCGGACGCGACCTCCTTCAAGCGATACTTCACCATACTCATATACGATATGCACCTCCATAATACACACAGTTTGAATCCCAGTGGGGTTCAAACATCCTTACATAACTTCAATCATTCAACCGTCCACTGTAGGGGCGGATATCATCCGCCCGCGCGGTACCAGCCCACGAAAAAAACAGGTTGGGCGAATTCGTACCATGTCCGACATCGTGCCATTCAACGGAACACGCAGGAGCGTTGGTTGGCGGGCGGCTGATAGCCGCCCCTACAGTGGCTGGCAACTATTTTTTGCCCTTGCGGACATTTCGCAAATGGGCTTTGGCTTCCTGCTGACGTTTTTTCAGCTTTTGCGATTTTTCCGTCAGCACATTGATGGCGGACTGGTATTTTTCACTGTCCGGCAGGCTTTGGAGCATGGCCAGGGCCAGGGGGGCATCGGTGATGGCGGCGATGGCCAGGCTTTCCCGCCCCACGGCTTGACCCAGCTCCTCCTTGGTATAGGGCAGGCGGACGCACTGCTGCTCCGTTCCGGCGGCGTAGGCCTTGGCTCTGCGCCAGGTGTGGTCGGAGGCATCGGAGGCCACGGCGATCACATAGGCCTTGCCGGTGCGGGAGATGTCTCCTACCGGCTCCTCGCCCAGCTCTGCCCGCCCCGCCTTCCGGGCCAGGGAGAGATAGTTCAGAGCCTTATCCATTGCGCTCCATCTCCTTTTCCAGACGGTCAATGACCTCCTGGGGGATGGTGACCTCCAGGCTGCGGTCAAGAGCCTTGGAGCGCAGGGCTTTTTTCAGGCATTCCAGGTTGGGGCAGACGTAGGCACCCCGGCCCGGGGCCTTGCCGCCGAAATCCAGGTTCACGGTTCCGTCGGTGCCCCGCACCACCCGGATCAGCTCCCGCTTGGCCTTCCGCTCCCGGCAGCCCATGCACTGGCGCTGAGGGATCTTTTTCTGCATCATAAACCCTCCAGTTGTGAGATATAAGATATGAGATATTAGATATTAGATATAAGATAAGGAGAGATTTGATATAAAATATCTTATATCTTATATCTTGTATCTTATATCTTTACTGCTCTTCCGTCTCCTGGGGAACTGATTGTGGGGCTGCCTGGGAGGCGGGCTTGATGTCGATTTTGTAGCCGGTGAGTCTTGCGGCCAGTCGGGCGTTCTGGCCCTCCTTGCCGATGGCGAGGCTCAGCTGGTCGTCGGGCACCACCACGCTGCAGGCCTTCTGGCCGGGCACCAGGGTGACGCTGACCACGTCGGCGGGGCTGAGGGCGGCCTTGACGTACTCGCAGGGGTCCTCGCTCCACACCACGATCTCAATTTTCTCTCCATGCAGGGCTTCCACCACAGCGCCCACACGTCCGCCGCGAGGGCCGACGCAGGCACCCACGGGATCGATGCCCTCCATGGTGGCCCGGACGGCCATCTTGGAGCGGGAACCGGCTTCCCGGGCGATGTTGCGGATCTCCACCTGGCCGTCGGCAATTTCGGGGGTCTCCAGCTCGAACAGGCGGCGGATCAGGTTGGGATGGGTGCGGGATACATGCACCAGGGGGCCCCGGTTGGGCTTGCGCACCTCCATGACGTAGACCCGGATGATGTCGCCCTCCTTGAAGGTCTCCCCGGGAATCTGCTCGGAGGCGGGAAGCAGCGCCTCGGAGGCGTCGGCTCCCTGACCGATTTTCACGATGATGTCCCCGTTGACGGGGCTGATGCGCAGCACGGTGCCGGTGAGCAGCTCCTGGGCCTTGCTGGAATAGCTTTCAAACATCACGCCCCGCTCGGCTTCCCGGATGCCCTGGATGACCACCTGCTTGGCGGTCTGGGCGGCGATGCGGCCGAATTTGGCGATGTCCACGGGGATGTAGATGGAGTCCCCCACCTGGGCATCGGGGTTGATGCGCCGGGCGGCATCGATGTGGATCTCCAAGGCGATGTCCTCCAGCTCTTCCACGGCGGTTTTCACCTGGAACATGCTCAGGCCCTTCTCATCCAGGTTCACCACCACATTGTCGGCGGGAACGTCCCGGTGATCCTCCCGGTCCTTGCGGTAGGCATTGGTGAGGGCCTGCTTCAGCCGCTCCACCATATAGTCCACGGGAATGCCCTTGAGTTTTTCCAGGTCACGCAAACTTGCGAAAATTTCTGCGCCGATGTCCACCTTGGGTGCCTCGGCCTGCTTTTTGGCTCTGGTATTTCTTGCCATGGTCTGTCCTCCTGTCAGAATTCCACCCGAAGCCGCACCAGGGCGACCTGGGATTTTTCAAATGTGATGGTTTCTTTCCCCGCTTCCACGGTGACCCGTCCGTCCTCGTAGCCCCGGAGGATACCGGGGATTTCCTTGAGCCCGTTGTGGGGCCGGTAGAGCTTGACGGTGACGGGGCTGTTCATAAACTGCTGGAAATCGCTGGGGCGTTTCAGCGCCCGCTCCAAACCGGCGGAGCAGACCTCAAACTGGTAGCTGCCGGGGATGGGGTCTTTTTCGTCCAGAATGGGGTCCACCGCTCGGGAGACGGCCTCGCAGTCGCTGATGTCCACGCCGCCCTCCTTGTCGATGTACAGGCGCAGGATATAGTCGGCGCCCTCCCGGACGTATTCCACATCCCAAAGGCTGCACCCGTGCTCCTCCACAATGGGCTGGGCAAAGGCTGCCACCTGTTCCGTGATTTTCATAGATTCATCCTTTCGTCAATAAGAAAGAGAGGGGCTGCACCCCTCTCTTTGATACGTTACTGAACTTACACTGGTATTATAGCACGTTCATGCGGCTTTTGCAATAGCATTTTACATATTTTTATAGGAAAAATTCCGATTTTGCTTCCGGCTGGCCCTGGGGAATCAGCTTCCCAGCTCCTTTTGGCATGCAGCGATCAAGATGGGGATATCGGTTATGACAGTATCCCAAATTCTTTCCACATCCATGGAGCCATAATCGTGGGCAAACATATTTCGCATATTTTTGATGGCTCGCCAATTCTGCGTGGAGGCAGCGACATATTCGGCGGAGAGCCTGCCTGCCAGTTCGCCGATTTGCAGCAGATTCATCCCTACAGAATCCCGGTAGTCTGGGTCATTGATAAAGATTTGCAAATCTGCACCAAATCTTTGTACTGTGAGTTGAATTTTTTCGCAGTAGCGAATGATATGTTCCAAAATCTGCCTGTCTCTATTGTTCAAGCTCATAAAGAAGCACCTGATCCTTTCGCAGATTGTTCAGAAATTGGACATCTGTATTGTATTTCAGGGAACCCACCGTGATCAAATCCAGCTTCTTTTTCAGCGCATCCTCCAAATCGGCATATAGGGCGCCCAGAGCGAACATGCCCCGCAGGGAGGAAGCATCCACGCACAAATCCACGTCGCTGGATGCGGTAGCACAGCCACGGGCATAGGAGCCAAACAAAAACACACGATTGACATGGTGCTGCTTTGCGATGGGGGCAACAATTCTGCGAAGATCATGGATGGTATAAATGGTTTCGTTCATTGCAGCTGCCTCCTTTCACCATCATTATACCACAAAAAGTCCGTGGATGCAAATGAAAAGGGTCAGAAATACAGCTCGCTGGCGGTGTTGCCGTGGACGTAGAGGCAGATGGCTTTTTTGAGGAAGGTTTCGGTGACGCCGAAATAGTCGGCCAAGTCCCACAGGTCGGTGTGGCCGGCGGCGATGGCGTCGTCCAGGTCGGACACGGGGATCAGGCGGCGGATGGCCCACTTGTCCGCCCGGTTCTCGTGGCGCTGCCGCAGGTCGGCGGCGGCGTAAATATTATAGAAGCTCCCGGTGAGGCAGTGGCCCAGCTCATGGCTCAGGTGCACCCGCTCCTGGGTGCCGCCGTCGGCCACCCGGTCGTCCATGCCGATGAAGCAGCGCCCCTCCGGGGTCATCAGGGACATGGAGCCGCATTTTTCCATGGGGTGGCGCAAAATGGGAATGTTCTGCTGGGAGGCTTGGGCATAGAGCTCCGGCAAAAGGATCATATTCACTCCTTTCCGCGCTTCGTTGCCTCCCTCTCCTTTACAAATGCGGCAAAAGAGCGCACTTCGTCATACATTTCCTGGGTGATGTTCTCGCTGCCCCCGAACAGGGCGAATTTGATGTCCTCATCGCTGACCGATGAGGCTTCTTTTTTTTGATCTCCCAGCAGCTCCGAGGCGGGAATGCCGAAAAAGGCGGACAGCTTGGTCAGCACGGAGCCGGTGGGGCAGGAATCGGGCTCCCGCTTCCATTTGGACACGGTGGCCTTGCTGAGCCCGGCGTTGATCGCCGCCCGGGAGGGGGTCATGCCATAGCTGCGGCTGATGCGGGCGAAACGGTCGTAGAAGGATTCGGCCTGGGTTTCCGGGACTTCTTCCTCCACCTGGGCCATGGTCTTGCCCTGGGCGGCGGGGCTTTCGGGATTGACGGGCACGGGCGGGGTCTTAGCCTGGCTGTCCTCGGCCTCCTGCAGCAGCTCGGCCACGGAGACGCCGAAATAGTCGGTCAGCTTCTCCACAACGGCGCCGGAGGGGAAGGCGGCGGGGTTCTGCTTCCATTTGGTCACGACGGCTTTGCTGATGCCGGCGTTGATGGCTGCCCGGGAGGGCGACTCCCCCCGCTGGGCGCACAGGGCGACGAAACGATCATAAAACATAATTGCAGCTCCCTGATGCGGATTTCCTTGTGTAAACTGCTGTGTTGACAAAGCGTTTACCCGGGAAATCCGGTGGCGGTTTTATGACAGTTCACCAAAATAACCGAAAGTATAAAATTAGATGCAAAATAGGGTTGACAAGTTTATATAAATGCACTATAATCAACTCACGGTGAAGTTAAGTGAACTGCTTCAACGAATCTCCAAGGTCGGATGGTTTCCATTTGGCACCGGAGTCATCCGCCTTGGAAATATTTTACCACATGGGTTTGCAAATTTCAACTACTATTTCAGATTTTTCAAGAAAAGTATACCAAGGAAAGTGTCCGATAAATTGGACAGAAAGGAGCTTTTTATGGATCGCAATTTTGATCTGTGTTCCGGGCGGGATTCCCGGGGACGGCAGTGGTACACCCAGCTGCCCGCTGGGGTGGTAAAAACCGGGATGTTCGTCCGGCTGCTGGGAGGCACCTTCATCCTCATTGACCGGGTGGAGCAGTGCGGACGGATCCCCTGCACAGGCACATACAGAACCGCCGTTCAGGTGCTGGGCAGTGTGTGGGAGGGCCGGTGCTATGGCTGAGGAGCCCTGGCTGGAAGCGGAGCGGATCGCGGCGAAGGCGGATCTGTGGCTGCGGCGGCGGCCGGTGTGCACCGACTGCGGGCGGCATATCGCACAGGAGTGGTATTTTCCCTTGGAGGATGGTCAGGCGCTGTGCCCCCGCTGCACAAGGGAGCGGATGGTGGAGATTGAAGAGTAATATAAATTGTTGTTTTTAGGGATGCCCTTGGCTCCCCCTCTGGGGGAGCTGCCGAGCGCCAGCGAGGCTGAGGGGGTGCCCCCCAGATATACGGTATCAGGCTGTAAATTTCTGAGCGC
>CAMCKD010000066.1 GCA_945875335.1 uncultured Clostridia bacterium | reverse complement strand
GATTTTCAGCTTGTACTGCGCGGGCGGCTGGTAGCCGCCCCTACGAATGGCGTGTACGATAAAAAACAATTTACCACTCTATGTCAGAATAAAGCCCCGGTGTAGTGGCAGAACCAGAGGGTATAGGGCAGCACGAAGATCAGGCTGTCGAACCGATCCAGCAGGCCGCCGTGGCCGGGGATCAGATTGCCGAAGTCCTTGATGCCGGTGACCCGCTTCACCGACGACATGCTCAAATCCCCAAACTGGGCCAGCACATTGGCTCCAATGGCGTACACCAGCAGCAGCCCAAACCGCACCCGCATTCTGCCAAAGAGCCAGAGCCCCAGGCCGTACACCAGACAGAAGGCCACGGCAGCGGCCATCCCGGCAGCAGAGCCCAAAATGGTCTTGTTGGGGCTGACCCGGGGCAGCAGCTTCCGTTTGCCCCAGCGGCTGCCCACCAGATAAGCCGCCACGTCGGTGGCGTAGCACTCGGTGATGCAGATGAGCAGCAGGTGCAGTCCCCCGGGCAGGGCGCGGACATCGATCATGGAGCGCAGCTGGCCGCACACCAGCACCCCCAGGATGCCAAAGGCACAGCCGGAATTCAGCCGGAGCCTGGGTTGGAACACCATCATCAGCACGAACACCGGGATGGAAATGCCCAGGCACAGCCCCGCCAGCACCGCTTCCTGGGGCGCTTTCCAGAAGCAGCAGAAGGCCGCCGCCAGCAGGGAGAGGGTGAACAGGGCTTCGTTTTTGATGGCGTCGGTGGCACAGGCCAGCTCATACAGGCAGAAGCAGCACAGCCCCGCCGCCGCGCACTGGGTCACAGCGGGAATGCCGGAGTAATACAAAATGGTATAGGTGACCAGGGCAATGACCCCGGCGCTGACGGTACGTTTTGCCATAGGTTTCTCTCTCTTTCTCTCCTGTTATCCCTTGCGTTCCAGCATTCTCTTGGCGTTGGCGGCAATGGTTTCCATGCAGTGAACGTGAATCCGCAGCTCCTCGGCGCTGAGGCCCTGCTGCACCTGACGGAGAAACCGCTCCTGAATCTCCCGTCCCCGGCTGGTGATGGCCTGAGCCTTTTCTGTGCAGATGAGCCGCACCTTCCGCCGATCCTCCCGGTCATTCTGCCGCAGCAGGTACCCCTCGGTGACCAGCTTGTTCACATTGACGGAGATGATATTCTCCTTGAACCCCCGGTAGCGGCTGATCTCCTTGGCAGTGCAGTGCTCCGGGTTATTGTGCAGAAACATCAGAATGTCAAAAGCCATCTGGGGCATCCCCAGCTCCCGGCAAATGGGCTTGCAGGCATCGGCATAGGCCTCCGCAAAAGCATTTAGTGCCATAAGGGTGGTCTTGGAATCCACGTTCATCCGCTCCAATCCTTGGAAATTCATTCAAAATTGAATTATCTAAAATAATACAGTTCAGTAAAATTCTTTGGTGGATTCTTTGTGGCGGAAATGTAAACTTTTTATTGCCATGAATCCTGCCAGTCTGTAACGCATAAAAATTGTTGTTTGTGCATGCCATTCGTAGGGCGGGGTCATGACCCCGCCGAAACGTAACGAGATGAAAGCACTTTCGTTGAACGGCACCAGGGCAAAATACGGAAGCTGGTCGGCGGGGTCATGACCCCGCCCTACGAAACGACAAACAACAATTTTTAAGTGTGACACCCTCCTACTTCCGCCACAGGTACTGCTCCCAGGGGCATTTGGCGGTGGAGGGGAGGAACTGGCGGAGGGCCTGGCTGAGGGTGCGGAGCTTGTTTTGCAGCTGGGCAGAGAGAAACAGCTCCCGATTGCCGGGCACCATGGCGGCCCAGAGCAGCTCGGCCCGGTCGGCGGCGGGACTTTCCGTGGCGGCGGGGGTGACAAAGGCAGTCTCTTCTCCGGCGCTGCCATAGGAAAAGTCCGGGGGATTCAGGCTGTCCCAACGGTCGTAGGCATCGGACTTCATCAGCACCTGCCGGTCGAGCAGCGGGCTCAGCACTCGAACTACGGAGCGCTGCACCTGGTCAGAGGCGGCGACGACCAGATAGCAGTCCCGTCCGCTCCAAAATTGCAGCTCCTGCTTTTCCTGTCCATTCACCCGGATGCTGCGGACGGGGCACAGATAGAACCGCCCGCCCCCGGAAAAGGCGGTGCTGAGCAATACCTTCGGGAACAGGCTCAGGGCTTTCTCCATTTCCGTCAGGGTGTCCAGCAGGGTGGCGGTGATGTGCTCCTGTTCCAACGTGACCCCCTTGGGCTCCACCAGGCTTTCGCCGAACAGCCGCAGCCGCACCCCATACCGTTCTTCCAGCTGGGTGCCCCGCTGGCGGCATTGGGTCAGCCCCTTTTCATCGGGTGCCTCCCGGGTGTACAGCGCCGTGATCTTCACCCGGCCATCCCGCTGGCTCTTCCATTCCGGCTCCCATTGGTACAGCCGCTCCCCTGCGGTGAAGAAAACACGTCCATCCTCTGTGGCCCAGGCCTGTTCCGGCGCCTGGCTTACGTTTTCCTCCGCCAGGAGATTGCCGGTGCTCAAATCGTATATGGCCAGATCGTTTTCCTCCCGCAGCACCAGGGCGGCGTTCCTGCCGGGGAGGAAGGTGAGAAAATCCCACCCCGCCGGCAGGGGGAGCATGGTCTGCCCCAGATACAGGCAGTCCAGAAAGCCGCACTGTGCGCACAGCTGCACCCGGCTCCCCTTTGCCGACACCCCGGTGATCAGGGGCGAGCGGCGGGTCAGTGCACCGTCCTCGATTTGAATGTACAGGCTCTCCTCCGTCCCGGCGCACAGCAGCAGGCCGCTGTTCTCCAGCAGGGCGGTGAGGGTCATGTTTTCCTGATGCCGCAGGGTACGATGAATGCCGGTGTCCAGCTCCAGCTCCACCAGGGCCTGACCCGTGGCGTAGTAGAGGAAGCCTCCGGCATCATCCATCAGGGGCAGCCCTGCGCAATCCGGCAACGAGCAGGTCTGCACCAGGGTCAGGGTGGGCGAGAAAATCAGCGCCTTCTCCTCACCGGGGTCATAGCAGAGGATTTTTTCCCCGGCGCAGCACAATTCCGTCCCCAGGGGCAGCTCCGCCAGTGCGGTGACCGCCAGCCCCTTCCCGCTGCAGCGGAGCAGCCGGGCGGATTCCTCCTGGGGACAGAGCACCAGAAGATCCTCTCCATACGACAAAAAACGACAATCTGCGGCATCCAAAGGATAGCATCGCAGATTGTCGTTTTCCGTTTCTTTTGTGGGGGAAATTCTTTCCAGGGCTTTCCGTTCCGGGACGGATCGCCCGCAGCCAACCAGCAGTGCACACAGCAGCACCGCGGCAAAAACCATTCGCTTCATCATTGCCTCCTGGCCAGGGTATAGTCGTCACCCTGTCGATAGTAGGGGCAGTGCCGGCTTTTGGAGACGCTGATGCGGTACACCTCATCCTCGTCCAAATCCATCATGCAAAACCAGCAATCATACTCCTCATCATAATCATAATACCAGCAGGTGTCGCATTCCGTCGAATCCATGGTCAATCCCCCAGAATTTTGAAAGAAAAATTGCCATTTTCGCAAATCAGGTAGCTATGGCTCCCATCCTTGGGAATGGACAGGCTCCCTGGGTTCAGGCAGCGGACGCCGCCCACCATTTTGTCCAGCTTCACATGGGTGTGACCGAAGAGGAAGACGCTGCCCTCCGGCAGGGGCGGAAGGTTCTCCGGGTTCTGATGGTGGCCGTGGGACAGGTGGAAAAGCATGCCGTCCACCAGCAGCTCCGCGTAGTCCGCCAGGCAGGGGAAGGGCAGCACCATCTGGTCAACCTCCGCTTCGCAGTTGCCCCGGACGGCCACGATTTTCTCCTTGATTCCGCTGAGCATGGGAATCACCTGCTTGGGGGCATAGTCCCGGGGCAGATCGTTCCGGGGGCCGTGGTATAGCAAGTCTCCCAGCAAGATCACCCGGTCAGGATTTTCTCTTTCAATTTCCTCCATCAGCCTGCCGCACCAATAGGCGCTGCCGTGAATGTCTGATGCAATGAGCAGTTTCATCTTGTTTCCTCCTATTGGAAATTCTCTATCCCGCACACAGAAAATATCTACTGGTGCGGCAGCGCCCTTGACTCCCCCAGCGGAGGAGCGAAGGGGCTGCGATTTTTCTTTACAGCCTGCCGGTATGACTTCTCTTATCACTTCCAGCCGGTTTGCAGCAGCAGATCAAAAATTGCAATGGCCGCTGCAGCCTCCACCACCGGCACTGCCCGGGGGACGATGCAGGGGTCGTGGCGGCCCTTCACCACCAGCTCCTGGTTTTCTCCCCGGCTCAGGGACACGCTCTGCTGGGGCTGGGAGATGGAGGGGGTGGGCTTGATGGCGGCCCGGAACAGCAGGGGCATACCATTGGTGATGCCGCCCAAAATGCCGCCGCAGTGGTTGGTGGAGGTGACCACCTTCCCGTTTTCCATGCGGAAGGGGTCGTTATTTTCGCTTCCCCGAAGCCTGGCTGCTTCAAAGCCCATGCCGAATTCCACGCCCTTCACTGCGGGAATGCCATAGACGATCTGGGCGATCCGGCCCTCCACCCCGCCGAACATGGGCTCGCCCAGTCCTGCGGGCAGCCCGGTGACGGCGCACTCGACGATGCCCCCCACGCTGTCCAAGGCCATCCGGGCTTCCGAAACCGCTGCCCGCATGGCTGCTCCCGCTTCGGGGTTCAGCACGGGAAAATCGGTGCCGACCTTCTCCAATTGGGGCTCCATGGGGTCAAAGGCGTCATCCTCCACCCCGGCAATGGCGGCAATGTGAGCTCCAATGCGGATGCCCTTTGCTTCCAGCCACTGCTTGCACAGTCCTCCCGCGATGCACAGGGGAGCGGTCAGCCTGCCGGAGAAATGCCCGCCTCCCGCCGGGTCCTGGAAGCCGCCGTATTTGATCTGGGCGGTGTAGTCCGCGTGGCCGGGCCGGGGGCAGTCCTTCAGATTGGCATAGTCCCCGGAGCGGGTGTTGGTGTTGCGGATGATGGCCGCCAGAGGCGCGCCGCAGGTGAAGCCGTCTGCGAGACCGCTTAAAAATTCCGGCCTGTCCTCCTCCCGCCGGGGGGTGGAGTAGTCGTTCTGCCCCGGAGCCCGGCGGTTCAGGAAAGCTTGCAGCTGCTCCAAATCCACCGGGAGCCCAGCGGGGATACCGTCCAGGGTCATGCCGATGGCGGCGCCGTGGGACTGGCCGAAGATGGATAATTTCAGATTTTCACCGTAGGTACTGCTCATAGCTGCCTCCCAGTTTTCGGTATTCCTCAAAGAATTGGGGATAGGATTTTTGGACGCACTCCGCCCCCAGAATGGTCACCGGCTCCCGGCACACCGTGGCGGCGATGGCGGCGGACATGGCAATGCGGTGGTCGTTTTTGGCATCCACGGTGCCGCCAATCAGCCCGGTGCCATAGACGGTGAGGGTAGTCTCGTCCGCCTCTGCCCGGCCTCCCAGGTTTTGGAGCATTTCGATGACGGATTCCACCCGGTCGGATTCCTTCAAACGGAGCCGCTGGATGTTGGTGAATTTCGCTCCCTGTTTACAGGCGGCGGTAACGGCAAGAATGGGCACCAGGTCGGGAATGTCGGCGGCATCAATGGTGAGATGATCCCGCAGCCCCGGCAGAAGCGCTGCCGCCGCCCGGTCACCCTGGGCAGAATCCGGGGAGAGATTGGTCACTTCTACGTCACTTCCCAATTCCTTTGCCGCCAGGAAGAAAGCGCCGTTGCTCCAATCTCCCTCTACGGTGAGTTCCCCGGGGGAATGGAAGACCTGCCCGCCCTCCAAAGTGAAATCCTGAATGCTCATTCCAAAGGCTTCCATGGCCCGAAGCGTCATGGTCACATAGGGAGCCGATTCCAGCTTGCCGGTGATTTCAATTCGGCTTTTTCCGGGGATCAGGGCACAGGCCAGCAGCAGCCCGGTGATGAACTGGCTGGAAACCCCGCCGGAAATGGTATAGGTTCCCGCTTTCAATTTTCCCTGGCAGCGGAGGGTATCCGACCTGGGGCGGCTCAATTGGCAGCCCATCCGCTCCATTTCCTCCCACAGGGGAGAGAGGGGCCGCTGGGGCAGCCTGCCCTCCATCTGAAATACCGCATCTACCCCCAGTGCCCCCACCACCGGCAGCAGAAACCGCAGGGTGGAGCCGCTGTCCCGGCAGGGGAGCAGGGCAGTGGCTGGAATGGCCTGGATGGGGGAAACGGTATAGCCCTCCGCCGTCCGCTGAATGTCCGCACCCAGAGCCCGCAGACATGCGGCGGTGGCCTCTATGTCCCGGTTGGTGTCGGGGCAGTGGAGCACCGTGGGGGAGTCTGCAAAGGCGGCGCAGATCAGCAGCCGGTGGGCCTGGGATTTGGAGGGGATGGCCGTTACCCGGCCGGAGAGCTTTTTCGGTGTGATGGTAATGTCCATATTATAATCCTGCCTTTACAAAGGCGGCGAGTTCCTCCACCGGGGTGGGGACGATGTCGCAGTGCCCGATTTCGGTGGGGATGATCAAGGGAATGGTACCCCCGGAGCGCTTCTTGTCGGAGAGCATGTAATCTACCAGCTCCTGGCAGGGGTATTCCGTGCGGATGGGAAGACCGTAGGCGGTGAGGGTATCCTGGATGGTGTCCGCGTCCTGCTGGGAGAGCAGACCCCTTTTCGCGGCGGCCCGGCTGACCATGGCAATGCCGATGGCGACGGATTTGCCGTGGGATAATCCAAAATGACTCCTGGCCTCCACCCCGTGGCCCAGGGTGTGGCCCAGATTCAGCTTCATCCGGGCTCCCGTGTCGAATTCATCCTCCATCACCACATCCCGCTTTAGTTCCACACAGCGGCGGATGACTTTTTCCCGGTCAAACTCCGGCCCGGCTTCCTTCAAGTAATCGAAAAAGGCCCGGTCATAGATAATTCCGTATTTGATGACCTCGGCGCAGCCGTCCAGGAAAATCTCCCTTGGCAGGGTGCTTAAGGCATCGGTGTCGCAGAGCACCAGGCTGGGCTGATAGAAGGCTCCTGCCAGGTTTTTCCCTGCCGGCAGATCGATGGCGGTCTTTCCTCCCACAGAGGAATCCACGGCGGCAAGCAATGTGGTGGGCACCTGGATGAACTTCACCCCCCGCAGGAAGGTGGCTGCGGCAAACCCGGTGAGGTCACCCACCACGCCGCCGCCCAGAGCCACCAGCAAATCGGAACGGGTCAGCCGGTGCTCTGCCAGGAAGTTCAGCAGGGACAGGTAGACCGCTCCATTCTTGCTTTCCTCCCCGGCGGGAAAAACATAGGAGATCACCTCAAAGCCTGCCTCCCGCAGGCTCTTTTCCGCAGCAGCACCATGGAGGGGGTACACATTGCTCTCGCTGACAATGCACACGGTTTTCACCTTGGGGAATTTCTTTGCCTCGGCTCCCAAGGTAGGAAGCAGTCCGCTGCCAATGAGAATGTCATAGCACCGGGAGGCGTTCACAGTCACTTTTTGCATCCGTCCACCTGCTCCTTTCGCTGCTTGCCCTCTTCCAAAAGGGCGTAGAGCCGCTGCTCATCCCGGTCTTCCAGGGCCTGGCGGTATTGGGTCAGGCTGTCGATATACTGATCCAATTCAAAGAGCAGATTGTCCCGGTTTTCCAAAAACAGCTCCGTCCACATCCCGGCGTTCAGCCAGGCCACCCGGGTCAAATCCCGGTAGCTGCCGGCGGAGAAGCCCTTGTGCTCCAGGGCGGTGGGGGACTTGATAAAGGCGTTGCTGAGGACGTGGGGCATCTGGGAGGTGAAGGCAATCATTCGGTCGTGATCCTTGGCAGTGGTCACCGAGAAGGAACCGAAGCCGCAGGGCTCCAAAGCGTCCTTCACCCGCTGCAGCAGGGCCATATCGTCATACACGGGCGGCACCAGCACCATGGGGGCACCCTGAAAGAGGCTGGCCCGGCTGTACTTGAACCCGGAAAACTGAGAGCCCGCCATGGGGTGTCCGCCCACGAAGGTGAAGCCATATTCCTTTGCCAGGGGGAAGCACCGCTGGCAGACCCGCTCCTTGATGCCGCAGCAGTCGATCACCAGAGCATCCTTGGAAATCAGCTTGGCGTTCTCTTCCAGCCAGTCCACACAGCCGTCGGGATAGATGGCCAGCAGCAGCAAATCGCACTGGGGGACGGTTTCTGCATCCAGCTTCCCATCCACCGCCCCGGAGAGCATGGCAAAGGAGAGCATCTGCTGATCCCGGTTTTTCACATACACGGTGTGCCCCGCCAGCTTGTAGGCTCTGGCCAGGGAGCCGCCGATGAGCCCCAGACCCAAAATTCCAACGGTCATACCATTACCTCACGAAGCTGCTGCACCTTCCGGCTGACCTCTGCGAACTGGCTGGGGGTCAGGGACTGGGCACCGTCGCACAGGGCGTGTTCCGGGTCGTTGTGCACTTCAATCATCAGCCCGTCGGCCCCGCAGGCGGCGGAGGCGTAGGCCATGCTGGCAACCAGCCGGGATTTGCCGGTGGCGTGGCTGGGGTCGATGACCACGGGCAGGTGGCTCAGTTCGTGGAGCACCGGCACGGCGGACAAGTCCAGGGTGTTCCGGGTGTAGGTCTCAAAGGTGCGGATGCCCCGCTCACAGAGAATCACATTCTCGTTGCCCTCGCTCATGATGTATTCCGCGCTCATCAGCAGCTCCTGGAGGGTGTTGGCCAGACCACGCTTCAAAAGGATGGGCTTTTTGGTCTTGCCCAGCTCCTTCAGCAGGTCAAAATTCTGCATGTTCCGGGCACCCACCTGAATCACGTCCACATCATTGAATAAATCCAGGGTGTTGATGTTCATCAGCTCTGTGACGATGGGCAGCCCTGTGGCCTCCTTGGCCTTCAGCAAAAGCTTGATGCCCTCGCCGCCCATGCCCTGGAAGGCATAGGGGGAGGTGCGGGGCTTGAAAGCACCGCCCCGGAGGAAATTGGCCCCTGCCTCCTTCACCGCCTGGGCCACCTGGATGATCTGCTCCTCGCTCTCCACGGAGCAGGGGCCTGCAATCAGACCGAAATACCCGCCGCCGATCTTGGAGCCTCCCGCCTCGATCACCGAGTCCTTGGGGTGGAATTTCCGGTTGGCCTGTTTGAAGGGCTCGGACACCCGCTTCACCGTCTCCACGATTTCCAGGCTGTTCAGCAGCTCCATGTCCACCCGGCTGGTGTCGCCGATGAGGCCCAGGATGGTCACCTCCTGACCCTGGGAGATGTGGACATCCAGATTCATGGTTTTCAGCCACTCTACCAGATGGCTGGTCTGATCGGGGGTGGTGCCGTGTTTCAGTATTGCAATCATGATGAACACTCCTTACAAAAATAACGCCGCACGGCGAATCGTGCGGCGCTTTGGAAAATCGTTCTATTGCTCCTGTCGGAAGAACTGCAGCACAAATCGCTATTACTTTTTCCGGGTAAAAAAGTAATAGTAATAAAAGTAAAACTGTGCAGCAGCGCTCATGGTGTTCATGGCATTTGCCTCCAACAATGGTTTTCGTCAATCATAGCACTTAGATTTGCAAATTGCAAGTATTTTTTTGCAAATTCCACGAAATATTGTTTGACAAAACCGAATAAATGTTTTATAATTCCGTGGCACGAGTTTATTGATAAGGAGTAATACCCTATGACCATCGAGACCCAGCGGCTGCTCCTGCGGGAATACACCATGGACGATTACGACGCCCTGCATGAAATTCTCTCCGACCCGGAAACCATGCAGCATTATCCCGCCCCCTTCACCCCGGAAAAAACCAGGTGGTGGATTGAATGGAACCTGGAAAACTATCGAAAGCATGGCTTCGGCCTGTGGGCGGTGGTGCTGAAAGAAACCGGGGAATTCATCGGCGACTGCGGCCTGACCCTGCAAAGCATCGATGGTCAGCTGCTGCCGGAGATCGGCTATCACATCCACAAAAAATACTGGCGGCGAGGCTTCGGCAAGGAAGCCGCCCGGGCCGTCCGGGATTGGGCCTTTCAGAATACCGATTACGACGCCGTCTATTCCTACATGAAGTATACCAACATAGGCTCCTATTCCACCGCCATTGCCAACGGCATGAAAAAGGTGAAGGAATACCCCGACCCCAAGAATACCATCTCCTATGCCTATGCCATCACCCGAAACGAATGGGAGGCGCTGAAAGCCCATGAATGAAAGAATTCTTGACGAAGCTGTGGACTTTGTGAAGCAGCTTTTTCGGGAGGAGTACAGCGGCCACGACTTTTTCCACACCTACCGGGTATTCCGCATGGCCCAGCGGCTGGCGGAGGAAGAGGGGGCGGATGTGCTGACGGTGCAGCTGGCGGCCCTGCTCCACGATGTGGACGACCGAAAGCTGTCCCCCGATACCTGCCTGACCCACGCCCGGGCAAAAACCTTCCTCCGGGAGCAGGGGGTGGAGGAGAAACAAATCGGACAAATCCTGCAAATCATTGAGGAGGTCTCCTTCCGGGGCACGGATTCCGTGGTGCCCTCCACCCTGGAGGGGAAATGCGTCCAGGATGCCGACCGCCTGGATGCCATCGGGGCCATCGGCATTGCCCGGTGCTTTGCCTACGGAGGCAGTCACCACCGCCTGATTCACGACCCGGACAGTCCGCCGAGCCTGAATATGGACGCCGCTGCGTATTATAAGAGCGAATCCACTTCCATCAATCATTTCTATGAAAAGCTCCTGCTGCTCTCCGATTCCATGACCACCCCATCCGGCAAACGAATCGCCCGGGAGCGCCACCGTTATCTGCAAGGCTTTCTGGATGAATTTCTGGAGGAATGGGAGGGAAAGCGGTAAATGACCTGCAGAACCTATGAGGCTGGAAGCCTGAAGGAATACAAATATGTGGTGATTTTGTCGGAATATCAGGGGAAAATCCTGCTCAGCCGCCACAAAAACCGCACCACCTGGGAGACCCAGGGAGGCCACATCGAGCCGGGAGAGACACCCATGGAGGCTGCCCGCCGGGAGCTTTTTGAGGAATCCGGGGCGGTGGAGTTTGAGATAGAACCCCTGTGCGACTACTGGGCCGGAACCCCGGAGGACTGGGCCAACGGCATGGTTTTCCGGGCGGTCATCAAGAAGCTTGGCCCCCTGCCGGAAAGCGAAATGGCCCAGGTGCAAACCTTCGACCATCTGCCCTCCAACGTCACCTACCCCGCCATCACCCCTGTGCTGTTTGCCTATTTGCAGGAGCATCAGTGAATGCTGCAATTTGGTAAAATGTTGTTTGTAGAGCGCATCCTTGCCCTCCCCTCTGGGGAGGGTGGCCGAGCGCCAGCGAGGTCGGGAGAGGT
>CAMCKD010000065.1 GCA_945875335.1 uncultured Clostridia bacterium | reverse complement strand
CCATGCAGCGGCTGAAGGAAGCCGCCGAGAAGGCCAAGATCGAGCTGTCCGGCGTCACCACCACCAATGTGAACCTGCCCTATATCACCGCCGACTCCACCGGCCCCAAGCACCTGGACGTGACCCTGACCCGGGCCAAGTTCAATGAGCTGACTGCCGACCTGGTGGAGCGCACCATGAAGCCCGTCCGTCAGGCCATGTCCGACGCTGGTCTCAGCGCCTCCGACATCCACAAGGTGCTGCTGGTGGGCGGCTCTACCCGTATCCCCGCCGTCCAGGAGGCCGTGAAGAAGATCACCGGCAAGGAAGGCTTCAAGGGCATCAACCCCGATGAGTGCGTGGCCGTTGGCGCTGCCATTCAGGGCGGCGTGCTCACCGGCGATGTGCAGGACATCCTGCTGCTGGACGTGACCCCCCTGTCCCTGGGCATTGAGACCATGGGCGGCGTGTTCACCCGTCTGATCGACCGGAACACCACCATCCCCACCCACAAGAGCCAGATTTTCTCCACCGCCGCTGACGGCCAGACCTCCGTTGAGGTTCACGTCCTCCAGGGCGAGCGGGAAATGGCCGCTTACAATAAGACTCTGGGCCGCTTCCAGCTGACCGGCATCGCTCCCGCCCCCCGTGGCGTGCCTCAGATCGAGGTCACCTTCGACATCGACGCCAACGGCATCGTGAAGGTCTCCGCCAAGGACCTGGGCACCGGCAAGGAGCAGCAGATCTCCATCACCGCCTCCACCAACATGAGCCAGGAGGACATCGACAAGGCCGTCCGGGAGGCCGAGCAGTACGCAGCCGAGGACAAGGCCCGCAAGGACGAGGTGGACGCCCGCAACGCCGCCGACCAGGTGATCTACCAGACCGAGAAGACCCTGAACGAGCTGGGCGACAAGCTGAGCGACGCCGACAAGTCCTCCATCCAGGCCGCCGTTGACCACCTGAAGGAAGTGGTGAAGGGCACCGATGTGCAGGCCATTAAGGATGCCACTGAGGAAGTGCAGAAGGCCTTCTACGCCGTGTCCGAAAAGCTGTACCAGCAGCCCGGCGCCCAGGGCCAGCAGCCCCAGGGCAACCCCGGCGACGATGTGGTGGACGCCGACTACGAGTCCGTGGACTAAAGGAAAATAGCCCAAGGGGCGGCAGAAATGTCGCCCCTTTTTCGGGGAAAATGTGAAGATATGAGATATAAGATACGAGATATAAGATATTGTTCTGGTCGGATTGGCTCAACAGAGTGGTAAATTGTTGTTTGAAGCACTGGCGCGGGAGCGCCGAAGCCTTCCCCTCTGGGGAAGGTGTCAGCCCGAAGGGCTGACGGAAGAGGTCTTTTCGCACCTATTTCCCAAAAAACAGCAGGAAACAACTGCGCAATATACCTCTCCCGACCTCGCTTACGCTCGGCCACCCTCCCCAGAGGGGAGGGCAAGGGTGCGATAAACAACAATTTACCATTCTGCTGAGTCGAACCGATAAGCACATTATCTAAATATCTTATATCTCATATCTCATATCTTATATCTCATTTCTGGAGGTGAACCATATGGCAGACAAACGTGATTATTATGAGGTGCTGGGCCTGCAGAAGGGGGCCAGCCCGGAGGATATCAAAAAGGCCTACCGGAAGGCGGCCATGAAATACCACCCCGACCGGAACCCCGGCGACAAGGAAGCCGAGGAGAAGTTCAAGGAGGTGGGCGAGGCCTACGAGGTGCTGTCCGACGACGACAAGCGGGCCCGGTATGACCAGTACGGCTTTGCCGGGGTAGACCCCAACTTTGCCCAGGGCGGCGCAGGCTTTGGCGGCTTCGATGGCTTTGGCGGGTTCGGCGGCTTCGGCGACCTGGGAGACATCTTCGGCGACCTGTTCGGCGGCGGCTCCCGCAGAAGCGGCGGGCAAAGCTCCGCTCGTCGGGGCGAGAACATCATGTCCCGGCTGGATCTGACCTTTGAAGAGGCGGCCTTTGGCTGCGACAAGGAGATCAGCGTCCCCAGAATCGAAAACTGCGCCGCCTGCAACGGCACCGGCAGCGCCGACGGCAATATTGAGACCTGTTCCAAATGCCGGGGCACCGGCCAGGAGCGGGTGGTTCAGAACTTCATGGGCATGCAGATGCAGTCCACCGCCCCCTGCTCCCAGTGCGGCGGCAAGGGCAAGATCATCAAAACCCCCTGCAACACCTGCAAGGGCAAGGGCAAGGTGCGCCGCACCAACAAGGTTGTGGTGAAGGTTCCCGCCGGTGTGAACGACGGCCAGAGCGTCCGGGTACGGGGCGAGGGCAACGTAGGCTCCGGCGGCGCTCCCAACGGCGACCTGCTGGCCGAGGTACACATCAAGTCCCACAAGCTCTTTAAGCGGCGGGAGTTCGACGTCTACTGCGAGGTGCCCATTTCCTTCGCCCAGGCGGCTTTGGGCGCGGAGATCGAGGTGCCCACCCTGGACGGCAAGGTCAGCTACACCATCCCCGAGGGCACCCAGACCGGCCGGGAATTCATCCTCCGGGGCAAGGGCATCCCCCAGGTGGGCAACCCCAAGCTCAGAGGCGATCACCACTTCTCCGTGGTGGTGGAGACCCCCACCAAGCTGACCAACGAGCAAAAGGAGCTGCTGCGCCAGTTCGACGGCACCGTCAGCCGCAGCGTCACCCCCAAGCGCAAGGGCTTCCAGGATATTCTCAACGATTTCTTCAAATAAAATCAAACATCCACCTTGCAAAAGCAGGGTGGATGTGCTATTATTATGACAGAAGGGACACCGACGAACGGTGCCTCCCCCCTTTGACTTCGGAAATTACTCCGTCATCTTTTGGAGAAGAGCTGGACGGGGTAATTTCCTATTTTTATAGGAAATTACTATCACTTGTTGTTCTTGCAAAGAATAACAACAAGTGTAATGGTTTGTATGATAACCAGTGTGAAATTAAACAGGTTTTCATAAGTAACCATTTCACCACCCCCTTTGTTCTGAATTTCTGGGGTTCAGTGAGGGGGGAGGCTCCGTCCGCCGTTGTGGTGTCCCTTCCGGGTCTTGTGACCGTGTTTAGAATACCATATTCCGGCACAATGCGCAACCTTTTTATCAGGAAAAATAACAAAATCCACCTTGCAAAAATGAGGTGGATGTGATACTATGACACTGACGAACGGTGTCTCCCCCTTGGATTTGGAAATTCCTCCGGTTACCTTGGGAGAAGGATGGGACGGGGTAATTTCCTATTTTTATAGGCAACCATTTCACCACCGCCTTTGCATAAACTTTGGGGTTCAGTGAGGGGGAGGCATCCGTCCGCCGTAAGTGGTGTCCCTTCCGGGTCTGTGACCGTGTTCAGAATACCACATTCCGGCAGAATATGCAGCTGATAAGAAATATTTAATCTTCAAAACCCAAGCCTGGGACTTGTTCTGGGCTTGGGTTTTGTGTATAATAAGGGGTAAATGATAACTTGGGAGCTTATTTATGATTGAAACCCATTTTCTCCTTCCCGGTGTGGTGCTGCATTGCTGCCGGGATGCCCGGTTCAAGCAGGGCTGTCTCAGCGTTCAGCTGGTGCGGCCCATGGCAGGGTCGGAAGCAGCCATGAACGCATTGATCCCCACGGTACTGCTCCGGGGCACGACCCGGCACGCAGACCTTCGCAGCATCACCATGGCGCTGGACGACCTGTACGGCGCTGCGGTGAGCCCCCTGGTGCGCCGGGTGGGAGACTACCAGACCACCGGGCTCTACTGCAGCTTTATGGATCAGCGCTTTGCATTGCCGGGGGACCGGGTGCAGGAGCCCATGATCGGGTTCCTGCGGGAGCTGCTGCTGGAATCCCCCCTGGAAAACGGGGGCTTCCGCCGGGAATTTGTGGAGAGTGAGAAGCGAAACCTCATCTCCTCCATCGAATGCGAGCTCAACGACAAGCAGGTTTACGCCATGGGCCGTCTGCTGAAAACCATGTGCCGGGAGGACAGCTTCGGTCTGCCCCGGCTGGGGGAGAAGGAGCAGGCGGCGGCCATCGACCCGGTGGAGCTGTACCGGCATTATCAAAAAATCCTGCTGGAAAGCCAGATCGTGCTTTTCTATGTGGGCAGCGCCGAACCCGGGGAGGTTGCCGATTTGCTGCGGCCGGTGTTCGATCTGCCGGGCCGGAAGCCCCAGCCCCTGGCGCCTCAGACCGGCCTGCGGGAAAGCCCCGGCGGGGAAATCACCGAGACCATGGAGGTGACCCAGGGCAAGCTCTGCCTGGGCTTTACCACCCCCATCACCAACCAGACCACGGAATTTGCCGCCATGCAGCTGCTGACCACCCTGTTCGGCGGGGGGATGACCTCCAAGCTGTTTATGAATCTGCGGGAGAAGCAGTCCCTGTGCTACAGCATTGGCTCCAACTACTACAGCTCCAAAGGCATCATCACCGTGTCCGCCGGCATCGACTGCGACAAAAAGGAGCTGGTGCGGGATGAAATTCTCCGCCAGCTGGAGCTGTGCCGCCGGGGGGAATTTACGGAGCAGGAGCTGAACGCCGCCCGGGAGTATCTGGTATCCGGCCTCCGGGCGGTCCACGATTCCCCCAGCTCCATTGAAAGCTACTATGCCACCGCCGCCCTCAGCGCTTCAAAACTGACCCCGGCGGAATATATCGACGCCCTCTGCGCCGTCACCGCCCGGCAGGCTGCCCAGGCGGCGGAAACCTTGAAGCTGCACACCGTATATTTTTTGACCGAGCAGGAAAGGAATATTCCACATGACCCAGTTTGATTACCCGGAGCTGGATGAAAAGCTCTATCGGGAGGTGCTCCCCAACGGGCTCACCGTGGCGGTGGTTCCAAGGCGGGGATTCGCCAGGAGCATTGCCTATTTCGTCACCAATTTCGGCTCCATCCACACGGATTTCCGGCTGGAAGGGGAGGAATACCGGGCCCCTGCCGGGGTGGCCCACTATTTGGAGCACAAGCTCTTCGACCTGCCCGGGGGCCGGGATGTGACCGCGGAGTTTGCCGCTTTGGGGGCAACCGTCAACGCCTTCACCAGCTACGACATGACCGCCTACTATTTTACCTGCACCCAGGAATTTGACCAGTGCCTGCGCCTGCTGCTGGAATTCGTCTCCACTCCCTACTTCACCTCCGAAAGCGTGGAGCGGGAGCGGGGCATCATCGATCAGGAGATCGGCATGAACCTGGATGCCCCGGACAGCGTGATTTTTGACAGCCTGATGGCGGCAATGTATGAAAACCACCCCATCCGCATTCCGATTCTGGGCACCCGGGACTCCATCCGGGAAATTACCCCGGAAACCCTGGAGCTGTGCCATCGTGCCTTTTACACCCCGGGGAACATGCTGCTGTGCGTCATTGGCGACGTGGACCCGGAGGCGGTGAAACAGGCCGCTTTGGAGGTGCTGGGGGCGGAAAAGCGGCCCATGGGAGCAAAACAGAACCACTGGCCGGAGGAAATGACCCCGGTGCTGCCGCAAACCGCCTGCGCCATGGAGGTGGCCATGCCCACCTTCAGCCTGGCCTTCAAGTGCGAGCCGGTGGGGATGGGCAGCCAGGCCATCCGTCAGGAGATGGTGGCAGACCTGGCGGCGGAGGTGCTCTTCGGGGAGTCCTCGGCGCTGTATCTGTCCCTTTACGAGCAGGGGCTCATTGACAGCTCCTTCGGCGGAGGCTTCGAGACCCTGGAGGGCTGCGCCATGCTCTGCGCCAGCGGGGACAGCGACGACCCCTATGCCGTCCGGGATGCCATCCTCCGCCAGGCGGAGCAGCTGGTGGAAACCGGCATCGGCCAGGAGGAATTTTTGAGGCTGAAGCGCAGCGCCCTGGGTCGGAGGATCCGGGGGCTGGACAGCCTGGACGGCACCTGCTTCCGGGTGTGTGCCTACCATTTTTCGGAATTCGACTACTTCCGCTTCCCGGAAATCTACCGGGACATCCAAAAGGAAGAGATTCTATGCTTCCTGAGCCGGGTGGTGCGGCGGGAGCGGTGCGCCATCTCCGTCATCAAGCCTTTGGAGGAGGAAGAATCGTGAATCCTGCAAATTATTCCATCATCAGCTTCCCCTTTTTGGGGCTGGAGCTGAACCCGCCCAGGAGCCTGTCCATCGGCCCTGTGGAAATCCACTATTACGGCCTGCTCATTGCCCTGGGGCTGCTGCTGTCGGTGGTGTACGGCATGAAGCGCTGCCATTGCGCAGGGCTGACGGAGGATGATACCCTGGACGGCGTGCTGTGGGTCACCCCCATCGCCATCATCTGCGCCCGGATCTACTACTGCGTGTTTTCCTGGGATTCCTACCGGGACGACCCCATTTCCGTGCTCTATATCTGGAACGGGGGCATCGCTCTCTACGGCAGCGTCATCGGCATCGTCATCGGCGTTTCCATTTTCTGCAAAATCAAAAAGGTGAATCTGCCCGCGCTGCTGGATTTGGTGCTGGGGCACATTCTGATTGGCCAGTGCATTGGCCGCTGGGGCAATTTCTTCAACCGGGAGGCCTTCGGGGCGGCAACGGACTCCTTCTTCCGCATGGGGCTTTTCAACACCGTCACCGGGGAATTTGAATACTATCACCCCACCTTTTTGTATGAATCGGTGTGGAACCTGATTGGATTCCTGATTTTGAATTACTGCTACCCCCGCCGGAAATACAACGGCCAGATCGCCCTGGGCTACCTTGCCTGGTACGGCCTGGGGAGAAGCTGGATCGAAGGGCTCCGGGTGGACAGCCTGTACTGGGGCAGCATCCGGGTCAGCCAGGCGCTGGCCATCGTCACCTGCCTGGCCGCCGCCGCCATTTTGGTCTGGCAGCATTTCCGCCCCCACGACCCGGCAAAATTGATGAATTAACGAATAGACCACTGTAGTACTCTGTAACACTTAAAAGTTATTATCTAGATATAAGATATGAGATATGAGATATAAGATAATTGAGGCAAAAGCCAGCCGAAAAAAACCTTCGCACCCCGAAAGAAGCGCGCCGGGAGAGGGTTCTTAGGGGGAGGGCGGCTTTGGCTTCGGGAGTGAGACATTCAGCGCCTCCCCCTAAGCCGACTTCTTTGGTTACTTTCTTGTTCGGCGACAAGAAAGTAACACTACGCAGGCACGAACGAATACTGAGCTGTTTCGTTCCATGCAACATTTCTCAAACCGTGACCAAGCCCTGCAAAAGTGTATTTTTAATTGTGACAAGCTAGTAGGGGAGGCTCTCAGCCTCCCGCGCAGTACCAGCACACAATTATGAAACTGGTTGGGCGAATTCGTACCATTGTCCAACCTTGTACCATTCAACCAAACACTCAGGCTATCTACCTGGCGGAAGGCTGAGAGCCTCCCCTACAGTAAAATAGGAAAAGAGGAGATAAAAATGAAACGGGAAGACTACATCAGCTGGGATGAATATTTCATGGGCATTGCCATGCTGGCGGCGAAGCGGAGCAAGGACCCCAACACCCAGGTGGGGGCCTGCATTGTCTCGCCGGAGAACATCATCATCTCCACCGGCTACAACGGCATGCCCAAGGGCTGCAGCGACGACGAATATCCCTGGGAGCGGGAAGGAAGCGAAACCAAGTACCCCTATGTGGTGCACGCGGAGCTGAACGCCATCCTCAACGCCAACGGACGAAACCTGCAGGGCAGCCGGCTGTATGTGGCCCTGTTTCCCTGCAACGAGTGCGCCAAGGCCATCATCCAGAGCGGGGTGAAGGAGGTCATCTACCTGTCGGACAAGTATTGCGACACCATGCTGAACCTGGCCTCCAAGCGGATGCTCCAATCCGCCGGGGTGAAATTCACCAGGCTGACTCCCGCCCGGCAGTCCATTGTGCTGGATTTCGTGCCGGAGGAAGAGAAGTAACTAAAATCCGACCAAAACTTTCCCTGTTCTTCTTCTATTCTGGGGGATTGACGAATTCGACAAAAATGAATATACTTTGTGTATATTCGGGATTTGCCCAATCATTTGACGCGATGGAGGAATAGTATGCGGTTTCTTTACGGCAAACAGGAGATGCGCACTCTGGCCCGGAGCCAGGAAAACTGCTTTCTGCTGACCAACGGCCTGGGCGGCTATGCGTCGGTCACCTCTGCCTATTCGGTGAATCGGTGCGATCAGGGTCTGCTGATTTCCGCAGTGAAGGCGCCCAACGAGCGGGTGACCCTGGTGCACAGGATGAGCGAGCGGCTGAACGTGGGGGGAAAGGACTATTATCTCTCCACCCAGGAATTCGCCGACGGCACCGCCCCGGAGGATGGGTATCGGAATTTATGCTTTTTCCTCTTTGACAACGTCCCCCACTGGCGCTATCACATCGGCGGCGTCCGGGTCACCCGGAGCATGGCCATGACCTACGGCCAGAACACCACCGCCGTCCTATACAAGGTTGAAAACCAATCCAACGCCCCCTGCACCCTCACCGTGGAGCCCTTTGTGAAGTTTGGCCCCAAGGAGCAGGCCATACAGACCGAGCCCAACATCAGCTATTCCGCCGGGAAGATCAGCTGCGGCCCCCACACCCTGCACATCACCACCAGCGGCACCCTCCGGCAGACGCCCAAGCGGGTTCAGCGGCTGTCCTACCCCGAGGATGCCAAGGACGGGCGGCCCGGCCAGGGTATCGCGGCCTCCATCTGCGCGGCGGAGATCACCGTGGAGGCGGGGGGCACCCAGGAATTCAGCGTGATTTTCTCTGCCCGGCGGCAGTTCCTCACGGCGGAGGAGATCATGACCACCCAGCTGCGCCACCAGGGCGAGCTGGAAAGCCGGGCGGGCTTCCGTGACCCGGTGGCCCGGCAGCTGGCGGTCAGCGCCGATGCCTTTGTGGCCCGGAGAGCCTCCACCAACGGCATGACCATTCTGGCGGGCTACCCCCTGTTCAGCGACTGGGGCCGGGACACCATGTTTGCCCTCACCGGCTGCGCCCTGGCCACGGGCCGGTTTGTGGACGCGGCCAGCATTCTGCGGACCTTCCTGGCCTATGAAAAGGACGGACTGGTGCCCAACCTCTTCCCCGAGGGGGGACATGAGCCGGTATACAACACCGTGGACGCCGCCCTGCTGCTGATCGACTCCGTGTGGCAGTTTGTCCGCCGCTGCGGCAACTGGGATTTTGTCCGGGAAGCCTATCCCACCCTGGAGCGGATCATCGCCGCCTACCGCAAGGGCACCCACCACGCAATTTTCATGGACACCGACGGCCTCATTCACGCCGGAGAGGGCTCTGACCAGGTGACCTGGATGGATGTGTGCGTCCAGGGCATTCTCCCCACCCCCCGCCACGGCAAGCCGGTGGAGGTCAACGCCTATTGGTACAACGCCCTGAAAATCATGGAGGAATTCTCCCAGAAGCTGGGCTTCGACCCCAAGGACTACGGGCAGCTGGCGGAAAAGGTAAAAGCCTCCTTTGTGGAAAAATTCTATATGGCGGACAAGGGGTATCTGAAGGATGTGCTTTCCGGCACCAGTGCGGACGAGCAGCTTCGGTGCAACCAGATCTGGGCCCTGAGCCTGCCCTACACCATGCTCACCCATGAGCAGGAATGCAATGTGCTGCATACGGTGGAGCAGAACCTGTTCACCTCCTGCGGCCTGCGCACCCTGGCCCCCTCTGACCGGGAGTTCCGGGGCACCTACGGCGGCGACCAGGTCAACCGGGACATGGCCTATCACCAGGGCACCGTGTGGGTGTTCCCCCTGGGGGCCTTCTACCTGGCTTATTTGAAGGTGCGGGGCAATACCCCCGAGGCCAAGGCAGACGTCCGGGCCCAGCTGGCGGCTTTGGAGCCCATGCTGCGGGAGGGCTGCGCCGGGCAGCTGCCGGAAATCTACGACGGCCTGTGCCCCAGCGTAGGCAAGGGCTGCTTCGCCCAGGCCTGGAGCGTGGGCGAAATCCTGAGAGTTTACGAGGCCATCGATAAAAACGGCTGATTCGTTGAACTGTTACTGTAGGGGAGGCTCTTAGCCTCCCGCCAGGTTCGTAAACTGAGTGTTTGGTTGAATGGTTCAAACTGCCAGTTTTTGAGTTCAAAAGCTTTGCGTTTGTACGAATTCGCCCAACCTGATTCGACATTGTAAACTTGTACCGCACGGGAGGCTACGAGCCTCCCCTACAGTGGCTAGGCAATCATTTTCATTTGCGTTGTTGAAAATTGGGGGCAGAAGCATGACGGACGGGCATATTCATCTTGAGCAGGGGCCCTACACGCTGGAATGGATCCAAAAATTTGTGGATCGGGCAGTGGAGATGGGGCTGGATGAGATCCGGCTGCTGGAGCACTGCTATCGATTCCGGGAGTTTACGCCCATGTATGGCTCTGCGTGCGCAAAAAGCGGCTATGTGGACGCCTGGTTTCACCGCAGAGCCGGAATCTATAATTTGAGAGAATATTTGGAGCTGATTGAGAAGGTCCGAAAGCAGCGGTATCCCATCACCGTCAAATTCGGCCTTGAAGTCTGCTATTTCAAAGAATCGGAACAGCTGGTTGCGGAGCTCACCAAAGACAAGGGCTTCGATTTTTTACTGGGCAGCCTCCATTTTGTGGATGATTTTGCCTTTGACCTGAGCCCGGAGCAATGGGCGGGCGTGGATGTGGACCGCATCTACCGCAGCTATTTTGAAACCTCCGTTTCTCTGGCGGAAAGCGGGCTGTTTGACGGCATCGGCCACCCGGACACCATCAAGCTCTTTGGCCACAAGCCCTCCTACCCCCTGACGGCGTTCTATGAGCGTCTTGCCCAGGCACTTTCCGGCAGCGGCATGTACGCCGACCAGAACAGCGGCGCCGAAAGAAGATACCCAAAAACCGCTTCCCTGGGAATCGATGAAGAATTTCTCAGGATACTGAAAAAGCACCATGTAAAAATAATCACATCCTCGGATGCCCATTGCCCCGAGGATGTGGGTTATAAAATCAGAGAATTGAATCAACGCATTTTGGATGCGTAGTAGTAGGTTGTAACGCATAAAAATTGTTGTTTGCAGACTACCCTTGGCTCCCCCTCTGGGGGAGCTGCCCCAGTGCGCACACTGGGGCTGAGGGGGTGCCAAACGTTGGTTGCTGGTACGCTTTGACCGACGACACCTCTCCCGACCTCGCTGGCGCTCGGCCACCCTCCCCAGAGGGGAGGGCAAGGGTGCGCTCTACAAACAATAATTTTTAAGTGTGGCACCTTAGTTGGGGCGGCTATCAGCCGCCCATTTTTTATTCCGAAATTGCGTGTTTGGTTGGTACTGCGCGGGCGACATGGTAGCCGCCTACTAACTTGTAACAATTAAAAATACACTTTTGCAGGGCTTGGTCACGATTTG
>CAMCKD010000064.1 GCA_945875335.1 uncultured Clostridia bacterium | reverse complement strand
TTTGGTTACTTTCTTGTTCGGCGACAAGAAAGTAACACCCCGGAGGCTCTAACGATACTGAGCTGTTTCGTTCCATGCAACATTTCTCAAATCGTGACCAAGCCCTGCAAAAGTGTTTTTTAATTGTTACAAGTTAGTAGGGGAGGATATTATCCCGCTATTGTATGAAACCGAGTGTTTGGTTGAATAGTACCAGGTGGCAAGTCGGTACGAATTCGCCCAACCTGATTTGTAATTGTGGACTGGTACTGCGCGGGAGGCTAAGAGCCTCCCCTACAGTGGCGTTGCGAATAATGGGGGCGGAATCACGGCAACAGGGGCCTCCTCCAAGGGCCGATCCTGGATATCTTATATCTTATATCTCATTTTCCCCCTAGCCCCCTTTGGAGAGGGCGATGAGGGCGAGGATTCGTCCCATTTTTTCCGCCTCCTGCCGGGCCATGACGGCAAACACCGGGCCATGCTCTCCCTGTTCCGCCCGGGCCATGTAGTCCCGCCTTGCCTGGCAGCTCTCCCGGTAGGCCAGCGCCAGGGCCCGGCAGGTTCCGGTTTTTGTCCAGGGGCAGCTTTGGAGCTTATCCGGCTCCTCCCCGGAGAGGATCCGCATGCCAAGCAATGTCATGGCGTTGCCGTATTCCTGCCGGTACAGCTCCTGAAGCTGCTGCTGCATCTGGCCGCTGCAGCTCTGGGCAAGCTGGCGAAACACCGAGGCTGCCTCCCGGCACCGCTGCTCCATCATACGAAGGGTGGTTCCGTTCTCCGCCGGTGCCCCACCGCTGACCCGCTGCCACACCCGCCGCTCCAATTCCAAATCCTTCTGATCCATGGGTTCACACTCCCTCATAGCCAAAGCTTCCCTACTATTATAGCTGGAAGCCCCCAAAAGGTTCCTGACAGGGCGGAAAAACTGACCGCCAAACAACCCTTTCAAGGTTTCCGCGCTGCCGTGGTCTGTTCTTTCCTGAAATTTCCGCCGGGAAGGACAAAAAAGTTCTTGACAAAAGGACAAATGTGCGCTAGTATGGTCGTAATCTTTTTTGAGAAGGCAATGAAGGGAAGAGTAAGCCCGCCGATGCCGTTCAGAGAGCCCCGGGTGGTGGAAAGGGGTACGGATAGACGCGCCGAACATGGCCCCGGAGCCGCATGGGTGAAAATTAGCTCATGACGGGTGCGCCCGTTATCGCGCAGGAGTATGTTGGTACTCCCTGAGGCAGCTTTCCGCGAGGGGGCTGTAAAACAAGGTGGTAACACGGATTATTTTTCCGTCCTTGTGCGTTGATGCATGAGGACGGTTTTCTTTTTTAGGAGGGATGATTTTGGAACCAATCGTTGAGCTTCGGAACCTTTCCAAGACCTTCGGCTCCGGCGAGGGCCAGGTGGCGGCGCTGCAGCATGTGTCCGTGGCGGTGCAGCCGGGAGAGATTTTCGGCATCATCGGCCTGTCCGGCGCAGGCAAGAGCACCCTGGTGCGGTGCATCAACCTGCTGGAACGGCCGGACGAGGGACAGGTGCTCTTCCACGGCAAGGATCTGATGAATATGAAAACCAAGGAGCTGCGCGCTGTCCGGCGGAAGATCTCCATGATCTTCCAGAGCTTTAACCTGCTGGATCAGCGCACCTCTCTGGACAACATCTGCTTCCCCCTGGAGCTGGAGGGGGTGCCCCGGGCCGAGGCAAAGAGGCGGGCCATGGAGCTGCTGGAAACGGTAGGCCTGCCGGACAAAGCGAACAGCTACCCGGTGCAGCTCTCCGGCGGCCAGAAGCAGCGCATCGCCATTGCCAGAGCCCTGGCATCAAACCCGGAGGTGCTGCTGTGCGACGAGGCCACCTCCGCCCTGGACCCCCAGACCACGGACTCCATCCTGAAGCTGCTCCAATCCATCAGCCGGGAGCGGAAGATCACCGTCATCATCATCACCCACCAGATGTCCGTCATCGAGCAGATCTGCAACCGGGTGGCCATTCTGGACTCCGGCGTGGTGGCGGAAATCGGCGAGGTGGAAAAGGTGTTCTCCAATCCCCAGTCCGCCGCAGGCCGTCGGCTGGTGACCCCGGACGTGGCCCTGCCCCTTTCCACCTGGGAAGGCCCGGTGGCAAGAATCGCCTTCAACGGCAACATGTCGGAGGAGCCCATCATCGCCTCGGTGGCGGTGGATTTGGGCATCAAGCTCAGCATCCTGGGAGCCGGCACCCGGAATGTGGACGGCAAGGCCTTCGGGGCCATGCTGGTGAGCCTGCCGGAGGAAGCAGAAAAGCGAAAGGCCGTGCTGGATTATCTCAACGGCCATGAGGGCGTAACCGCGGAGGTGATTCAGTAATGTTTGATTTATTTTCCGACCCGGTGAAGGTTGCCAAGCAGCTGGACATCATCATGAATGAATTCGGCTTCGCCACCTGGGAGACTTTGTATTCCCTGGTGCTGGAGGTGGCCTTTGCCTATCTCATCGGCCTGCCCCTGGGGGTGCTGCTGGTCACCGGCGAAAAAGAGGGCATCAAGCCCCTGCCCAAGCCCTTTATGGCGGTGCTGAATGTGGTCATCAACCTGCTGCGCAGCGTCCCCTTCCTGATTCTCATGATCATCACCCTGCCCCTGTCCAAGATCATTGTGGGCACCAAGGTGGGCACCATGGCCACCATTCCCCCCATGGTGATCGCGGCCTTCCCGCTGGTTGCCCGGATGGTGGAATCCTCCCTGCGGGAGGTTGACCACGGGGTGATTGAAGCCGCCCAGTCCATGGGAGCCTCGGCCTGGCAGATCGTCACCAAGGTGATGCTGCCGGAGGCGCTGCCCAGTCTGATTTCCGGCTGCACCATCAGCGTCGGCACCATTCTTGGCTACGGCGCCATGGCGGGCATCATCGGCGGCGGCGGCCTGGGCAAAATCGCCATCAACTACGGCTATTATAATTTCAAATTCCTGGTCATGTGGGCCGCCGTCATCGGTCTGATCCTGCTGGTGCAGATTTTCCAGTCCGCCGGCACCTGGCTGGGCACCAAATGCGACAAGCGCCTCAAAAACCGGAGTTAACGCCATCGTAGGGGCGGCTACCAGCCGCCCGCGCAGTACAAGCTTGCAAATACCTGTAAGGTCAGGCGAATTCGTACCATGTCTGGCATTGTACCATTCAACCAAACACGCAATATTCGGAACGTGGCGGGCGGCTGGTAGCCGCCCCTACGGAAAATAATCATGTTATTTTTGATGCGGAAAGCATCTTAATAAAGGAGTGTCAACTATGAAAAAAACAATTGCAATCGTTCTGGCTCTGGCTCTGTTCCTGAGTCTGAGCATGACCGCCTTCGCCAAGAAGGACGACAAGACCATCACCGTTGCCGCTTCCCCCACGCCTCACGCCGAGATTCTGGCGGTGGCCGCTGAGGTCCTGGAGAAGGAAGGCTGGAAGCTGGACATCACCGAGTACAACGACTATGTGGTCCCCAACAACGTGGTGGAGGACGAGGAAATCGACGCCAACTACTTCCAGCATCAGCCCTACCTGGACACCTTCAACGAGGAAAACGGCACCCATCTGGTCAGCGTTGCCATGGTCCACTATGAGCCCTTCGGCATCTACGCCGGCACCAAGGACTCCATCGAGGACCTGAAGAAGGGCGACAAGATCGCCATTCCCAACGACGGCTCCAACCGGGCCCGTGCGCTGCTGCTGCTGGAGGCCCAGGGCATCATCAAGCTGGCGGAGGACGTGGGCATGGACGCCACCGTGCTGGACATCACCGAAAAGTCCGTGGACGTGGAGATCGTGGAGATGGAAGCTGCCCAGATCGCCGGTGTCCGTGACTCCGTGGCTCTGGCGGTCATCAACGGCAACTACGCTCTGCTTGCCGGTCTGAACGCCGGTGTGGACGCCATCGCCGTGGAGGATGCCGAGTCCATCTCCGCCCAGACCTACGCCAACATCCTGGTGGTGAAGGAAGGCAACGAGGAAACCGAGAAGACCCTGGCTCTGAAGGAAGCCCTGCTCAGCGACGAGGTTCGGGACTTCATCAACGAGACCTACAGCGGCGCTGTGGTTCCCATTTTCTAATCTACATTCCCAAAAAACAGCGGCACCCGACTTTGGGTGCCGCGTTCTTTATTCTGTCTGCTGGTTTTCCCAGAAGGGCTCTGTTTTGCGGGATTTGAATTGGAGCTCCTGGCTTTTGACGCTGACGGTGGTGTTGGCGGGGATGGAATGGGTGATGAAGACGTTGGAGCCGATGACGCTGTCCCGGCCGATGACGGTCTCGCCCCCCAGGATGGAGGCACCGGCGTAGATGGTCACATTGTCCTCGATGGTGGGGTGGCGCTTCTTGCCCCGCAGGCTCTGGCCGCCGCGGGTGGTGAGGGCGCCTAATGTCACCCCCTGGTAGACCTTTACATGGTCGCCGATGACCGTGGTCTCGCCCACTACAATGCCGGTGCCGTGGTCGATGAAAAAGTAGTTGCCGATGGTGGCCCCGGGGTTGATGTCGATGCCGGTGACGCTGTGGGCGTGCTCCGTCATGATTCTCGGCAGCATGGGCACCCCCAGGGTATAGAGCACATGGGCCAGCCGGTACACCGTGATGGCAAACAGGCCGGGGTAGCAGAAGATGATCTCATCGGTGCTGTAGGCCGCGGGGTCGCCGTCGTAGAAGGCCTCCACGTCCGTCTGGGAAACGGCCCGGACGGCGGGAATGGCCCGGAAAAACTGCAAGGAAATCTCCTGGGCCTGCATTTCGGCCTGCTTTTCGTCCATCTGGCTGCGCAGCACAATGGCGATCTGCTTGTTCAGATTGTACATCACGTCCTCAATCAGCATGGATAGATTGTGCCGGGCGTTGTAGATGCGGTAGCTCTTGTCCCGGGAGTAACCGGGGTAGGCGATGCGCAGGAGCTTATAGATGATGTCGATGACGGTATCCTTGTCGGGATGGACGAAGGGGTCCAGCTTGTCGATGGCCCGCTGGTGCCGGTAATCCTCCAAAATCTCATCCACGATTCCTTCAATCTGCTGCTCAATGGGAGACATGCGATCACTCCTTTGTTTTCCTGAGGATAAGTGTACCATAGCGCATAAACGCTGTCAAAAGGTAAATTGTTGTTTGACGCACCCTTGGCTCCCCCGCTGGGGGAGCTGCCGAAGGCTGAGGGGGTGCCCCCCAGATATACGGTATCAGGCTGTAAATTTCTGAGCGCATGCCCTCCCTTACTTGTAAGGGAGGGGTAGGGGAGGGATTCGCAGTACCAGGCAGCAAATCTGTACAAGCCGATGCGAAGAGGTACTATCCCATTGTTTCAGCTTCTACGAATTCGCCGAAGCTGGCTGCAAATCGTCAGTGCCTACTGCCCAATCCCCCCTACCCCCCTTTACACAAGGGGGGCATGGCCGGTGCGCACATCGATACCCGGTACATTCAAACCGACAACAACAATTTATCGTTTCACCGGCAGCGTGGGTTCTGCTGTGAACAAGAAAGCGGACGGTGGGGCACCATCCGCTTTCTTTTAATCTTCAATTCTGCGAATGTCCGCTCCCAGGGCGGAGAGCTTGCCGATGAGGTTTTCATAGCCCCGCTCTACAAAATGGATGTTCTGCACCCGGGTGGTGCCCTGGGCGGCAAGACCCGCGATCACCAGAGCCGCGCCTGCCCGCAAATCGTGGGCGGAGACGGTGGCGCCCTGCAAATGGTCAACGCCCACAACCGTGGCGGTTTTGCTGTAGATGGTGATTTTGGCACCCATGCTTTGCAGCTCCTCGCAGTAGCCAAAGAACCGGGTCTCGTAAACCGATTCCGTCAGCCGGCTGGTGCCGTTGGCCAGGGACATGCACACGCAGACCTGGGCCTGCATATCCGTGGGGAAGCCGGGGTAGGGCCGGGTCTTCACCGTGGCCTGGCGGAGCTTGCCGGTGCTGATGATGCGCACCGCGTCGTCAAAGGGGATGACCCGGGCTCCCATTTCCTGGAGCTTGGTGGTGATGCATTCCAGGTGCTTGGGGATGACGTTCTGCACCAGCACGTTGCCCCCGGTGGCAGTGACGGCGGCAAGGTACGTGCCCGCCTCGATCTGGTCGGGGATGATGGTATAGGTGCCGCCCTTCAGGGCGTTGACCCCTCGGATCTTCACCGTGTCGGTGCCAGCGCCGGAGATTCGGGCCCCCATGGTGTTCAGGAAGTTGGCCAGGTCCACGATGTGGGGCTCCTTGGCGGCGTTTTCGATGATGGTCTGGCCGGGCAGCAGGGTGGCGGCGATCATGATGTTCACCGTGGCGCCCACGGAGGCCATATCCAGGCTGACCCGGTTGCCCTGGAGCCCATCGGGGCCGGAGGTCAGGGCCACATAATCCTCCGTCTCATCCACATCCGCGCCCAGGGCCAGGAAGCCCTTGATGTGCTGGTCAATGGGACGGGAGGCAAAGGTGCAGCCCCCGGGCATGGCCACATGAGCCTTGCCGAAGCGCCCCAGCAGGGCACCCATCAGATAGTAGCTGGCGCGCATTTCCCGCACCAGGTCCGGGTTGGGCTCGGTACACTGGACGGCGGTGCAGTCGATCTCCACCACATGGGCCTCGGGACAGATGATGTCGGCCCCCATGCCCTCCAGAATGTCCAGCAGGATGCGCACATCGGAAATATCGGGAACATTCTCAATTCGGCACTTGCCGTGAACCAGCAGCGCCGCTGGCAAAATCGCCACGGCTGCATTTTTCGCGCCGCTGATGCTGACGCTGCCGTTCAGGGGTTTGCCGCCGTTGATTTCATATACAGCCAAGGACGATCCTCTCCTTGAGATAATTTCAGAAAAATGCGGATTAGCCCTTCTATATTAGCATAGATTTCCGACTGTGTAAAGAAAAAATTATTTTGCTTATTGCTCACGCCCACTGTAGGGGAGGCTCTCAGCCTCCCGCAACGTTGGGCGTTTGAGCGGTTTGTTGAATGATACCGGGTGACGGTTTCACTGTAGGGGAGGCTCGTAGCCTCCCGCGCAGTACAGGGGTCTAATTTTAGAAATGTTGGGCGAATTCGTACCAGTTTCCAACATATTACCATTCAACGAAACACTCAGTAGCCAAAAGCTGGCGGGAGGCTGAGAGCCTCCCCTACAGTGGCTGGGCAATTATTTGGGTGGGTACTATTCAACCGAACACTCAGGTTCATTGCCTGGCGGGCGGCTGGTAGCCGCCCCTACGAAAGGCGTGTTCGTTAAATAACCATTATTTCCGTAAACCCTTGGGGTAGTGGTTTTTCAGCTGTGAGCCGTCGCCCTTGCCCCAGCCCAGGGAATAGGAGCCGGCTTTCACCAGGCACCAGCCCTTCTCCCGGCAGGGGAGCACCTCGCCGTGAAGGTAGGCCTTTATTTCATCGCTTTCCGCCGGGAAGGACACCTGGCAGCGGCAGTCCTTCAGCCACAGAGCCAGGGCGTGGGCGGGCTCGAACCGGTCCTTTTTCACCGTGCCCAGCTCCAGCCCCGCCCGGAGCACTCGGAGCTTTGTCACATCCGGCATGCCTGCGGGGGCCCAATAGAGGGTCTCCCCAAAGCGCAGCCCCCGGCCCTCCGGCAGGCGGATGTCCAGCGCCTTTGCAAAGTCCTCCCACTGCCTGGGAAGCTTCTCCCCCGGGGGCGGGGCAGGGGAGTCCTCCGGCTGCCCCATTCTACGCAGCACGGCGGCAAAATGTCCCTCCCCCAGCAGCTTGTGGGGCCACATGCGGTACATGGCCGGGCCGCTCTCCTGAAACCAGGGTGCCTCCACCGGCTCCGGGACGAACTCCGGGTGATTTTCCAAAAAGGCTTCCACCGCTTCCTCGTCCTCCTGGGGGGCGAAGGTGCAGGTGGAATACACCAGCCGTCCGCCGGGCTTCACCATTTTGGCGGCGCAGTCCAGAATTTCCCCTTGGCGGCGGGCGCACATCTGCACCGTCTCCGGGCTCCAATCGGTGACGGCCGCCTCCTCCTTGCGGAACATGCCCTCCCCGGAGCAGGGGGCATCCACCAGCACCCGGTCGAAAAACGCCGGGAACCGCTGAGCCAGCACCGCCGGGGTCTCATTGGTCACCACTGCATTGGCCACCCCCAGCCGCTCGATGTTCCGGGAGAGGATTTTCGCCCGCTTGGGGCTCACCTCATTGCAAAGGAGCATTCCCCGTCCCGAAAGCCTTCCGGCGATCTGGGTGGACTTGCCCCCGGGGGCGGCGCACAGGTCGCAGATTTTTTCCCCGGGCTGGGGCTCCAGCAGCGCCACCGGGGCCATGGCGCTGGCCTCCTGTAGGTAATATACGCCCGCTTCATGGAACACATGCAGCCCGGGCCGGGCCTCCGGGTCATAATAGTACCCCAGGGGCTCCCAGGGCACAGGCTCCGTCACAAAGGGAAGCGTCGGCGGCTCCCCCTTGAGGGGATTCATCCGCAGCGCCACCGCCCGGGGCCGCTGCAAACTCTGCAAAAAGGCCTCATATTCCTCCCCCAGCTGGGTACCCATCCTCTGCAAAAACAATTCAGGAAGCATATCGTTCCTCCCACTCGTTTCTCGTTTTTGCCCATCATACCACCCCGGAAGCCTGATTTCAATTGCATTTTTTCGGTTTTTATGATAGGATGAAAAGAAAATCAAGGAGCGGTTCCATGGGGCTTGTGAGAAAAATCCTCCGGCGGGTGCGCTACGGAAACCAGACGGAGTCGGAAATCTATCTGAATCAGCTGCGGAGCCTGGGCATGCGGATCGGGGAGAATACGGTGGTGTTTGCCCCCAATTCGGTATCCATCGACGAGACCCGGCCCTGGCTGATCGACATCGGGGACAATGTGCAGATCACCCGGGGGGTCACGATTCTGACCCATGGCTACGACTGGTCGGTGCTCAAGGGGGTCTATGGGGAAATCCTGGGCTCCTCCGGGGCGGTGCACATCGGAAACAACGTGTTTCTGGGGATGAACACCACCATACTAAAGGGAACCAGCATTGGGAACAATGTGATCATCGGGGCCTGCTCCCTGGTGAATCGGGACATCCCCGATCACTGCGTGGCGGCGGGCAATCCCTGCCGGGTGATCATGTCGTTGGAGGAATACCGGGAAAAGCGCCAAAGGGCCCAGCTGGCGGAAGCCCGGGAGCTGGTGACCCTGTACCGCCAGCGCTACGGGAAGGAGCCGGATGAAGCGGCGCTCAGCGAATTTTTCTGGCTCTTCACCGCTGACGCCTCCAATCTGCCCCCCAGCTGGGACAGCCAGATGCACCTGGTGGGAAATTACGAATTTTCCAAAGAGCAGCTGAAAAACCACACCCCCCAGTTCGGCAGCCTGGAAGAATTCCTGGGCAGCATCCCGCCATTGTAAGGGCAAGCGCGTTCCACATGAAAACTGTTGTTTATTGTACACGCCATTCGTAGGGGCGGCTACCAGCCGCCCGCGCAGTGCAAGCTGAAAATCAAAAGAAATGTCGGGCGAATTCGCGCCAGTTTCCCACATTTGTACCATTCAACCAAACACTCAGGCATCTAACCTGGCGGGCGGCTAATAGCCGCCCCTACGAATGGTTCGTCGCATAAACAACAATTTGAGATATTCCGCCAAACTGAAATGCCCATGATAAAACTTAGACACTCTGTTTTTTAACGGCGCTGAAATGATTGACATTTTTCCCCTTTTGTGAGAAAATACTAATGCTAAAAATCAGAAATAAGAGAGGCTTTTTTTATGAAGCAATCCAGAACGCATAACTGCGGCGAGCTGCGTCTACAGGACGCGGGCAAGCAGGTCACCATTGTCGGCTGGCTGGAAAATGTCCGGGAGGTGGGCTCCAACTTTGCCTTCCTGGTGCTGCGGGACTACTACGGCACCACCCAGGTGGTGGTGGAGAACGAGGAAATGATGAAGCTGATCAAGCCCATCAACAAAGAATCCACCATCTCCGTCACAGGCCAGGTGCGGGAGCGGGAGAGCAAGAATCCCAAGCTGCCCACCGGCGACATTGAAGTGGTGCCGGAAAAAATCGAAGTGCTGGGCAAGTGCGTCCACAACCAGCTGCCCTTTGAGATCAACAAGTCCCGGGAGGCCGACGAGAACACCCGGCTGAAATACCGCTTTTTGGATCTGCGCAACCCCGCTGTCAAAAGTAACATCGTGCTGCGCTGCCAGGTGGTGGCGGAGCTGCGGCGGCTGATGACCGAGAAGGGCTTTTTGGAGATCACCACCCCCATCCTCACCTCCTCCAGCCCCGAGGGCGCCCGGGACTACCTGGTGCCCGCCCGGAACCACCCCGGCAAGTTCTACGCCCTGCCCCAGGCCCCCCAGCAGTTCAAGCAGCTGCTGATGACTGCCGGGTTTGACAAGTATTTCCAGATCGCCCCCTGCTTCCGGGACGAGGACGCCCGGGCTGACCGTACCCCCGGCGAATTCTATCAGCTGGATATGGAAATGGCCTTTGCCTCCCAGGAGGATGTGCTGTCCACCCTGGAGGATGTGCTGGTGCCCGTGTTCCAGAAGTTCGGCAAGTATCAGCGGATTTCTCAGGCTCCCTTCCGCCACATCCCCTTTAAGGAAGCCATGGAGCGCTACGGCTCCGACAAGCCCGACCTGCGCATTGATTTGGAGATTCAGGATATTTCCGATGTGGTCCAGGGCTGCGGCTTCGGCCCCTTCGAGGGTGCCACCGTCAAGGCCGTGGCTGTGGACAACTTCACCCAGGCCCGGAAGTGGATCGATAAGCTCCTGGCGGACGTGGAGGTGCAGACCGGCAACAAAGCCTGCTGGTTCAAGGTGGACGAGAACGGAACCATCACCGGCGGCATCTCTAAATTCCTGGGCGACTGCGGCGAGGCTTTGAAGGAGCGCCTGAGCCTGAAGCCCGGCAGCTTCGTGTGCATGGCGGCGGGGAAGAAGGCCGCGGCCCAGAAGACCGCCGGTGTCATCCGCACCCTGCTGGGCAAGCGGGTTCCCGGTCACTTCGACGAGGAACAGTATGCCCTGTGCTGGATCGTGGATTTCCCCATGTACGAAATCGGCGAGGAATCCGGGGCTCTGGAATTCTGCCACAATCCCTTCTCCATGCCCCAGGGCGGTTTGAAGGCACTGGAGGAAGCCGAGGGCAACACCGAAAAGCTGCTGGAAATCAACGCCAACCAGTATGACCTGGTGGTCAACGGCTATGAGTCCGCCTCCGGCGCGGTGCGGAACCACGACCCGGAAATCATGGTCAAGGCCTTCCAGATGGTGGGTCTGGGCGAGGACGCAGTGAAGGCCAAGTTCCCCGCCATGTACAACGCCTTTACCTACGGCGCTCCCCCCCATGCGGGCGCGGCCCCCGGCGTTGACCGTCTGATCATGCTGCTCACCGGCGAGGAGAGCATCCGGGAGGTCATCACCTTCCCCATGAACAAGAACGCCCAGGACCTGATGATGGGCGC
>CAMCKD010000063.1 GCA_945875335.1 uncultured Clostridia bacterium | reverse complement strand
TGGTTGGTAACTGAAAGCCTGTACTGCGCGGGAGGCTAAGAGCCTCCCCTACAGTGGCTGGCGCGCTAAACAACAACTTTTATGCGTTACAACCTACTACGGTGGGGGCGCATGGACTTGAGGGCAGGAATATGAAATATACCGTATATTTATAAGAAAACGGCGATGGACGATTGGCGAAATTTTCCATAGTTATGGACGCAAAATAATTATCTTTTGGTGCAAATCTCCAAATTATTTCGAATTTCTGAATTATTGTTGCATTCGCCGCTATTTAATGCTACAATGTGAAACAGTTCTTGCAGGGGAGACTTTCGTCTTTTGCAAAAGGACAAAAATGTAAGGAGGAATATCCATGAAAAAGATTGTTTCTTTGCTGTTGGTTGCTGTTCTGATGGTTGGCTTCTTTGCCGTTGCCGCCGCCGCTGAAAGCGAACCCTACAAAATTGCAATCCTCACCGGTACCACTTCCCAGGGCGACGAGGAGTACTACGCTGCTGAGGCCCTGAAGGAAAAGTATCCCGACATCGTTCTGCACGATACCTATCCCGACAACTTCTCTTCCGAAGTTGAGACCACCATTTCCAAGCTGCTGACCTTCGCCGAGGATCCCCAGGTCAAGGCCATCCTCTTCGTTCAGGGCGTGCAGGGCGCTACCGCTGCCTTCAACCAGATCAAGGAAAAGCGCCCCGACATCCTGCTGGTCTGCGGCGTTCCCGCTGAGGACCCCGTGCCCATCGGCGCTGCTGCTGACATTTGCCTGGCCAACGACGAAATCGGCTGCGGCTACCAGGTTGCTGACCTGGCCTACGAGTGGGGCTGCGACGTTCTGGTTCACTACTCCTTCGCCCGTCACCTGGGCTACGAGACCATCCAGGGCAAGCGCGTTGCCATGAAGGACACCGCCGAAAGCTACGGCATCGAGTTCGTTGACCGTGACTGCCCCGATCCCACCGGTGATGCCGGCATGAGCGGCGCTCAGGCTGCCATCCTGGAGGATGTGCCCAAGGTTATGGAAGAGTACGCCGGCAAGAAGGTCTGCTTCTACTGCACCAACTGCGGCATGCAGGTTGCTCTGCAGCAGGCCATCCTGGAGCAGGAGAACGCTTACTACGCTCTGCCCTGCTGCCCCTCTCCCTTCCACGGCTTCCAGCAGGCCTTCGGTCTGGACTCCACCGCTCAGGGCGACATTGACGCTGCTCTGACCGAGCTGGCCAACTTCCTGGAGGGCAAGGGTGCTACCGGCCGGTTCTCCACCTGGTCCCTGCCTGTCAACATGAGCATGATCTCCGGCATGTTCCAGTACGCCTGCAAGTATGCTGAGGGCGAGCTGGAGGGCAAGGTGGACGAGGCTGTCATGGCTGAGTGCATCGCCGCTGCCGCCGGTCTGGATTCCATCGAGCTGGATGTCTACACCGCTGCCGATGGCTCCACTGTGGACAACTACTACCTGATGGCTCTGCAGCCCATCAACTTCGCCGACTACGTTGGCTGATTCGGTTGATTCCGCTAAAATAGAATGATACGTCGCCCGGACCAGGTGCCCCACCGGCACGGGTCCGGGCGATTTGTTTGATAAAAGGATAACCCGTGGCGGTGGACACCGCCGGCAGGGGATATCCTTTTATCTGTGCAGTGATATATAAAAGGAGGTTTTGAACTTGGCAGAGTATATCCTTGAAATGAACCATATCTCCAAGCTCTACGGCGAAAACGCCGTTTTGAAGGATGTTACCCTGAAAATCCGCCCCGGCGAGATTCACGCCCTGCTGGGTGAAAACGGTGCGGGCAAGAGTACCCTGATGAACGTGCTCTTCGGCATGCCCGTCATCCATGCCACCGGCGGCTTCCAGGGCCAGGTGCTGATGGACGGAAACCCTGTAAAGATTGCGTCCCCCATGGATGCCATGGAAAAGGGCATCGGCATGGTGCATCAGGAGTTCATGCTGATTCCCGGCTTCAAGGTCACCGAGAACATCAAGCTGAACCGGGAGATCACCAATTCCTGGCCGGTGAGCAAGCTGCTGGGCAAGGATCTGGAATTTTTGAACAACGCAGAAATGAAAAAGGATGCCCGCAAGGCACTAGACAGCGTGGGCATCGACATTTCCGAAGATACCCTGGTGGGCACGCTCCCCGTGGGCTATATGCAGTTCGTGGAAATCGCCCGGGAAATCGACAAAACCGGCGTGAAGCTGCTGGTGTTTGACGAGCCCACCGCCGTGCTGACGGAGTCCGAGGCGGCCCAGCTGATTTCCGTCATGAAGGACATCGCCAGCCGGGGCATCGCCATCATTTTCATCACCCACCGTCTGGACGAGGTGATGGAGGCCTGCGACAACATCACCATCCTCCGGGATGGACAGCTGGTCTGCACCCGGAGGAAGCAGGAGACCAGCGCCGAGGAGCTGGCTGCCCTGATGATTGGCCGGGGTGACGACAGCGTCATCAAAATCAATGGAAAAACCGACCACAGCCACGGCACCGACATCGCCCTGAAGGTGCGGGGGCTGACGGTGGAAATGCCCGGCGAAATGGTCAAGGGCATCGACCTGGATGTGTACACCGGGGAGATCATCGGCATCGGCGGCCTGGCGGGTCAGGGCAAAATCGGCCTGCCCAACGGCGTCATGGGCCTGTACCCTGCAGAGGGCAGCGTGGAGCTCTTCGGAAAGCCCCTGCCCCTGAACGACACCAAAACCGCGCTGCAATCCGGCATGGCCATGGTTTCTGAGGATCGCCGGGGCGTGGGACTGCTGCTGGATCAGTCCATTGAGGACAACATTGCCTTCACCGCTATGCAGGTGAATGGAGAATTCCTCACCAAGCCCTTCGGCCTGCGGGACGGCAAGGGCATCCGCAAATTCGCGGAGCAGTGCATTAAGGATTTGGATATCCGCTGCACCGGCCCCACCCAGACCGCGGGCACCCTGTCCGGCGGCAACCAGCAGAAGGTCTGCGTGGCCCGGGCTTTGGCCATGAAGCCGAAATTCCTCTTCGTCTCCGAGCCCACCCGGGGCATCGACATTGGTGCCAAGCAGCTGGTGCTGGAAACCCTGGTGAAGCTGAACCGGGAGCAGGGCTTGACGGTTGTGGTGGTTTCCTCCGAATTGCAGGAGCTTCGGTCGGTGTGTGACCGAATTGCCATCGTCTCCGAGGGCAAAATTGCCTCCATCCTCCGTCCCGACAGCTCCGATGCCGCCTTCGGCTTGGCCATGAGCGGCAAGAAAGTGTATGAAGGTGATCTGGCATGACAGAGAATAAGACCATAAGCGCAAAGAAGACCGAGGCCTCCCGGAAGATCGTCAGCGCTGTGCTGTTCGTCTTGGTGGCGGTGCTGCTGGTGTCCTCCGGCCTTGGCTATATTGTCCGGGGCATGGATGGCACCCAGGTGATCCTGGATACCATGCGCACCGACGCCGTGCTCAGCACCGCTACCAGCGGCCTGGTGGATTCCATTGCCGCCGCCCGCCGCCTGGCCTATAGTCAGGAGCTGCGCAAGAGCAAGGAATTCCGCAAAATGGGCACCGATGCCTACATCGAAGCCTGCGACAAGGCAGAGGCGGAGGCTCGGGATGAGGCCACCGCCCTCTACTCCGATACCTCCGGGGTGGATAGAGCCGCCTTGGAAGCTGCCATCCCCGGCATCCAGGGGATTCAGGGCCGCTACAACGCCATGAAGGAAGGGGAAAACGAAGTCTACGCCGCCCTCTACACGGAGGTGGTGGATTCCATCGGCGACTGGACGGAGTTCTGCGACGCCAATGCCGATGACGATGCCCTTTGGAGCGCCCTGTGCGCCCAGGTGGAAACCCTTTCGGACAATGCGCAGCTGCGGCCCGGCATGATCAAACTGGTGAAGGCCATGGCAGAGAAGGAAATTGCCGCCGACCATGCCCAGCAGGCTGCTCAGCTTTGGAGCAGCGCCAGCGGCGCGGTGGAGGACTGGACGGCCTATGCGGAAGCCGCCGACGAGGAGCTGTGGAGCCTGATCCTGGAAGCTGTTCCCAGCCTGGCGGAGAATGAAAACGCCGCCGATTTCAAGGAAGAGCTGCTTGCCTCCGCCAAACTGGCCGCCTCCGGGGAAGCCGCCGCTGAAGCGGAAACGGAGACGGTGACCGCCCAGACCCAGGTGGATTACAGCTACATCGTCTACAGCGACCAGCTCCAGGCCCTGGAAAAAGAGGTGAACGGCGCCTTCACTTCCCTTTGGGATGTGCTGATTTCCGGCATCCCCGCCCTCAGCGAATTGAAGGACAAGGATGCCGCCGCCCTGCGGGAGCGGATTCTGGACGTGATCACCGCCTCTGAGGGGGATTTCGCCCAGCAGTACACCAAGTACGCCTCCTGCGGTGCGGACAAGAAGCTCACCGGCTTCACCAAGGTGAAGATGGTGGTGGCCTCCAATGCGGAGAATCTGCTGCTGCTGGGTGTGGCGGCTCTGCTGATGGCGGCGCTGTTCGCCTTCTGGAAGCCCATCACCGGCAAAATGGGCGTCAGCCGCTCCATCATCCTGCTGTTCTTCATCTGCCTGATGCTGGCGGCCCAGTTCTATAAGATCAATATGAGCATGCTCATTGGCAACATCCTGGAGCGTGTGTCCATGTACGGCGTGCTGGTGCTGGCCATGATGCCTGGCATCCAGTGCGGCATCAGCCTGAATATGGGTATGACCATCGGCTGCGTCAGCGGCCTGTTCGCCCTGGTCACCTCCCTGAACTTTAACATCAATGGCTGGGCGGGCCTGATTTTCTCCATTGTGGTGGGCATCATTGTGGCCATCCCCCTGGGCTGGGGCTACGCCATCCTGCTGAACCGCATGAAGGGCTCCGAAATGACCATTTCCACCTATGTGGGCTACAGCTTCGTGTCCCTCATGTGCATGGTGTGGATGGGCATTCCCTATACCAATCCCAGAGTGGTGAACCTGCTGATTGGCCGGGGCCTTCGTGTCACCCACAGCTTGCTGGGCAATTACGCCTACATTCTGGACGAACTGGGCTCCTTCAAAATCTGGGGCGTCACCGTTCCCACCGGCGGCATTTTGTTCTTCCTGATCTGCTGCGGCCTGATGTGGCTGTTCAGCCGCTCCAAGCTGGGCATCAGCATGAGCGCAGCGGGCTCCAATCCCCGGTTCGCGGAAGCCAGCGGCATCAATGTGGACCATATGCGCATTCTGGGCACCGTGCTCTCCACCGTGCTGGCTGCTGTGGGCATCGTGGTCTATTCCCAGGCCTTCGGCTACGCCCAGCTCTACACCGCTCCCCGCCAGCTGGGCTTCATCGCCGCCAGCGCCATCCTCATTGGCGGCGCCAGCGTGAAGAAAGCAAAAATCAGCCATGTCATCATCGGCGTGATTCTTTTCGAGGGCGTGCTCTCCATGGGCCAGCAGGTGGCCAACGAAGCCGTCAGCGGCGGAGGCCTCAGCGAGGTCATGAGAATCATGATTTCCAATGGTATCATCCTTTACGCTCTGACACAGTCTGGAGGTGAGCAGAAATGATTGATCGTAAGAAAATCACCGATTTCCTGAAAAAGTACATCGTCACCATCCTGTTTCTGGTGCTGAGCCTCACCTTCATCATTCTGGGCGATCTGGACATGACCTCCGTTGCCCGGGACCTGATGAAGCGGCTGAGCCGGAACGCCTTCATCGTCCTTTCACTGATCATCCCCATCGTGGCGGGCATGGGCATCAACTTCGCCATCACCATCGGCGCCATGGCGGCTCAGATCGGTCTGCTGCTGGCCATCAACTGGAACCTCACCGGCCCGGTGGGCATCCTGGTGGCTGCTGCCATCACCCTGCCCTTGGGTGCTCTGTTTGGCTACCTCGTTGGCGTGATGCTCAATAAGATGAAGGGTCAGGAGACCATCGGCTCCATGATTCTGGGCTACTTCGCCAACGGTGCCTATCAGCTGCTGTTCCTCTATATCTTCGGCAACTTCATTCCCTTGAATCCCAAGGTCACCATCATCGGCGCCACCGGCGTGAAGAACACCCTGGACCTGACCACCAACGGCCTGGCTCAGGCAATCGATGGCATTCTGAGAATCCCCTTCCTGAACTGCGTGTACATCTTCGCGGGAGCCGGACTGGTGTATGCCCTGGTGATGTATCTGCTGAAAAAGATTACGAAGAAAAAGGCTCTGGTCACCGCCGGGTGCAGCGTGGTTCTGGCAGCAGTGTTCTGCCTGCCGGTGGTTGCCAACTGCTTCAACGGCAAAAACAGCGAGGCCATCACCGTGCCCGGCATCACCTGGGTGCTGATTCTGCTGCTGTGCGGCTTCAATGTGCTGATCATGAAAACCCGGCTGGGCCAGAAGTTCCGGGCCGTGGGCCAGAGCCAGACCGTGGCCAACGCCAGCGGCATCAATGTCAACCGGGTGCGGCTGATTGCCATTATGATTTCTACGGTTCTGGCAGGCTGGGGTCAGCTGCTGTTCATCCAGAGCGACGGCATGGGCACCCTCACCACCTATTCTGCCCATGAGCAGGTGGGCCTGTACGCCGGTGCCGCCATTCTCGTCGGCGGCGCCAGCATCGACCGGGCCACCAACTCCCAGGCATTGCTTGGCACTCTGCTGTTCCACCTGATGTTCCTCACCGTGCAGAAGGCCGCCAGCGCCCTCTTCGGTGACGCCGTCATCGGCGAATACTTCCGGGCCTTCCTGAGCTACGCCGTCATCGCCGTGGCCCTGGTGATGTACGCCTGGAAGGGCAACGCCAAGCGGAAGAAAAAGCAGAAGGATTTGCGAACCGCATAATTGACGAAAACCCGTCCCAATTCCCGGGACGGGTTTCTTTGTGGTTAATTGCCTTTGCAAATTGTTGTTTGCAGAGTACCCTTGGCTCCCACTCTGGGGGAGCTGCCCCAGTGCGCACACTGGGGCTGAGGGGGTGTCAAACGTTGGTTGCTGGTACGCTTTAGTGGGCGACACCTCTCCCGACCTCGCTAGCGCTCGGCCACCCTCCCCAGAGGGGAGGGCAAGGGTGCGGTAAACAACAATTTACCGTGCTGGTGAATCAATACATATGAAATTCTCCCGCCCGGGAATGGGCGGGAGTGCTTTTTTAGATGGGGTCGTGGTAGCCGTGCTCCACCAGCCAGTTCAGGGTGTTGACGCAGTCGGAGTAGATGCTGATGTTCAGGTTGGTCATGCCGTCGTAGTAGCTGGCAGGGAGAATGATGTTGATATAATCCTGGTAGTCCTGGCCGGGGTGGAGGGCATAGGGCTGGGCCAGACTTCCGGTTTTTGCATCCTCCAGCATGGCATCCACCAGCTGCTCCCATTCCTCCCGGTTGGGAATATCTACGGTTTTGTCTCGCAGATAGCCCAAGTCGTTCTCGCCGTGCCAGCAGTTCAGCTGAACCAGCTTTGCCTGGTCAAGAATGGTAAGGATATCGCTTCTGCTTTCGGGGATGATTTCCAGTCCGAATTCATTGAACACAAATTCCGGACGGGAGAAGATTTCCCGGAGAATGTCCAGATGGGGGATGGACTCATGGTACTGGTAGCTGCGGCAGAGGGTGGAGCCGTTTTTCAGGGTGTAGACGATGAACATCTTGCCTGTCCACTCCAGACTGCCGTCCTCTTTTTCGTATTCCAGAGCTTCCTCCTCGTTGCCGAAAATCCGTTCCAGCAGGGGCCGGGCATTTTCGGTGACCCGGTGCTCCTCCAGGGTATCCCGGTGGAGGATCAGCACCTTTTCGATGTCCTCGGGTTGCGATGCGTAGAAGGTGTCGTAGTAGTTATGAGGAATCCGAAGCTCGACGGATTCGATTTGGTCAGCTTCCGGGATGCGGTAGGTGGCGCCAAACAAATCCAGCCCGGTGATGCCCAGGGCCAGCACCCCCGCTGCTGCCATCACCGCCAGAGGCAGGAAGTGCTTCAGCGTGAACACATTCACCTGGCGCTTTTGCAGCATCAGGCAGCCGTAGTAGCCCACCGTCAGGCCGATGGCCATCATCAGATAGCCGATGCTCCACTCAAACAGGCTGGATACCGCGTGGAACACCACCCCGGAGCAGAGGCTGGTGAGCACCAGAATCACCGGCGCTGTTTTGGGGAAGGCCAGCAGGTCACCGGCGCACTCCGGCTTGCGGTGCTGCAACAGCTTCATGGCCAGGAAGATGGCGATGCAGCCCAGAATGGCGAAGAACACCACCGTGAGAATACTTTTGGGAACGAATTCGATCCTGTCCACGCTTTCGCAATCAAAGAAGGAGGCTTCATAATATGCCGTGGGCCCATCCTTGGGGGCGGGGAGGGTTTGCGATACATAATGAGCGTGGAAAATCTCGGAATTCAGCAGGGTGGACATGGGGCAGAGGAAGACCTTGGTATTGGGAATGTACATGCCGTAGATCAGCGGGGCGAAGATTTTGAGCCTTGCCCAGGAGACCACCAGCCCGAAGAAATTCGCCAGGCCAAAGAGCACCGCCATGCCCATCCGGTTTCCGGAGCCCACCCCGCACAGCAGGGCCAGGCCGAAGAAGAAGAGAAAATACAGCAGGGAAATGCCCATCCACACGGGGATCAGCACCCGGAACCGGGTCATGGAGGCTGCCATCAGTCCGCCGGAAATCAGAATCCCGGGAATGATGCTGAGGATGCCCTGAATCACCTGGGTGCCGAACCAGCCGCCCCGGGTGACGGGGAGAGCATGGATGGCGTAGCACAGCCGGGGGACATACAGATCGCCCAGCAGCAGCTGCACCAGAATAAAGGCATAGGCAAAGTTGATCAGCAGGGTATACTGGAAGCAGCTGTGCAGACTGGTGGTGATATCTCCGTAGAGATTCCTGCCCAGATTCACATTGCTCAGGGTCATCAGCACCAGCACCAGCGTGTAGAGAATCCCCAGAGGTGCGAACCGCTTGAAGCCCATCCGGCAAAAGGCGGGATCATAGCACGATTTTTTTAACTTCATAATTCACACCTCCCAATTCATAGATGAAGATTTCTTCCAGGGAAAGGGGCAGCACATCGAAGTAGGCGGGCTCCATGGCCTGGGCTGCGTCCTGCACCGCTTCGCAGTCGCCCCGGAGGATGAAGGTATTCAGCCGACCAGAGCGGCTTTCGTGGAGGATTTCAAAGCCCGCGGGGGCCTCGCCCACGATCTGCAGCTTCACGGTGCTGCCCTGCATGTCCGCCAGGCTCTTTTCCATCAGCATTTTGCCGTGATCCATGATGCCCACATGGTCGCACACATCCTCCAATTCCCGCAGGTTGTGGCTGGAAATCAGTACCGTGGTGCCCCGCTCCGCCACGTCGGCCAGAATCAGGCTCATCACCTGCCGCCGCATCACCGGGTCCAGGCCGTCCACCGGCTCATCCAGGATCATCACCTCCGGCCGGGCGGAGAGGGTCAGGTGGAAGGCCGCCTGCTTCTGCATGCCCTTGGAAAACCGGCGGATGGGCCCGGCGGGCAGGGGAAAGACGGCTTTCAGCTTCTGGTAGAGGGCTTCGTCGAATTTATCATACATCCGGCGGTAGAAGCCGTGCATGTCTTCCAGCGTGGCGGTGGGGAAGTAGAATACATCGTCGCTGATGTAGCCGATCCGCTCCCGGACATTGGGGTCGCCTGCCACATCCTGGCCGTCCACGGTGACGCTGCCGCTGTCGGGACGGTAGATGCCGGTGAGGTGGCGGATGACGGTGGTCTTGCCTGCGCCGTTGGGACCCACCAGGCCGTAAACCGCCCCCTTGGGCACCTGCAGGCTCAAACCGTCCAGCGCTTTGAACGCACCAAAGGTTTTGGTGACGTTTTTCATTTCAAGCATGATTGTTCCTCCTGTTCCAGCCGTTTTTCCAGCTCCTGCCGGGTGTAGCCCAGCTTCAGGAGCTCTCGTGCGGCTTCGTCAAATTGGTGCAGCAGCCGCTTCTCCTGCTTGGGGTTGCCGGAGGGAATGGCGCAGACGAAGCAGCCCTTCCCGGGCACGGTGGCAATCCACCCTTCCATTTCCAGCTGCCGGTAGGAGCGCTGGATGGTGTTTGGGTTGATGGACAGCTCCACCGCCAGCTCCCGCACACTGGGAAGCTTCTCCCCCTGCCGGAGCACCCCGGAGGTGATTTGCTGCCGCAGACCATCCATGATCTGCACATAAATGGGCCTGGCGTCCCGATAGTCCAGATGCACCATGGGCTTTCCTCCTGTTCCTGATGATTTTACTGTACTAACTGTACTAACACAGTTAGTATAACAGTTCATACAGATTTTGTCAAGCCCGGAAAGGTTTTGAATTGTTGCCTTCCGACCGCAAACCCGGAACGCAAAAGAACTCCGGCGAATATTGACAGATTTCCATGAACCCGGTATAATAAAAAACGTGAAAACCCACTGTTTGCTGCTGGGTTTTGGTTTTCTTTGCAGACGGTTGACGGTAAAAAGACGGTTGCCTGACTACCTGCGGGAGCGGAAGGGAAGGCGAAATATCGAAGCCTCGCGGGAATCTGATTCCAGGAGGTAGCCGATATGGACATTTTGAATGTTGTTGGCAGCATTTGCAGCATTCTCGGATTGGTAATGGCCATCCATAGCTACATAGCTTCCAGAAACAAGAAAAAGTGAGCCGTCTGTTGCACCAGATGGCTCACTGCTCTTGGGTTTCATACTCTTGAACGTGCGGTTATAATCTGACTGAGGCGACCGTTTGGGTGGACACCGCAGGGAGATGTGTGTTGACAGCGCACATCTTCCTGTGTTTTCATTATAGTCACAAGCAGAGAAATTGTCAAGGAAAAATCAGAGGCTCCTGTACCGTAAAAACCGGGAGCTGTCATCCGGCGAATGTCTGTTGAAGCAAAAACGTCCAACCCCATTGCAAAGTCAAAAATTTGTGCTATAATGTCGTATGTCTACGCTTTTTTGTGATAAGGAGGGAGAATATGATATTTGGCAAGCACATCAACCGCTATTATCTGCGCTATGCGCCGCTTCTGCTGATCGGTCTGCTGGCACTGGGGGCGGTGGACTATTTGCAGCTGGTGATCCCGGAGCTGTACCGCATGGTCATCAACGGCATGAACCAGGGGTATGTGATGGTGGACGGGGTGCGTCATGTGTTTGACATGAATTTCCTGCTGGACAGAATCTGCATGCCCATGGTGGCGGTGGTGGTGTCCATTGTGTTCTGCCGGTTCCTGTGGCGGGTGACCATCTTCGGGGCGGCCATCCGGGTGGAGACCAACCTGCGGGACAGGATGTTCGACCATGCCAGGAATCTGAGCCGGGAATACTACCAGGTGAACAAGGTGGGGAACCTCATGAGCCTGTTCACCAACGATCTGGACACTGTGCAGGAGTGCTACGGCTGGGGCTTCATGCAGTTCTTTGACCCGCTGATTCTGGGCACCCTTTCCATTGTGAAAATGTGGCGGATGGATCATCTGCTGACCCTGCTGTCCCTGATCCCCATGGCCCTGCTCTTTGCCAGCGCCTCCATTGTGGGCAAGGTGATGACGAAGAAATGGGACTACCGGCAGGAGTGCTTCTCGAACCTTTCCGACTTCTCCCAGGAGAGCTTCTCCGGCATCGCGGTGATCAAGGCCTTTGTGAAGGAGGCCGCCGAGCTGATGGCCTTCAAGAAGCTCAACGATGAAAACGAGGTCGCCAACATCGACTATACCAAAATCTCCGTGCTCATGCGGATCATGGTGGGCTCCTTCGTGGAGAGCGTCATGTGCATCATCCTGGGCTACGGCGGATATCTCGTCTACCACGGCACCTTCGACGCCGGTCAGCTCATGGAGTTCATCGGCTATTTCACCGCCATCGTCTGGCCCATCATGGCCG
>CAMCKD010000062.1 GCA_945875335.1 uncultured Clostridia bacterium | reverse complement strand
AAGATAGGTAATGCCAACACAACAAAAAGTCTCGCCAATCGGCGGGGCTTTTTTCATATGCAAAAAGTATTTCTTCACCGTAGTAGGCTGTAACACATAATAATTGGTGTTTGTATGACGCACCATTCGTAGGGCGGGGGCATGACCCCGCCGAAACGTAACAAGACGAAAGCACTTACGTTGAATCGTGCCAGGGCAAAATGCGCAACCTGGTCGGCGGGGTCATGACCCCGCCATACGAAGCGACAAACAACAATCTGTTCGTTACATCGGCTGGGTGATTGCTTTTATCAGAATGTAACCGCCCAAAATCAGCTGTGCTGCCAGAATCAGAGGAATGCCAATATAAAACTTTGGCTTTCTGGTTTTATGGCGAAACAGGCGCATTCCGGCGAGACTTCCCACGCTGCCTCCCAGCAGGGCGACGGTGATGAGGGTGGCCTCCGGGATGCGCCATTGGTTTTTCTGGGCCTTGCGCTTGTCGGCAAGCATAATTACAAAGCCCACCGCATTGATTGTAAGCAGATAGAAGAGTATCACTGGAATCATTTTTGGAGGTGTTCCTTTGAAAAGAATTTTGTTGGTGCTGCTGATGTCTCTGCTGCTGGCCGGGTGCGCGGAAGCGGAGCTGGGGGAGACGGTGGCCGATGTGTGGCAGGAGGCGGTGACCGTGGCTGCGCCTCGGGAGACCAGATTGGAGCTGCCCGGGGAAGCGGTGGCCTGTGCCATGGAGAGCGACACCGGGCGGCTCTATTTTGGGGACGGTTATGAGGTGATGGTGCAGACCCTGTCCAGCGGTGATTTGGACGCCACCATCCGCTCCCTCACCGGCTTTGACCGGGAGGACATCACGGTGCTCCAGAGCCAGAGCGACCCCAAGCGCTGGGAATTCGCCTGGGCCTCCGCCGGGGAAGGCGGGGAGCGGCTGGGCCGGGGTGTGGTGCTGGACGACGGCAATTACCACTACTGCCTCACCGTTTTGCAGGATGCCGATGATGACGACTGCCAGATCATCTGGAGCCAGGTATTCAACTCCTTCGAGCTTTGCTGATTTTTCCTACCCGCCGTACTGCTCCAGTACCTGGCGGGCCATTTTTTTGCATTCCTCCACCACGCTCTGGGGGTAAAGAATCCGTGCCTTGTCCCCGAAGCCCATGACCCAGCTGAGAAACAGAGGGGACACTGCCACCTCTACAGTGAAGACGAACCCGTCCTCCCCATCGGGGATGAGCATGGTATCCTGACCAAACCGGTCAATGACCACATTGGAAAGCTCCCGGTGGAACCGAAGCTTCACCGCCACCCGGTCACCGGAGAACATGCCGAACATCCGGCTTGCGTATTCCGTCAGCTTTTTGCCGGTGAGCTCCGGGCAGGGCACCCGGGGCTCCTGGCTCAGCTGAATATCGGTCATTCGATCCACACGGTAGCTGGTGATGCCGTGCCGGGGGGACAGGGCTAGAAGATAGCAGTTTTCATTGTCCTGGCAGAGCCCATAGGGACTGGCGGTGTAGCTTTTCTGGCGGTAGACTCGGGTGCCGTTCAGGCCCCAGTCGAAATAGCGGAAGAGAATCTGTCGGTTTTGGGCAATGGCCTCCTGGATGGCGTCCACATTATAATAAATGGTTTCGTTCATGCTTTTGACCCGGCCGGAAACGTACACATCCCGCCGCATCAGCCGGGCGTCCTGCTCGTTGCATTGGCTGCACAGCTTTTCAATCAGCTCCCGGGATTTTTTCTCCGTCAGGAATCGGCTGGACTGCACCGCGTCGATCAGCAGCTTCAATTCCGGCAGCTCGAAATTCCGGGAGCCGATGTAGTAGCCCCCGTTCCGGCCGGACAGATGCACAATGTCCACCCCAAAATCCTGGAGGGTGGCAATGTCCGAGTAGATGGTTTTTCGGTCGCAGTGGATGTTGTGCCCATCCAGCATGGCGATCAGTTCATTGGCTCTCACCGGCTTGTCCTGGTGAGAGTTTTTTTGCAGGTAATCCCAGATGTAGAGTATTTTCAGCTTCTGATTGTCCATCCGTCCCATGGCAGCCTCCTGATGCTGGAATTTTGTACACCCATTCTATCACAGTTTTGGAATTATGGAAATGTTAATTTGATTTTTTGCTTCAAATGTGGTAGCATTAGCGAAAAAGACTTTGGAGGAAATGAATCCATGTATCTGGGCTGCCATCTTTCCGCTTCTTCCGGCTACGCCGCCATGGTGGAGACTGCCTCGTCCATCGGGGCCAATACCTTTGCCTTTTTCACCCGCAATCCCCGGGGCAGCCGGGCCAAGCAGGAGAACCCCCAGGATGCCGCCCGGGCTGTGGAGCTGCTGCGGGAGCGTCACTTTGGCCCGCTGGTTGCCCACGGGGCCTACACCATGAACCTGTGCACCGCCGACCCGGAGGCCAGAGCCTTTGCCGCCGATGTGCTGCTGGACGACCTTCGCCGGATGGCAGCGATTCCCGGCAACTTCTATAATTTCCATCCCGGCAGCCACACCGGCCAGGGGACGGCCCAGGGAATCGAGTACATTTCCGCCGTCCTGCGCAAAAGCCTGGAGCCGGGCTATCCCGTCACCGTGCTGCTGGAAACCATGGCCGGAAAGGGCAGCGAGGTGGGCGGACGGTTTGAGGAATTGAAGGCCATCATCGATGCCGTGGGCTCCAACCGGGTGGGCGTCTGCCTGGACACCTGCCATGTGTACGACGGGGGCTACGACATTGTGAACGACCTGGATGGGGTGCTGGCTGAATTTGACCGGGTCATCGGCCTGGACAGATTGAAGGCCCTGCATCTGAACGACTCCAAAAATCCATTCCACAGCCACAAGGACCGCCACGAGTGCATCGGCCAGGGCAGCCTGGGGCTTAAAACCTTTGAGACAATCGTCAATCATCCCGCGCTGAAAAATCTGCCCATGATTTTGGAAACGCCCAACGAGCTGCCCGGCTACGCGGGGGAAATCGCCGCGCTGCGGGGGTTGGAGCGATGAAGGGAAAGGAGGAACTTCCTTCGACATGACCATGCAAACACTTCTGGATATGCTGATGCAGCCCTTCGTCTGGCTGGGGGAGCTGCTGGCTCCTGTAGCCCAATGGCTGGAAACAGCGCTGGGGGGCATTCCGGCCTCTTTTTCCGGCATGGACGCGGCCTATGAGAACTTTTATATCTCCATGGTGCGCTACGCCTGCCCGATCCTGGCGGCGCTATTGCTGCTTCGCTGCGCCATGCCCCTGCTAACCTTCCGCCGGGAGCCGGAAATCTGGGCTTGGCTGGTGATGCCCGGCGGGGAGCGGGTGCCCGTCACCCATTGGGAGAACGTCATCGGCAGGAGCAAAAGCTGCGATGTGTCCATCGCACTGTCCACCGTCTCCCGGAACCACGCGGTGCTGACCCGGTATGACGACGGCAGCTGGACCATCACCGATGCCAACTCCAAGGACGGCACCTACGTCAACGGGGAGCGGGTGAACATCTGCGCGCTGCAGGACGGGGATGTGATCTCTGTGGGCGGGGTGAAGCTGAAATTAAAGGTCATCACCCGGCAGCAGGAGCAGCTCCAATCCCAGCTGCGCACCCGGGCCTCCGGGCCAATCGCGGGCTTTTTCAATCTGCTGCTGCTGACGGTGTTCCAGGTGCTGACCATGATGGGCTTTGCCGTCCACGACGCGGTGGAGAATTCCGTGATGGTCTTGGAGGGCTTCGGCGGCATCATCCTGGCCCAGTGGCTTCTGTATGTATTTTATCTGGTGATTCACCGCAGCTCCTTCGAGATGGAGACCCTGGCCTTTTTCCTCTGCTCCCTGGGCATGGCCGCCATTGCCACGGTGGCTCCCAAGGAATCCCTCAAGCAGCTCATTGCCATGCTGGTGGGCGTCTTCGTCTATCTGCTGGTGGGCTGGTCGCTGCGGAATCTGGAGCGGGCCAAGCGGGTGCGATACCTGGCGGTGGCGGCGGGGCTGGGCTTCCTGCTGCTGACCCTGGCCATCGGAACGGAATACTACGGGGCGAAGAACTGGATCATTGTGGGCGGAATGTCCCTGCAGCCCTCGGAGCTGAGCAAGGTCTGCTTCGTGTTCGCCGGGGCCTCCACCATGGATCGGATCATGAACAAGCGGAACCTGATCGCGTTCATCGTCTATTCCGTGCTGATCTGCGGCTGCCTTGCCATTATGAATGATTTTGGCACCGCCCTGATCTTCTTCTGTTCCTTCCTGATCATTGCCTATCTCCGCTCCGGCAGCATGGGCACCGTGGCTCTGGCCATCACCGCCTTGGGCATTGCCGGCATCCTGGCCCTGCGGGTGGCGCCCCACGCTTTGAACCGCTTTGCCACCTGGCGGCATGTGTGGGATGACCCTTTTAATAAGGGCTATCAGCAGGCCCAGGCGCTGATGTGCATTGCCTCCGGCGGCCTGTTTGGCGTCGGCCCCGGCAAGGGCTGGCTGCGTAAGGTATTTGCGGCGGATTCGGATATCGTGTTCGCCACCATTTCGGAGGAATGGGGCCTGTTGCTGGCCATGATGGCGGTGCTGTGCCTGTGCGCCTTTGGATTCTTTGCCATCCGCACCGCACGGGTGGCCCGGAGCAGCTTTTACAGCATCGGTGCCTGCACGGCGGCGGGGGTGCTGCTGATTCAAACCATTCTCAATGTGCTGGGCACGGTGGACATCCTGCCCTTCACCGGGGTCACGCTGCCCTTTGTCTCCAACGGCGGCACCAGCATGGTGGCCTCCTGGGGACTGCTGGCCTTTGTGAAGGCGGCGGATACCCGGCAGAACGCCAGCTTCGCGGTGAAGCTGAGCAGAAAGGTGCGTCAAAAATGAATCGTGTGACCAAAAGAACCTGGCTGATGGGACTGTTCCTGGGCATTTTGCTGGGAGGCTGCGGCCTGTTCTTCTTTGAATATCTCACCAAGGGCCCTACCTGGGTCATCTCTCCAGGGTCCCCCCATGTTTATAACAACGGCAACCTGGGCTGCGGCACTGTGGTGGATCGGTGGGGGAACACTCTGCTGGATCTGACGGAGGGGCGCAAATACGCCGCCGACGCCCAGACCCGGAAATCCACCCTTCATTGGGTGGGAGACCGGCGGGGCTCCATCAGCGCCGGAGCCGTAGCAAAATACGCCAGCGCCATGGCGGGCTACGACCTGGTAAACGGCGTGTATAATTCCAACGGTCTGGGGGGCGTGGAGCAGCTGACCCTGTCCGCCCGGGTGCAGAACGCGGCCCTCTCCGGCATGCTGGGGCGCAAGGGCACCGTGGCGGTTTATAACTACAAAACCGGCGAGATCCTCTGCGCCGTCACCTCTCCCACCTACGACCCGGACAATGTGCCGGATATTGAGGGGGACACCACGGGAGCCTACACCGGCGTGTACCTGAATCGGTTTTTGCAGTCCTCCTATCCCCCCGGCTCCATCTATAAAATCGTCACCTGTGCCGCCGCCCTGGACTGCATCCCTGACATTGAGAGCAGAACCTTCACCTGCAACGGCAAGTACGCCTACGGCAAGGAGGCCATCACCTGCGAGTCCGCCCACGGCAGCTGCGACATCAAGCGGGCCCTGGCCGTGTCCTGCAACTGCGCCTTTGCTCAGATTGCCGAGCTAGTGGGCCGGAAGAACATGCAGAAATATGTAAGCCAGTTCCAGATCACGGAACGCCTCAGCTTTGACGGCGTCACCACCTCCGCCGGAAAATATGACATTTCCGACACCGGCGCGGCCTCCTTCGCCTGGAGCTGCATCGGCCAGCACACCGACCTGGTGAATCCCTGCCGGTTCATGACCTTCATGGGCCAGATCGCCGGGGGCGGCGTGGCGGCGGAGCCCTACCTGGTGGCCCAGGTGCAAAGCGGCGGCGAGACCACCTATCGGGCCCAGACCAGCTACACGGACAGAATCATGAGCGAGGCTCTGGCAAACAAAATGAAAAATTACCTCCGCAACAATGTGGAGGTGACCTACGGCAGCTGGAAATTCCCGGGGCTCACCGTCTGCGGCAAATCCGGCACCGCCGAGCTGGGGGAGAATCAGATTTCCAACGCCATGTTCGCCGGCTTCTGCACCGACGAAAAATATCCCCTTGCCTTCGTCTGCGTGGTGGAAAACGGCGGCTACGGCGCAGCCACCTGCATCCCCATTTTGTCCACGGTACTCAGCGAATGCAAGGCCGTGCTGGACAGCGAGTAAAGGCAGGGGAGTATTGGTAAATTGTTGTTTATCGCACCAGCCACTGTAGGGGAGGCTCTTAGCCTCCCGCCAGGCCACAAAACTGAGTGTTTGGTTGAATGGAACAATGTTCAGCGTGGTACTCTCTTCGCCCTTCCTGGTTGGTAACTGAAAGCCTGTACTGCGCGGGAGGCTGAGAGCCTCCCCTACAGTGGCGTGTGCTTCATACAACAATTTGCCGCTTTGTAGGTTCTGCACAAAAATACCAAAAAAACCAAAATGAATATGGTAGTATTTTCCTCGTTGACAAATGTCCTTGTATGAGATACAATAGGCACAAATTCAAGGGGAGGTAAACGGAAATGACGACTCGCAATGCTTTTGGTTTTCAGTCTTTTTCCCACAGCGGCAATCCTGCTGGGGCCTCCTCTGCTGCCCGAATTCACAGCCTGGTGGACACTGCCGTTTTGTTGGTAGTGTCCATTTGCGCGCTTGTACTGGATGTACGAGTTATTTTGCCCTCAGCGTGACCGGGAATTCAGCCTTGTATGAAAGAACGGTTGCGGTTTTCAAAAAACTGTAACCGCTTTTTTATAGAGTATTCAACAAAGGAGAAACGAAAAATGAAAAAGTTACTTGCACTGGTTCTGACCCTTGCCATGGTCACCGCAATGTTCGCGGTTGGCGCTTCCGCTGAAGCCGGCACCATGAAGATCGGCATGTCCGGCCCTCTGACCGGTGGCGCTGCTGTTTATGGTACTGCTGTTGCCCGTGCTGCACAGATCGCTGTTGATGAAGTGAACGCCCTGGGCGGCCTGCAGTTCGAGCTGAACTGCCAGGATGACGAGCACGACGCCGAGAAGGCTGTCTCCGCTTACAACACCCTGAAGGACTGGGGCATGCAGATGATGTGCGGCACCGTCACCACCAAGCCCTGCCTGGCCGTTGGCCCCGAGGCCAATGAAGACCGCATCTTCATGGTCACTCCTTCCGCCTCCGCTTCCGACGTTGCCTACACCGGCGACAACGTGTTCCAGATCTGCTTCATCGACCCCGCTCAGGGCAAGATTTCCGCTGAGGTCATCGCCGAGAAGAGCCTGGGCTCCAAGATCGGCATCATCTACGATTCCTCCGATGTTTACTCCACCGGCATTCTGGACAGCTTCACCGAAGAGGCTGAGACTCTGGGCCTGGAAATTGTCTGCACCGAGGCTTTCACCTCCGACACCAAGGCTGACCTGACCACTCAGGTTACCAAGTGCAAGGAATCCGGCGCTGACCTGGTGTTCCTGCCCATCTACTACACCGAGGCTTCCCAGATTCTGACCACCGCCAGCAAGATCGGCTACGCCCCCCTGTTCTTCGGCGTGGACGGCATGGACGGCATCCTGGACGTTGAGAACTTCGATACCTCCCTGGCCGAAGGCCTGCACATGCTGACTCCCTTCGCTGCTGATGCCAAGGACGAGCGCACCGCTGCTTTCGTTGCAAAGTACAAGGAGCTGTACAATGAGGTTCCCAACCAGTTCGCTGCCGACGCTTACGACGTGATCTGGGCCATGTACCAGGCTGCCACCGCTGCTGGCCTGACCGGCGCTGAGTCCAACGAGGACATCTGCGCTGCCATGATCGAGCAGTTCACCTCCATGACCTATGACGGCATCACCGGCATGGGCATGACCTGGGACGAGGACGGCTTCGTTTCCAAGGCCGGCAACGTTGTGAAGATTCAGGACGGCGCTTACGTCTCCGTTGAGTAATCCATAATTTGACAATAGGAAAAGGGGAGGCCTCACCTCCCCCTTTTCCATAAAAATCGTCCAGCAGTTGATAAGAGTGACCGCACCGCGGCCTCTGTTATCAACCGTTGAATTTAGGAGGAAGAAAGATGAACATACTCCAGTATTTAATAAACGGAATCAGCATCGGCTCCGTTTATGCCATCATCGCACTGGGCTATACCATGGTCTACGGCATTGCCAAGATGCTGAACTTCGCTCACGGCGATGTGATCATGGTGGGTGCCTATATCTGCTACTGCGTTACGGTCTATCTGGGCCTGCCGGTGCTGGCGGGCGTGCTGCTTTCCATGGTGGTCTGCACGGTGCTGGGCATCACCATTGAGGGCCTGGCCTATAAGCCCCTGCGGGGAACTCCCAGCCTGGCGGTGCTGATTACCGCCATCGGCGTCAGCTATTTCCTGCAGAACGCCGCCCAGCTCATTTGGTCCTCCAATCCCAAGAGCTTTACCAGCATCGTTTCCAACATGAAGCCACTGCACCTGTTCGGCAGCCTGACCATCACCGGTGAGGTCATCGTCACCGTGGCGGTGTCCGTGGTGATCATGATTGGCCTGACCTGGTTTACCAGCAGCACCCGCATCGGGAAGTCCATGCGGGCCGTTTCCGAGGACCGGGATGCCGCTCAGCTCATGGGCATCAACGTCAACCGCACCATTTCCATCACCTTTGCCATCGGCTCCGCTTTGGCGGCTGTTGCCGGTGTGCTGATGTGCTCCTCCATCCCTGTGCTGATGCCCACCACCGGCTCCATGCCCGGCATCCGTGCTTTCACGGCGGCGGTGTTCGGCGGCATCGGCTCCATTCCCGGCGCCATGCTGGGCGGCATATTGCTTGGCATCATTGAAACCTTTGCAAAGGCCTATTTGTCCACCCAGTTTAGTGATGCCATCGTGTTTGGCGTTCTGATTATCATCCTCCTTGTGAAGCCCGCAGGTCTGCTGGGCAAGCAGGTGCAGGAGAAGGTGTAAGGTGCGTGAATATGAAAAAGACACTTCTGAACAAAGACAAGGGGAAGGATTTTCTCACCTATGCCGTGGTGATCGTGGCCTTCGTCATCATGCAGTTTTTGAGCAGCCAGGGCAAGCTCAGCAGCGCCGTCACCGGGTATCTCGTTCCTGTGTGCTGCTATATCGTGCTGGCGATTTCCTTGAATCTGCTGGTTGGCGTCTGCGGTGAGCTGAGCCTGGGCCATGCGGGCTTTATGGGCATCGGCGCCTTCTCCGGCGTGGTGCTGGCTACCCTGCTGAAAAACACCGTGGATAACGCCACGCTGCGGCTGATTCTGGCCATGGTCTTTGGCGGCACCCTGGCAGGCCTCATCGGCTTCCTTATCGGCATCCCCGTTCTGCGTCTGCGGGGCGACTATCTGGCCATCGTGACATTGGCCTTTGGCGAGATCATGAAGAACATCATCGGCAACATGTATGTGGGCACCGACGAATCCGGCTTCCGCTTCGCCATTGCCACCGCCAAGCCCAAGCTGGTGGGCAAGGGCAAATGGATTCTCAGCGGCGCCATGGGCGTCACCGGCATCAAGAAGCTTTCCACCTTTGCCGTGGGCTTCGGCCTGATTCTCTTTACCTTGTTTGTGGTGCTGAACCTGATCAATTCCAAGGAAGGCCGGGCCATCAAAGCCGTCCGGGACAATCGGATCGCCGCCGAGTCTGTGGGCATCAATGTCACCACCTTCCGCATGAAGGCCTTCGTGGTCTCCGCTTTCCTGGCGGGCATGGCGGGGGCACTGTACGGCCTGAACTATTCCTCTCTGGATGCCGCCAAGTTCAATTTCAACACCTCCATCAACATCCTGGTCTTCGTGGTGCTGGGCGGCATGGGCAACATCCTGGGCAGCGTGATTTCCGCCACGGTTCTGTACATCCTCCCCGAGGCCATGCGCGGCCTGGCGGACTACCGCATGATCATCTACGCCGTGGTGCTGATTCTCGTCATGCTCTTCACCTGGTCGCCCAAGGTAAAGGAGTACACCTCCGTTGTGGCGGACAGAATGAAGCATTTGTTTAAGAAAGAGAAGGAGGCGGCAGCGAAATGAGCAATCAGTATCCCAAGAATACCGTTCAGGTGCCCACCTTCAATACCTACCGGGAATCCGATGCGGGCAAGCCCCTGGTGCTGGACGTGCGGAACCTGGGCATCGACTTCGGCGGTCTGACCGCTGTGGACAGCTTCAGCGTCTCTCTGGGCCCCACGGAAATCTGCGGCCTCATCGGCCCCAACGGCGCGGGCAAAACCACCATCTTCAATCTGCTCACCGGCGTTTACCAGCCCACCCGGGGCTCTGTGCTGATCAACGGCATCGATACCAAGGGCATGTCTACCCACAAGGTGACCAAGCTGGGCATCGCCCGTACCTTCCAGAACATCCGCCTGTTCACCGACATGTCTGTGCTGGATAACGTGAAGGTGGGCATGCACAATCAGATCAAGTGCTCCTTCGCTTCCAGCCTGTTCCGTCTGCCGGGCTATTTCGCGGCGGAGAAGCGGGCCAACGCCAGAGCCATGGAACTGCTGGATTTCATGGGGCTGGCAGATTTGGCCGACCAGAAGGCGGGGAGCCTGCCCTACGGTGTCCAGCGCCGGCTGGAAATCGTCCGGGCCCTGGCCACCAACCCCTCCATCATCCTGCTGGATGAGCCTGCCGCCGGCATGAACCCCAGCGAGACCACCGAGCTGATGCACCAGATTCGGAGGATCCGGGATACCTTCCACATCGCCATTTTCCTCATTGAGCACGATATGAATCTGGTGATGAACGTCTGCGAAACCATCGCCGTGCTGAACTATGGCCGTCTGATCGCCAAGGGCACCCCGGAGGAAATTCGCCAGAATCCCACCGTGATTGAAGCCTACCTGGGCAAGGAGGACGGGCAATGAGCATGCTGAAAATTGAAGATATCCATGTGTATTACGGTGCCATCCACGCCATCAAGGGCGTTTCCTTCGAGGTCAACGAGGGGGAAATTGTGGCTCTGATCGGTGCCAACGGCGCGGGCAAGAGCACCATCCTGAAAACCATCTCCGGCCTGATGCACCCCCGCCAGGGCACCATCAACTTCTGCGGCGAGAACATCACCCATACCGAAGCCTGTAAGCTGCTGCCCAAGGGACTGGCTCAGGTGCCGGAGGGACGGCGTATCTTCCTGCAAATGACCGTTCAGGAAAATCTGGAAATGGGCGCTTTCATCAAGAAAACCGTGAACCCCGACGACCTGGACATGGTGTTCCAGTATTTCCCCCGGCTGCAGGAGCGGCGCAAGCAGGTGGCGGGCACCCTGTCCGGCGGCGAGCAGCAGATGCTTGCCATGTCCCGGGCCCTGATGAGCCACCCCAAGCTGATGATGCTGGACGAGCCCTCCATGGGTCTGGCTCCCATTCTGGTTGACCAGATTTTCGACATCATCAAGGAGCTCCACAAGGCGGGCACCACCATCCTGCTGGTGGAGCAGAACGCCAGAAAGGCCCTGCAAATCGCCGACCGGGCGTACGTTCTGGAAACCGGCAAAATCACCCTCTCCGGCACCGGCGCGGAGCTGGCCAAATCCGATGAGGTGCGCAAGGCCTACCTGGGCGGCTGATGCAAAATTTGCCCTTACGCTGCATAGTATGAAATATCCAACAAAAGCTGCTGAGAATTTCTCGGCAGCTTTTTTGTCAGGAGGGGAATTGCTATGTGCCGCAGAAGAGATTTGCACAACTGCTGCCTGCTCTGCTTCGCTTTGGGGATGCTCTTCGGCCGCTGTGTGGACTCCTGGTTCATCTGCGGCGGAATCGTGGTCGTTTGTCTCTGCCTGCCCCTGTTCCGGCGAAGATAGTAGAACGGACTTGATGCAGACAAATTGTAGTTTAGCACCATTCGTAGGGCGGGGTCATGACCCCGCCGACCAGGTTGCGCATTTTGCCC
>CAMCKD010000061.1 GCA_945875335.1 uncultured Clostridia bacterium | reverse complement strand
TTAACTGAAAGCCTGTACTGCGCGGGAGGCTACGAGCCTCCCCTACAGTGGCTGGGCAATCATTTCAGCAGGCTGAGCAAAAACCGAACTACTCTGTGCAGGGAGGAACAATAAATGAAAATCCTTTATGTGGCGGGGTGTGTCTCTGAAGGGGCCTATGAAAGGCTCTATGGGGGCTGCAAGGAAAAGCCTGCCTTCCAGGCCCAGAAGTATCACCGGCTGTTCATCGAAGGCCTGTCCGCCGGGGCATCGGTGGAGGTGGTGGGCTATCCCCCTGTGGAGAAAGAGGCTGCGGTGGGGGGCGTCATTGCCATCCCGGATGAAACCGTGGGCAATGTGCGCTATCACTACTGCAAAACCTATTGCAGCTCCCTGCGGCGGTGGCTCCATGTGTGCGCGGCGACCTTCTTCCGCTGCCTGAAGCTGCTGGATGGAGACAGCGCTGTGATGATTGACTGTCTGAATCAAACAGCGGGCCTGGGGGCGCTGGCGGCCTCCAAGCTGAGGCGTCGGCCCTGCGTGGGCATCATCACCGATTTGCCGGAATTTATGGGCGGCGGGCTGATGATGGCGCTGTCGGAGTTCCTCATCCGCCACTGCACCGATTATGTGGTGCTCACCGAGGCCATGAACGACTATGTAAACAAAAAAGGCAAGCCCCATGTGGTGCTGGAAGGCCATGCGGACATCACCATGGAAAAAAACCAGCCCTCTCTGAGCAAAAAGGGGAAAAAGCGCATCTGCCTCTACGCCGGGAGCATCCACAAGCTCTATGGCATCCAGCGTCTGGTGGAGGGCTTCCGGCTGGCGGCCATCCCGAATACCGAGCTCCATGTCTACGGCAGCGGCGACTATCAGCAGGAGCTGGAGGAAATCGCCGCCCAGGAGCCCAGCATCCGCTATGGCGGTATGCTGCTGCCAAGCCAGGTGGTGGAAAAGGAGATGGAGGCCACCCTGCTGGTCAATCCCCGTCCCTCGGACGAAAAATATGTGGCCTATTCCTTCCCCTCCAAAACCATGGAGTATATGTCCACCGGGACCCCGGTGCTGACCACGGCGCTCCCCTGCATCCCGGAGGAATACAAGCCCCATCTCTATTTCATTCAGGAGGAAACCCCTCAGGGCATCGGGGAGGCGCTGCGTCAGGTGCTGTCCCAGTCCGATGAGGCGCTGTTCCAAAAAGGCTGCCAGGCCCGGCGGTTCGTGCTGGAGCAGCGAAACAATGTGGTGCAGGCGGCCAAGGTGCTGGAAATGCTGAAAGGAAAACAAAAACCATGAGAATTCTTTGGGTGAGCAATATGATGCCCGGGGCCCTGCGGCAGGTGCTGGGAAATCCCCCCGGCTGGGGGCTGTGGATGGATCACGTCCTCTCCGGCATCCGGCAGAAGGATGTGACCCTGCGGCTGCTGTGCCCGGGTCAGGGTGCCGGAACGCTGGAGGACGGCCTGGAGTATGCCCTCTTCCGGGAGGAAAAGGCCTATGAATACAGCATTGACTTGGAAAACTGGTTCCGTGACCAGCTGGCGGATTTCCGGCCCGACGTGATTCATATCTGGGGCACGGAATATGGCCACTCCCTGGCGGCGGTGCAGGCGGCCGGGAAGCTGGGGCTGGGCCAGCGGGTGGTCATCAGCATCCAGGGCCTGGTGGGGATTTACGCCGGGCACATGCTGGAAGGCCTCCCTTACCGGGTGTGCCGGGGGAATACCCTGCGCAATCTCCTGCGGCGGGACAACCTCCTGCGGCAGCAGCGGGATTTTGAGATCCGGGGGCAGATGGAGCGCCGGGCCCTGGAGCTGGCACCCCATGTGATGGGCAGAACCCAGTGGGATAAAGCCATTACCCAGCAGTACCACCCGGGCGTCCATTACCATTTCTGCAACGAGACCCTCCGGGAGGAATTCTATCAGGGCACCTGGCAATATGACCAATGCCAAAAGCACCGGATTTTTGCGTCCAGCTGCGTCTACCCGGTGAAGGGGTTCCATTATCTTCTGGAAGCCTTCACCATCATCCTGGAACATTACCCTGATGCCACCCTCACCGTGGCGGGGGACAGCTTCTTTGCCCCAACGATCAAGGAAAAGCTCCGCCAGCAGTATTATTTCCGGGAGCTGGAACGGTTCTGCCGGGAAAAGGGCATGACGGAACGAATCGAATTCCTGGGCCCCCTGGATGCCGGGCAGATGAAGCAGGCCTATCTCGAATCCAACGTGTTCGCCCTGCCCTCCACCATTGAAAATTCTCCCAATTCCCTGGGGGAGGCCATGCTGCTGGGGGTGCCCTGTGTGGCGGCGGACGTGGGGGGCGTGCGTGATCTGCTCCATCCGGGGGAGGGCTTTGTGTACCAGTCCACCGCCCCCTATATGCTGGCCCATTACATCATGGAGGTATTCCGGCTCCGGCAGGATGCCCAGCAGATGGGCGTGCTGGCCAGTGCCCACGCCAGGCGCACCCACGACCCGGAGAAAAACCTGGAGGCTCTGCTGACTGCCTACCGGGAAATTGCCGGAAAGGAATGAGAGGATGAAACCGCAAATCAGCGTCATTGTGCCCGTTTACAAGGTGGAGCGGTATTTGCGCCGCTGCGTCCAGTCCATTCTGAATCAAACCCATTCCAATTTGGAGGTCATTCTGGTGGATGACGGCTCCCCCGATGGCAGCGGTGCCATCTGTGACGAATTCGCCAAGCAGGACAGCCGGGTGCAGGTGATCCACAAGGATAACGGCGGCCTCAGCGATGCCCGAAACGCCGGACTTTCCATCGCCCGGGGGGAGTACGTCACCTTCGTGGACAGCGACGACTGGATCGAGCCCGATGCCTATGAAGCCATGCTGGCATTGGCGGAGGAATCCGGCGCCCAATTGGTCTGTGCCGGGCGGTATGATGAAGACGAAACCACCGGGCAGATAACCGTGGGCCTGTGCCCGGAAAAGCGGGAGCTGATTTCCGACAAGGAGGCCCTGCGCCGAATTCTGCGCTGGGAGCACATGGATTCCTCCGCCTGCGACAAGCTCTATGCCCGTACCCTGTTCCGGGACATTCGCTATCCCGTGGGCCGGGTGGTGGAGGATGTGGCTACCACCTATCGGCTGGTGCTGGAAGCGGGCAGCGTTGCCATGCTGCCGAAGCCGGTGTACCACTATTGCCACCGGGCCGAGAGCATCTCCACTGCCGCCTTTTCGGAAAAGACCTTCCATATTCCTGAGAATGCCCGGCAGGCTTGTGATGCCGTTGTTGCCCGTTACCCGGAGCTGGAACGGGATGCCCGGTATTTTTGCGTTAATGCCATGGAAAATCTGGTGCAGGCCATTGACCTGGCTCCGGCGGAAGACCGAAAAAAATACGCCAAAGAACGGGCTCATTACCGCCGGGCCCTGCGGGAACAAATCGGCTTTGTGCTGGGGTATGACCTGTTCACCCTCCGGGGAAGGGTAGATTTCCTGTTCACCGCCCTGGGACTCTTTGGACCAACCGTGAAAGTCGTTCGATTCCTGAAAAAATGAGATGTGTCTTTCGTTTGACTCACCAAGCGGATAAATAGTTGTTTGACGCACCCTTGCCCTCCCCTCTGGGGAGGGTGGCCGAGCGCCAGCGAGGTCGGGAGAGGTGTCGCCCACTAAAGCGTACCAGCAACCAACGTTTGACACCCCCTCAGCCCCAGTGTGCGCACTGGGGCAGCTCCCCCAGAGGGGGAGCCAAGGGGGGCGCTAAACAACAATTTGCATACATCCTGCGTGAAACCGATATGCACAAAATGAGAATAGGACTATGAAAAAAAGTATCAACCGAATCGCCTTTTTTAATTTCCTCAGCATTGTGCTGCTGCAGGGCATCTCTTTCATCTCCTCGCCCCTGTTTTCCCGCCTGCTTGGCACCGAGGGCTATGGCAACCTGTCTTCCTTTTCCATCTGGGCGGGTGTGATGGCCTCGGTGCTGTCCATCCAGAGCAATATGACCATCGCCAATGCCCGGGTGGAGTTTTCGGAGCAGGAGCAGCCGGCCTACCAGTCCTCGGTGATGACCCTGTCTCTGGTGTCCTTTGCTTTGGGGGCGGTGCTGCTGTGGCTGCTGGCGGGGCCCATCTCGGCGGGACTGAAAATGGAGCGCTGGCTGCTGATGCTGCTGATGGCGGAGGCCTTTGGTGCCTTTGGCGTGAATTTTCTGAGCAGCAAATTTACTTATGAGTTTCAGGCGGACCTGAACATGCTGCTCAGCGTGTTCATTGCCGTGGCGACCATGGGCTTGGCCCTGGTGCTGGTGCTGAACATGCCCCAGCAGCAGCGGTATCTGGGCCGCATCCTGGGCAATGCGCTGGTCTATGGCGCGGTGGGGCTGCTGGGCTGCGGCTGGATTCTCTATCGGGGCAAGACCTTTTTCTGCTGGAAATATTGGAAATTCTGCCTGGTGCTGGGCTATCCCCTGGTGTTTCAAAACCTGGCCTATTCCATTTTGGGCAGCAGCGATATCCTGATGCTCAAGCAGATGGCCGGAGCCTCTTCATCCGGCATTTACAGCTTGGCATTAAACCTGTCCGGGATCATGTTCACCATTTATACTGCCCTGAACAACAGCTGGGTGCCCTTCTTCTTCGATGATATGAAGCAGGGCAGAGGGGAGAGCGTGGTTCGCCAGAGCAAAAACTTTTTGGAGCTCTTCGCGGTGCTTTCCATGGGCTTTGTGCTGCTGGTGCCGGAGGTGTACCGTGTCTACGCCTCGCCGGAATACTGGCCGGGAATCAAGCTGATTCCCGTGTTTGTGGCCAGCTATTATGTCAATGCTCTGTGCACCTTCCCTGTGAATTTTGAGCTCTATCACAAGAAAACCGGCGTGGTGTCTGCGGCCACCATCAGCTCGGCGCTTTTCAATCTGGCGCTGAACTATGGGTTTATCCGGCTCTTCGGCATGACCGGCGCAGCAGTGGCGACCCTGCTGTCCCATTGCATCCAGTTCGCCATGCACGAGTGCTATTCCCGCCTGGTGCTGGGAAAGGGCAGCTATCCCTTCGCCCTGTCCACCTGGATGCGCTGCACCGGGATGCTCGCTGCCGCGGTGGCTGTGTTCTATGCCGCCCCCAACGGATGGTATCTCCGCTGGCCCCTGGGCGCCGCCCTGGGAATCTGGGAGCTGAGCCGCATCTGGAAAAGGAGAAGCCTGCTTTAACCCGGTATTTTTCCAAAAATGGGTTGACAAATGTCCCCCCAGCGGTTATAATACACTGGCAACTGCGAGAGTGTTGGAATGGTAGACAAGCACGTTTGAGGTGCGTGTGGTTACGCCGTGTGGGTTCGAGTCCCATCTCTCGCACCATAACGAGTGTTCTTATAGGATTTGATATCCTGTGAGAACACTCGTTATTTTATTACTCATTGTGAGCCGGTTCGTAGGTGACGAACACGCCTTTGCGGGTATTGACCGTCACATCCGGGACGGGCAGGGACTCGGTGTCCGGGATGAACAGGGCGCCGATGCAGTTGTAGTGGATGGTCAGTTTCTGTACCCACTCTCCATCGATCTTCTCAGCCTGATAGACCTCAATGTGATCGATCAGCTCGTTTACCATACGGGGCGTCAACTTCTTTGCCCGTGTGTACCTTCGCACTGTGGACAGAAACATATCCGTGGAAACCGCTTCGCTGCTGAGCTTATCCAGCTCCTTGCGGAGCGTTTTGATTTTCTCGGCAAGACCTGCCTGTTCTTCCTCATATCGCTGGGACATTTTGGCAAAGCGTTCATCAGACAGCTTGCCAGAAAGATTATCTTCATAGATTCTCTCAAACAGACCGTCCAATTCCGTGTCACGGGCTTGCGCTGCGGTCAGCTCTTTTTGTTTCAGCTTCCGCTCCAGCTCAACGGTTTTCTGGGTGCTGCCCATAATTGCCTGCTGGAATTCATCCTCATAACGCACAGCGTACTTGGTGAGCCGCTTGATTTCCCCCAGAACCACCTGTTCAAGGAAATCCACCCGGATGTAATGGGTCGATGTACAAGTCCCCCGGCTGCTATTGTAGTTGGAGCAGTTGAAGTATTTGATATCGTGATTTCCCTGATTGAAATGGAAGTTCAGATTATGACCACAGTCCGCGCAAACCAGCAGACCGCAGAACATATTCCGTTCTCCATCCTTAGGCTTTCGCCTGCGGATCTTCCCGCGCTTCTCCTGAACCTGTTCCCAGATCACACGATCAATAACCGGCTCATGCACGTCTTTGAAGATGACCCAGTTTTCCCGGTCATTGGGAATCCGCTTCTTGTTTTTGTAGGATTTGGAGTAGGTCTTGAAATTTAGCACATCCCCGCAATACTCCTGCAAAGCGAGAATATTCACGATTGTGGAGGCATTCCACTTGGTAGATGGCTGCTGTTTTGCCTTTCCGGGCTTCTTGACACCCTTTTTCAGCCAATAGGCGCGAGGGGTTAGGATTCCTTCTTCCTCAAAAATAGTGGCAATCTGCTCCGTTCCATACCCATCCAGAATCATACTGAAAATTCGCCGAACTACCTGGGCGGCTTCTTCATCGATGATCCAGTGCTTGGGATTCTCCGGGTCCTTCATGTAGCCAAAGGGAGGTGGTCCCATTGGTTCCCCGGCATTGCCCTTGATCTTATTGCTGATCCGGCGCTTTTTGCTGATATCCCGCGCATACCACTCGTTGAACAGGTTTCGGATGGGAGCCAGTTCGTTTTCGCCCTCGGCGGTATCAATGTTATCCGAAACTGCCACAAGGCGGATATCGTGCTCCGGGAAAAATTCTTCCATCAGCCGCCCCACTTCAATGTAGTTTCGGCCCAACCGGGAAAGGTCTTTGACAAACAGAGCGGAGGCCCTGCCTCCTTCCAATTGGCGCATCATTTCATTAAAGCCGGGACGATCCATGGTAACGCCGGAAACACCGTCGTCAACGAAGGTTACGATATTGGTATAGCCCATATCCTTGGCGGTTTTAGTCAGCAGCTTCTTCTGGTTGCTGATGCTGTAGCTTTCACCTTCCAAGTTATCATCACGGGACAGGCGGGGATAAATAAACGCGGTAACGTCGCGTGTTTTCTTGTTGTTCGACTTTTTCATAAGTCCTCCTTTTCTAGCAGCCGAGCAACAAATTTCCTTGCGTTTTCTTTACTTCACGCAACTATTATACCGCGCTTGACTGCGATTGTCAGCCGGTTACAGGAAAATCACAGACATTTTTCGCAATCTGCCTGCATAAGGCGAAGCAAAACTGCGCCAAGGGAATTGGCATTTTCCTGTTTGAATACCGGCTGAACGACAAACGACCTACCGTTTATGTGGTAGGTCGTTGTTTGGTCAAGAGGACAATTCTTTGCCTGCTTTGGATTATCAGGCAGTTTGTTTTTGCTCATAATTTCCCTCTCTTATTTTGAAAGATAATAATATTGCGAATAGGCAGAACAAACGGCTGCTGGCGCAGCGCCACGGGAATCTCACCCCCCGGTGGTCTGCCGGGCCCTACCCATTGCCTGCGACGCTTTTAACGCTCGGACTGTGGCTGTAAGGGAGTACCTGTCCTTCTGCGTGTCGTCGCCCATGCGCTGCCATGCACATTTTGCGGTGCAGGTGTTGATCGCTCGTTCCTGTAGGAAGTCTTGGCGCACCTGCCGTCCGGCTCGGCACAGAAGGGATGTATCTGTCTGCCTTATACTGCGCCGGAATTATCTGCCGGGCTTTCTTTTTCAAAGTGCAGGAGCTTCAATGCCAGACCGTTGGGGCAAGGAAAGGGAGGGAAACTTGCCCCGTAGGTCTTAGACAGGCAGCACCTTAAAGCCCGTCACGATGCTGTGGATCAGCTTCGTTTCCAGCCGGAGACACATATCTTCATCGACGTACAGGTATGTATTTCCGAATTCGTCATTCAGAACCCTGGTGGAGAGCCCCCGGATGTACCGCCTGAAATGGGCGGCTACGGCAGTTAGAGAACTCACGTCCCCATCTACCGCCGCCAGAATTACAGGCGCCGGGAGGACACCTACCTGTCCGGCCATTCAAATCCCTCCTTCATCAAATAGTCGTGCAGTTCTTTCAGGGTCGTAAGCCGCCGCTTGGATACCGTCTGACGAAGCAGATTCAGCTTCTCGCAGATTTCCCTGTCATTCAGCTCCAAGAAATAGGACAGCAGAATCACGTTCCGCTTTCCTTCCGGCAGCTTCGCCAGAGCGTCAGCCAGAAGATTGTCAGTCACCACCACCGGGAGGCCCTGCACATCAAAGACGTGTTCGTCTATGAAATACCGGTCTGCCACAGCAGTCTGCTCCTGTTCGGAAGGGGTCAGCTCGTCCAGCGATTTTTCCAGTTCCCTGCGGCGGGTATACTCCCGCTGAATACGCCTGGCCTCGTTTTTCAAAACCGTCACGCAGAAAGCGTGAAACTGATTTTGAATACGCCTCTTTTCGGAGTCATTCATTTTCTCACCTCCCTTCGCAACCGCGAAGGCGGGTGGATGATTTCTCCCTTTGTCTTAGTAATCCAGGAAACCTTAAATCAGCAACCGAAATTAGAAAGATTTTTCAAAATGTTTTACAAGTTCGGAGTACAATAAAAGCCTGCCTCCCTTAGGACAAAGGGAAGCAGGCTCTATGTTTTTACTGCAATGCTCAATTGCAAACGACAATTTTTTGATTTATGTCCTTTATATGAGCAAATCTGAAAAGCCAGGAAAAAGACAGACCTAATCGGATGAGATCCCAGAAGAATCATAAGCGTAACCGCCTGAAGTATGCCGTGCAATGGAACTTATGGATTCACTTGGAATAGTCGGGCTGGTAATATAACTGCTAAAACTTTTGATACTATTTACTATAGCTGCCGGATTTCCACCAGAGATTGTTCGACCAGAGTTTCCGGCATTCCAAACATCTCTTGCAAATGAGCTACAATTACTGGAAACACTCCAGTAGTCATGGCTGTTAATTGCAGCATTGATGGAAACATGTTCGCTAGCTGTCGCAGCAGTAACTAAGCTATGGAGTAAACTAGATCCAGGGAAAGCAATAGAACTGAAAAAATATTCTCATTATTTTATTTAACGAACTTCCTAGCAGGTTGTTTGAAATTTGTTAATACCCGGCCATCCGGGGTATTTCTTATCTATAGGCTTAGCTTAAGTTGCCGTTTCTGTCGCAGGAGAGGGACAGGCTGACCGGAACTCTGTTTACCGTAACGCCGCCTCTTTTTTCTCCCATTGTCACAGAAGCGGAAGCTGTATTGCCGCTCTTACTTGCGGATTTGGAAATAGTATACCATGCAGAGTCATAAATCGTCACATCCACACTGGAGGATGTACAGGTTGCGCTGGAACCGTTATATGTGAAGGAACCCGAAATAGTAGCCTTCCATTGCGCACTTCCGGTACTATCATAATACGTATACGGTTTACTTCCTGATGTCGAGCCGGAAGCACGTGTACCTCTCGTAATTATTTCTACCGTCATATAACTTCCATCGTCAAAATAAACGGTTTCTAATTTTTTCTCTACAGCGCTCCCTTGAACAGGAAACACGCACAGTAGCATAGTTAATATCAAAAGAAAACTTAGTTGTCGTTTCATTTTTATCTGCTCCTTAATCTATTTCATTTCTTTCTATTACGGTTACTTCTCCTACAACCAGGTAGCCATTCACATCCTTGCGATGATCGACATAGGAAGCAATGACCAGTCCGGCCCACAAGATAACCACCGAAAGTGCGGCTACCGTGACTGCTCTTACGATCCTTCGCCTGATCCGCAGATCCCGCAGAAGCTCATTGGTTCCCATTTCCTCTACATAAGTAGCTGCGATTTGCTGTGGAACACCAAATCGTTCCGTCAAGTCCTCATAGGACGCCTCCGGATTCTCTATCAAGTATTCCAGGACAGTGTTCTCGATTCTCTTCAGGATTCCCCGTTTCAGCTTCCCGGAGCAGGGCAGCCAGCCCCTTATCTCCCAGAGATAGCGCCTCCTTGCACCGTTATGCTTCCCCATGATGATCCGCCTCCCCAATAATTTGAAAAACCCCCATGGTGACTTCCTCATATTCCTGCCTTAGCTCTCTCTGCCGCTGCTCCCCTGCCGGCTCCAGGTGGTAGTAAACCCGGGTCATTCGTTTGCCCACCTGAACCTTCCGGTCAGAGATCAGTCCCTGATCCACCAGTTTGTACAGCACAGGATAGAGAGAACCCTCTTGGGTGGTAAGCCTGCCGCCGCTGGCTCTGGCCGTCTCCTGTACCAACTGATAGCCGTACATATCCTCCCGCTTTAAAAGCGTCAGGATCACCAGCGACATCACGCCCCGGCGAAAGCTGGTTTGCGAATTGTCCCCTGCCATAATTCCCCTCCTATTCTTCTCCTTTATCTTATATCATAATTCATTTTGCATTTCAATACCTTTGTTAAAAAAATAATGTTTGACAAATGCTTAAGAATATGCGAATATATAGGCAACAGAAAAAAGGAAGGCGTGGTGGCGTGGTTCCGATGGTTTCATAAAACTTAATTCATAAACTATGTGAACGATTGAAATGAAAAGTTAACGAAAGAAAGGTTGGTTTTTGTGAGAAAATGTTTGAGTTTGCTTCTTTGTCTTGCACTTATGCTTTCCACGAGTTCCTATGCGATGGCTGCCACAGTTTTTACTGCCGACTCTCCAGATAGGCTTCCTGCGGGCCAGCCAGGAGTCTATGCGCCTCGAGCCAGCAATATTCCCGAAACAGAAGGCTCGCTACCCTATAATGCTACTATCTCCAACCTCATGGCCGGTTACTATACCTATACCAAGTACTATTTCAAGCCTGGTGATTCCACCTTGCGTATTCTCGGTACCATGTATCCTTGCAGTGGAAATACTACTAGTGCAAATTGTGTAGAATTTCAGCTTTATCAAAAAGGTAATTCTGAAATGATATCGAGATATCAGACAGAAAAGTTTGGGAGCGGCGGTATGGTTGCACACACATTTGAAAATCTTAAACCCGCAGGAGAATATTTCTTCGTAGTCAAAAACGTTTGTGATAACGCAACTGGAAAGTACAGCGCTGTAGAAGGACAGTTTTTGATCGATTAACCCCTCCACGGGGGGCTACAGGTTGGAGAAAAATATGGAAAAAATTTTTATTCAGGCACTGTGCCTCGCCATCCCTGCCGTTGTCATTTTCTGCTTCTTTACCCCGTATCGAAAAAAAGCACTCCGTGCTCGTGGCCTTTATTCCTCCCTGCACCGTGAAATACATCTGTTGATTTACGTAATGTTTATATTCGGAATCATTTCACTAAAGCTTATGCCATATTTATTATCAGGAACACTCCAGCGGTATCTGGGGCGATTTGATATTATTAGTTGAAAGACCTTCCTATTTGTCTTCTGTTAATCTGCTTCCCCTTGGTTCCATCGCTGATTACAGGGAGTTTATCCAACTTGGAACCTCCAGACTGCCTGACGTTATTCTAAATCGACTGGGTAATCTGCTTGTTTTTGTACCCGTTGGTTTCTATTCCAACGTTCTTTTTGAAGATAAGGCATTAAAACGAACGCTTTTCGTAATATGCAGCATCGCATTATTAACGGAATTGGGTCAGTATTTCATCATGCGATATGCCTCTATCGATGATATCATTCTCAACGTTCTTGGCGGTCTGTGCGGTTTTGGTGTCGGCAAATTACTGCAAAGATTCTTTCCTGGCTTTATGAATCGGTTCCTCTGTAATCCTGTTAGACACGATGCTTAACACAAAGCCATTTCCTATCAGGTATCAGTCATACATAAGTAATTTTGTCAGACGCAGGCTTTTCTCCCCGACATCTATCAGAAGAAACAAATAATTTTCCAAAATCCCAATTTCTTAAGAATTTCTTGCCCTCTCGCAGCATTTTTCAAAATAACACTTGATATTTTTCTCATTCTCTGCTATTATACTTAAATTACCAAAGACAGCAGGTGGAACCGATCCGTAAGTCCTGCCGAGGTGCGCCAAATAGGATTTATTTGCGTGTCTTCCTGCCTTCTGGCAGGAAGACACTTTTTTGGTGCCTTTAGGCTTAATCAAAACCCCTGGTTCTACCAGGGGTGGGTAA
>CAMCKD010000060.1 GCA_945875335.1 uncultured Clostridia bacterium | reverse complement strand
ACTCAGTTGACAAACCTGGCGGGAGGCTACGAGCCTCCCCTACAGTGGCGTGTGCATTATTTTTGTGCGATAAACAACAATTTACCGTCTGGAATGGGGAATCAACCGGGGACGGGCCATGTGAAGCGGGGCTGGCAGTATGGGAGGCCCTGGGCTCCCTGGGAGAGCACCCGGTTGCTCACGAACTGGAATCCGGCTTCTCCCAGCGGGCGGACGGTTACCTCATGGGAAAACAGGCAGTCGGTTTTCAAATCCGTGGAGAGCACCTGCACCGTCATGGTGAGGGTACCGTCGGGATTGACGCGGCTGGAAATCACCTCCGGCTCCATGGTGTAGTAGCCAAGGATGGACACCAAGTCACTACTTTGGATCTGCCGCCAGGGGTAGGTATTCCTCTCCGGGGAATATCCGGTCAGCGAACGAAGGGCTGCCCGGTCCATGTCAAAGTATGGCAGAATCGTTCCCTCAAATTCTTCTGCGGGTATCTCATAGCAATGGGATTCCTGGGAATAATCGTATCCGGCCGGCGAGAACTGCTCCCCATGCTCATAGCGGTAGAGATACTCCCACAGGTCATTGAAGCAGAGTCCTTTGAAATCTCCCTCCGTCCAATCTGTAAGGAAGAGATTGGAGCCCACATAGCCCCCGGCGCTGATGTACTTCCGATTCTGCTCCCACAGGGCTTCATCCGGCACCTCCAGACGAATGAGGGTATAAGCCACATAATGCTTGTCCCACTGCGGGTAGATGCTGTAGTAGAAATTTCCTCTGTCCGTCAATTCCCAATCCAGCACCGGGTGGACTTCGTAGACCGGGTCAGCCTCCCCGGTGATGGAAGCCACCATGCTGTAAACGGACATCTGCCCATCTTCATAAGTGAACAGCCGGTATCCCAGGTCTCCCGAAGAGCGGATGGAGATCACCTCCTGCCCGGCCTGCCTGTCCTGTCTCACCGCATCCAGAAACGTTCGGAACTGCTCCCCCGTGGTCAGATACTCCGGCCCCTTCTCCCCGGAGCGCAGCACATCCAGCCCCGCCTGCTGCAGCAGGGCCTCAATGGCATCCAGACTGTTATGAGAAAGGACAGGCTCCTCCCACCGGCTGTCCGGCATCTGCTTGTCGGCATCTTCATAGAGCTGTCGGTACTGCGATTGGATCTCTGCGCACCGCCTTTGGATTTTGCGCTGCATTCCTTCATCCGGCTCTGCCGCATTCTGATTGCAGGCACTCAGGCACAGCACCGCCAGAACCAGAGCCAAAAATTTAAGGAATCTCATGAAGCTCAACTCCCTTCTGTTCAAAGGCGTTCAGGATTTCCTCCGTCACGGGAATCACGCACAGCCGCTGCCAGTCGCCAATTGCAAAATAAGGATAAATTCCCACCGTTTCCTTGTAAAACAGGTCACTGGGGACAGCACCGCTTCCATACCAGGCATCACTGCCGAACACATGCTCATTTCCCAGCGCAATCATCTCATCGCACAGGCCGGATACCGCCTCCCGGGAAAGCCCTGGGAGAAACACCTGCAGCGTGTATTGGCAGAGCTGTTTGAAGCGCTCATAGCCCACCTCTGTGTAGCTGTGCTCGTCGAAATTGACGGTGATTTCCTGGATGCTGTGTTCGTCCATGGGTGTATATACTGTGACGGTAGGCAGAGAATAGACGCGCTCATCCTCCGAAAAGAAGAACTGCATGGTAGGATACTGAGCGTGGATGCCTCTGTCATCATGGGTGCTTTTCCACTTCAAAGGCGGAGGAAAATAGGCACATCCCATATCCATCTCAAACAAGCGGTTGAAGCAATCGATAAAGTCCTCCATGGAAGCAGTGAAGACCACTTCCTCTCCATAGCTTTCCTTGATCTCAATCGTCACCGACTCCGCTTTCTGTTCCTCCGCAAAGAACACATCCTCCACCAGTTCCCGGCTGTCCTGGCGGCTCCGAAACCACAGCAGGAGAAACGCTGCCAGGATAACCGCCAAAACCAAGCCCCACACAGTCCTTTTCATTTCTTCCCCCATGCCAGCCACCTCCCTATCCGGTCTGCTGACAAATTATACCACACCCTCCGCGATTGGGTTATTATCTTTTCATTAAGTTTCAAACGCATCCGTTTTTTAGAAGGCACCTATTGAAAAGCAGCCGCCGATGCAGTATAATAAATAAATCAGTATGTTCATATTTGGGTCAGCACCCCACAATGGAAGCTGCATGCTTCGGCAATTGATTCCCCCATGATGTGGTGCTGCCCTATGAAAATGTATCGTCAATAAAGGAGATCTATCAGAAATATGAAATTAGGTATCGTCGGTCTTCCCAATGTGGGAAAGTCTACCCTGTTTAATGCCATCACCAATGCAGGCGTTCCTGCGGACAACTATGCGTTCTGCACCATCGACCCCAACGTGGGTGTTGTCTCCGTGCCCGATGAGCGGCTGGACTGGCTGGCGCAGCTTCATAATCCCAAGAAGGTAACTCCCGCCGTCATTGAGTTCGTGGACATTGCCGGACTGGTGAAGGGTGCCTCCAAGGGTGAAGGCCTGGGCAATAAATTCCTGAGCAACATCCGCACCACCGATGCCATTGTCCATGTGGTGCGATGCTTTGAGGACTCCAACGTCACCCATGTGGAGGGCTCCACCGATCCCCTGCGGGACATTGACATCATCAATCTGGAGCTGGTCATGGCCGACATTGAAATGGTGGAACGGCGCATCGACAAATGCCAGAAGGCTGCCAAGGGCGGCGATAAGCGGTTCCTGCACGAAGCTGAGGTGTTCTCCGACCTGCTGGCCCACCTGAATCAGGGCAAGCTGGCCCGCACCTTTGATGGCAGCGACGAGGACATGGCTTTGATCGGCACCAGCGATCTGCTGACCCTGAAAAAGACCATCTACGTTGCCAACCTCTCTGAGAGTGAGGTCAACGACCCCGACAGCAACTGTCATTATCTGGCGGTGAAGGAGCTGGCTCAGGCAGAGGGCAGCCAGGTGCTCCCCATCTGCGCCAAGCTGGAAGCAGACATCGCCGAGCTGGACGACCCGGAAGAAAAGGCCATGTTCATGGAAGAGCTGGGAGTTGCCGAAAGCGGTCTGGATCGGCTGATTCGCAGCAGCTATGCATTGCTGGGGCTCATCTCCTTCCTCACCGCCGGTTCCGACGAATGCCGCGCCTGGACAATCAAGAAGGGCACCAAGGCTCCCCAGGCTGCAGGCAAAATCCACACCGACTTTGAGCGGGGCTTCATCCGGGCCGAGGTCATCGCATTTGATGATATGAAGGCCTGCGGCACCATGGCAAACGCGAAGGCCAAGGGGTTGGTGCGCAGCGAGGGCAAGGACTATGTAATGAAGGACGGCGACATCGTCAACTTCCTCTTTAATGTATAAGCGAAACGGCTATTGCACCAAACCGCAATAGCCGTTTTTGTTATCTTCCAAGCATTTTCATCAGCGTTTCCAAAGGCCTCTGGTGCAGCACCAGCATTCTGACAAAAATCAGCACCGTCAGATGAACCGGGTAGAACAGGTAAAAACCCCACTGAACCACCTTGCCGGAGGTGGCTTTTCTTCCTGAATACAGGGCGATGGGAATCATGGCAAACACTGCAAACATCTCAATGGGAATAAAATAGCCAAACACCGGGATGCGAATACTGTTCATCATCCAGGCGAACATCGCCACCAGCACCGTTTGCAGCCAAAGCTTTCCCCGGGACTGGCTGAACAGCACCACCAGCAGCACACCGTAGCCGCCATAATCCGTATTGGCCCATTCCGCCAGGGCAAAGCCTCCGCCAACCGCAAGCAGCTTGATAAGATCAACCCGGGTATTCTGAAGTATTTCAACGACAAGAAAACCAATCAGCAGTGTCACCATTACGCTCTGGTATTCCCAGGTCAGTTTTTGCCGAAAGGCCAAATCAAAGGGAATTTCCGACAGCAGCATTCCAACCACCAGCCGGAAGCAGTATTTTCTCGGATTCTTGGTATAAAACGCGCCCTCCGCCATGAGAAAACAGAAAATCGGAAAGGCGACCCGCCCAATGATTCGCAGCGTATAGCCCTGCACCATGGTAGCACCGATATGATCCAGCAGCATGGTAACACAGGCAATTGCCTTCAGCGCCTCCTGGGACAGTCCTCTCTTTTCCACGAAAATCACCTCGCTCCCCCTATCATACACGACTGCCTGACGCTTTTCAACCAAAATTTCTCCCCCGGTGCAAAAACTAATGATTGCATTTTCCGAAATGATTGTGTATAATACACTCGTCATCCGGGTGTAGCGCAGTTGGTAGCGCGCCTGCTTTGGGAGCAGGATGCCGCAGGTTCAAATCCTGTCACTCGGACCAAAACCGCCAGTTTTCGTAATGGAAACTGGCGGTTTTGACATTTTGGAAAGGCTTTTCTTTGTTTATAGCGGCGTATTTTTAGCCTTGCTTCTGCCTAGTCAAGATCGTCTCACATACGCGGTCAGCAATCAGCTCACGGTCACGAGCGGCATAGTACGGGAGCAAAGGTTCAAGCATATCATAGAGTTCTCGACCGGTAAACCGTGGCAGATTAAGTTGCTTTCCGTACATCCCCTGCATGGTTCGAATCTGCCGGTTGAAAGTCGTATGAAAGGGGCGAGCCTGCGCATCCGTGATTAGAGTCTTTGGAATGATGTGCATTGGAGCATTCATCATATTCGAGAGTAACCCTGCCCCTTGATCAAAAATCGGGCAGTACGCAAATTTGCTGCCTTTTGCAATCACGGCAATATTGTTCAGGTGCCGGTCATCGTTCAGAACCAATGCATCGATTTCGAAGAGTAATGTCAGGTATTGCGGAAATTCCTCCAGTCCTGTTAGCCCTCAATGCGGTGGTCGCCCATCTTGCTCATTTTGATGGTATAGGCAACCGCATACAGTACGCCGATGGCGGCTTTGTAGGCTCCGCCCTCCTCGTTGGGATCGCCCTTGCCCCGAACGGCGATGTAATTTGCAGGCGGCACCGTCACGATCTGGGGCTTGTTCTTGGGTAAGTAGAATTCCTTATACTCTTTCTTGAAGTCAAATGCCATCGCGCTCACTCCTTTTTGATATTCTCCCAATGAAACAAGGGATTCACTATTACCTATTCCTTTCCAAAAATCCCAAATGCGCCAGTGAAGTAATCGTAAAAAGTGAATAGTGAACAGGTAAAAATCCCGAACGCTGACGCATTCGGGATTTTTGGCGCCCCCTGTTGGACTCGAACCAACGACCTGCGGATTAACAGTCCGTCGCTCTACCGACTGAGCTAAGGGGGCATTGTGTTGGCATTACCTATCTTCCCGGCAAGTCGCCCTGCAAGTATTGTCGGCGCGGATGAGCTTAACTTCTGTGTTCGGGATGGGAACAGGTGGACCCTCATCGCAATCAATACCAACTATTCAGCTGCAGAAGGTCAAAGCACCTTCAACGCTCCGTATTCTAGCACATCCCCATTCAATTGTCAAGAATTTCTTTTCTTAGAAAACCTCCGTTCCCAATCAAGAACGGAGGCTTTTCTTGCTTTTGTCTGCTTGATTGCAGCTTATCATGAAGACGGTGATCAGAGCACAGGAGGTGTCCAGATACCGCTCTCCGAGGTGTCGGAGCCGCTGCTGAGGGGAACGGGGCTGGTGTGGACCGCTTTCGCAGAGACGTAGCCCACCAGATCCCCCACCTGAACCAGGAACACATCCTCCGTTTCCCAGAGGACTGTCAGCTTTGTGTTGACACTCAGCTGCTTTACAGGCTTTCCACGGAGCAGATAATTCTCGAAGATGCGGCAGTCGGCGCCAGCGTAACCATCCCACTGGGCAAATTCCGGGTCGCCTTCCCGCTGCACCCATTCCTCGGGCAGGAATGCGTATTCGCCGTCTGCCAGGATCTTCACGAAGCCCTCCAATTCTGCCTTTTCCTCCGGCACGATCTGCACAAGGTCTCCCACCTGATAATGCCGGAGAATCACCTTGGCTCCGTCTGCCCGAACCATCCCATCTCTGACGAGGGAAACCTGGGACAGCCGGTGGAAAAATCCAGCTGCTGCCATGGCGATATCTCCGCCGTCCTCTCCGCCGACGAAACCGCCGCCGGAGGAACTGCCGGAATCACTCTGAACAGGATGCTTGCTCACCTGATTTTTGGGCACAAAGGCTGTTTCCCATAGGACGATTTCATCACCGTTTTCATCCTTTGTTTTCTGCTCAAAGGGGATGATGTAGCAGTCATCCAGCTCGTCCAGGATTTCCAGCTTGGTGTTTGCGCTCAGGGTTTTGATGGGCTTGCCCGCCAGCTCATAGGTGGCATAGATCCCTGTATTGTGCATTGCGTAGCCCGTCCAGGGTTCATAGGGTTCCTCATCGGCGAAGCGGAGCAGCTGGGTTTCCATGATGCCGGTTCGCTCCCCGGTGGTGACGGAGGAGAAGGTATCATCCACTTCCTCCGTCACTTCAATGATGTCTCCCCGGGTGAGCAGCTGGATGACTGCGGGGATATCGTTGCCCCGCACCATCCCAACCTCCAGCTTTTCCTGGGAGGCGGCCGAAGCTTTTGCAGGCAAGCCCAGGGTAAGGAGCTGGGCCAATGCCAGCGCGATCACAAATCCTTTTTTCATCGTCGTTTTCCTCCTTATCCCTGATACTCGCTGTCGAATTGGTCGCCGTAGGCACTGTGGATGATCTCCCACACATACTGGTATGCCGCACTTCCGGGCTGGAAGGTATTGCGGTTCTGGCAGGCAATGTAGCCGATGCTGCGGGTCACGGTGCCGCCGTACAGCGTAACCAGCTGACCCTCGGCATCCTTCAGAACGATGTAGGGCCGCATCACAATGTCATCTTTGCACTGCTCCAGGTTGAAGCCCACCAGCACGTTGGTGTACTGGGTCAGCCCGCCGGAGGCGGCGAAGATGGGGTCGGCCACGTCCTTCTTGTAGGCGTAATTGTGTCTGCCGTTATCCAGCGTCAGGCTGGCATTGCCCAGCTCCTTCACCCAGCTCACCACGGTGCCATACTCCTCCAGGGTGAAGCCAGCAAGGCCTGTGGAGGTCAGCGCATCCTTGTTCTGCTGGGTCAGGGAGGTAATCATGCGGATGCCCTGTTTTCCGTTGACACGGATGGAACAGCCGGAGTATTGCAGCAGATCATCCAGCGCTGCAAGATGCTCCACAGCTGCGCCGTTCTGGGTTCTTTCAATGCGGTAGACCTTCATTCCGGTGGGGTAGTTATCATGGCTGCCGTTGGAATTGCCCTGCTGATAGGTGTAAATCGTCAGCAGGCTGCCGCTGTCGGGCAGATTCACATAGCGCCCTCCCACGGTTTCCACGGGATAGGCAACGCCGTCCACCCAGACCTCGGTGCAGCTGTTGAACTCGTCCTTGCCCTCCAAATCCAGATAGTTGGGGGAAACCTTCACGGTGAAGACCGCATCCCGGGTTTCGCCATCGGCATAGACGAAACGAAGTTTGTGCTCACCCAGCGTCAGACTCTGCAGGAGCGCCGGCTCCAACGCGACGGCATTGCTGCCGGGGTCGGTGGTGAATGCGGTAATCAGCTTTCCATCCAGCTTCACGCCTGTGAAGCCCTCCATGGAGCCATTGGCCTTGAAGGTCAGCTTCTTTCCGCTGCCCTTGAACCAGACGCTTCCCTCGCCTTCCACGATTCTGTGGAAGCCCAGTGCGTCTTCCAGCTCTTCCAGCTTTTTGGTTTCCACAAGGGACTTCTCGTGCTCGGTCAGCTTGTCGTAATTCTCCCGCACCCGGTTGACTTCCTCCTTGGCGGCGGTGTCGCCGGGCTTTGCCGTATCGGGAAGACTGTCGATCTGGCGCTGAACCTCTTCCGCATTTTCCAGAGCCTTCAGGGATTGTCCAATGTTGGACAGGGCGTCCTGAATCTCCCGGTTTTCTGCCTCCACCGGGGAAACAGGCAGGGCTTCCAGCGCGGATTTTGCCGCCTCAAGCGAAGCCTTGTCCGACTTGCCCACATTCTCGGGGGTGATGTCCGCAACCTGCTCATACAGAGAGGAGATCTTCTTCATGGTCACGGTGCAGCTGGTGCTGTTGCCGGCCTTGTCCGTGGCGGTGATGGTGTAGGTTCCATCGGTGTTGCCGGGCAGGGTGACGGGAGAGGTCACATTTTCGCCGTTCAGGGTCAGCGACTGCAGCGCCTCATCGTCCACATGGACGATCTGGGTGGTGTAGTAGGTCGCTCCATCGACGATGCCGGAGAGGCCGGGGGCGTCGGTGTCGAAGAGAAGCTGGAAGGAGCGGAAGTAGGCCACGTTTCCAGCCTTGTCCGTAACCTTTGCGTAGACAACGCAGGATGCTCCGTTTTCTGCCTTCAGCGTGAAGCCATTGCCGGGAGTCCACTCGGTGACGGCCTCCACCTGGGCCTGATTCAGAACTACATCGCTCTGGTAGTAAGCCAGCTCTGCCACGCCGCTAAGGGCATCGCTGCCGGTGATGGTTACCTTCACATCGGCATTCTTGTAAATCGCCCGTCCGTCTCCCCGGTCGGTGACATCCGCGCCGTCAAAGAGGATGCTGCCGGTGGGCGCGGTTTTGTCCACCATGTAGGAAACGGTCACAGGGTTGGAAATGGCGCCGGTGGAATCATCGCGGACGTAGAAGGTCAATTCGCCTTCTCCTTCCTGGCTCACCGTCAGCTCATTCTTCCAGGTTCCGTCGGCGGTGTTGCCGGTGGAGAGGGTATTGCCCTCCTTGGCGGTGATGACGAAGTTCTGATTGCTCCACTGGCCGCCGGTGGTGGTGTAGTCCAGACCCGCCTCCGGGTGATAGTTGTTGACGATGTTGCCGGTGAGGCCGGTGGGCTGGATCAGGGTGTAGTTCATGCTGTCCGGGCCGTGGAGGTCGAAGGGCGTCACGTTGACCTTGATGCCGGTGCCCACCTCCACGGTTTCAAAGGTGGGAACGCCACTTACCAGAATGACCTGATCGTTGCCGCACACGCCGCTCAGGACGGGCGGCATATAGAAGGAAGCGGTGTTCAGGCCGTCGTACTGCTTGTCGGCGATCCTGACCCGAAGGAGGGCTAGCTCCTTTCTGGCAATGTCCGCCTTGGCGGTGAGACTGCCGGTCAGGGCATAGTTGGCTGCGCTCTTGCCTCCAAGGGTCACGCTGATGGTGACGGTCTTGCCCTGCCCTGCCCTGGCATCCTTGAAGGTGCCGGAAGCAGTGAAGGTCAGGTCGTCGGAAGCCAGCTTTCCATTCAGAACGGCTTCGGTCAGATTCAGCTTCGCAGCGGTGCCAGCGTCATAGGTCTTGCTTTCCGCCTTGATGCCGGACACCGTCACAGGCCGCTTTGCAATGGTGAATTCCTTCTCCATCTCAAGGCCGTTGTGATCCCCGGTTTCGGCCACGGTGAAGCGGGCCTTGTAGGTGCCGGCCTGGGTGGGAACAGCTTCCGAATAGGTCTTGCCGTCGGCGGTGTAGTCCACCAGCACGGTGCCGTATCTGGCGGCTGCTGTGGGGGTGCTGGGGGCATCGCCATAGGTCCAGCCGCCGATGTCGGGCTGGGTGGTCCAGGTGTTGGAGCCAGCCTTGACGATCTCAAAGGTCAGCTTACCGCCGTTTTTATCCCACTGGTAGTTATCGGGGTCTTTCAGGGTCAGCACTACCTCATAGCTGCCGATCTCCACGCCGCCCTCATTCTTGGTGACGGTATAAAGGTCAGTATCCTGGATGTCCGCCGTCTGTAACTTCCCGTTGTGGTCCTTGCTGGCAACGGTGGGGGTCTTGACGGTGGCCTTCTGGATGACGAACTGGGCAGCGGTGGTGCCCGTCAGCTGGTAGTTGCCGTCGCTGATGGAAGCGGTGACGGTGTAGCTTCCGGCCTTGGTGGGAACCTGGGCGCTGCCGTTGTAGGTCAGCGTTACCTCCACCTTCTCCCCTGCCACAACGCCAACGAGAGCTGCGGAGGCGGGGGTGATGGTGCCGCCGTAGGTGCCGCCGTTCGGGGTGATGGTGACGGTGACGGGCCTGCTGTTGATGGTGAAGCTCTTGTGCATCTCCAGGCCGCTGTACCTGTCGGTTTCGGCCACGGTGAAACGGGCCTTATAGGTGCCGGCCTGGGTGGGAACAGCCTCCGTATAGGTCTTGCCGTCGGCGGTGTAGTCCACCTTCACGGTGCCGTATCTGGCGGCTGCTGTGGGGGTGCTGGGGGCATCGCCATAGGTCCAGCCGCCGATGTCGGGCTGGGTGGTCCAGGTGTTGGAGCCAGCCTTGATGATCTGGAAGGTGGTCTTGCCGCCGTTTTCATCCCACTGATAATTGCTGGGGTCTTTCAGGGTCAGGACTACCTCATAGCTGCCGATCTCCACGCCGCCCTGGTTCTTGGCGACGGTGTACAGGTCGGTGTCCTGAATGTCCGCCGTCTGGTTCTTCCCGTTGTAGTCCTTGCTGGCAACGGTGGGAGTATTGACGGTGGCCTTCTGGATGACGAACTGGGCGGTGGTGGTGCCCGTCAGCTGGTAGTTGCCGTCGCTGATGGAAGCGGTGACGGTGTAGCTTCCGGCATTGGAAGGAACCTGGGTGCTGCCGTTGTAGGTCAGCTCAACCTCCACCTTCTCCCCTGCCGCAGCGCCAGTCAGGACTGCGGAGGCGGGGGTGATGGTGCCGCCGTAGGTGCCGCCGCCCGGGGTAATGGTGACGGTGAGGGGCCGCTTGCCGATGGTGAAGTCCCGCACTGCCGAAGCTGCCTTATGGTTGGTGCCCTCTGCCACGCTGACCCGGACGGTGTAGCTGCCCGCGCTTACGGGAGCGGTGGTGGTGTAGGTGCTGTCCGAAGCGCCCTGGGTCTTAAACGCGATGGTCACAGCGCCGTCGCCGGGATAGCTGAATCCACCATCCATAGTCGCCGGCTGGCCGTCATAGGTCTTATCCGGGGCGTTGATCGTGACGCTCCTGCCAGCCTTATTCACGGTGACGGGAATCGGCTGGGTGGTAACGCTGGCGGGCCCGCAGGTGATGGTGCAGGTATAGGTGTAGCTGCCTGCGTTCAGGTTGGCGGGTGTGTTGTAGTAGTTCTTGTTCGCGCCCAGAATCTGAGTGCCATTCAGATACCACTGGTAGGTTACCTCCGCCGTGGCTGCATCTGCCTTTTCGACGCTCACCCCCAGCTCAGCAGAAGTGCCATAGCTGGTCGTCAAGCTGCTGGTATAGGCGGCGATGGTCAACGCCGGTTCCCAAGTAACGCCAATCGTCACGGGCTTTGCGGGCATGGTGAACTGGTTGTCCGCAATGGTCACATCCTGGGTCACCCACTGCTTGAACACATCGTTGCCTTTGGGAGCGGGAGGCGTCAGGGTGATGAGGCTTCCCAGCTGGCCGTAGGTCTTGCCGCCGAATGCTTCCTCAACAGAGTAGGAACCATCGCTGACGGTCAGCGGATAGTAGACCTGGCCGCCCACGGTGCCGCTGAGGGTGCCGTCCACATAGATTTTGCCGTTGTTTGTTCCCTTTGTTCCATCCAAGGTCACGCCCTGGGGAATCAGCAGCTTGTGGGATTGCAGCAAAGTAAAGGGCTCTTCGGGCGCAACGCTGGCACCATAGACCTTGCCATCATCCCCCTGGAAGATCACGCCCTGCCAATTGGCTATGCCGGTCTGGTCGGAGATAGAGCTGGCGAAAATCACTGCCTTGCCGTTTTCGCCGGTGGAGAATTGGACAGCATCACTGCCGCCGATGCCGCCGGTGGCCGTGACGGTGCCGCCGTTGATAACGACATTGAAGCCCCCATCAAACTCAGCACCCTCGACGCTGCCGATGGCTGCGCCGGAGCCGGTGCTGGTGGCAATCACGGTGCCGCCGCTGATAATGACATTGAAGCCCCCCTCAAACTCAGCACCCTCGACGCTGCCGATGGCTGCGGCGGAGCCGGTGCCGGTGGCAATCACGGTGCCGCCGCTGATATTGACGGTGAAGCTGTCATCGAACTCAGCCTCGTCATGGTTGCAGCCGATGCCCACGCTATTTTCGCCGCCCGTGGCTGTCACGTTGCCGCCGCTGATGATGATGGAATAGTTTCCTTCAAAACATTCATCGTCTTCTTCCCAACCGATGCCTGCGCCTTCGCCGTTGCCGGTGGCAATCACGGTGCCGCCGCTGATGGTGATGGCGCCGGAAGTGCCGATGCCTGCATCGCCGATGCCGCCGGTGGCTCTCACGGTGCCGCCGCTGATGGTGATGGACCCAA
>CAMCKD010000059.1 GCA_945875335.1 uncultured Clostridia bacterium | reverse complement strand
TACCAGGGCAAAATGCGCAACCTGGTCGGCGGGGTCATGACCCCGCCCTACGAAGTGATAAACAACAATTTGTCTGATTATTTCGTCAAACTGGCAAGTGCAAAAAGTTATGTAAATCCAGCTCTTTCTCAGGGTGCTTCGGGGTTTGTTGGAGCAAATGGTTGACATTTTCTCCATTTCATGCTAGAATTCCCCAAGGGCGGCTGCGGACTGCCCTTTCATTTTTTAAGGAAATGGAGCTGAATGCTTTGAAGATACGTCTGATTCCCGTTTTGCTGCTGTGCCTGGTGCTGTGGGGCTGCGGAGCCGAACAGAAGCAGGAAACGGTTCCTCCCCAGCCGGAAACGACAACCGAAGCCGTCCCGGAAACCACCATGGAAACCATCCCCGAGACCACCCAGGCGGCCCAGCCTCCGGTGGTGACCAAGGACCCCACCGGGGAAAAGCTGTCCCCCGGAGGGAAGACCTGGTTCGTGGCCCATGCGGAGGGCGCCTCCATCGTCACCTGGGAATTCCTCTCCCCGGAAGGAACGGCATACTCCCTGACGGAGACCATGAGCCTGCACCCGGGGCTGCTGCTGGATGCCGGTCAGGTGGACACCGTGGCGCTGGAAAATGTGCCCCTGTCCCTCAACGGCTGGTCGGCCAGAGCACGGTTTGACGGCCCCGGCGGTTCCGTCACCACCCAGGCGGCTCTGATCACCGTGAGCAAAAGCGAGGGTGCCTATGACCGGGTGATCGAGGCCTACCGCACCGCCATGGCCCACAAGGGCGAGGGCTACGGCATTTCCGCCCAGTACGATGTCAGCGAAATGATTTTCTACGCCTCCCATGTGGGCTACGTCCGAAAAGACCTGGACGGGGACGGCACCGAGGAGCTGCTTGTGGCAGGCATCGGCTACGACATCCCCGAAGAGCCCTGCCTTTTTGAAATCTTCACCCTGGTGGACGGAAATCCCGTGAGTGTGGGCCGCTCCTGGACCCGTTCCCGGCTGTTTCTGATGCAGGACAACAAGATTTATAACGAGGGCTCCAGTGGGGCGGCCAACAACAATTTCAGCGTGATGCAGTTTTCCGGCTCCCAGCTTCGGTTCCTCAACGGGCTGTACACCACCGCCACCCTGGCCGACGGCAGCCCCAGTCCCTACACCTATTATTTCACCACCTCCAACCAGTATGGCGACCTTGCTCTGCTGGCGGGGGACAACGGCATGGAGGAAAAGGTGGCCCAGACCTTCCTCACCAGCTGGCGCGATTCCATCACCCTGCCGGAGCTGTGCCTCATCGCATAACCAAAAAACCGATGCGGGAACCATCCTGCATCGGTTTTCTCTTATATATACATATCAGCTTTCGTCAGCAACCCGGTAAATTGTTGTTTGGTGGGTTGAACGTACTGGGTATCGATGCGCACCGGCCATGCCCCCCTTGTGTAAAGGGGGGTAGGGGGGATTGGGCAGTAGGCACTGACGATTTGCAGCCAGCTTCGGCGAATTCGTAGAAGCTGAAACAATGGGATAGTACCTCTTCGCATCGGCTTGTACAGATTTGCTGCCTGGTACTGCGAATCCCTCCCCTACCCCTCCCTTACAAGTAAGGGAGGGCATGCGCTCAGAAATTTACAGCCTGATACCGTATATCTGGGGGGCACCCCCTCAGTCTTCGGCAGCTCCTCCAGAGGGGGAGCCAAGGGCGCGATAAACAACAATTTATCGAGCTGCTGAGCATTATATCACAATTTTGGCGCTGCTGCCGCCGGAGGGGGCTTTGGTGACCAGGATCTGCCGGTCAATGCGGCTTTTCAGCTCTCCCACGTGGGAGATGATGCCCACCAGACGGTTGCCCTCGGTGAGGCTGACCAGCGCCTTCATGGCCTGGTTCAGGGCATCCTCGTCCAGGGAGCCGAAGCCCTCGTCCACGAACATGGTATCCAGCCGGACACCGCCGGAGCAGGACTGGATCACATCCGACAGCCCCAGCGCCAAGGCCAGGGAGGCCAGGAAGGACTCGCCGCCGGACAGGGTTTTCACGCTGCGCTGGCCGCCGCCCCAGTGGTCGATGACATCCAGCTCCAAGCCGCTTTGGCTACGGTTGTTTTCCGCCTCGGTGCGGCGAACCAGCTCATACTGTCCGTCGGTCATCACCAGCAGCCGCAGGTTGGCCCGGCGGAGGATCTGGTCAAAATAGGTCATCTGGATGTAGGTTTCCAGCATGATCTTCTCCTTGCCGGGCAGGTTTCCGTTGGCGGTGTTGGACAAGGAGCGTACCCAGGCGTACCGGGCTTCCAGGGCAATGAGCTCTGCCTGCCGCTGGTGGATGCTTTTCAGCGCCGGGGCGTTGGCGGCGATCCGGCTGTCGCATTGCTGCTTTTGCTGCCGCAGGGTCTGCCGCTGCTGGGTGGCAAAGGTCTGGCGGGCGGCTTCCGCTTCCGCATCGATCTCCGGCCCGGCTTCCAGCTGGCGCTTCAATTGTTCGGCGGCGGAACGGGTGCGGATCACCGCCTCGCTGCGGGTGCGGTATTCCTGCTCCGCCTGTTCCAAGGCCTGGGCCAATGCAGCCCTGCTTGCTTCCTTTTCCGACAGTGCCTGGCGGGCCTGCTGTTCTCTTTCGTAGGCCAGCTTTCCGGCCAGCTCCTGAAGCTGCTGCTCCAAGGCGGTCAAAGAGGCATTCCCGGAGGCGATTTTTGTCTCCAACGCGGCATTCTGAGCGGACTGGGTCTGGACAAGCTGCTGCAAGCGGGGCATCGCCTCTTCCAGTGTCTTTTTCCGCCGGAGCTTTTCCTGGGAGTCCAGAAGCTGCTTTTCCAGAACTTCCAGCTCCTTTGCCAGCGCCGACGCCTGGATATCCTTCTCCGGGCAAAGCGCCGAAAGCCGCTGGGCAGTCTGCTCCAACACCGATTGAGCCGCGGCATGGTCCTGCCGGGCCTGACTCGTGCGCTTTTGGGCCTCTTCCAGGGCGCTGCGCAATTGGGCGGCCTGACGGGTGCAGCGGGTGATTTCCGCCTCCGCCTCCTGCTGGGAGGGGTAGGACAGCAGCGCCGCCTGCTCCTTCCCTTCCCGGATGCGGCCAGCCAGCTCCGCGTTTCCGGCGCTGATGGCTGTTTCCAGCCCGGCTGCCTGGGCGGTCAAATCGGACAGGGCTTTTTCCGTCTCCGGGAGTTGGGATTCCAGCTCCTGCCTGCGCTGCACCTGCCGGTTCAGTTCCGTCAAAGCCGTTTCCAGTTGGGTAAGGGACTGACGGTTCTGTTCCAGCCAGTCGGGCAGGGCAGCCCGGGCGGCATCCACCTCCGGGGGTGCGTCCAATTCTCCCAGAGCGGCGGAAATTTGATTCAGCAGGGCCTCCTGCTGGGCTTTGCGTCCGGCGCAGTCCTCGCTGATGCGCTGCATGGCCTGCTGGGCCTGCTGGGATACCTCCCGGGCCCGGTTCAGCTGAGCCTCGGTGGGGGCGTTTTCCGATTTGCAGGCGGGGTTTGGATGGTGCACCGAGCCGCAGACCCGGCAGGGCACCCCCTCGGTCAGCTCCTGGGCCAGAATCCCCGCCTGTTCGGCCAGGAAGGCGGCGTTGAACTGCATGAATTTTACCTGGGCATCCTCCGCCTTCTGGGCCGCTGCCCGGTAATCCGCCTGTCTGGAGCGCAGCTGGCAGGTCAGGGTGTCCAGCTCCGCCAGCCGGTTTCCCAGCAGCTCCAGCATCCGCAGCCTTCTGTGCAGGTCGGCCTTTTCTCCCAGAAGCTTTTCCCGCCGGGTGGGGGCATCGGCCAGGGCTTCCAATTCCTGCTTATCCCGGTTCCACTGGGCTTTCCACTGTTCCGCCCGACTGTTCAGGCTGCTCAGGGTCTGCTGCTGCCGGTTCAGCTGGGTTTGCAGCTGCTGGGCCTCCTGCTGCTTTTTGGCCAGCAGCGCATAGCCCGGCAATTCCGATTTCAGCAGAGCCGCCCGCTGCTGCAGCTGCTCCGTCTGGGCTGCCTCCTGCTGTCTGGTTTCCAGCTGGGCGGTCAGCAGCTGCAGGGCTCCTTCCAGCTGGGTGAGGCGGGCAGATTGCTTTTCATAGGCTTGCAGGGTATCCAGCCGGGCGGCGGTGTCCTTTTTCTGTTCCAGCAGCTGAAGGTTTCGCTCTCCCGCATCCTTCAGCCCTTCCAGCTCCCGCTGCGTCTCGGCCAGTTCTTCCTCCCGCTGGGTCAGGCTGGTTTTGCCCCGGGCCAGCTCCTGGCGCTGCTGCTCCAATCGGCTGTTCAGGGCTTCTTTTTGCTGCTTCTGCTGCTCCAGCTGGGCATACCGGGGCAGGTCGGCTTCCAGGAGGGTGATCTGCTGGGTCAGCTGGGTCTGCATCGGCTTCTTGTCCAGCTCCCGGGCCCGGACTTCCTCCGCGTTTGCAAGGAGCGCCGCCTGGACGGTCAGCTCCTGCTCCAAGGCAGCCAGGGCATCCCGGCTGCGCTGCTGCTCCTGAGCCAGGGAGAGCTGGGTGTGGATTTGCTTCAATTCCTCGTCCAGCGTATCCAATTGGGCTTGGAGCAGGTCAGAGCGCTCCTTGTCTCCATCCAGGATTTGGGCAATCAGGGCAGTGGTTTCCTCCATGGGCAGCTTCCCCGCCTGGGCCAGCCGAAGCTGGGGGGCAAGGTCGCTTTCATCATCGCAGCGCACTCCGGCGATGTACTGCTGCACGCTTTTCCGGGCGTCACTGCATTGGTCGTTCAGGGCGCCGGACTCCCGTTTCAGGCTTTCCTGCAAGCGCTGGAACAGGTCGGTTTTGAATATCTTTCTGAAAATCTGCTTCCGATCCTCGGTGGGGGCCAGCAGCAGCTTGAGGAAATCCCCCTGGGCAATCATGGCGATCTGCAAAAACTGGTTCCGGTCAATGCCCAGAATGTCCCGGATGGCGGCGTCCACCTCCCGGGGCCGGGTAATGGGGGTGCCCTCCGGGAGGATCAAGGAGGCCTCCGCCCTTTGCGCAGTGGTGCCCGTGCCGTGGAGCTTGGGCCGCTGGTATTCCGGCACCCGGCGCACCTTGTAGCACTGGCCCCGGCAGGCAAATTCCAGCTCCACAAAGGTGGGGGTTTCCGGGGCGGCGTATTTGGAGCGGAACATGCCGGGGCTTCGGTTGTCGCCGCTGGCCTCGCCGTAGAGGGCGAAGGTGATGGCATCGAACAGGGTGGTTTTTCCCGCCCCGGTGTCCCCGGTGATCAGATACAGGCCGTTTTGTCCCAGGCTGTCCATATCCAGCACCGCTTCTCCGGCATAGGGGCCGAAGGCGGAGAGGGTGAGTTTCAGTGGTCTCATGGTCAAGCCTCCTCCATCCGGGACAGCAGCTCTTCCACAAAGACCAGCTGCTCCTGGGTCATGGGACGGTTATTTTGCAGCGCGTAAAAGTCGGCGAACAGCTCCAGGGGGGAGCGGGCCCGCTGGACTTCCGTGCCGGTGATCTCCCCGTTGGAGCGGGTGCGGGCGTTGTCGTAGTCCAGCTTCATGAGCCCCTGGTAGATCAGCCGCAGCTTGCCGATGGCGTCGGGGATGTCCTCCTCGTCCGTCAGGGTCAGGTGGGTGTAGTCGGTCTGCCAGGTGGTGTGCTCGTAGAAGCTTTTATCCGTCAATTCCGCGAAAGTGCCCCTCAGCTCCACCAGCTCACGCAGGGGCTTCAAGGGCACGGTTCGGATGGTGAGGTTTCCCTTTTCCTTTAGCTCCGCCACGGTGACGGATTTCTGATCCTTCACCTCGGAGAAGGAATATTTCAGGGGCGTGCCGCAGTAGCGCACTTTTTCGCTGCCGCAGTGCTGGGGGGAGTGGATGTGCCCCAGTGCCACATAATCAAAGACCTGGAACACGGCGCTGTCCACATTGTCCGCCCCGCCCACGCAGAGCTCCTCGGAATCCGACCGGGCCGCGCCGGTGACAAACTGATGGGTCACCAGAATGTTGCGCTGGCGCTCGTCGATGTCCATGTGCTCCACCGCCGCAGATAATGCCTGGGTGTAGGTGTCGGTGGGGTCGTCGGGATAGAACCGCCGCACATGGAGGGGCTTGACGAAGGGCAGCAGGTAGAAATGGACGGGCCCGAAGTCATCCTCCAGGGTGATGGGCTCCACCCGACCGCTGTACACCGGGCTGAGGTGAAGCCCCGCCGCATCCAGCAGCCGGTTCCCGAAGGCGATCCGCTCCGGGGAATCGTGGTTGCCGCTGATGACAAAAATCTGGGTGTTCAGCTTTGCCAGCCGAACCAGGAATTCATCAAAAAGCCCCACCGCCTCCACGGAGGGGATGGCCTTATCATAAACATCCCCCGCAATCACCACAGCGTCGGGCGCTTCGGCCTCCACTATGCCCAGGATTTGGTTCAGGATATCTTCCTGATCCTCCCCCAGAGAAAAATCGTTGAGCCGTTTCCCCAAATGCAGGTCGGATAGATGAATCAGCTTCATAAGCGCCTCCTTGGCATCAGGCTGAGATATAAGATATGAGATATATGATATAAGATAATGTTTATCGTACACGCCACTGTAGGGGAGGCTCGTAGCCTCCCGCGCAGTACAGGCTTTCAGTTAATAACCAGGATGGGCGAATTCGTACCAGTTTCCCACATTTGTACCATTCAACCGAACACTCAGTTGACAAACCTGGCGGGAGGCTAAGAGCCTCCCCTACAGTGGGGCTCTCAGCAAAACGGCGGCCAGGGCGTAGACGGCGATGCTGATGAACACATACATGGAGCTCACCGCCGCCGCGTAGGCGCTGGCCTGGCGGGTGCGGAGGAAGGACTGCATACTGAAGGTGGCGGGGGCGGACATATAGATCACCACGGCCAGAATCAGCAGATCATCCCCCGGCATCAGCGCCCGCAGGCCCACCACGGTAATGGCAATGGCCCCCGCCTGCACCAGAAACCGCAGCAGAATGGTTTGCAGACAGGGCTTCCAGTCGGTGATGTCCGGCTTCAAGCTGTAGCCCACCACCAGCAGGATCATGGCGGTCATGGGGGCGGTGAGCAGCTGCTGGGCGGAGAGGTAGGCATCCCCCAGGGGGCTGGCAATCAGGGCCTTGGTGATTCCCGTCAGGCCGAACACCACACCGGCGGCGCTGGCGATGAAGGCAGGGTTCCGCAGGGCATCCCGGACGAGGTTCCTGGCGCTGGGCTTGGTGCCGGTCTCCATTTCCTCCAGCAGTCCCATATAGATGGAAAAGCCGAAGAGCAGCCCGGGGATGTCCAGCATGGCCATCCTGGACAGGTTCTCGCTGCCGCAGAGGTTGGCGTACAGGGGATAGGCGATCATGCCGCCTTCATACAGGCAGACCATGAAGGGGATGTATTTTCCATAAGCCTGCGGCAAAAGGCGGCGCAGCAGAAAGCCGATGCCAAAGGTCAGAAGCTCCACGGCAAACACCAGCGCCACCACCACGGCGGTTTTGGCGGAATATTCGGCGGTGGACAGGGCATGGAAAATGGCCACCGGCAGAATCACCTTGGTCACCAGCTTTTTGATGTTCTCGATACCGGCGTCGCTGAGAAAGCCGCTGGCCCGGCACCAGACACCCACCCCGATCATCACGGCAATGGGCAGCAGAATGGTCAGAATTTGCACCATGTCAGTTCTCTCTCCCCTTTTGCAGCATGCCCAGCAGCTTGCCGTCGGCAAAGGCCCGGAGGGCGTAGGCGGCATCCAGAATGGCCTCCACATTGTCGGCGTCGTTTTCGATCTCCTTGGAAAAGAGCTGGGCGGCCTCGGTGTAGTCCCCGCCCAGGCTTCCCACCAGCAGGCAGGAAATGAGAATGAATTTCACCCGGCTCATCAAATCGTAGTCGCTGACGGCCTGGAGCCAGTACCGCTCCACCAGGTATCTGGCCAGGGCCACCGTCTGGGGTGGAAGGGCCACGGTGTGGGACTGGCACAAAAGGCCGCGCCACTTCTCCGTGAGGATTTCAAGACCCCGGAAGAAATCCAGGAATCCGGCCATATCCGGCTCCAAGGTCAGCGTGGCGGCAATGCTCAATGTGGCAGCGGGGTCAAAATCCTCCCGCTCGCCGCCGTCCAGCTCCTCCTGAGCCTGGCAGCCGTAAAACAGCAGCAGGGTCAGGGCATCGGCGGGGTCGGTGTATTCCCGCAGCAGGGCCAGGGCCGTTTCCCGGGTTTCCAGCAGCACTGCCATGGCCTCCCGGTCATAGTCCGCTTCCCCGGCTCCCTGTTCCTGAAAGCGGATGGGCGGGGCGGGGGGCGTGGAGAGGATCAGCCTTGCCGCCTCCGGGCAGCTGAGCTCCAGCCCCAGCTCCACGAAGTCGCCGTAGTCATGCCGCAGCCGGGGGAATCGGTCACACACCCGGCACAGCGCCTCCTCGCCCAATTCCGCCTGTATCCGGCACAGACGATCCTCCCGCCACATGGGGCAGCGGCCATCGCGCATGACCATGACGGTGCCGTTTTCGGTATCTCGCAGGGCCTGGCGGAGCCGGTCGCCCAAATCGCCGGGAAGGGTGCGGTAGTAGGCAGCGGAGGCTTCGTCCACATCCAGATCCCACTCCTTGCAGCAGCTGTCGGGGCAGCTGCTTGCCAGGCAGTGGAATTCATCATAATAAGAGGGTTTTGTTACATTCATTGCACTTGCTCCAAAAAAAGAGGGCCATTCCAGGAGAACGGGCCCTCAAGGGTGAATTACTCGTCAATTTCGGCGTTCAGCGCTTCCACCATCCTGGCGGCTTCCTGAACAGCCTGGCGGCTCCCGGCCACCGCCTGCCGCAGCTGGGACAGCTGCTGGGTGAGCTGGGCCGCCATGTCGGAGAGCTGCTCCGCGGCACCGTCCATCCGGGCAGAGATATCCCCCAGGGCCTGGGCGGTCTGCTGCCCCACCTGGCGGGCCCGCTCCTTGGCCACCCGTTCCACCCGTTCGGCCCGGCGGTAGGCTTCCAGCTCAGACTCAGAGGGCGCAGCCGGCTGGGCAGCAAAGGATTCCGCGGCGGCTTTGGCCTCCTGCAGGTTGTGCTCCAGCAGGGCAATGCGGTGCTTCAAGGCGTCGTTTTCCGCCAGGGCGGCGCTCAGCTGCTTTTCCAGCTCGGAAACCCGGCTGGCATCCAGCGTATCCTGCTTGCCCCGAAGGTATTCCAGCTCGTTGGTCAACTGGGCAACCTGGGCGGAATGCTTGTTGTTAATGAATTCCATATAGCGAACCACGTCCTCCCGGTTGAAGCCGTTGAAAGAGGAACGAAACTGACTGGGCTGCTCCAGCATGGAAAAACCTCCTAAAAAGAACACTTTCCTGGATTATATCACAGGAAGGAAAAGAAAACAACCTTCTCTTACTAAAAAAATCTGCCCCGCTTTCGTGGGGCAGAGAAGGGTAATATGAATCAACCGGCGGCAGCCCGGTCGGAGTCCCGAGCCACCAGGCCGCCTTTTGGGAATCCTGCCATGCGATTATCGATTTGACGCAGCAGAGTGGTAAATTGTTGTTTACCGTACACGCCATTCGTAGGGCGGGGTCATGACCCCGCCGCAACGTAACGATTTGGAAGCACTATCGTTGAATGGTACCAGGGCAAAATACGCAACCTGGTCGGCGGGGTCATGACCCCGCCCTACGAAGCGATAAACAACAATTCGCCGGGTTGCTGACAATGGCCGATACGCACACTGGCAGTCCCCCATTTTAACGAAGGCATTATACTCTGTGGGCCTGAATTCGCTTTCTGCACAGGAGAAAGGCGGGGATCAGGAATACATCGGCGAAAATCCAGGCCAGGGGGTGGGCAAAGGCCACCGCCGCAAACCCGAACCTGGGGGCCAGGAACAATCCCGCAATGGCCCGGGCGATCATTTCCATAATGCCGGACACAATGGCCAGCACGGAAAAGCCCATGCCCTGGATGGAGAAGCGCACCACATTCACCAGGGTCAGCAGGCAGTAGCCCCCGGCGGTGATGGTAAGGAACTGGGCCGCGTAGCTGATGACCGTCTCCTCCGGCACATCCAGGAAGATGCACACAAGGCTTCTGCCGAAGACTGCCGCCACCGCGTACAGCGCCGCCGAACAGGCAATGCCGCAGAGGGAGGCCGACCAGACGCCTTTGCTGATCCGTTCCAGCTTTCCGGCGCCCATGTTCTGCCCGGTGTAGGGCGCCATGGTGGAGCCCAGGGCATCCAGAGGACAGGCCAGGAAGCCGTGGATCCGCTGGGCGGCGGTGGCTCCCGCAACAGCGGCGGAGCCGAAGCCGTTCATGGTGGCCTGGATGATCAAGGTGCCGATGGCGGTGACGGAGTATTGCAGCCCCATGGGAATGCCCATGTAGCAGAGCCTGGCCATGCACCGGCCGTCCGGGCGGCGCTCCTGGGCGTTCATCCGAAGAACGGCGTAGCGCTTTTTCATATAGAAAAAGCAGATGATGCCGGAGGCTGCCTGGGAGATGACCGTGGCCAGCGCCGTGCCCTCCACCCCCATGCCGAAAAGCCGGATGGTAATGATATCCAGGGCGATGTTCAGGAAGGAGGACAGGGCCAGAAACACCACAGGGGTTTTGCTGTCCCCCAGGGAGCGGAGAATGCCCGCCAGGATGTTATAGAGAAAGGCGGCGGGGATGCCCAAAAAGATGATAAAAATATACCGATAAGCATATTCAAATACATCCTCCGGGGTGTTCATCAGCCGCAGAATGGGGCGGCAGAACACGCACACCGGCACCGTAAGCAGGACGGAGAACACCGCCGCCAGCCAGAAGCTGTTGGCAACGTATTTTCGCAGGGCGCTTTCCTCCCGGGCACCGAATTTCTGGGCAATGGGAATGGCAAAGCCGCTGCACAGACCCATGCAGAAGCCCAGCACCATGAAATTCAGGGAGCCCGTGGAGCCCACCCCCGCCAGGGGGCCGATGCCCAGGAGCTTTCCCACGATCACCGTGTCCACGATGTTGTAAAACTGCTGGAACAGCATCCCCAGGTAGGTAGGGAAGGCAAAATAAAGAATCAGTTTTAGGGGAGAACCCGTCGTTAAGTCCTTAGTCATGAAAACACGCTTTCAAATCAAACCATTTCCGCCATGTCCAGGATCAGCCGCTCCGTCTTGTCCCAGCCCAGGCAGGGGTCGGTGATGGATTTGCCGTAGACCCCGCAGCCGATTTTCTGGCTGCCGTCCTCCAAATAGCTTTCCACCATAAAACCCTTCACCAGGCTGTGAACGCCCGGGTTGTAGGCCCGGCTTTGCAGCACCTCTTTGATGATGCGCCCCTGCTGGAAGGGGTCCTTGCCGGAGTTGGCATGGTTGGCATCGATGATGGCGGCGGGGTTCTGCAGGCCGCTTTTTTCGTAGCACTCGTGGAGGAAAATCAAGTCCTCATAGTGGTAGTTGGGCCGGGAGTCGCCATGCTTGTTGGTGTAACCCCGGAGGATGGCGTGGGCGTAGGGGTTGCCGGTGGAGGTGGCCTCCCAGCCCCGATAGATGAAGGTGTGGGAATGCTGGGCAGCGTTGATGGAGTTCATCATCACAGAGATGTCGCCGCTGGTGGGGTTCTTCATGCCAACGGGGACGCTGATGCCGCTGCTGGTCAGCCTGTGCTGCTGGTTTTCCACGCTCCGGGCACCCACCGCCACATAGGCCAGCACATCATCCAGATATTTGTAGTTTTCTGGGTAGAGCATCTCGTCGGCGGCGGTGAAGCCGGTTTCCCGCAGCACCCGCATGTGCAGCTCCCTTATGGCAATGAGTCCGCCCAGCATGTCCGGGGCGGCGTCCGGGTTGGGCTGGTGGAGCATGCCCTTGTAGCCCGCGCCGGTGGTCCGGGGCTTGTTGGTGTAGACCCGGGGAATGAGCATGATCCGCTCCTTCACCCGCTCCTGAAGCTCCCGGAGGCGGTTGACATAATCCATCACGCTGTCCTCCCGGTCGGCAGAGCAGGGCCCCACGATCAGCACGATTCGGTCATCCTGGCCGGAGAGAATGGCTTTCAGCTCCCTGTCCCGTTCCTCAAAGGTAACCTCCATCTGGGCAGTGACGGGATAGAGCTGCTTCAAGGCAGCGGGGATGGTGAGCTTGCGCTTGAAATCCATATTCATAGTCGAAACATCCCTTCGTTGTATCTGTTTTCCGATTGAGTATAGCGCCAATTTTTTCAAATATCAACCATTCTTTTCAAATTCTTTTGCATTTTCCGTTAAGGCCTGCTATCATAGAGTACATCCACGCCGCTGTAGTAGGTTGCAGCACATAAAAATTGTTGTTTAACGCTTCGTAGGGCGGGGTCATGACCCCGCCGACCAGGTTGCGCATTTTGCCCTGGC
>CAMCKD010000058.1 GCA_945875335.1 uncultured Clostridia bacterium | reverse complement strand
TACTGCCCAATCCCCCCTACCCCCCTTTACACAAGGGGGGCATGGCTGGTGCGCATCGATACCCGGTACATTCAAACCGACAAACAACAATTTACCGCGTTGCTGAGCAAAGCAGGTAAGCACTATATCTTATATCTTGTATCTTAATCTTATATCTTGTATCTTATATCTTATATCTTCCTCTAAGTACGTCCTCCGCTGCTCACGTTTGGCTTCCCAAAGATTTTTTCAGTGCCGCCAGGGCTTTGTTATGAAGAAGCTTCACATAGGCATAGGAGATGTTCAGATACTCCCCTATCTCTTTCAGGGTCTTGCCGGAATAATAGTGCAGGATGATCAGGTTCCGCTCCCGTTCCGGCAGGGATTCCAGGGCGGCGGCCAGTGTTTCCAGCAGCTCTGCCCGGCAGTATGCTTCTTCAATGTCCGAATCCTCCGTCAAATCCTCCGGTATCTCGGAAAAGACCCGGCGGGTGCGGAAATAGTCCGTCAGGGTGTTTCGGGTGATGGTGAATATCCAGGTGGACAGGGATGCCTTGGTCTCGTCAAAGGTATCCAGCTTTTCGTACACCTTCAAAAACACATTGGCGCAGAGATCCTCCGCCAGGTACAAGTCCATGACCTTGCCGTTCAGATAGGACAAGACCTTCTTGTGATAGGTTTCGTAAAGCTCCGCCTTGTATTCCTCGGTCGCGGTCATGGAGATTCCTCCTTTGGGATTGGCACTTAAAAAATCATTTCAAAACGTCTGGTCGCTCTCCCTGGGAGGCTTCGGTTTCGACGGGTATATTCCGCCATTGACCTCTTCCAGGGCAGAATCGGAGATGGGGGCTTCGCTGTTCTGGGGCTGCTGGTTTTGAGCTTCCGCTGGTCTTTTTGAGTTTTCCATAAGTATTCTCCTTGCTTTCGGCGGGCTTCACAGTCTGGAAGTCCGGCTCAAAAAACACTTGCTGTTGGCTGCGTTGGAAATTGCTCCAGCCTGCCCGCTCCGCCGCTGACCTTATCCAGCTCAGAATCGGGGACGGGGGTTTCGCCGTCTTGAGGCTGCCGGAGGATTTCCGGGGTCTTCTTTTCGTCCTTCATAGGTTGTTCTCCTTTCCATAGGCATAGCGCTCATAGTCCTGGCCGGTGAAGCACATGCCCAGCTTTCTGGCGATTTGCGTGATGACTGCCTGCCTGGAATCGCTGGCAGAACAGGAATCGAGGGTCTCCTCCACCTGCTGCCTGAGCGCGGCATTTTGCTGGCAGGCCAGCTGGAATTCCCAGACCTCCCGCTGCTTCAGCTCCTGGAAGGAATAGGGCAGCGCCAGGGCAAAGACGGATTTGCCATGCTGCAGCAGCAGCTTCTTTGATACCAGCGACCGAATGGCTCCCTCCACGGCGGCGGGGGCATATTGGCCGGAAAGCTGCCGCTGGACGGTGGTGACCCAGACAGGGCTGGCGCAGAGGCGGTATACATCCCGCTCGGCTCCCACCAGATACTGAGCCCGCAAATCCCGGCATCGGCGGGTATCGATGATCAGCAGCTTGTCCCCCAGGTCGGCCACATCCAGCCGGGTGATCTGGTGCCGCTGCAGCCATTCCTTCACTGCATCGCACAGCAAATCCTCTTCCTCCTTCGGGGGCTTCCCCACCGGGGTCTGCAAATCATAATAGGCGGCGATGTCATCGATATAGTCCTGCTTTTGAGGGCAGTAATAGGCATAGCTCTCAGAGGGCTTTAAGGACAGGCCATATTTTTCCGGATGATCGGCGTATTCATTATACCGGGCATAGATGATGGCTCCACAGCTGAGGGGTGCCTGAAAATGGTGGATCAGGGGGATGAGGGCGCTCTGCTCCCGGTAGTCCTCCTTCCGCTCCCCGGGGAAGCCATACAGAAGGTTCCAGGACAGCCGGATGCCGTACCGCCTGCTGAATTTCAGAAAATTCAGGTTTTGCAGCATGGTCACGCCCTTGTGCATCAGCTTCAGGCTGTGATCCGAGAGGCTTTCAATGCCGGGCTGCAGGTATTTGTAGCCCACCTGGGAAAGCGCCTCGATCTCATGGGCAGAGTGATGGCTGCGCAGCTCGTGGAACAGCGTCAGCCCAGCCGGGTGCTCCCTCAGCAGGGGCACAAAGCGATCCAGCCACTGCCGGGGCATGATGCAGTCCGTGAAGATCACGTTGCGAAGGCCGTATTTTTCCGTCAGCGCCAGCACCTCGTCCAGGGCCCGCTGGGGGGATTTGCTTCGGTACTGACGGATGGCGCCGTGGAGGCCGCAGAAGGTGCAGGGCGTCTTCTCCCCCCACCAGCAGCCCCGGGAGGCCTCCAGATACAGGGTCAGCTCCTGAAAAACGCCCCGGCCCTGGCTGCTGACGGACAGGAGGTAGCGCCCCTCCTCCTTGGTAAGCATTTCAAAATATTCATCAAAATTGGGATAGGGCAGCGCGTCCAGGTTCGTGACGATCCGATGGGGCGGAACCTCCGGCAGCGGGTCTCCCTGCTTCAGCACGCCATAGGGCAGGGGCGCTTCCGTCCCCTCCAGGATGCTCCGGCAGACCGGGGCGAAAATATCGTCGCTCTCCCCGAAGAACACATAGTCCACCCAGGGGAATTCCCGCAGGATGCCGATGCCCGCCCGGCCAAAGCAGTTGGCGCCGCCCATCAGCGTCACCACCTCCGGGCGCAGCTGCTTGATGCGGCGGCAGATGGCAATGGCCGCGTTGCGCTGCTGAAAGCAGGAGGTGACACCCACGATTCCGGGTCCGTAGGCCAGCACCCGCTGGACGGTGCGCTCCACCTGCTCTTCGGCGATCTGCTGCGCCTGGGTCAAAAAGGCCTCCAGCTCCGGGATGCCCATGGTCTTTCCCTTTTCGGCGCAGAGGGCAGCCAGCTTCTCCAGGTCGTACTCCGGCGTGATCCCCGCCGCCCGGCAGAAGATGTACTCCCCCAGATACTCCACCATACTGCCGGAATTGAACAGCAGATGATTATCAATTCCCAGGATGTGGAGCATGTACATATCCGCATAGTCCACATGGCAGGAGATCCCGTCCTCCATAAGCGCCGCCTTCAGCAGGCCCAGCGCCAGGGACGGCCCCTGGGCGTACTGAAAAGGGGGTGAGATCAGGCAGACCTGTGCCCTTTCGCCGCTGCTCTGGGTAATCATCAGAGGATACCCGCGTACATCGGGCAGATTTCGTAGGTAAGGCAGGAGTAGCCATTGCATTTACTCTTGCTGCCGCAGTCATTCCCGCCGCCGGTGACCTGCTCCAGCTTCTCGGAGTCCAACTCACCCTGGACGAAATCCGGCGCCATGTAGGTGGCGGAAGCGTTGCTGTCGCTTTCAATGATTTTCAAATTGAAGTCATCGGGCAGCGGCCGGCCGGCAGCTTTTTCCAGAACCTCTTTGGGGTTCGCTGCAAGCTCCTTGCGGAATGCCTCATCGGCAGCAGCTTTGGCGTTCACCTGCTGATACAGCTGTTCCAGTTCTTCCTGTGTCCATTTCATGCTTCTATCCTGCCTTTCCAAAACTTTTTGAGCTGCCTGCCGGAAGCCGGGCAGCATGTAGTCTTAGGGATTCTGTTTATCACGCGTATCCTGCGCAGCCCTTGTTGGTCGAGCAGGTGGAGGTACCCACCGCGTTGCCCGCGCAGCCCACGTTCGCGCCGCAGGCAGAGGCACCGCTGGTATACCCGGCGCAGCCCGTGTTGGCGCCGCAGGCATCCGCACCGGCAGCATAGCCGGAACAGCCCGCGTTGGCACCGCAGGCATCTCCGCCGCAGGCATTGCCGCCGCAGGCACCGGCAGCACCGGCAGCGCCGCCGCAGGCATTGCCGCCGCAGACATCGCCGCCGCAGGCCGCACCGCCGCAGACCGCGCCGCCGCAGACATTGCCGCCGCAGGCCGCACCGGCGCAGGTATCGCCGCCGCAGGGGCCAACCCCTGCCGCAAGAGCGCAGACAGAGACGATCAGGGCGAAGGAAATGCCGCCGGTGACCTGTTCCAGCTTCTCGGGGTTCAGCTCTTGAACATCCAGCTCACCCTGGACAAAATCCGGCACGATGTAGGTGGCGGAATAGCCGCTGTCGTTCTCGATCATTTTCAGATTGAAGTCATCGGGCAGGGTGCGGCCGGCGAGTTTTTCCAGCGTCTGCCTGGGATTTTCCATGACCTCCTTGCGGAATGCTTCATCGGCAACGGCCTTGGCGTTTACTTCCTGATACAGCTTTTCCAGTTCTTCTTGTGTCCATTTCATGTTTGTATCCTGCCTTTCTTAATGTTGTGGTGTGATTGGTTTTCCTGCCCGCAGATAGCCCCGGGCGAATAATTCCTGAAACGCAGCATAAAGCCGCTGCGAATCCTCTGACGTAACGGAGAAACGGGAGATGATTTCCGAAAAGCTCCTGTTTTCCAGGATCCCTTCCACGATTTTCCGGGTGAATGGGTTTTTCCCGATCCGATATCCGCAGCCGTCTCCCAGGAAGAGGTAGACGTCCTCCGAATCCCGGATGGTCACATTTTGATTGAAATACAAGGGAAGCTCCCGGGGCAGCCGGGCGTGGACGTACAGGCGGTCAAAATCCTCCAGGATTTTGGAAAATTCCTCCACGGTCTTAAAATGGCGGACTTCCTTCACGCTGTAGCCCAGAGGATAGCGCTCATCCGGCAGCTCCGGCTCCAGGAAGGTGACGGATCTCTCCACGAAATTCACCTTCATCCCGCTGAGGCAGCAGATGCTGTAGCGGGAGGCTGCACGGCTGCCCACCTGATGATGGGCTGCCCGGCCGGAGTCGGAATAGCGGTGGAGGGATTCGGGGTTGTTGGCCACCAGCTCCACATTCACCAGCTCCTCCGGGGTAAACAGCGCCGCGATTTTTTTGAACTGCCCCAGGGAACGGATGGAGATCCGCACAGCCGCGTGCTCTTCCAGCCCCTGGGGGCCCACAGCCGCCATCCAGTCCCGAAGCCGCTGGGGGTCACGGTTGGCAACGGCGGTGGTGGTCTGCGGCAGCAGCCCGGTGATCTGCCGGAAGTCTGCCATAAATTTTTCGTAATCCGGGTTGTCGAAGGGCTCCGTGGCAAAGTACGGCGGGCAGCAGCCCAGAATGGGGCCGAAATAGCCGAAAGCCCTTTGAATCACCCCCCGGAACAGGTCCCGGTTTTCCGGCGTATACCGAAAATCCCCCTGATGGGGCTCCGCCGCGAAGCCGCAGAAGGAGCACTGGACGCTGCAGCCCTTGGAAAGCTCCATGGCGAAGGGATAGTAATAGATAAACTGGTTCTGCCTGACCAGCCGGCTTTCCATGCGGCACCGGGCCTGGGCAGCAAGCTCATAGGCAAAGAGCTTTTCCGAGCCATAGCCCTCCCGGCTGTGGCAGCGCTGCAAATGGACCAGCAGGAGGGGCTCCCGCTGCTGGGCGGCAAGGACATAGGGGTTTTTCAGGGGGTCGTCCTCCCCCCGCTCCCGGAAGAGGATCCAGCGGATCGCCCGGCGAACCGGCACCGCATCCAGCGCCTCCCCGAATCCCAAAGAGGCCAGGGCCTGCCGGGGATCATCCTCCATCCGGGCCCGGAAGTCCGGGTCGATGCAGTACCATTCCTGGCACCGCTTGAATTTGGCGTATTGGGGATTATCCATGGTTCTGCGCAGCCTTTTTCTGCTCGTAGTACAGTTCCAGCAGCTGCTCCAGATTCCCCTTGAAGTATGTACAGGTGCTGTGCTTGTTTTCGCTGTGGAGGTTTTTCAGCCGCACCCGGTGGCAGCCGCCGTTGCAGATGGGGAAATACAGGCACTGCTTGCACTCGGGGTCGTCCAGGTAGGAGGCCTCCACCATTCCCTGGGCGATCAGGGGGGCGTTCCAGTTGTTGGCCATATCCAGGGTGCCCACCACCTGCTCTGGCATGCCCACATCGTCCCAGCATTTGTAGAGCTCGCCGTCGGGCCCCACCACGAAGGAATTCCGCTTGGTCAGAGTGCAGCTCTGAGAGCAGCGCTGGGGGAAGATGGACAGGGGCACGATCCCATGCTCCCGGTACATTTTCGCCAGGAATACGCCCTGCCGCTCGGTGTCGAAGAAGCAGCTGCTCTGGGGGTGGTCATCCCCCTTTACAAAGCCGGGGTAGACGGAGATGCGCTTGCCGAAGTCCTTGGGGTATTTGTTCTTAAAATACTGATAGACCTGGGCAAATTCCTCCTCGTTTCTGCTGTCCACATTCACACGGATGTGCAGGCAGCCCCGGAAATCCGAATCCATGACCCCCTCGATGTTTTTGAAGATGGTGTCGTAGGTTCGGCCGCCGTTTTTCAGATATCTGCGGCTGTCGTGGGTATCTCTGCCCCCGTCCAGGGTGATCTGCAGATAGGAGATGTTCAGCTCGTTGAGCAGGTCGGCTCTGTCCCGGGTGAGCAGGTAGCCGTTGGTGATCATGCCGGCGTTGTAGCTGCGGCCCATCTCCTTGAGCCGGTTGTGGATGCTGAGGATCCGGTCGAAGGCCAGCAGGGGCTCCCCGCCGTACCAGGTGATGTACAGGGCATGACCCCGGTGGCTGCGGATGAAGCGGATCAGCTTATCCTCCACCTCCTGGTTCATGGGCTTGCCGGTGCGGTTGCCCTCGAAGCAGTAGTTGCAGTCAAAATTGCAGGCCCGGGTGACGGCCACCGTCAGCGACAGGGTGCTCTCGCCGTAGAGATAGGCCAGGTTCCGCATTTTCTCCACATTGTAGAAGGCATCGTCCCGGTCGTCCTCCACCAGGACCCCCATGGAGCGAAGCTGGAAATACAGCATGGCGCAGCCGGTGTAGTCAAAGCCCTGGGGATTTTCCATAATGCCCCGGATGATGGGCAGCTGGGCCTCCTCCACCGTCAGAAAAGCCCGGGAGACGGTATTGAACAGCAGCCAGCCGTTGTTCTGGGATTGAAACAGGATGTTATATCTGGACCATTTCATAATCATTCTCCTTACGCCCCGAAGAGCCTTATTTGATTGACCCCGTATGAATATACGAAGCCAAAGCCGCCAGGGCTACTTTTTGGGGCAATCCGTGTTGCTGCATAGGAATTCCCATGGTACTACTCTCTATTATTATACCGTTTTCAGGAATATTCGTCAACCTGAATTTGAGCGTTTTTCCGGGGGAGGCGGCAGAATGTGTGCACATTCTGTGCACATATTAGGTGTATAATCTACCGTAAAATGCGGGTAATAGTCGCATCATGTAATGAGGAGGAAATGATTATGACCATCAATCACACCAAAACCGGAAATGCCATGTCCATCGCCCTCACCGGCCGGCTGGACACCACCACCGCCCCCCAGCTGGAATCCGCGCTGAAGGACAGCCTGAACGGGGTGGAGAAGCTGAGCTTTGACTTTGCAGCCCTGGAATACATCTCTTCCGCCGGACTGCGTGTCCTGCTGGGCGCCCAGAAGACCATGAACCGCCAGGGCTCCATGGTGATCCACAATGTCAACAGCGAGATCATGGAGATTTTTGAGATCACCGGCTTTGCGGATATCCTGACCATCGAATAAGTCCGCCGCGGAATCGAGGTGCAGTCATGAATGATTCAATTTTCCGGGAGAAGAGCCTGGCAAAGGTGCAATCGCCCGACAACCTGAATGAATACATCCAGGTCTCCAATCCGGGCATCTGGATTCTGCTGGTCAGCATCGTTTTTCTGCTGCTGGGCTTCTGCGTCTGGGGCTGCTTCGGGCAGCTGCAGACGGTTGTCCGGGCTGAGGCAAGCTGTGAAAACGGCGTGATCACCTGCCTGCTGTCCGACGAGGACGCTGCGGCGGTTCGCCCCGGCATGGCGGCCCAGGTCGGCGGCCAGAGCGGGACGGTGGCGGAGGTCAGCGCCCGCAGCGGCAGAAACAGCAGCTGCACCATCGAAACCGAAACGCCCCTGGCTGACGGCAGCTATGAAGCCCAGATCGTGGTAGAGTCCATCCACCCGATTTCCTTTCTGTTGAACTGAGGTGACCGACCATGGCTGATAAAATCAAGCAGCCTGTGACCCGGGGCGTTGCCAAGGTCCCAATCGTCATGCAGCTGGAGGCGCTGGAATGCGGCGCCGCCTGCCTGACCATGATCCTTGCCTACTACGGCCGCTGGATCCCCCTGGAGCAGATCCGCAGCGACTGCGGCGTCTCCCGGGACGGCTCCAACGCCAAAAACATCCTGAAGGCCGCCCGCTATCACGGGCTGGAAGCAAGGGGCTATCGCTTTGAGCCGGAGGCCCTGCGGGACAAGGGCTCCTTCCCCTGCATCATCCACTGGAATTTCAACCATTTCGTGGTGCTGTGCGGCATTCGGGGGAACAAGGTCTACCTGAACGACCCCGGCAAGGGCACCTGTGTGGTGGATTGGAAAACCTTCGACACCTCCTTCACCGGCATCTGTATGATGTTTGAGCCCGGGGAGCATTTTGCCCCCACGGGAAAGCCAAAGAGCATGCTGGCCTTCGCCGCAAAGCGGCTGGAGGGCACCGGCACTGCCATCGCCTTCACCGCCATCACGGGCGTGATCGTCGCCCTGATGAACGCCATCGCCCCGGTGTTTTCCAGGGTCTTTCTGGATCGTCTGCTGACCCACCGGAACCCGGAGTGGGTGGCGCCCTTTTTGATTCTGATGGCGGTTTTTGATGTGGTGAACATCACCATGTCCGCCCTGCAAAGCATCTACGGCCTGCGGCTCAACGGCAAAATGGCGGCGGTGGGCAACTCCTCCTATCTGTGGAAGGTGCTGCACCTGCCCATGGAGTTCTTCACCCAGCGGATGTCCGGCGACATTCAGGGCCGCCAGTCCTCCAACGCTGCCATTGCCAATTCCCTGATCAACACCCTGGCTCCCCTGCTGCTGAACGCGGGGATGATGGTGTTTTATCTGGTGCTGATGCTGCGCTACAGCTGGGTCCTCACCGTTGTGGGTCTGACCAGCCTGACCATCAACGCGGTGGTCTCCAATTACATCGCCAAAAAGCGCACCAACCTGATGCGGGTATCCATGCAGGATTCCGCAAAGCTCTATTCCGCCACCACCGCCGCCATTGAGCTGATCGAATCCATCAAGTCCAGCGGCGCGGAAAACGGCTATTTTTCAAAATGGGCCGGTTATCAGGCCAATGTGAACGCCAACGAGGTGCGCACCCAAAAAATGAACCTGTACCTGGGCATGATCCCCCAGCTGGTTTCCACCTTTGCCAACAACATCGTGCTGATCCTGGGCGTGTGGCTGGCCATGCAGGGGGAATTCACGGTTGGTATGATCATGGCCTTCCAGGGCTTCCTTGGTTCCTTCATGTCCCCTGCCATGACCTTTATCTCCGCCGGGCAGACCATCCAGCAGATGCGCACCCAGATGGAGCGGGTGGACGACGTGATGGAATACCCCGCCGCGGCGGTCTTCCGCTCGGAGGAAGAGCCGGTGGAGGAATACAGCAAGCTCTCCGGCAGCATCGAGATCCGCGATCTGGTGTTTGGCTATTCCCGCCTGGCTGCTCCCCTGATCCAGGACTTCAACCTCTCCCTGGCCCCCGGAAAGAGCGTGGCCATCGTGGGCGGCTCCGGCTGCGGCAAATCCACCATGTCCAAGCTGATCTCCGGCCTCTACCAGCCCTGGAGCGGCGAGATTCTCTTTGACGGGAAGCCCATGTCCCAGATCGACAAGAATGTGTTCTACGGCAGTCTGGCCGTGGTGGATCAGGATGTGATCCTGTTTGAAGACACCATTGCAAACAACATTAAAATGTGGGACAACAGCATCGAGGACTTCGAGATGATCCTGGCAGCCCGGGATGCCCAGCTCCACGACGACATCATGGCCCGCCCCAAGGGCTATCAGCACAAGCTGACCGAAGGGGGCCGGGACTTCTCCGGCGGCCAGCGGCAGCGGATGGAGATCGCCCGGGTGCTGGCCCAGGACCCCACGGTCATCATCCTGGACGAGGCCACCTCCGCTCTGGACGCCAAAACGGAATACGAGGTGGTGCAGGCCATCCACGCCCGGGGCATTGCCTGTGTTGTCATTGCCCACCGGCTCTCCACCATCCGCTCCTGCGATGAGATCATCGTCATGGACCATGGCAAGATCGCCGCCAGAGGCACCCATGAGGAGCTGATGAAGAACAGCCCGCTGTACAACGCCCTGGTCACCAATGAATAACCCCCGGAGGAAATGCTGCTATGAGTTGGTTTGATGAACAGCTCCGCTTCCGCAAGGAATCGGATGATCAAAGCCTGGATGATTCCGTTCAGGGCATTGCCCGGGCGGTGATGGGTCAAAAGCTGACAGAGGCATTGAGCCGGGGTGAGCGGGCCCAGACCGCAGTGGAGGAAATCCTGAAATACTACCACTACAAGCCCCGGGAGCTTCCCGAAAGCATCCGCCAGGGCAGCCTCGAGGAACAGCTGGAATACCGGCTCCGCCCCTTCGGCATCATGTACCGCCCGGTGACCCTGGATTCCGGCTGGTATCGCCGGGCCGCGGGCCCCATGATCGGGACCCTGAAGGAGGACGACACCGCCGTGGTGCTGCTGCCCGGTGTCCTTTCCAGCTACTATTATTACGACCCGAAAACGGGCAAACGAAAAAATGTCACCAAAAAAACAGAGGCCATCCTGAACGAGGAGGCCATCTGCTTCTATAAGCCCCTTCCCCAGAAGGCGCTTACCATGTTTGATCTGCTGCGGTTTTCCCTGGCGCAGTGCTCTGTGTGGGATTATGCTCTGTATATCGGCACCATCGGCCTGTCCTCCCTGCTGGGTCTGCTGTCGCCCATGTTTACCAAATGGCTCTTTGGGGACGTGCTGAACAGCGGCAGCCTGCAGGTGCTGCTGGCCCTGGCAGGATTTATGCTCTGCTTTTCCATCAGCCAGGTCTTCTATTCCGTGTTCCAGTCCATGATCAATTCCCGCATCAACATCAAGCAAAACATCGCGGTGCAGGCCGCGGTGATGAACCGCATCATGTCCCTTCCCGTCACCTTTTTCCGTGAGTATTCCTCCGGCGAGCTGCAGCAGCGCTCTGCCTATGTGCAGCAGCTTGCCTCCATCCTGCTGAGCACCATCGCCACCACCGGCCTGACCTCCGCCTTCTCCCTGGTTTATCTGGGGCAGATCTTCTCCTTCGCGCCCATACTGGTGGTTCCCTCCCTGTGCATCACCCTTGTGACCCTGGCCACCACCTTGATTTTTACCTTTGCCCAGATGAAGATCAGCAAGGAGCGGATGGAGGTTTCCGCCAAGACCACGGGTCTGACCTATTCCATCATCACCGGCATCCAGAAAATCAAGCTGGCCGGTGCGGAAAAGCGGCTTTTCGCCCGCTGGGCAAATCAGTATTCCAAAGAGGCGGCGCTGGAATATAATCCCCCCCTCTTTCTGAAGCTCAGCAGCACCATCTCCCTGACGGTCTCCCTGGTCGGAACTCTGGTGCTCTACTATTTCGCCATTGCCAGCGGCGTCAGCGTAGCGGATTACTACGCCTTCTCCGCGGCCTACGGCATGGTTTCCGGCGCCTTTATGTCCGTTGCGGGCATTGCCACCTCCCTTGCCAACGTCAAGCCCACCCTGGAAATGGCCAAGCCCATTATGGAAGCCGTGCCCGAGGGCTCTGACGAAAAGGAGATCATCACAGACATCCGGGGCAACATCGAGCTGGGCAACGTTTCCTTCCGCTACAGCGAGGATATGCCCTGGGTGCTGGACAACCTGTCCCTGCGCATCCGGGCGGGAGAATACCTGGCCATCGTTGGCACCACGGGCTGCGGCAAGAGCACCCTGCTGCGGGTGCTTCTGGGCTTTGAGACCCCCCAGAAGGGCTACATTCACTACGACCGCAAGGATATCTCCCGGGTGGATTTGAAATCCCTGCGGCGGAAGATCGGCGTTGTGATGCAGGACGGCAAGCTTTTTTGGGGCGACATCTACTCCAACATTGTGGTTTCCGCCCCCCATCTGACCCTGGACGATGCCTGGGAGGCCGCGGAGATCGCCTCGGTGGCCGATGACATCCGGGCCATGCCCATGGGGATGCACACCATCATCTCCGAGGGTCAGGGCGGCATCTCCGGCGGCCAGCGGCAGCGGCTGCTGATTGCCCGGGCGGTGGCCTCCAAGCCCAAGGTGCTGATGTTCGACGAGGCCACCTCCGCCCTGGACAACCTCACCCAAAAGAAGGTCAGTGAGGCCATCGACAAGCTGAAATGCACCCGCATCGTCATTGCCCACCGGCTCTCCACCATCCGCCACTGCGACAGGATCATCGTCCTGGACAAGGGTAAAATCGTGGAGGAAGGAACCTATGAAGCCCTGATTGAAAAGAATGGCTTCTTTGCCGAGCTGGTGGCCCGCCAGCGGCTGGACGTGAACCCGGAATCGTAAAATCGCCACGGTTAAATTGTTGTTTGACGCACCCTTGCCCTCCCCTCTGGGGCAATGTCATCAACTTAAGGATTCCATTTCAAAGTGTCAAAATAAATGCCTAAATA
>CAMCKD010000057.1 GCA_945875335.1 uncultured Clostridia bacterium | reverse complement strand
GCACTGGGGCAGCTCCCCCAGAGGGGGAGCCAAGGGTACTCTGCAAACAACAATTCATCCTTCCGAAGTGAATTTAACAGAAATGGGGCTTTTTATGATATCCAATATTGTATTCGACATGGGCGGGGTGCTGATTCGCTGGAACCCGGAGGATATGCTGCGGCAGTTTGATCTGACCCCGGAGGAAATAGCACTGTTGAACCAGGAGCTATTCAAAAGCGTGGAGTGGATCCAGCAGGATCGGGGGATTCTGTCAGCGCAGGATGTGGTGGATGCCATCTGCCCCAGGCTGCCGGAAACCCTCTGGGAGCCGGTGAAGACCCTGGTGCTGGGCTGGCATCAGCGGTTCCTGTCTCCCATGCCCAATATGGCAGAGCTGGTGCGGGAGCTGAAGGAAAACGGCTACCACATCTACCTGCTCTCCAACGCCAGTCTGGCCCTGCGCTCTTATTTCCCCCGGATTCCCGGCTCGGAGTGCTTTGAGGGGCTGCTGGTCTCTGCCGAGGAAAAGCTCTTAAAACCCTCTCATGAAATTTTCGAGCGGCTCTACGAAACATTTGGACTGAACCCCGCCGAATGCTGGTTCATCGACGATTCCCCCGCCAATGTAGAGGGGGCCATCTGCACCGGGATGCAGGGCTCCGTGTTCTATGGCGATGTTGCCAGACTCCGCAGGGAGCTGAACCGGGCGGGCATCCGCTGCCAGGAGTGAGGAGAATACCATGGATTTAGAACAACTGAAACAGAAAATGGACCAGGCAGGCTACGTCTATGACGACACCATGGCCACCGTCCTGTATGTTGCCCTGACCCTGGGCCGTCCCCTGCTGATTGAGGGCGCAGCGGGCGTGGGCAAAACCGAGGTCGCCAAGGTCATGGCCGCCGCGTTGGACCGGGAGCTGGTGCGGCTGCAATGCTACGAGGGACTGGACGAAAGTAAGGCGCTTTATGAGTGGAACTACCAGAAGCAGCTGCTGTCCATCCAGGTGAACATGAACACCCGGGACTCCGACGCCCTGACCCGGCAGCTGTTTTCCGACGAATACCTGTTGGAGCGGCCCCTGCTGAAATCCATCCGCGCCGAAAAGCCCGTGGTGCTGCTGATTGACGAGATCGACAAGGCGGACGAGGAATTCGAGGCCTTCCTTTTAGAGCTCCTTTCCGAGCAGCAGGTGACCATCCCCGAAATCGGCACCATCAAGGCAAAGTCCGTGCCCTTTGTGGTGCTCACCTCCAACCGGGCCCGGCCCCTCTCCGAGGCCCTGCGCCGCCGCTGCGCCTATCTGCACATCGACTACCCGGATATGGAAAAGGAGCTGAATATCCTGCGCAAGAAGCTGCCCCATGTGGACGACCGGCTCTGCGCCCAGGTGGCTCTGGCGGTGCAGAAGCTGAGAAGCAGCGAGGCCATTTTGAAAAAGCCCTCCATCGCCGAGACCCTGGACTGGGCGGCGGCGTTGGATGCTTTGGGCATTCGGGAGCTGACAGCGGATGTGCTGCGGCAGACCGCCGGCTTTGTGCTGAAAAACAACGAGGATTTCCAGGTACTGGACGAGATGCAGGCCCAGCCGGAGCAGCACCACTGCAGTCACTGCCAGGGACACAGCCATGGTTGAGCCCACTGTCTATCTGGAAAAGCTCTCCGCCTTCTCCCGGCTTCTGCGGCTGAAGGGACTGAACGTGGGCCCCAGGGAAACCGCCGACGCTGCCCAGGTGCTGATTCATCTTGGCATGGCTCAGCGGGAAACCGTCAAAACCGCCCTGCGCACCGTCTACGCCAGCAGCCGGGAGGAACAGCTCCAATTCGATACAGTGTTTGACGGGTTCTTCCTCTCGGAAGAAAAAATCCGGCAGCAGGCCCAGGAGCAGCGGCAGAAGGAACAGGAAATGGAGCAGCGCCGCCGGGAAGCAGAGCAGGAATTGGAGCAGGTGGCCGACTCCGCAAGGCTGAACCAGCAGCAGCGGGACACCTACATCACCATGCCCGAGGAAGCCCGGCAGCGGCTAAAGGATTTTGTAGAGCGGTACAAATCCAACATGGAGCGAAACCCGGGGCTCTACAGCGAATTCATCCATTCCGTGTTCGCCAAAACCATTATGGAGCAGCAGCTTCTGATGGAGAATGCCGGAGAGAGCTGCCTGGCCGCCGACCCGGAGGTGGGCATCCTCTACCGGGAGCTGGGGGAATTTCAGGACTCGGAGATTCCCAAGGCCATCTCCATCATTCAAAACATTGCCAAGCAGATCAACGGGGAGCTGTCCTCCAAGCGAAAGGCAAAGGCCCACGCCGGAAAGCTGGATTTTCGCCGCACCATCCGCATGGGATTGGAAACCGGCGGCAGCTTCCACCGGCTCCGCTACCGAAAAAAACGGGAGCATCGGAAGCATCTGGTGATTCTGTGCGATGTGTCCGGCTCCATGGTGCAGTTTTCGGAGTTCGCCCTGCGGTTCATCCAATCTTTGAACCAGGTGTCGGAGAACTCCCGCACCTTTTTATTCTCCGAGCGGCTGGTGGAGGCGGATGCCTTCCAGCTTCACAACATGGACTCCTTCCGTTCCTTCGTCCGGGACTCCGACATCTATGGCCGGGGCACGGATTTGGGCACGGCGCTGGAGGAGATCTGTGCCCGCCGTCCTCCCATTCTGGGCGCGGGCAGCACCCTGCTGATCCTCTCCGATACCAAAACCATTGACCAGAACAGAGCCGTCCGGGCGGTGCTGGAAGCCAAGCGTCAGGCGGCCAGGGTCATCTGGCTGAACCCCATCCCGGAGGGAAAGTGGCAGTACCTGCGAAGCGTGCAGACCATGGCAGCTCTGGTGCCCATGCTCAGCTGCAGCACCCTGCGGGAGCTGGCAGCGGCGGGGAGGAGATTGGCCCAGCTGTGAGAAAACAGCATGCACAAAAACACAACGTTTGTCCGCACTTTTCTTGTCGATTCTGATGAATTCAATTTTTTGATGCTGATTATCAATTTTTTCGATTGACATTGTTCGTGGAGAAGTGCTATAGTAGCCTCATTGATGAACCCCCGTGGGAATCAAGAGTTCGCATTAAAGGAGAAACGTTATTATGAAAAAGATGATTGCAATGCTTCTGGCCGTTATGATGGTTCTCGGCCTGGCCTCTGCCGCTGTGGCAGAAGGCACCACCTACACCATCGGCATCTGCCAGCTGGTGCAGCACGCCGCTCTGGACGCCGCCACCGAAGGCTTCATGGCCGCTCTGACCGAGAAGCTGGGCGACAACGTGAAGTTCGACCTGCAGAATGCCCAGGGCGAGCCCGCCACCTGCTCCACCATCGTCACCGGCTTCGTTGCCAATGAGTACGATTTGATCATGGCCAACGCCACCCCCGCGCTGCTGGCTGCCGTTTCCGCCACCGATACCATCCCCATCCTGGGCACCTCTGTCACCGACTACGCCACCGCCCTGGCCATTGAGGATATGGACGCCGCTGTTGGCACCGGCATCAACGTCTCCGGCACCTCCGACGGTGTTCCCGCTCAGCTGTACGCCGACACCGTGATGGAGCTGGTTCCCGAGGCCAAGAAGGTCTCCATCGTCTACTGCTCCGCCGAGCCCAACTCCGTGCTCCAGGCTGACCAGTTCATCGCCTGCATGGACGAGCTGGGTGTGGCCACTGAGGTCTTCACCTTCGCCGACTCCAACGACATTCAGGCCGTTGTCACCGCCGCCATCGAGGGCGTGGATGCCATGTACATCCCCACTGACAACACCGCCGCTTCCAACATGACCATCGTTTCCAACATCTGCTCTCCCGCAGGCGTCCCCATCATCTGCGGTGAGGAAGGCATGTGCGGCGCCGGCGGTCTGGCCACCGTGTCCATCAGCTACTACGACATCGGCTATGTCTGCGGCGAAATGGCCTACGACATTCTGGTGAACGGCGCTGACATCTCCGCCATGCCCATCGGCTACGCTGCTTCCCCCGAGAAGAAGTACAACGCCGACTACGCAGAGGCCATCGGCTTTGAAATGCCCGAGGGCTATATGGCAATCGTCACCGAGTAATTTGTAAAAGCAGAATAGTTGGGATCCCGGCAATCCAACCCTTTGCCGGGATTCTTTCTGTGAGGAACCTCCGTTTTTTCGGGGGTTCCAAAACGCATTTTTATATTAGGAGGTTTTTTCATGCTGGATTCGCTTTTCGCCAATGTTGCCAGCTACTTCGCTTCCCTGAAGCTCTCCGCCCTGCTGCGGGCTCTTCCCGGCGGTCTGGCCCAGGGCCTGATCTGGGGCATTCTGGCCCTGGGCGTCTTCATGACCTTCCGCATGCTGGGCGTATCCGACCTGACGGTGGACGGCAGCATGGCCACCGGCGGTGCGGTCTGCATTATGCTGGTTCTTTCCGGGGTCAATCCCCAGCTTGCATTGCTTGCTTCCTTCCTGGCGGGAATGATCGCCGGTGTGGTCACAGGTTTTCTCCACACCCGGCTGGGCATCCCGGACATTCTGGCAGGCATTCTCACCCAGATTTCCCTCTATTCCATCAACCTGAACATCATGGGCAAGGCCAACCAGGCGGTGAATGTAAATAAGGTGGTGTTCCTGTTCACCTCCAATGCCAAGGTGTTGACCCGGACCATCTGGATCGTCTTTGGCGTGTGCCTGGCCCTGATTCTGGCCCTTTATATGTATCTTGGCACGGAACACGGCTCCGCCCTCCGGGCAACGGGCATCAACGGCAACATGGCCCGGGCCCAGGGCATCAACACCAATCGGATGAAGGTCATCGGCCTGGCTTTGAGCAACGGCCTGGTGGCGCTGTCCGGCGGTGTCATGAGTCAGTATCAGGGCTTTGCGGATGTGAAAATGGGCACCGGTGCCATCGTCATCGGCCTGGCCGCCGTCATCATCGGCGAGGTGCTGGGGGAAGCGCTGCTGGGCAAGCATATGAATTTCTTCATCCGCCTGTCCTTCGTGGTGCTGGGCAGCGTGATCTACTATGTGGTGTATGTGTTCGTGCTCTGGCTGAAATTCCCGCCGGACGACATGAAGCTGCTCACCGCCGTGGTGGTGGCCATCTTCCTGGCGGTACCCAATCTGCGCACCGCCAAGAAGAATTCCTTCAACCGCCTGGCAAAGCAAAACGCCAAGGCTGCCAAGCTGGGAAAGGAGGGCTAAGGATGCTGGAAATCAAGAATATTTATAAGACCTTCAACGCTGGCACCATCAACGAGAAGAAGGCCCTGCAAAACCTGAGCCTGACCCTCCAGGACGGGGACTTCTGCACCGTCATCGGCGGCAATGGCGCAGGCAAATCCACCATGCTCAATGCTGTTTCCGGCGTCTGGCCCGTGGATTCCGGCTCCATCCTCATTGACGGGGAGGACATCTCCGGTCTGTGCGAATACAAGCGGGCTCCCTTCCTGGGCCGGGTGTTCCAGGACCCCATGACCGGCACCGCTGCCGATATGCAGATCATTGAAAATCTGGCGCTGGCCTCCCTGCGGGGGCAGAAGCGGAGCATGTTCCGCTGGGGTGTGCCCAAAGCGGACACGGAGAAATACAGAGAAATGCTGAAAACCCTGGATTTGGGCCTGGAAGACCGGCTGACCACCAAGGTTGGCCTGCTCTCCGGCGGCCAGCGCCAGGCGTTGACCCTGCTGATGGCTACCCTTCAAAAACCCAAGCTCCTGCTGCTGGACGAGCACACCGCCGCCCTGGACCCCAAAACCGCCGCCAAGGTGCTGGAGGCCACCCAGCGGATCGTGGAGCAGAACCACCTGACCACCCTGATGATCACCCACAACATGCGCGACGCCATCGCCTACGGCAACCGGCTGATCATGATGTACGACGGCCACATCGTGGTGGATGTCTCCGGGGAGCAGAAAAAGAACCTCACCGTGGAGCAGCTCCTGAACCTCTTCGTCCAGGCCTCCGGCTCCAACGAGGTCAATGACAAGCTGATCCTCTCATAAGAGCAAAATTCCCATTCAAAGCCAACGCCTTGAATGGGAATTTTTCATCGTCAGAGCACTGATTCAGCAGTATGTCACATTTATAAATTGTTGTTTGCAGAGATGCCATCGTAGGGCGGGGTCATGACCCCGCCGAAACGTAACGAGACGAAAGCACTTTCGTTGAATCGTACCAGGGCAAAATGCGCAACCTGGTCGGCGGGGTCATGACCCCGCCCTACGAATGGCGTGTGCAATAAACAACAATTTGCTACGCTATCATTTTACATCTGGAAAATATTGCCCAATGCGACCCCTTGCTGTGGGGGCTGCTGGGGGTTCACGGTGTCGTAGAACAGGGCATAGGTGGTCTCCACCCGGTTCAGGAGGAAATAGTTCAGCGCGAAGTCCGTGCCCAGATACAAGAAAAGCGTGACGAACAGCAGCGCCGTGGAGGACATGGGCACCGAAATACCCAAGATGGCAAGGAGCAGGTTCAGATAGGCCAAGGACCCAGCAAGGGAGCGAAGCAGATAGTACCACCAAAAGCTGATATCCAGCTTGAACAGGCTCTTCACATTGCCCTTCATCTTCTGGTGGCTGGTGCGCAGGGCTCCGACGGCACCCAGCTGAGGCTGATCGATGAGCAGATAGTCCACCAGCCGGAACCGATAGGATACCGCCCAGATGGCCGCGATCAGCAGCACACAGTAAATGATCATCATGGGCAGCAGTGCGCCATAAAGAGAGAACAGCAGCGTTTCATCATTCAGCAGCGCCTCAGGGGAAAAGCTGCCGGAGGACACCAGAGGCAGGAGCAAGGTGGTGAGCCCCGAGGAAAAGGGCGTCATCATATATATCGCCAGGGACAGATAGCTCAGCCCCATGGCAATACCGCCATAGATCAGCCACTGCAGCAGCCGGGTCCGCAGCAGCACCCAAAAGCGCTCAAAGCCGGCTTTCAATGTCTTCTGTGAAGCATACTGTTTTCTCACAATTCGCAGCATGGCAGCGGTATAGCCCAGGGTCAGGCACATGATGACCAGGTTCTGAATCAGAGGCAGCACAGAGCTCAGGGTGGACAGCATGGAGCGGGTGCCGATGTTCTGCAGGCCGCCGGTCTGAGAAATCTGATGATCCAGCACAAACTGGATTCCGTTCACCGCCAGCGCCGACAGGGCCACAATGGCAGCATAAATCAGCACGATCCGCTGGGGCTCCTTAGCCGCTTCCAGCCGTTTGGCTGCTTTCACTTTCAGATATTTTGAGGAAGGAATGTTCATGGAGATTCTCCTTTTGTATTTCTTCTACAGTTATAAATCATTTTTACCAAAATAGCAAATGAAATTTTTGTAACACTGGAATTATGTCTCGAACTGTGCTAAACTATAGAAATAACAGGATTGGAGGCGAGGCAAATGGAGCTGGGGGAAAAGCTGCGTCAAGCGAGAGTCAATGCCGGGCTCAGCCAGCGGCAGCTCTGCGGGGAGGAAATCACCCGGAATATGCTCTCCCAGATCGAGCACGGCACCTCCACCCCCTCCCTATCTACCCTGTGCTATCTGGCCCGGAGGCTGGAACTGCCGGTGAGCTATTTTCTGGGTGAGGATGGCCTGGTTTCCTCCAATGCTGGGCTCATGGACCAGTCCTGGGCTGCCCTGGAGGCCGGAGATGCCGCCGCTGCCCTGGGTCTTTTGGAGCAGTATCGAGAACCAGACGGCGTTCTTGACCGGGAATACCATCTTCTGAAAGCCCTGGCCCTGCTTCAACTGGCCCAGTCCAGCCTGGAAGAAGGCAGACAGCTGTACGCCCAAAAGCTTTTGCACCAGGCGGAGGCTCTGGAAGCCCATCTTCCCTGGCTCCCGGAGCTTTCCCAGCGGCGCAAGCTCTTGCAGGCCAGGCTGGGAGCATCCTTCCCGGAGTCGGAGCTTGGAAGTCTGGACCAGCTGCTTTTCCTCCACGCCTCCTCCGCCCTGGAAGCCGGAAACCCAATCAGGGCAGCGGCATTACTGGATGCCTGCCAGAACCGGGAAGATGCCCAGTGGTGCCTGCTGCGCGCCAGGGTGTATCTTCAGGAATCGGAATACGCCGCTGCCGCAAAGCTGCTGCAGCAGGTGGAGCAAACCGCCCCAGAGGCTGCCATCCCGCTGCTGGAGCAGTGCTTTTCGGCCCTGGGAGATTACCGCCTGGCCTATTACTATGCCTGCAAACAGCGAAAGTGATTTTTAGACTTGACATTTTTTTCAAAGGAATCCATAATAATGATGTAATTTACAATGTGCTTATCGGTTTTACGCAGCTTAATGGTGCCTTATCCCACCAGCCATTCGTAGGGGCGGCTACCAGCCGCCCGCCAGGCAATGCAACTGAGTGTTCGGTTGAATGGTACCGACCAAAATAATTGCCCAGCCACTGTAGGGGAGGCTCTCAGCCTCCCGCCAGCTTTTGGCTACTGAGTGTTTTGTTGAATGGTAATATGTTGGAAATTGGTGCGAATTCGCCCAACATTTCTAAAATTAGACCCCTGTACCGCGCGGGAGGCTGAGAGCCTCCCCTACACTTAGACCGTTGCCCGGTACCATTCGACCATCCGCTCAAATATCCAACATTGCGGGCAGCTGGTAGCCGCCCCTACGATGGCGTTGGTGAATGAAATACCGCTTTTACTGCGTTAACCCGATAAGCATAACTTACAATAACCAATGAGGTGATACGATGGAAGGAACAATGCGCGTTGCAATCATGGAAGGAATCGGCAAGATGGGCTTCACCCAGCGTCCCATCCCCACTCCCAAGGAGGATGAGGTACTGGTCAAGCTGGAATATGTGGGCATCTGCGGTTCTGACCTGCATTATTATGAAAAGGGCGCCATCGGCGATTTTGTGGTGGAGCCTCCCTTTGTCCTGGGCCACGAGCCCGGCGGCACCGTGGTGGAGGTGGGCAGTAAGGTCAGCCATTTGAAGGTTGGTGACCGGGTTGCTTTGGAGCCCGGCAAGACCTGCGGCCACTGCAAATACTGCCGCCAGGGCAAGTACAATCTGTGCCCCGATGTGGTGTTCTTCGCCACCCCGCCTGTGGATGGCGTATTCCAGGAATATGTGGCCCACGAGGCTGACCTCTGCTTCAAGCTGCCGGAGAACGTCTCCACTCTGGAGGGCGCCCTCATCGAGCCTCTGGCCGTTGGCTTCCACGCCGCCATTCAGGGCGATGCCCATCTGGGTCAGAAGGCCGTGGTCATGGGCGCGGGCTGCATCGGCCTGGTGTCCATGATGGCGCTGAAGGCCCGGGGTGTCCAGCAGGTCTATGTGGTGGACATCATGGACAAGCGGCTGGAAAAGGCCATGGAGCTGGGTGCCACCGGCGTGATCAACGGCAAGCAGGAGGATGTGGTTGCCAAGGTGATGGAGCTCACCGGCGGCGAAGGCACCGACCTGGTCATTGAAACCGCAGGCAGCGAATTCACCTGCCGTCAGGCCATCCAGATGGCGGGCAAGGGCAGCACCATCGTCCTGGTGGGCTACAGCAGAACCGGCGAGATGACCCTGCCCACCGACATCATCCTCAACAAGGAGCTGACCCTCAAGTCCATCTTCCGCTATCGCCACATCTACCCCACTGCCATTGAAGCGGTAGCCTCCGGGAAAATAAACCTGAAGGGCATCGTCTCCGACATCTTCCCCCTGTCCGATATCCAGCACGCCATGGACGAAAGCGTCCGCAACAAGGCGGATATCGTCAAGGCCGTTATTAAAATCGAAGAATGATTCCAAAAAGAGCAGCGTATCCCAATCAAGGAGCGCTGCTCTTTTCTTTCCTATTCCTCCGCCTGTCTGCGGCGGAGGGCGGCTTGGTTCTTGTATTTCTCTTTCGTCGCCATTCCGCCGCGGATGTGACGTTCCTGCTTGTTCTTATCCAGCACCGCCCTGGCCTGGGCGTAGAGCTGGGGATGGATCCTGCTCAGGCGGCAGGTGATGTCCTTGTGGACAGTGGATTTGGAAATGCCGAAGTGTCGGGCGGCGGCCCGGACGGTGGCACCGGTTTCAATGATGTACACAGCCAGTTCACAGGCTCGCTTCTCCATTGGTTCTGTCATATCGCAACCTCCGATGCTGTGTGCTGAAACAAGGGTATGCCGGAGAGGGCGGCGGTATGAGCTCTTGACACCAAGTTCCAAAAGGGATAAAATGGGGAAAAAGGAGCGTGAACCAAATGATCTATTTCAACAATGACTACAGCGAGGGCTGCCATCCGAAGGTGCTGGCCCGGCTGATTGAAACCAACCTGACCCAAACCCTGGGCTACGGGGAGGACGAATACTGTGCCGCCGCTGCCGCCAAAATCCGAGACAAATGCGGCCGTCAGGACATTGCCGTCCACTTTCTGGTGGGAGGCACCCAGGCCAATCTGACGGTGATTGACGCGGCCCTGCGGCCTCACCAGGGTGCTCTGGGCGCGGACACCGCCCACATCAATGTCCATGAGACCGGCGCCGTGGAGGCCACGGGGCACAAGGTGCTGGGTCTGCCCCATCAGGATGGGAAAATCACCGCTGCTCAGGTGGCAGAGGCCGTCCATGCCCACCGCACCAACGGCGCCACGGAACACACCGTCCAGCCCAAGCTGGTGTACATCTCCAACCCCACAGAGCTGGGCACCCTGTACACCCTGTCTGAGCTGGAAGCACTGAGTGAAGTCTGCCGGGAGCTGGGGCTGTACCTGTTTGTGGATGGAGCCAGACTGGGCTACGGGTTAGAGGCAAAAGGAAACGATGTGACCCTGCCGGATCTGGCCCGACTTTGCGACGTGTTCTACATCGGCGGCACCAAGGTGGGTGCCCTGTTTGGGGAGGCGGTGGTGATCATGAATCCGGCCATCAACGAGGATTTCCGCTACCTCATCAAACAGCACGGCGGTATGCTGGCCAAGGGTCGGCTGCTGGGCGTGCAGTTTGACGCCCTGATGGAGGATGACCTCTATTTCAAAATTGCCGCCCAGGCAGACCGGCTGGCAGACAAGCTGCGCGATCACATGAAGGAGCTGTCCATCCCCTTCCTGGTGGAAAGCACCACCAACCAGCTGTTCCCCATCCTGCCGGATGAGATTCTGAATAAGCTTTCCGAAAAGTATGTCTTTAGTGAGCAGGAGCGCGTTGACGAAGGCCACCGCGCCGTCCGCTTCTGCACCAGCTGGGCAACCAAGGAAGAAAACATCGATGCCCTTTGCGCCGACCTGACTGCCCTTCTGCACTCAGGAGCCTTTGTACAATTGGATGTGACTGTCCCGAAAAACAGTTGACACTTCACCTCGTTCCTGTTACGATAAGAAAAAAGATATGCGCTTATCGGTTTGACTCATCAGAGTGGTAAATTGTTGTTTGCACACGCCATTCGTAGGGCGGGGTCATGACCCCGCCGACCAGGTTGCGCATTTTGCCCTGGCACGATTCAACGGAAGTGCTTTCATCACGTTACGTTTCGGCGGGGTCATGACCCCGCCCTACGAAATGATAAACAACAATTTACCGGGTTGCTGACGAAAGCGGATATGCGCATAAAGATAGATAGATAAAGGAGGCTGTCTCCATGGTTCATATCGTTTCTGACAGTTCTACCCTCTATTCCCCCGCCCAGGCGGAAGCCGCCGGATTTACTGTGGTTCCCCTGTCCGTCACCATCGCAGGCAAAAGCTGCCGGGAGTACGTTGAGATCAACACCCAGGAGTTTCTTGCGCTGATTCAGCAGGGTCATATTCCCACCTCCAGCCAGCCTTCCATCGGCGAGGTGGAGGCCATGTACCGCCGCTTTCAGGGCGAAGAAATCATCAACATCACCATGGCCTACGGTCTGTCCGGCACCTACGCCAGCGCCCTGACCGCGGCAGAGCTCTGCGGCCAGTCAGAGAACATCACTGTGATCAACAGCCGAACCCTTTGCGGCCCCCACCGCTATCTGGTGGAAAGAGCCGTTCAGTGGGCCAGGGAGGGGCATTCCCGCGCCGCCATTACAGAAAAGCTGAACGCCCTGATGGATACCGCCAAAAGCTACCTGCTTCCCACGGATTTTGATTATTTGCGGCGGGGCGGACGGCTGTCCCCTCTGGTATCCCATGTGGGAAAATTAGCCAATCTGTCCCCCATTATGACCCAGACCAGCACCGGCGAACGGCTGACAGCTGCCGCTATCCGCAGAGGCTATGCCCAGGCGGTGAAATATGTGGTTCAGGAAATGAAGAAGGCCGGCATTGGCAAGGACTGGCAGGTTCTGATTTCCCACGCCAATGTGGCCGACAAGGCACAGCAGGCATTACAGGCGCTGAAGGAAGCGATCCCCGATGCCCAGTACCATGTCCATACCCTTGGCCCCGCCTTCATCACCCAGGGCGGCCCCGGATGTGTGACGATCCAGTACATCCACAGCTGAAGCTGCCCAAAAGCTTCTTAAAAATGGCTCTGCCGACTTTTGCAGCAAAAGGTCAGTAGAGTCATTGTTCCTATCATAGAGAAATTGGATTTCCTTTCCTTCAAAGCAACAACTGTCCAAATTATTGGATACCATTTTATTTATACTATCATTATGAATTGTGTATATCGGCTTTCCTCAGCAACCCGGTAAATTGTTGTTTGTTGCACCAGCCACTGTAGGGGAGGCTCGTAGCCTCCCGCGCAGTACAAGCTTTCAGTTG
>CAMCKD010000056.1 GCA_945875335.1 uncultured Clostridia bacterium | reverse complement strand
GCGCCGCTGGCCTCGCACTGAAGCATGGTGCCCCACTTGGAAACGTCGTCACCCAGGACGGCAGCGATCTGTTCATAGGTGATCTGACAGACGGAGCCATTGCAGGCGGCGGTCTGCTGCTCGATGCGGGTCCAGCCTGCCTCGGCCCAGGGCAGAACGATCCACATGTCGCCGTTTTCGGAGGTATAGTTGATTTCGATGACGGCACCGGGCTTCATCATGGCCCACTGCTCTTCGGTGAGTTCCATGCCATCCTGTGCCCAGGCACCGGCAGATTTTGCAAAGCCATCGATGCTGACCTTGTTTGCCAGATTCTTCAGGCCGGTGGGCTGGCCAACCTTCACCGCGTAGACCTCCCAGGCGCCGCTGGATTCGCACTGCAGCATTTCGCCCCAGGCGGAGATGTCGTCGCCCAGAACGGCGGCAATCTGCTCGAAGGTGATCTGAGCGGTGCTGTGGCTCAGGTTGGTGACAGCGGTCTGCTGCTCAATGCGGGTCCAGCCAGCGGTAGCCCAGGGCAGCACCAGCCACATGTCGCCGCTTTCAGAGGAATAGCTGATTTCAATGACAGCACCGGGAACCAGGGCAGCCTTGAATTCCTCGGTCATTTCCACGCCGTCCTGTGCCCAGGCACCGGCAGCCTTACCGGCCATGCCTTCCAGCTCCACGGCGTCTGCGCCCAGGTACTGCAGGTTGGTCATGTCAGCGCCGCCGCCGAAGCCCTCGGGGGCCGCGAAGGAAGCAGTGGAATCCGCGGGAATCACATTGCCCTCGGCATCCAGGAAGCGGACATCATCGATGTACAGCACGGCAGGAGCGGCACCCTTGGCGATGCCATTGTCCACCACCAGGCTGATGACCATCAGGGGGGCGGATTCAGCGGAGAAGGCCTCATCCTCCAGGGCGAAGGAAGCAACCTTGGGATTCTTCTTTTCCATGTAGACAGACCAGGCACGGGCAGTTTTGCTCAGGCCGCCGTCCACAAAGAGCTTCATCTCGCCGGAGCAGGCAAAGAACTTGCCGTCGGGATTCTGGGTACCCATGGTCATTTCCACGGAAGCCACGTCTGCGGCCTTCTCGCCCAGCAGGCTGACCACGTCGAAGGCCACATAGGGAACCTTGCCATTGTCATTGGTCACCTTCAGGGCTTTGCTGCCGTTGTAGTCAACGACCTCCAGGGTCGCAGCGGCAGAGTTGGCCATGCCCTCATAGACAGCCACAAAGCCAATGTTGCCATCCTCAAAGTCCAGGCTGGGAGCGGTTTCCGCAGCGGCGGCGGGGATCAGCGACAGAACCATCACCGCAGCCAGAACCAGAGCCATCAGTTTGTTCGTTTTCACTTTTCTTTCCTCCTTGAATGTTGATAAATTTTCCAGGGAATGCGCGAAGAAAATGCAAATGAAACTCAGTATCATTCCTCCCCTCTTCAGGCTTTTATGAATTATCGAGCAAAACAGTTCTTAGCCTACAATACCGCTTCGCTCCACACCTTCGATAAACTGCTTCTGCAAAATCACATAAATGAGAACCACGGGAATCATCATCAGCACAATGCCCGCATCCAGATAGAGGGTCTGGATGGTCTTATCCATGATCTGGTACTGGTTGGCAATGTTGGCAACCAGGGATGAAATCCGGGTGCCGATGGACTGGGACTGGGGCAGATGGAACAGCTTGGCATAGAAGGTATCGTTATACTGCCACACCAGACTGAACACCGCCACGGTAATCACCGAGGGCATGGCGTTTCGCAGCATGATGAAGAAATAGGTATACCAGGTTCCTGCCCCATCCACCAGAGCCGCTTCCTCAATCTCCTTGGGCAGGCCCCGGAAGAACTGATTGAAGATGTAGATATACAGGCCGGAGCGCAGGCCGCAGCCCAGGATGGTCATCAGAATCATGGGAAAGGGCGTTCCCATCAGATTGATGGGTGCTCCCGTGATGGCCGATACAATGCCCAGCGGGTCAAAGTTTCGGAAGGTCATGTAAAGCGGAAGCATGATGGTGTGGGTGGGAATGACGATCATCACCACCACACAGCCAAAGAGCAGGCTTTTCAGAGGAAATTTGAACCTTGCGAAGCCATAGCCCACCATGGAGCAGGTCAAAATCTGCATCAGCATCAGGCTGAAGGAATACAGCAGGGACTTGAGCATGGTTGGAACATAGTCCATGATCTTGATGGCCATTTGATACCGTTCCAGGGTGGGATTCTGAGGAATCAGATACACCATGGGGTTGTAGGCATCCTTGTTGGAAAAGAAGGAATTTGCAATGATGCCCAGTACCGGGCCCATGATCACATAGCAGACACCCAGAATGATCACAAACCGGAACAGGCCCATCAAAAAGCCCTTGAGCCCATTGGCAATGGCCTGGCGTTCATTCAGCGCCGTGGTCTCGTCGTTCAGGGCCGAAAAATGCTTGGAAACAAACTGCTTCACAGACTGAAACATGCAGCATTCCTCCTTTCTCAGTTATAATAGAAGGTTTTCTTGGAGATAAAGCCGCACACCAGCACCAGAATGGCACAGGTGACCACCGTGCTCACCAGACTGAACACCGAGCTCAGGCCGTAGTTGAACTCCGAGAATGCCGTGTTGTAGGCCAGGGTCACCACATCACTGCTGATGAAGCTGTCCACCACGGTGTAGACGATGTTGGTGATGATATGGGGCATCACCATGGGGAAGGTCACCTTCCAGAAGGTCTCGTAGCCAGTGGCTCCCTCAATCTTCGCCACCTCATACATGGAGCTGGGGATGGATTGGAGGGCCGCGATGAAAATGACAATTTGCACGCCGGAGGCGGAGACGATGCTGGTGATTCGGTTGACGGCACCCACGATGTATTCCAGCATATCCCTGGAAATCATCAGGTTGCCAAAGAGGTCAATGTAATAGCCGATGCCGATCCCCCCGGAGGCGCTCTGGGCCATTTCCTGGCTGGAGGAGCTGACGCCGGTTGCAACCATCATAGCAGCGGTTTCGATGGCATCCACGATGGCCTCTGCGTTCAGAATCACCGGCAGGAAGAAGATGGCCCGCACCAAGGTTCTGCCCCGGAATTTCCGATTCAGCATCAGCGCCATGAACAGGCTGAAAAAGATGATCAGCGGCACATCCACCACCATATTGATGACGGAGGAGGTGAGGATCTGCTTGAAGCTGCCGTGGGCGGTGAAGGCATAGAGATAGTTCTTCAGCCCCACCCAGCTCAGGCTGTAGCCGCTGACCCCTACGGTCAGATCGGACAGGGAGAACTGGATGGTCATAAACAGGCTTCGGATATAGAATGCCGCAAAGCCCACCAGCCAGGGAAGGATGAACAGATACCCGTTTACGGTTCTCTTCTGCGACAATGTCAGCGAATGCTTTTTCTTCACTTCCCCACCCCCTTACTGAACGGTGTAGCCCATCCCGGGAACCGTAACGCCCTCGGCATTCCGCTCCTGGCCGGAATAGTTGATGAAAATGGTGATCCCGTTGCCATAGACGACCTTGCGGACCCCGTTATCCAGAATCTCATGGCTGACCATCTGTTCCCCGGAGACCTGGCCCAGCACAGCGTTCACCTCGCTGTAAACCTCAGCCGCCTTCGGGGCCCAGGTATCAAAGGAGGTGGAATAGCATCGATTCATGCCGGAGTATTTCATCTCGGTGGTCTCCTGCCAGGTGAAGAGGAAATGGGGTGACGCGCCGTATTCCAGCATGGTGAGAAGCTGTTCCCGGTCGTTGTGGCTGTCGGTCAGATTGTAAATGCCGCCGCAGTAATCAATGCAGCCATGGACGATCATCTCATACAGCGGAATATTATCATCGATCAGGATGTAGTCATTGTCATCCAGGGGCAGATTGATGATGTCATCGGCAACTTTCCAGGCGTAGTCATTGGCCCGGCTGACCATGATTTTTTTGCCAGTCTCTTCCAGATTGCCCAGCTCTGCCAGCACCACATCCAGCGCTTCCTCCCGGGTGATCTGCTCACTGCGCTTTTTATCGGAGTGGAGGCTGGAGCCCAAATCCCGCAGGCTGATGCCCGCCACATCATAGGACTGGATTTTCTCTGCAAAGGCCTCGGCGTAGCGAACCAGGAATTTCGGACTGATCAGATCATACTTGGTTTCGTAATAGCCAAGGGACGAGGTCTGGCGGAGGGTGGCGGGGTTCACCTGGCCGAAGCTTGCCACATAGCCGCTGCCGAAATACTTGGAGGATTCCGCCTGGTAGTTGAAGCGCTTGCTGTCAAAGGACACCTTCTGCAAAGCAACATCTGTATACAGGCTGCCGCCGTTTTCGGACACCTTCTGATTCAGTGCTTCCAGGCCGCTTTTGCCGCCCAGCTTTCCGGGAACCCGGATTCTGTCCGCCACATCGTGATAGTAGCCGCCGTTGAACCAGCCCTGCAGATTCACTGCCTGGTTCTGAATCCCCAGCTTGGCAAGGGAATCCACCATCTGTCCCGCCTGGTCAAAGGTGGTCATGGCGGTGAGGCCCATGTATTGCTTGCCCAGGAAATATTCCGTCATCTCCACGCCGGTGAGCACATCGTAATAGAGCTTGATATCCCCATTTCCTGCTTTCTCTTGGAGGACACCTTGGTCGATCAGCCGCTGGCGCATGTAGGACGCGATGCCCACATACCCCCGGTGGTCTTCGTCCAGGAAGGTGTAGCGCACCGTCAGATTGTGGTCGTAGGGCTTGGGCTCCACGATGGGAAGGCTTGCTTCATTGCCGGTGGTGCCGAACATTTCCAGGGTCTCGCTGCCCCGGACAACGAAGGAGGGGTAGACATAATTGTAGTTGTTGATGTTGCCGGAGACACCTGCGGTGATGGAGGCAAGAGAAGCGCCGTCCTCAATGGTTGCCAGGATGGTGGCGTTTTCCTTGCACAGTCCGAACAGGCTCATGGTAATATCATTGGCGTTTTCCAGCACGGTGTAGTCCGCCGCCAGCAGGTCAATGCCATAGACGAACTGGGAGTAGTTGCCGGCACCGATGTTGGTCTTGCCGTTGTTGAAATGGATGATGGAGCCGTCGCCGTTGGGAACGACAATGTCGCCGCTGCCGGTGCTGTCCTGGGCACCGAAGTTCCGCAGCAGCTGGATGCGGAAAACGGAGGCGCCGCCGGTTTCCGCAATGCCGCAGACCGGAACGGAGACATCCAAATGGTCATCCTCCAGCCGGTATTCCAGAGGCACCGTGACAGAAATGGGCACCGACACGGCGCTGCCTGCCAGAGCCATCTGCTCCACGCAGTCCTCTTCCGTGAAGCCCACGGCCTCAAACATGGCGGTCAGCTTCTTCTTGGTATTTTTGTTGTTTCTGGCCGCCTTCAAAAGCTGCCGCATGCCGGAAACATTGGAATTTTCCGTATAGTATCTTGCAAAGGCCTCGGCATCGCTCTGGGGCAGGGCGGCGGAAATCTCTTCAAACTTCTCCTTGCTCATATACATGGGAACCAGGCCCATGGAGTTGGAGAAGTCTCCCATCTGATAGATGACGCGAAGGCCCTTTTCCAGAGACTCGTAGCGCACCTGATCCCGTTCCACCGCCATGGAATAGGAATCGTAGATGCCCTCCTTGCGGGAGGCGTTGAAATAATTGACGATGATGTGGGACTTGAGGTAATTTCGGTTGGAGGCGTTGGCCACCGGGTCATCATCCGCGTCAGGAGGTGCCGCAAAGGTCACCTCTCCGCTTCGCTTGTCCAGCACCGCAACGTCCGAGGTCTTTTGATTCAGATACAGCTCCAAACAATCGGACTCGGTAACCAGCTTGTAGTTTTTGTAACCTGGCAGGGATTTCTTCTGCACCTGCAGTTCCATCCCATCCTCATAGGTATAAGCGGAAAGATACTGGGTGTAGCGGTCAAACCAGGTGAAGCGAAGCAGGTAATAGGCCAGGTAGCACAGTCCAACAATGGCCGCCGCTGCCAGGGCCAGGTACAGCAGCTTCCGGCCGGTGGAAAGAGGCTTTTTTGTTTTTTCCATAAACCGCACCTCCTACGCCCGGAAGATGATCTCAATATACAGGTATCGGAAGAAATTGAACACCTGTCCAATGAGATTTGCCAGCAGCAGGCAGAGGAAAATGATGATCAAAATGGCAATGAAGGTCAGAACCAGGGTTTGCAGCGTTTTCCCCAGGGTATAGTTGTGCACCTGCATGATGCCAATGAGCACCAGAATCACCGCATAGGCCACCCCTGCGCCAATGATGATGGAATAGAAGGCTGCCTCCTCCATTGTAATCACATGGCTCAGGGCTGTGGCGATCAGGAACGCAGGAATCAAGGGCGTGCATCCATAACCAACCGCAATGGCAATGTCCTTCATTCTCCCCTCACCGTTCATCAGGCAGGTGATGGACCAGTTGGCCACGCAGACAAGGGCATAAAGGAGCAAAATGCCGGAGAGCTCTTCCAGAGAATCCACAGAGGGAGGATACACATCATTGACAATGAAATTGGCGCTGATGCGGTTCAGAGAGAAGCACAGGGAAAAGCAAATCACAATCAAAATCGCGATGGGAACACTGCCCCGATCCTGGTGCCGAATCCAATAGAACCCGTCCATGGGATGACTGATGGTATAGCGAAGGTAGGCCCACTTCTCTTTTGAAAATGCGTTTTTCATGCTTGCTCCCCTCCTTTCCTGCGGAAGTTCCTTCTCTGGCGCAGTTTGCCGAACAGCCAGATGCCGCAAATCAGAACCACCGTGCCGGTGAGCACCGGGCCCAGATATTGGCGCAGAAGCTCGCTGCGGTAGCGCTTGAAGGCGATGGAATAGTAATCCCGGTTCATGCCAATTTTCAGATACTTCATGGCCGTGGCGTTGTCACCTGCGGACAGATACGCTTTGCCAATACCGGCGTTTGCCAGCTCATTGTTCTCGTCCAGCTCCAGTACCCTTGCCCACAGGGGCACGGCCTGGGACTCGTCGCCGTCATGGCGCAGGGCCACGGCTTCGTTGATCAGGCTGCCATACTCCGTAGGCGCGAACTTGTAGATTTCCGCCCGGTTGGCATCCAGAATCAGCAGGCCGTTTTCCCACTGCTCAATGGCGGTGGGGGTATTGAAGGTGCCCTTCTGGGTGCCCAGGCCGCCGAAGATGTACAGGAGGTTTCCTTCGTGGTCATAGGTGAAAATGCGGCCCCGCTTCCGATCCAGCAGGGAGTAGATGCCATGGCCCCGATAGACCACATCGGTGATCTGGCTGGGACCGGAATAGGAACCGACGGAATCTATCCACAGGTCGCCGCCTACGTTGGCTTTCCGTCCCTTCTTGATCACATCCTCGCCCTTGGGATTCAGACGGCGGACACCCTGCTCGCCGGACTTGTCAATGTTGGTGGCGTAGACGAAGCCGTCCTCGTCGATGTCGATGCCGGTAAACTCGGTGGCGATGTAGAGGGTCTGGTTGCTGCGTTCCTCCTTGGTGGCAACCTTTTTCCAGAACTTTTCCCACAGGGACAGGGTCACGTCGATGGTGCCGAAGAAGCCGGAGAAATTGCCGTCGGTTTCAAACACCATAATGCCCTGGAACATATTCTGGGCAATGCAGTAAATTCGGTCGGCATAGTCCACGGAAATTTTCAGAGGCTTAAACACGAAGCCCTCTCCCAGCACATCGGACTTGGGGTCCTGCACCACCCGCACCAAGTTGTCCGCATCATCCAGCACCACGATTCGTTTGTTTTCCCGGTCGGCGATGTAGAGCTGCTCCTTTTTGGACACACAGACGCCGGTGGGGGCGCTGAAATGATCTTCCACGCCGTTGTTATCAAAGCTTGTGATGATGCGCTCCACCTGATGGGTGGTGCCGCTGACGATGATGATTCGATTGTTGCCCGTATCGGCGATGTAGAGGCTGCCGTTGGGAGCGACACAGATGTCCTGGGGATTGGCAAGGGGCTTGTCAAGGCCCAATGTCACGGCGGAAATGGAGCCGTCGGGCACATAGGGCGCAGGGGTCTTCACCACATCATTCCAATAGTCATAGTTATAGCTGTCATAGGGCACCGCCAGGGCATCCATGGGGACGGACAGCACCAGCAGCACCAGGGCCAGGAGAAAGGAAGCGATTCGTTTTTTACTTTTCATCTTCTCTGCCTCCGTTATTCTTTCATGCCGGAGGTGGTCATGGTTTCCAGGACGTTGCTCTGGCAGATCAGGAAGAAGGTGATGGGAATGGCCGCGATGATGAAGGTGACGGCAGCGCTGGCGCCCGCCCGGGCGGTACCGCCGGCGGCAATCTGCTGCAGGGCGAACTGCAGGGGCTTCAATTCCTCGTCCCGGAGGAACATGGCGCCGGTGTTGCCCCACATCTGCTGGAACTGGAAGATGGCCAGGGTCAGCCAGGCGGGCTTCACATTGGGCATCACAATGGTCATATACACCCGGAACTCCCCCGCTCCGTCCAGCCGGGCGGATTCCATCAGAGAATTGGGCAGCTGATCCATAAACTGCTTCATTAAGTACAGGCCCATGCCGTAGGAGCAGGCGGGCAGAATCAGAGCCAGGTAGGTATTGTTGATGCCCAGCCAGGAGATGATCATGTAGTTGGGAATCTGGGTCACCGTCCAGGAGAACATCATGGAAAGAACCACCAGGTTAAACAGGGTGTCCTTGCCTTTGAATCGATGCTTGGACAGCGGATACGCCGCCAGGGAGGCCAGGATCACATGTCCCGCGGTGCCGCCCACGGTGATGATGACCGTGTTCAGCAGATACCGGGAGAAGGGCACCCAGGAGGAATTCATGGCCACGAACAAATCCACGAAATTATCCAAGGTGGGATTTCGGACAAAGAGCCTGGGGGGATACTGGAACAGCTCATCCAGGGGCTTGAGGGCGTTGTTGACGATCATCACCAGCGGCAGCGCCATCAGCACGCCAAAAATGCCCATCAGGAAGAAGAGCAGACCGTTACCGGCCACGGAACGGTTGAGCCGGTGGGATTTGAAAATACGAAGCTTTTTCATTCGCCCACCCTCCTCAGGACTTTCTGGACGATCTTATTGGTTCCCACCATCAGCAGGAACAGGATCGTTGCGATGGCCGAGGCATAGCCCATCTCAAAGCGGACGGTGCCGTAGTCCAATAGATGGGTGACCACCGTGGAACCGGCATAGTTGACGGAGGGGTTGCCCGCCAGCTGAATGGAGATATCCGCAATGGCGAAGGACTGGGTGATCTGCATCACGGCGCCGAACATCAGCTGGGGCTTCATGGCAGGCAGGGTAATGAACCAAAGCTCCTGCCAGCGGTTTTTGATGCCGTCCAGCACCCCCGCCTCGTACATGGATTTGTCCACTGTTTGAAGGCCGGCAATGAAGGACAGGAAGCCCGTGCCCAGACTCAGCCACAGCTGCACAATGATCAGCATGGGCATTACATATTTTTCGGTTTTCATCCAGATGATGGCTTCGTTGATGATGTCCCATTTCAGCAGTACACCGTTCAGGAAACCGTAGCGGTCACCGGTGAGGATGATCTGCCAAATCATAAAGGCGTTGCCGCAGATGGAGGGGGCATAGAAAATCAGGGTCAAAAAGGCTCTCAGCTTGCCGGAAAATTCGTTGATGATCCAGGCAAAGAGCAGACACATGAGATAGCTCACCGGGCCGGTGATGACCGCAAAAATCAGGGTGTTTTTCAGGGCAACCACAAACAGATCGTCATTGACCAGCAGCCGGATGTAGTTGGTCCAGCCCACGAATTCCGGCCATTCCAGCATGTTGAAGTCCGTAAAGCTCAGCACGATGGAGGCGGCCACCGGCAAAATGGTGAACAGGGTGAACAGGATGAAGTAGGGCGCAATCATCAGATAGGACGGCAGACTCCGCCGCAGCTGGGGCGACAGACGCATCCCCTCTCCCCTTTTGTGCTTCATGGTCATTCACCCGCCTTTCCGGTGCTCACCAGTTCAAATTCTTCCCACTTGTAGTTCAGCTCCTGGTTGATCAGAACCACCTTGTCCATCAGCTCTTCCCGGGCCGAGGCAAAGTCCGTATCGGTAGTCACGGTATAGAACGCGTTGTTCACGTTTCGCCAGGAGTAATAGCCGCCGGGCACCTGGGGAATGCCCTTGACCCAGGCGTACTGCTCCAGCAGAGCCTCCATATCGGAAGCCTTCCAGGCAAGCTTCTGGAAGGCACCCAGGTTGGCAGTGGGCACTCGGCCCGCCTTGCCCTGAAGGCTCTCCATTTCATAACCAAAATTGGTCTGCACCTCGTCGCTGGACCACCATTTCAGGAATTCCCAGCAGGCCTCCGGCTCCTTGGTGGCGGACATCATTAAGCTGGTCAGGCCGGTGGAGCCCACGCTGCGGTCGATGGTGCCGTCCTCCTTCCGAGTGCCGGGCACGGGAGCGATGCTCCACAGGCCGTCGATATCCGGGGCGGAAACCTGGAGATTATTGTAGAGGGTGTAGTCCGCAATGATGATGGGACACTCGCCGGTACGGAACCGCTGGTCAACGCTGGTTTCCTTGTCCAGCTTGTAGTCCGTGTAATACTCGCAATACTGCTTGAAGCTGTTGATGGCCTCGTCGGAGTCCAGCCTGGAGACACTGCCATCTTCGCTGTAGTAAGCACCGCCGTTCTGGTAGAGCAGCATGGCGAAAATCTGTTCACTGGGCAGCATGCCGAATTCCATCTGGTTTTTGGCCAGCACGGTCATGGCAACCTTCACATCATCCCAGGTCTGCGGAACCTCCAGGCCCAGCTCCATCAGGATATCCTTGCGGTAGAACATCATGGGGAAGGTCTGGGTCTCCGGCAGACCGTAGGCCGCGCCGTGGAAGCAGAGCTGCACCATAGCGCTGTCGGAGAAGCGCTCCACCACCTGGTCATAGTCCTGGAACCGGGTCAAATCCACCACGGCGTTGCGGATGCCGTAGTTGACGGCGGAGTCGTTGCCGGTGGTGAGCACCGCGCCAGCCACACCGTTGGTATTGGGCACCTGGATGGCCACATCCGGCCCCTGGCCTGCCAGGGTGGCACGAAGCAGGGTGTTCATGTCCACCAGCTGGACATTCACATTGATGCCGGAGGCTGGGGTAAAGGTGGCATCGATCATGGATTTGATGACGTTTGCCTGGTCGCGTCCGGTGCCGATCCAGAGGGTGATGGCAGCAGAATCGTCCTTGCTCACATTGCCGATCTGGTTGTAGTCGATGATGAAGGAATAGAACAGGCGGCAGATTTCGTGCCACAGTCCCGCCCAGAAGCCGGTTTTCTCCACCTTGATCTGGCAGTCCGGGGAATAGACATAAAGCCTGTCAAGCTGCAGGGGCTGAGAGATGACCTGGGTGATCCAGTTGGCGGTGGCGCGCACATTGATTTTATAAGAGGACAGCACCTCAGTGAAGCGCTCCTGGTCGTAAATCAGTTCATCCAGCTGATCACGCATGGTCAGAAGCACCGCTTCTTTGTCGCTGTTGTCGCCAATGAGGGCCAGCAAATCGTCGATGGCACCGTCCAGCTGCTGCTTGACGGCAATGAGCTGATTTTCCAGCTCCGGCAGATTCCGCTCGATTTCATAGTCACGATACTGGTCAGGAGCCACGCCGGTGATGCGGATGACGCTGCGGTAAATGGCATTGAGCTGGGTCACGCAATCCTGCACATCGCTGATGATTTCCGCGAATTCTCCCAGCACCACCTCCATGCGGAGGGTGTGTTTTCCTTCCTCCAGGAAGAACCGATAGGCTTCCCCCTCTTTGGAGGATAGAACATCCTTTCTCCAGTTGGAGGAATACTCAAAGCCGTAGTCCAGCATTTCCTCAAAGGGAACCTGGCCGTCAATGGAAATCCGGCGGGAGACGTAGATGCCCTTCACGAAATTCTGCTTGTCCACCAGGGCAATCTGGTAGTAGCCGGGCTCGGGAACCTCAAATTCCCACTCGATCCACTGGCCGTTCAAGCGCCAGGAGTCTCCGCCGATGGTGTTGTTCAGCAGCTCCTTGGGGCTGGCGGGGTACACCGCCGGGGAGCTCTGGTCCTGCTTGGCATAGAGCATCTGAGAGGAGGTCTTGCTGGCATTCTCCGCCTCAATGCGGATGATGTGGCCGGAGGTATCCACCGCCCCCTGGGCATCCCACTGGGCCTTTACCTCCTGATACGCTGCCGAGCGGGTGCGGTTGGAGAGGGTAAGACGGCGAATCAGCATGGGCTCCCGCAGGCCAACCAATGTGACGGTGTGGGTACCGGCAGTGAGATACAGGGCCAGCTGGGTGGTGACGTAGCCCTCGCTGTCATAGAGGCAGCTTTCCACCCACTCCGGGGTCTCCACGCAGCCGGGCTTCAGGTCGTTGCCCTGGTTGTCCTTGCCCCAGCGGCGAAGGGTCACGCCATCCTCGTTTACATATTCTTCAGCAGCGTCCACCGTCCAAATCCGCTGGAACTCCACCAGGGACAGCTCTTCATAGGGAAGTGCCCCATCCAGGAACACACTGCGCTGAATGGCAGAGTTCTTCCCCTCCACGGGATAGTACAGCAGGGACAGGTCATAGTATCCGCTCTGCTCCACCTGGAACTCATATTCAATCAGAGAATCCTCGGCGGTGAGTACACTGCTGCCCGCCATGCCCTGATAATCCTGATAGATGGTTGGAACAGCGCCGGTATCTCCCAGCTCATAGCGGACGTAATCGGCAGCCTCCACGGTCAGCTCCGTCTCGGGGCGCACCTGGTCATGGGCAGCGATGTATTCCTTGTAGCCCACGGAATCCTTGGAAACCGTATAGCGGCTCACCAGCTGGTCAAATTCACTCTGGGTGATCT
>CAMCKD010000055.1 GCA_945875335.1 uncultured Clostridia bacterium | reverse complement strand
GGGCGGGGTCATGACCCCGCCGCAACGTAACGAGATGAAAGCACTTTCGTTGAACCGCGCCAGGGCAAAATGCGCAACCTGGTCGGCGGGGTCATGACCCCGCCCTACGATGGCGATACTATGTTAAAGAATCATTAAGCGAAGTAAAAAAACGATACGCACATAAAGAAATATGGTAAAAAACGCAAATCAGGCTTGTATCTCGGGCAGATTCATTGTATACTATATAATTGAGGGTATAGACCATTCAAATCGTAACCAAGGAGGCTCCCCCATGAAAAAACTGAAACGGATCGGAATCGGGCTGTGCGCTGCGGCGCTGGCTGTCAGCTGCCTGAGCGGCTGCGCAAAGAAGCAGGAATCCCTGCTGGACCCGAAGAACCCCACCTCCATCTCCATTTGGACTTATTACAATGGTGCCCAGCTTTCCGCCTTTAATGAGATGGTGGACAGCTTCAACGAGACCCGGGGCAAGGAGCTGGGCATTGTGGTGAGCTCCTTCAGCCAGGGCTCCGTGAACGACCTGCACACCAACGCCATCAACGCCGTCACCGGAAAGGTGGGTGCGGAAGAGGTGCCCAACATTTTCGCCGCCTATGCCGACACCGCCTATGAGATCGACAAGCTGGGCGCCCTGGTGAACCTGACGGACTATCTAACCCAGGAGCAGCGGGAGCTGTACATCGACAGCTATCTGGCCGAGGGGGACTTTGACGGCTCCGGCAGCATCAAAATCTTCCCCATTGCCAAATCCACGGAGCTGTTCCTGCTGAATGAAACCGACTGGCTGGCCTTTGCCGATGCCACCGGCGCCACCACCCAGGACTTTGCCACCATCGAAGGTCTGGTAGAGACAGCCCAGCGCTACTATGAGTGGACGGACAGCCTCACCCCGGAGCCCAACGACGGCAAGGCATTCTACGGCCGGGACGCCATGGCCAACTACATCCTCATCAGCGGCATGCAGCTTGGCTGCGAGATTTTCTCCGTTCAGGATGGCAAGGCCGTCATCAACTTTGACCACGATGCGGCGCGCAAGATCTGGGATTACTACTACGTTCCCTATATTAAAGGATATTTCGCTTCCAGCGGCCGGTTCCGCAGCGACGACATCAAAACCGGCAACATCCTCTCCTTCACCGGCTCCTCCTCCGGCGCCAGCTTCTTCCCCAAAAAGGTGACCACCGAGGAAGAAGAGCATGAGATCACCATGCAGGTGTTCCCCGCGCCTCAGTTTGCCGATGGGCAGCATTACGCCGTTCAGCAGGGAGCGGGCATGGTGGTGACCAAAAAGAGTGATGCCGAGATTGCCGCTTCGGTGGAGTTTTTGCTGTGGTTCACCCAGGATCAGCAGAACATCAGCTTCTCCATCAATTCCGGCTATCTGCCTGTGACGAAATCCGCCAACACCAAGGAGGCCATCGCCCCCTACACCAGCGGTACCGATGCATCCATGACCAAGATTCTGGACGCGGCGGTGGAAACCGTGCAGAGCAACACCCTCTACACCACCAAGGCCTTCCAGAACGGCACTGCGGCCCGGAGCATTCTGGAAAACAGCCTTTCCGATCAGGCCATTCAGGACCGGGCTCTGGTGAAGGAATCCCTGGCACAGGGAATGACGCTGGAGGAAGCCGTGGCCGAATTCGTAACTGACCAGCATTTTGAAGCCTGGTACCAGGCGGTTCTGGAGCAGTTCAGCCAGCTGGAAATCTGACATCAAAGACACCACAGATCAAAGGAAGTGAAGACTCATGGCGAAAAAGGACAAATCCGTCAAAAAGGTGGGCGTTCCCAGACGCTCCATCTTTCGTCGAGTGCTTCGGCCATTGAGCCTTCTGGCGATCCTGGACGCGTTTATGCTGGTGATGGTGCTGCAGGCAGCTGGTGTGCTGCGGCAGCTGGATCAGAACAGCTTTGACATTTTCAAAAAACAGGTGGATAACCGCCAGAGTTACCTCCAATCCCAGATGACCGGAAGATGGATGCAGCTGGAGGAGCTGGCCGCCTCCATCGGAAACCGGGTGCTGGCGCTGGAGAAGGCCGGGGAGCTTTCCCTGGAAGATCTGGACAGCAGCGCCAAATGCGCTCCGCTGATTCTGGATGTGGTGGATTCCCTGATTTCCCAGCTGTACGCCAGGCAGGTGTCCGGCATTTTCCTGGTATTCAACACCCAGGATCTGCGCCAGGCCGTGCAGGAGGGGGACTATCGTGAAAAGGCCGGTATCTATATCCGGGATAACGACCCCCTTTCCCTGCCCTCGGACAAATATGCCGACCTGCTGCTGGAACGCGCGCCGGTATCGGTGGTGCAGTCGCTGGCCCTGTCCACCGACAGCGACTGGGAAGCCCGGTTCCAGTTCAGCGCCGACCATCCTTACGGGCAGTGGCTGACGGAGCCCTATACCGTAGCCGCAGAAAGCCACGGAAAGCTTGGAACCTCGGACTGCGGCCTGTGGAGTCTGCGGCAGAACGCCCAGGGAGAGACTGCACTGGTCTACTCCATCCCTCTGATCCTCTCAGACGGACGGGTCTGCGGTGTGTTGGGTGTGGATTTGCTTCCCAGCTATCTGGCTACCCAGATGCCCACCGCCGAGCTGGATGAAAAGGGGGTATACGGCCTCCTGATGACCACAGAGCAGCCAGGGGATCTCCAGAGCGGAACCCTCTGCGCCGTCAATGACAAATCCGACACCTTCCATTTGGGCGATCAGGTGCGCTTCACGGAATCCAAATTTGGCGGCTATGCCTGCAGCCAGAATGGAACCGACTACACCGTCTCCCTGACCCCTCTGACCCTATACAGCCGCAACGCCCCCTTTGAGCAGCAGCGCTGGTATGTGATGGGCGCGGTGCCCACCCAGAGCCTGTTTTCCTTCACCAGCCAGGTGCAGACCATGCTGCTGATTACCGTGGCGCTGATGCTGGGCTTTGGCATCGCGGGGTCGCTGTTTGCCAGCTGGCACATTGCCCGGCCCGTCACCGCCCTGCGCCGGGAGCTGGAAACCACCTGGGACAAGGGTGTGCCCCATCTGTCCAAAACCGGCATTTCCGAGGTGGACGACTTTGCCGAGGAGATCACCAGCCTGAGCCGTGATGTGGTGAATTCCTCCCGCCGCTTCCTGAGTATTATGGAAATGTCCAGCATCGACATGGGCGGATATGAGCTGGATGATCAAAACGGTTTTCTGTTTGTCACGGATAACTATTTCCATCTGTTCGGCCTGGAGGATGTGAGCACCGAGGGAATGACCCCCGCCCAGTTCCGGCGGCAGATGGCCCACATCCGTCAGGATGTGGAGGTGGAGCCCAGCAAAACCGGCGGAAGCCTGTTTGCGGTTCCCAAAAACGGAAAAACCCGCTACATCCATGTGCAGCAATCCCTGGTGGAGGGGCGGTGCATCGGTGTGGCGGAGGACGTAACCGACCAGGTTTTGGAACGCAAGCGCATCGAGCACGAGCGGGACTACGATCTGCTCACCGACATCCACAACCGCCGCTCCTTCTACCGGGAAGGCGCAAAGCTGCTGGAAAAGCGGGAGCAGCTGGGAGTCGCCATTGCGGTGATGATCGACCTGGACAATCTGAAATCCATAAACGATACCTATGGTCACGAATTGGGCGACCAGTACATCATCGCCGGTGCCCGGTGCATCCAGGCGAATGCGCCGGCTCAGTCCCTGATCGCCCGGGCCTCCGGCGACGAATTCAATCTGCTGCTCTATGGCTTCCGGGACCGCCAGGAAGCCCGGACCGCGGTGGAGCGGCTGGAGCAGGGGTTCCACCAATCCAGCTTCCAGCTGCCTGACGGTCAGGCGAAGCCCATCTGCGCCTCCGGCGGCATGTGCTTCGTGGGCGAGGACTCCTGGGATTTGAAAACGCTTATTAAATTCGCCGACTTTGCCATGTATCTGGTAAAGCACGGTCACAAGGGCTATTTCGTGGAATTTGACCGCGGCCTCTACCACGCCTCGGAGGTGGAGCAGGCCAAGCGCCGGGCCTTCCAGCGTATCCTTCAGGAAAAGCGGATCCGCTATGTCTATCAGCCCATCGTCGATGCCAGAACCGGCCGGCTCCACGCCTGCGAGGCGCTGCTGCGGGTGATGGACAGCGAGATTTCCAACACAGAGGAATTCCTGCAGCTTGCCCGGAAAGAAGATGCCCTGGGTGAAATCGAGCGTCTGACCTGGTACAACGCGCTGACCGGCTTCCGGCATCTGATTGAGATCGGCGTGGTAAGGCACGACACCAAAGTTTTTATCAATTCCCAGGTCAGCCGTCTGCTGATCCCGTCGGAGCAGCAGCATCTGATTGAACAATTTGGGGACATTCGGGAAAACACCGTCATGGAAGTGGTGGAAACCGATGACTATTCTCTGGAGCTGTCCCGGCTGCGGGATCATGCCGCCGAGCTGTTCCCCCAGCAATTCGCCCTGGATGACTTCGGCACCGGCTACAACAGCGAGAAAAATCTGCTGGAACTGATGCCCCGGTATGTGAAGCTGGATAGAGCCCTGGTGCAGGAGGTGCATCAGCACCCGGACCGCCAGCGGCTGATGGCGGGATTGATTGGCTTCGCCCACGAGCAGGACATGCTGGTGCTGGCAGAGGGTGTGGAAACCCCCCAGGAGCTCACCTGCCTGCTGGAGCTGGACGTGGACATGCTCCAGGGCTACCTGCTGGCGCACCCCGCAGAAATCCCGGAGCCCATCAGCGCCGAGGCTATGACCATCATCCGCAATTTTGCCCGAACACAAATACAGGAGGTAATATTATGAACGAAAAGGAAATTCTTCAGGAAGACCACATGGCCTCTGTGGCCGGCGGAGAGTATCCGACAGACGTCTTTTCCGGTCTTCCCATAGAGGAACTGATCAGCGGCCCTTTACAGGCAGCAGCGGAAGCACAGAAGCTTCTCGCAAAATCGACCCAGGACTATATGGACCAGGTTGGCCTCAGTGAAACATCGGGCCGCCACAAAGTATTCATCAAAACCACCCCCTGGAAATAGACTGCCGGCAGGCTCAAATGAGCCTGCCGGTTTGCATTTATCGAAAAAAGCTTGCGTATTGTGTCAGAATATGCTATCCTAACAGTGGTCACTGACCCGGAAGGGACACCACTTACGGCGGACGGAGCCTTCCCCCTCGCAAAACTCCCAAAGTTTCTGCAAAGGGGGTGGTGAAATGGTTACTTATGAAAACCTGTTTAATTTTACACTGGTTATCATTGAAACCATTACACTTGTTGTCCTCATTTACAAGAGCAATAAGTGAATGTAATTTCCATAAAAAACAGGAAATTACTCCGTCCCGTTCTTCTCCAAAAGACGACGGAGTAATTTCCGAAGTTAAAGGGGGGAGGCACCGTTCGTCGGTGTCCCTTCTGTTATTATACTATCACATCCACCTCGCTTTTGCAAGGTGGATTTTGTAATTTTTCCTGATAAAAGGTTGCGAACCGCGCCGGAATATGGTATTCTAAACACGGTCACAGACCCGGAAGGGACACCACTTACGGCGGACGGAGCCTTCCCCCTCGCAAAACTCCCAAAGTTTCTGCAAAGGGGGTGGTGAAATGGTTACTTATGAAAACCTGTTTAATTTTACACTGGTTATCATTGAAACCATTACACTTGTTGTCCTCATTTACAAGAGCAATAAGTGAATGTAATTTCCATAAAAAACAGGAAATTACTCCGTCCCGTTCTTCTCCAAAAGACGACGGAGTAATTTCCGAAGTTAAAGGGGGGAGGCACCGTTCGTCGGTGTCCCTTCTGTTATTATACTATCACATCCACCTCGCTTTTGCAAGGTGGATTTTGTAATTTTTCCTGATAAAAGGTTGCGCATTGCGTCGGAATATGTTATTCTAAACACGGTCTTAGACCCGGAAGGGACACCACTTACGGCGGACGGATGCCTTCCCCCTCACTGAACCCCAGCGATTCAGAATTAAGGGGGTGGTGAAATGGTTACTTATGAAAACCTGTTTGCATTTGCATCAGTTATCATTGAAACCATTACACTTGTTGTTATCATCTATAAGAGCAGCAAGTGAATGTAATTTCCATAAAAAACAGGAAATTACTCCGTCCCATCCTTCCCCAAGGAACACGGAGTAATCTCCTGATCTAAAGGGGGGAGGCACCGTTCGTCGGTGTCCCTTCTGTTATTATACTATCACATCCACCTCGCTTTTGCAAGGTGGATTTTGTAATTTTTCCTGATAAAAGGTTGCGCATTGCGTCGGAATATGTTATTCTAAACACGGTCTTAGACCCGGAAGGGACACCACTTACGGCGGACGGATGCCTTCCCCCTCACTGAACCCCAGCGATTCAGAATTAAGGGGGTGGTGAAATGGTTACTTATGAAAACCTGTTTGCATTTGCATCAGTTATCATTGAAACCATTACACTTGTTGTTATCATCTATAAGAGCAGCAAGTGAATGTAATTTTCTATAAAAATAGGAAATTACTCCGTCCCATTCCTCGCCCAAGGACGACGGAGTAATTTCCTAACCTGAGGGGGGAGGCACCGTTCGTCGGTGTCCCTTCCGTTATGATAATACCACATCCACCTCGCTTTTGCAAGGTGGTTTTTTGTTTTTCCATGAAATTACGGATTACATTTGGTGAGTGGGATTCCCTTCTCCCGGGCCAGTTGGAGCAGCTGGGCGTTTTTCCGGTTGAATTCCCCCACCGGGGTGCCGGCATCGATGACGGAGGCGCAGCTTAGCAGCAGCTTTGCGGCCAGGCGGAATTGCTGGTCGGTCATTGGCCAGAAAGCCGGGGCGGAAACCACGTTGTCGCTGAGGGCCTGGGCTACCTGGTAATCCACGTCGTTTTCATAGAGGATGCCCGCGGCGAAGGGGGTGCCCTGTTTTTGCAGGCTCCGATACACCGGGATGCCCCTACCGCCTCCGGCCACCACGAACACTCGGGGCGCACCAACAGGCTTTGCCAGCTCCACACTGCCGAAGAGTCGGTTGTAGCTGCTCTGCTCCATGCCGTAGAGCTTCTCCACCGCACCGCCGCCCAGCACCTGTTCCGGGGTGCCCAGAGCCGCCACCGTCTCGCCCTTGACGCACAGCAGATAGTCGGACACCTTGGCGGCCAGGTCGATTTCGTGGAGGGACAGGATCACGGTGATGCCCTTTTCCTGGGCCATCTCCCGGAGAATCTCCAAAAGCTCGATTTTATAGCGGATGTCCAGGTAGGCCGTGGGCTCGTCCAACACGATGGTCTCCGGCTCCTGGCACAGGGCCCGGGCCAGGAGAATTCGCTGCCGCTGGCCGTCGGAGAGGGAGGCAAAATCCCGTTGGGCCAAATCCAGCGCGTGAACCCGCTCCAGAGCCTCCTGCACCGCAGCCTTGTCCCCGGGGGTCAGGCGGCCAAAGAGGTTGGTATAGGGATACCGCCCCATGGCCACCACCTCGGCACAGGTGGTCAGCTCCGGGCGAACCCGGTCTGTCAGCACCACCGCCACCTGCTTGGCCAGCTCCTTGGGCTGCCACTGCCGCAGATCCTGCTCCCCGAAGAACACCCTGCCGGAAATGGTTTGAAGATGCCGGGTGATGGATTTGAGAATGGTGGATTTTCCCCCGCCGTTGGGGCCGATGAGGGTGAGAATTTTGCCCTTTTCCAGCCGGATATCGATGTCGTGAATCAGGACGCGGCCGTCATAGCCCACTGCCAGCTGCTCGGTTTTGAAATAGGGTTCCATGTCACGCCTCCTCGCCTTTGCGCCGCCGCACCATCATATAAATCACCACCGGCGCGCCGAAAACAGAGGTCACCGTGCCGATGGCGAGTTCCGTGGGCGCGAATACCGTCCGGGCCAGCAGATCGCAGAAGCCGCAGAACACCCCGCCGCACAAGAAGCTTGCGGGAATGACCCAGGCGGGCCGGGAGGATTTCAGAAGGCTCCGGGTGATGTGGGGCACCGCGATGCCCACAAAGGAGATGGGCCCCGCCAGGGCTGTAACACAGGCGGAAAGCAGGCTGGACAGCAGAATCAGCGCCACCCGGAAGGGCTTGACCCGGATGCCCATGCTCTGGGCGTAGCCCTCCCCCAGGGCGTAGACGGAGATGGGCTTGCACAGCGCCAGAGCCCCCAGCGCTCCCGGCAGGCACAGGGCCGCCGCCAGCCCCACCTCCTCCCAGCTGGCCCCGGAAAAGGTGCCCATGGACCAGTTGGTCAGATTCACCACATCATGGTCGTCGGCAAAGGTGATGCAGAAATCCGTCACCGCGCCGCAGATATAACCCACCATGATGCCGATGACCAACAGCATGGACATGCTGCGCACCTTCTGGGAGAACAGCAGCACCACGGAGGTGATCAGCAGCGACCCGGCAAAGGCCGCCAGCACCAGGCTCACCGGGCGAACGCTGCCCAGAAACCGGGCCAGGAAGATCAGGGTGATGCCCACCACCATCTTGGCCCCGGAGGAAATGCCCAGCACGAAGGGCCCCGCAATGGGGTTGCGGAAAAATACCTGCAGCAGATAGCCGGACACGGACAGGGCCCCGCCCAGAATCGCCGCCAGCAGCAGCCGGGGCAGCCGAATACGGAAGAGGATCTGGCTCTCCGTAGAGCTGTCCACCCCGTGAATAATTCCGTCCCAAAGCATGGAGGCGATCCGCCCCGGGGAGATGGACACAGAGCCGATGTTCACATTCAGCACCAGCATCACCACCAGCAGCAGGGTCAGCAGTCCCATCACCGCCCAAAACCGCCTGGGGCTTCCCAGAAGCTGGGTATTTTCCTGTTTTTCCTTCATGGCCTGTTTCTCCTGTTATGTAAGCCTGTACAGGAAGGGCAGCTCCGTCAAAAGCGCCGCCTGGCCGGAGAAGATCTTCTGAAAGCTCTGGATCATCTGCCCCAGCTGGGTGGTTTCCTGATACATATTTTTCTGGGTACACCAGACATTTCCCGTCTGCACCGCCCGGAACTGGGAAAGCAGCGGATTCTTTTCCAGCAGCTCCTCCAGGGTGTGGATCTCGCCGCCGATGGTACTGTTGTAGATGATGCAGTCCGCATCCTTGGCGGTGGCGAAGAACCGCTCCATTTCCAGGTTCACCGTGGAGGTTCTGGTCTGGGGGTCGCCCAGGTCATTGAACACATATTGGCCACCTGCCAGCTCCAGCATTTTGGTGACATAATCCCCGCTTTTCCGGGCCACCACATAGCCCGAGGAGCTGATGTGGAAAAAGGCCACGCTCACCTCGGGCCGTTCCTCCTGCAGCGCTTCCTCCAAAAAGGCCACCTGCTGCGCAAACAGCTCCTCGGCCAGGGCTTCCTCGTCCAGCAGGGCGGCATAGAGCTTGATCCACTCCGTCCGGCCCAGGGGGTGCTCCTCCATGCTGGACTGGTCCATCAGCACCGCGATGCCCAGCTCCTGGAGCTTCTGCCGGACATCGGAGGCATGGCCGATCATCATGGACTCCACTGCCAGGGTGGTGCGGTGGGACAGGAGCATTTCATAGTCCGGCTCGCTGTACTTTCCCGCGTAGAGGATGTCCCCCGCCTCCATGGCCCGGCGGGCGTTCTCCACATACCAGCTCTCCGCCCGGGAGCCGGACAGGGCAATGGCGTCCAGCCGGTTCAGGGCATCAAACAGGCACATGGCGGAGGTGGCCGCCAGATAGATATTCTGGATGGGCTGATAGAGGGGCACCGCGTCCTTCGGGGCTCCCTCCGGCACCTGGCACCCCTCCGGCACGGTGAGGAACCGGCTGCCGTCGGCCAGGGTGATCAGCTTATAGCCGCCGGAATAGTAGTCCACCTGGAACTGGGTGGCATACTGCAGCGCCAGGCTGCCCTCCTTCACCCAGCCGCTCTGCGCCCGGGCTCCCGGGAAAACCGAAACCAGCAGCGCCAGCAGCAGCGCAAGGGCCGTCAGTCTTCTCATTTCGCGCACAGGGTGGTGCTGTCAAATTGCAGGGTGTACTCCACCAGATGGGGCTGGCTCATGGCAATGGTGGAGGCGCTGACGGCCATTTCCTCGTCCAGGATCACAGGAATCTGGAAGGTGGAATTGCCCTCGGTCTGAATGGGCTCGTACCGCTCGCCGTCCACCAGCATGTACTCATAATTGGGGCTGCTCCACACGATGGTGGCGGTGAGGGTTTTGCCGTCGGAGGTGAGCACTGCGGGAGAGGTCACGCTGGCCCGGCCGGAGCCACCGGAGAGGGTGACGGCGCAGGTGTACTCTCCCTCCTGGGGAACGGGATGAGCCACGCTGACCACATGGTCATACCAGACCCCCTTGCTGCCAATCAGCGCCAGGTCGAATTCTTCCCCAAGGGAGGCCACCGGCACATCAAAGCCGAACACCTCTTCGCTGAAGCCATCGGAATAGGTCACGGTGTCCACCGTGTGCTCCAGCCACTGGGCACCCGGCTCCTGGGCCTGCTGGGCCGTGCCGAGGAAGAGGTTGACGATCTTCTTGGATTGCAGGCTCACATGCAGAGTCTGCACCCCCTCCTCAACGGTGAGGGTTCCCTTCCGGTCGCAGGCCTCGTTGGCACGGAACATGCCGCTGTCCGTCAGAAAATCCACGGTGTAAACGCCGTCCGGCAGAACCCGGGCTTCCGTTTCTTCCGGCACGGTGGCGGCGGCAGTGGCCCCGCAGAATGCCAGCACCAGAGCCAGCAGCATGCAAATCCATTTCATACTCCGATTCATTGCAATTCCATCCTTTTCTGATATTTTTTAAGTGCTTATTGGTTTCACTCAGCTATGTGGTGCCTTATCTCACCAGCCATCCGTAGGGGCGGCTACCAGCCGCCCGTCAAGTTCGTTAACTGAGTGTTCGGCTGAATGGTACCGACCAAAATAATTGCCCAGCCACTGTAGGGGAGGCTCTCAGCCTCCCGCCAGCTTTTGGCTACTGAGTGTTTCATTGAATGGTAATATGTTGGAAATTGGTACGAATTCGCCCAACATTTCTAAAAATAGGCCCCTGTACCGCGCGGGAGGCTACGAGCCTCCCCTACACTTAAACCGTTGCCCGGTACCATTCAACCATCCGCTCAGGTGCCCAACGTTGCGGGCGGCTGGTAGCCGCCCCTACGAATGGCAAGTGCAAACAACAATTTGCAGGAATGCTGTGGCAGAGCGGTTTTATCCGATCACTGCCTGGGTGTGGGCGACGTAGAGGTTCTGAACGGCTTCAATGCTGCCAAGGCCCGCGATCTGGGCGGTGACGCTGTCGAAGCAGCCGGCGGCCTCAAACATGCTCTTCCAAGAATCCTCATCCGGGCCCGCCATGTCGTTGTTGGCATGGTCACCGGCAACCACCATCAGGGGCCGCAGAATCACATTCTTGTAGCCCCCGGCCTTCACGGCCTCGATGATCTCCTCGCAGCCGGTTCCCTCGGGCTCGCCCTCCACGGTGCCGACAAACACATTGTCATAGCCCAGCTTTTCCATCTGGGTCTGCATCTGGTGGTAGGTGACCTTCGCCACATGGGCGGTGCCGTGGCCCAGCAGCACAATGGCGGTGCCCGCTTCCTTGGCAGCGGCGGCATCGGCGAAGCCTGCATCGGCGGCGGCATCGGCTACCACAGCCTTGGCAACCGCTTCCTTGTCCGCGTTGATGACGGTGGCATCGTTGCCCACCTCGCCCAGCAGGGGCTCCGCCACGGAAATCTTCTCGATCTTGCCCTTGTAGGCTTTCAGAGCATCCATCATCTCGTCGTATTCGGCGCCGTGCATCAGGTGGGTGGGCTGAACCACCAGCTCCTTGACCCCATTGGCAACCGCCCGCTCCAGGGCCTGATCCATGTTGTCAATGAACTCGCCGTCCCGGGCCTGGACGTGGTTGATGATGATCTGGGCAGTAAAGGCCCGGCGCACAGCCCAGTCGGGGAAGGCAGCGGCAATGGCATCCTCGATGCTTTTGATGTCCTGCACCCGACTGTCGTTGAAGGAGGTGCCGAAGCTGACCACCAGAATTTCCTTTTCGCCAATGCCGTCGGCGTTCCGGGGATCGTCCAGCTTTGCATCGCCGGTGTCCCGCCCGAAGTAATCCGGGTCGGCGTTCTCACCCTCCACCAGCTCCTTCTGCGCGTCGGTCAGGGCATCCCAACCGGCCTTGGCGGCGGCGCACTGGGCATCGGTTTCGTCGGTTCTCTTCTGAACATAAATTGCGTCAATCATTTTTGCGACCTCATCGGCGGCGGCCTGATCATCGCCTCCGGCAGCGGAAGCGGAAGCGATGCCGCCCACCAGCATGGATGCCGCCAGCAAAGCGGCCAGACAGGTTTTTACTGTTTTCTTCATTCTTTTGTTCCTCCTTGTGTCTTCGCACAAAATTTTACCGAACGAAACACGGACAGAGAAAACCCCCGGAACAAAAGAAAAACCTTCCCATGAGGAAGGTCAAAAAGGCTCAAACACCCAAAACAGGCATTCTTCGGCACAGCCAATTCCTCGTGACCCGGGCATTTCGCCCTGTACCAATGACGGGCAGGTTTCCTGGCTTTCGGGTCAACACAGCGCCGCGCCTTCTCACTTTCGCAATGGCATCATGCAGCGCTATTCTCCGGTTCACAGTGACGAGATCGTACAGGATTTTCACCTGTTTCCCTTTTACCCCCTGACCCGCATCCCGCGCGTCAAGGGCACCTGTCATTTTGCGTATTCAGTTCTTCTCTATTGTAGCACACTCCCCGCAAAATGCAATAGGATTTTTGAACCAGCCACTGTAGTAGGACGTTAAGCCTAAAACTCGCCTTTCGTAGGGCGGGGTCATGACCCCGCCGAAACGTAACGAGATGAAAGCACT
>CAMCKD010000054.1 GCA_945875335.1 uncultured Clostridia bacterium | reverse complement strand
CACACTGCATATCGTCGGCAGCGTCAGATGTGTATAAGAGACAGCCCCAGAGGGGAGGGCAAGGGTGCGATAAATAACAATTTAGCGTTCCATTAGGAAAAACGCCCGGGCTTTTTCGTCCGGGCGGTTTGATTCAGGAAAAGAGCTTCTGATCCAGGCCTCTGGCTTTCACTGCGTAGAAGACGATGCTGCCCACCGTCAGCAGGGCGATCAGCTCGCCGAGGGCCACGAACAGGGCGTTGTACCAGAAGCTGGCTTCGCCGATGTAGATGGTCAGCTCCCAGCCCACCAGGATGGCGTTGGTCAGGGCGGGCAGCAGCATACCGAGAATCGGGAAGCCCTTGACGGTGATGTTCCGGGTGAGCCACATGCCCTCCACGGCAAGAAGGGTCGCCAGGGTGCCCACCAGCCAGTCCATGGGCAGGGTGCCGGCAAAGGTCAGGTTGAACAGCAAACAACCCAGGGTCAGCCCCGGCACGGCGGCAGGGGTGAAGAAGGCGAAGACGCACAGCGCCTCGCTGATGCGCACCTGGATGGCCATGGAGGTGGACTCCGGCCAAAGCAGGAACTGGGCATAGGTCAGCACCGCGTAGAGGGCGGCAAAAATGGCGGCGCGGGTGATGAAGCGGGTGTTTTTCATAATACTCTCTCCTAACAAAAAAGCGGTCACAGATCCGTGACCGCTGCAAAAGAAGATGGGCGCAGAATGCGCCCATCTATTTGCATAATCCCTAGTTTTGTTTACCGACAGGATGGTCACGAACTGTCCTATTGAGTTGCACAAAGAAGTATACCTTATTTTGTGGAATCTGTCAAGCGGGGAATCACAGGGCATCAAATCTGGCAGCGCCCTCGGTATCCAGCCACCAGGTCAGCGCCAGGGAGATGAGCATCAGAAGTCCGGCAGCCAATGCCATGTACACTTCTGCAGAGCAGATATTCCGCAGCAGATAGCACCCCACCGCCGCCAGAATGGGCAGCCCAAAGCCAAGCAGAATGGAAATCATCACATTCATGCTCTGCTTGATGGGCATGGCCTCGGAGGTCCACTGGAAATTGGGCCGCAGCACACCCAGCATCAGTCCAAAGGCACCTGTGAGCCACACAAAGGCTGCAATGAACAGGACGCACAGAGCCACGGTCAGGGTCTCCAGGCTCAGGCAGAAGCCCAGCACCACCGCCGCGAACACCGCAGCGGGCAGATTCAGCCAGATGTGCAGCCGCAGCTTGGCGTTCAGCACCATCTTTCCGCTGACGGGCAGGGAACGGAGAATCCACAGGTGCTTCCCTTCCAGGGAGATGGAGGGGGTGGATACGGCGTTCAGCCCCGCGCACAGGCAGACGATGATCACCACCGCCATGGGAAGAACCGAGCCGATCCAGGGCAGCAGGTCGCTCATGCCGGAAATCACTCCGTCCAGAATCTCCCGCTTCACCAGGGCAAAAATAGCCAGCACCGGCAAAATCGCGATGCCCAAGCCGCAGTTGAGCATATAGGTGGGGCTGCTGAGAAACCGTTTCAGCTCCCGATGCATCAGAGCGGCGGAGACGCCGGAGGATTTGACGGTGAGCTTGCCGGCTTTCCGGGTCTCGCTGTGGGTTTTGGTGGCAATGTGCAGGAAGCTCTTGGACAGCACCGCAAAGCACAGGATGAACAGCACCAGACTGATGCCGGAGAAAATCAGCATGGCGGTTGAATCCCCCGCCGCAGCCTTGCCCAGCTGGTAGAGCACATTGGCCCAGACCCGGATGCCCTCCCCCAGGGCCTGGGCATTCAGCAGCAGCTTCTGCAGAATGTTCATCATGTTGAAGCACACATAATAGTAGGCTCCGAACAGCACCAGGGAAATCACCACGATGACAATGCTCCGATTCTTCACCCGGCTGGAAATCAGGGCAACCACCCAGCCCAGCACACAGGTGACCACCGTGACGAACAGAGCAACCAGGAAAATCAGCAGCACATCATACACCACCGCCGTTGTGGACATGGTGCCGAAAATCCAGGCATACACCACGGCGGGAATCCAGACGATGCCGCTGTACATCAGGCTCATGCCATAGACCAGAGACATCCGGGTGATGAGAATTTTGGAGGGCGGAATGGGCATGGCCAGCAGCATCTCATTATCCTTGGCCAGGTACAAGGTGGCATAGGTATTGAACACGCTGCCGAAGGTGCCCATCAGGATGGCCATAATCCCCATCAGCACGAAATACAGCCAATCCATCCCGGCTGAAAACAGGCCATCCCCCATCAGGAAGGACAAGCCGAAAAACATGCCGGCAAGCAGCAGCATGATGGCCGTGAAGAATACAAACATGCCGAAAACGCCCATTTTGCTGCGCTTTTTTCCGGTTTTCGGATTGATGAAATAGGAGCGGAAGCACTCCCGGTATTGCTTTTTAATCAGGGTTCCCAGCATCGTTATCCCTCCAGCTCCAGGAATACGGATTCCAGACTGGTGTCGCCCTTCACATCCTCCATGGTGCCGGAGCGAATGAGCCTGCCGCCTTTGATGATTGCCACCTTGTCGCAGAGCTTTTCCGCCACCTCCAGCACATGGGTGGAGAAGAAGATGGCCCCGCCCCGGTCACAAACCTGGCGCATCATGCCCTTGAGGGTGTGGGCGGCCTTGGGGTCCAGGCCCACAAAGGGCTCATCCATCAGAATCAGCTCCGGCTCATGGAGCCAGGCGGAGATGATGGCCAGCTTCTGCTTCATGCCGTGGGAGTAGGAGCCGATGGACTGGTTCAGATCGCCGGTGAGCTCGAAGGCCTCTGCCAGCGCCTTGACCCGCTCCGTCCGCTCCTTAGCGCTGACACCGAACACATCCCCCACAAAATTCAGGTACTGCATGCCGGTCATGAAGTCGTACAGGTCGGGATTATCCGGGATGTAGGCGATTTTCTTTTTGCAGGCGATGGGGTCGCGCTTCATGGACACCCCGTCCACCAGGATTTCCCCCTGGTCAAACTGCATGATGCCCGCCACGCTTTTTAAGGTGGTGGTCTTGCCCGCGCCGTTGTGGCCGATGAAGCCGTAGATCTCTCCTGCCTGGATGTGCAGGCCCAAATCATCCACGGCCTTTTTGTCCCCGTAGGTTTTGGTAAAATGATTGATTTTCAGCATCGGTTTTACTCCTTTTCTAACCGTTTTTGGTTTTCCATACCAAGAATATACACCTTCCAGTTGGGGGAAAGTCAAGTGTTTTTTTGAAAAAATTTGATTTCACTGTAGTAGGCCGTTAAGCTTAAGACTCGTTTTTCGTCGGGCGGGGTCAGAAAACGCCGACCCGGTTCTGTTTTTTGTGTGGCCGATTCGTTGGGAAAAAGGTATATTGAGGTTCCTTAGCGTTCGGCCATAGTGGGGTGCCTCCGGGGTGTTACTTTCTTGTCGCCGAACAAGAAAGTAACCAAAGAAGTCGGCTTAGGGGGAGGCGCTGAATGTCTCACTCCCGAAGCCAAAGCCGCCCTCCCCCTAAGAACCCTCTCCCGGCGCGCTCTTTTCGGGGTGCTTTCGTTATTTCAGTTTGGGCTTTGCCCGATTATCTTGTATCTTATATCTTATATCTTACTGACATCAACTTTTAGGTTTTACAGCCTACTACATTGGCGTTTGCAGCTTTGTCAGGGGTTGAATTCCTTATGAATATAAGAAAGCTCCCGGAAGGTGAGCAGGGTTTGGCCGTCGAAGGTCAGCTCCACGATGTAGGGCATCCAATCCAGAATGCGCAGAAAATCCTCGCAGCCAAAGTTGGGGCGGTAATAATTCAGGATGGCGCTGAGGGCGGTGCCGTGGGTGCCGATGGCGATGTTCTTACCCTGATTTTCCGCCAGGATTTCCTTGAGGGCCTGGATGTTCCGGGTCTGGACGCTGCCGATGGACTCCCCGCCGGGCTCGTGCCAGGAAAAGTCCTGCCAGCGGCGGCGCAGAGGGGAATTTTCATCCCGGAGGGAAGCGTTCCCCTGCTCCCCTGCCTGGCGCTCCCGGAGGCGCTCGTCCTCCCGAATGGGAAGGCCATATTGGGCGGCGGCGGGGCGGATGGTGTCCAGGCTGCGCAAGTATGGGCTGCAATAGAAGCAGTCAATCTGCCTGTCCGCCAGCACCTGTGTTACCAGGGCAGTATCCTGCTTCCCCTCCTGCGTCAGGGGGCGGGTTCTGTCCTCCCTGTGGCCGTGGACGGGCTGAGCGTGGCGGACGAAGTACACATGGGTCAGGGACGGAATGCCTTCCAGGTCGATCCAGTAGCGCTGCTCGATTTTCCCTTCCTCGTTGAGGATTTCATTTTCCAGAATGCCGCCGTTGCGGAGGATGGATTTGGCGGAGCCGATGTTCTCCTTGTCACAGGTCATCAGCACCCGCCGGATGCCCAGCTCCCGGCATTTTTCCAGAGCCAGACGAATCATGGCGGTGGCATAGCCCCTCCTGCGCCGACTGGGGCGGATGCCGTCGCCGATGTGGCCGCCGGAAAAGAGCAGGGATTCATTGAGATGATGGCGGATGTTCACCGCCCCCACAAAGACATTTTCGTCCAAATCCAGGCAGAAATAGGTGGAATCCGGCACTCTTCCCCCGGTTTCCTCCTTAATTTCCAAGTTCTCCATGTAGTTTTCAAAATCCCGGTAATCCAGCCTGCGAATCGCGTAGGGAGAAAAATCCTGCTCGACAGACAGCCATTCCTCCATCATGTCGAATAGCTGTTGGCGGTATTCCGGGGTCAGTTTTACAAGTGTAATATTCATGCTTTCCCTCCCAATTCGATGCTGCGGCCCATCCAATCCTCCACAATCGGGGCATCCGAGGGCTGCATGAAGGGATGCTCACTGCACTCCGAGACGGTGAGCCGGCAGTGGAATCGGTTTGCAAACGTCTGCATCACCTGCCGGGACTGGAGATTGTCCCTGCCCCCATAGAGGATGGCGGTTGGAATGTCCCAGCGGGTGATGGGGTGATCCAGGACATACTGAAAATAATCCCAACTCAAAACATCAATGGGGGTGTCCACCTCCCGCTCCCGTTCCAGCCGTTCCTCCGTGACGCCGAACCAAACCATCATCTGGCGAATCAGGTATTCCATATCCACAATGGGAGACTGAAACAGGCAGTTTCGGAAAGGATAATTCCCGCAGACGTGAAGGCTGAAATAGGCTCCCAGGCTGCACCCGAAGAGGCTGACCTTCTGCCACCGGGCAAAGGCCGCATCACACATTCTCTTCAAATCCCGGGTGCCGTTCCAGATGTCGCAGCGCTCAAATTCCCCTGCCCGTCCGCCGTGCTGGGGCAAATCAAAGCTCAGGGTCTGGTAGCCCTTCTCCTGGGCGATTTGGGCAAAGGCCGCCGCCGCGTCCTTGGAGGACAGCTTTCCGTGGACGAAGAGGTAGGCCTTTTCCGAAGGCTCCCCCCAGATGATGGCGGGAATGCCCTGAATCATACAGTTCTCAATTTTCATTTTATTCCCTCTGCTTTCCGGCAAGACCCCAATTTTCGTTGGGCGGCTCCTGTATGACGATGAACACATCCCCATTGTTGATGCCAAGGCGGGTGTACAATTCTTTGGTGATCTCTTCAAAAATTCTCGCTTTCTGGGCTTTGGTACGGCCGGGGAACATGGTAATTTCAATCATTGTGAAGTGATCGGTTTTCTCCGGGGCCCGCTCAAAGCACTCCGGCTCCAGCTCATAGAGCCGCTGGAAGCGATCCCAATCCGGGATGCCGATGGCGGCGGCCAGAGCATCGTGGACGGTGTCCAGCAGGGTCTTTTTGTAGGATGCATCCTTCCCTTTCAGTATTTCAATGCGAATCAGCGGCATGTTATGCTTCCTTTCCGCTCCAATCGAAGCTGTAGCTTCCGGCGTGGTCCTGGCCCTTGGCGGTGATCTGGTAGGTGCCGGGCTGGACGTTGACGGTGAAGGAGAAATCCGAGGACAGGTTGCCGGAATAGATGGGCTCCTTCCCCTTTTCGCCGATTTCCAGGGTCAGGGCGCCGCCATTGGTTTTTACCTCCACGGCAATGGCGGTGGGCTCTGTCAGCTGGGCGGTGTAGTGTTTTTCCCCGCCAAACCAGGTGTACATCATTTTCGCGGAGGTATCGGTGGTGATTTCAATGTCTCCCTCCGCCGTCCGTTTCTTCCCGCCGCAGCCGGAGAGCAGCAGCAAAGCCAGCAGAAGGCACAGCATTTTTCGGAATATCATATTCCATCCTCCTTTTCGCAACATCGTTACGCAACATTGTTGTTATTATAGCGAATCCAAACTGTCTTGTCAAGAGATATTGCAAAAAGCGCTTATCGGTTTTGCTCAGCAACGCGGCAAATTGTTGTTTGGCGGTTTGAATGTACCGGGTATCCATGTGCGCACCAGCCATGCCCCCCTTGTGTAAAGGGGGGTAGGGGGGATTGGGCAGTAGGCACTGACGATTTGCAGCCAGCTTCGGCGAATTCGTAGAAGCTGAAACAATGGGATAGTACCTCTTCGCATCGGCTTGTACAGATTTGCTGCCTGGTACTGCGAATCCCTCCCCTACCCCTCCCTTACAAGTAAGGGAGGGCATGAGCTCAGAAACTTACAACCTGATACCGTATATCTGGGACGGCACCCCCTCAGCCCCAGTGTGCGCACTGGGGCAGCTCCCCCAGAGGGGGAGCCAAGGGCGTCCCGACAAACAACAATTTGCTGAGAGAAACCGATAAGCAAATTACAAAAAACGGCCACTGCCTTCAGGCGGAACCTGGGCAATGACCGTTTTTCTTATGCGTTTTGTTGCAGCACCAGCAGCAGCGCTTCCCGGATGGCGGCGGTGCGGATTTCCTCCCGGGTGCCGTCAAACAGGTATTTTCTTGAAAGGCAGGTTTTCTCGTCGCAGTAGCCAAGAAACACAGTGCCCACCGGGTTGCCGAATTCGTCTCCCCCCGGCCCCGCGAGACCGGTGACGGATACCGCTGCATCCGCCTGTAACGCAGCCCTTGCTCCCCTCGCCATGGCTTCGGCCACGGGGGCGCTGACGGCTCCCACTGCATTCAGAAGGGACTCGTCCACATTCAGCAGATGCTCCTTGACCCAATTGGTATAGCTGATGATGCCGCCCTTGTAGACCCGGGAGCTTCCCGGCACGGCGGTGAGGGCTCCGCCGATGCCGCCGCCGGTGCAGCTTTCGGCGGTGACCAGGGTCTTTCCTTCCAGGGCAGCCAGCACGTCACAGCAGAGCTTCATCATGGTAAGCAACCTTGATTTTTTCCACGCTGGCCAGGGCCCGCTCAATGAGCGCTTCCCGGTTCAGCTTTTGCTCGGCATGGAGCACCTGCCCCAGGGTGGGCTTGGTTTTGGGGTGCTTGGGGGTGAACACGGTGCAGCAATCCTCATAGGGCAGGATGGAGGTTTCCAGGGTGCCGATTTTCCGGGCGATGGTGACGATTTCCTCCTTGTCCATACCAACCAGGGGCATGAAGATGGGGATATCCACCACGGCGCCGGTGACCGTCATGGCCTCCATGGTCTGGGAAGCCACCTGGCCCAGGTTTTCGCCGGTGATCAGCGCCCCGCAGCCATCCCCCTTGGCAAGGCGCATGGCAATTTCCATCATGAACCGGCGCATGATGAGGGTGAAGAATTCCTCCGGGCAGTTATCCCGGATGGCCTCCTGAATCTCGGTAAAGGACACCACGTTCACCGTCATTCTGCCGGAGTACCGGGTCACCAGCCGGGCCAGCTCCAGCACCTTATCCTTGGCCAGCTGGGAGGTATAGGGATAGGAGAAGAAGTGCACCGCCTCGATTTCCATGCCCCGCTTGGCCATCATATAGGCCGCCACCGGGGAATCAATGCCGCCGGAGAGCAGGCACATGGCCCTTCCGCCCACGCCGGTGGGCAGGCCGCCGGCACCGGGCTCCGCAGGGCCATGGACATAGGCGGCAAAATCCCGAACCTCCACATACACGGTATACTCCGGGTGGTGCACATCCACCTGGCAATCCGGGTGGGCGTCGGCCAGCCGGGCACCAATCTCCTGGGAGATGCCGATGGAGGTCAGGGGGAACTGCTTGTCGGAGCGCTTGGACTCCACCTTGAAGGACTTGGCGCAGTCCAGGTCCTCCCCCAGGTAGGCCTGGCAGGCATCGAAAATGGCATCCAGATTCTTTTCGCAGGGGCGGCAGCGGCACAACGACACCACGCCGAAAATGGAGTGAGCCGCCTCCCAGGCACCGTCCACATCGCAGGTTTCCTCCATGGGCTCCACATAGACGGTGGACTGCATGATATAAACATCGAAATCGCCGTAGGGCTTCATTCTCCGGCGGACATTCTGCCGCAGACGGCCCTCAAACTGACGCTTGTTGGCACCCTTGAGGACGACCTCCCCAAGTTTCATCAAAAAGATTTCCTTCATATTCGTTCCTTTCCGATAATCTGTCGTTTTCCAAGGAGATATTATAACCATTTCCCATGGATTTTCAAGAGGCATCAGCGAACCAGACCAATCAGGCGCTTATTTCCGGTGCGAGACAAGCCCCAGGACACCAGATAGGTCAGCACAAACAGCAGCACACAGTGACCCAAGCCCATGGTGGGAAGGCCCAGCCTGGTAAAGACGGGATAGAGGATTTTCGCAATGAGCATATGCATGCAGTAGGTGCCCAGGGTGAACCGGGAAAGGGCATCGATGGTTTTCAGCACCCGGCTCCCAAGCTTTTCCAAGGGAAGGGAATAAAACAGCACCACCATGCCCACAGCGCCCAGCAGGATGTGCAGCCCCGCGTAGCCAAAGCTGTCATAGAGGGTGCAGGGCTTTTTCACGATTAGGGACAAAACGCAGATCAGCAGCCCGCCGGAGCAGCCCAAAAGCCAATGCTCCTTGATTTTCTTCAAAAATTCGGGGCTGAACAGGCAGATCCCCACCGCCGCAAAGGGCCAGACCTCCACGATTCTTCCGATGGAGAATTTCACCTCCGGCCTCATCGGCTCAAACAGGGCAAAATTCATCCCATTGTATTGAAGCCACAGGCACACCGCCCCCAGCCCCAGGAGAATCCCATGGCTGAGCCAGTCCCGCCGCCAGACGAAGAGCAGGGAAATGACCACCGTGAGGATGATCAAATCCGTCTGGAACCACATGGCGGAATTCAGCTGCTCACTGCTGCCGGTTACCAGCTGCCAAAGGAGAGCATCCAGGCCCACCACCCCGCCGCCTTCCAGCAGCTTCAGCAGGGAGCACACCAAATAATACACCAGCGCCCAGCCGATTTGAGGCCAAAGGAGCCTGCGGCAGCGGCTTTTCAAAGCGCCGGTATCCCCGCCGGTAACGCTGCCCCGGCACAGCAGAAAGGACAGCATCATAAAAATGGGAACGGCGCTGGTTTTCAGCATGGAGAAGGGGTACTGCCAAAGGGGAATGGCGGAGGAGTCCAGAAAATGGCAGCAGACCACCTCAAAGCACATGATGGCTTTGAGCAGACTGACCCCGTAATTTTTCTCCGCTTTTGGCATGGTGATAACCTCTCTGTTTCGATTTTACCCTTTTAGAAAAGGCTTTGGTTGTCTGTAACGAATGTAAATTGTTGTTTACCGCACCCTTGCCCTCCCCTCTGGGGAGGGTGGCCGAGCGCCAGCGAGGTCGGGAGAGGTGTCGTCGGTTAAGGCGTACCAGCAACCAACGTTTGACACCCCCTCAGCCCCAGTGTGCGCTACTTCGGCAGCTCCCCCAGAGGGGGAGCCAAGGGCATCCCTATAAACAACAATTTTTAAGTGTAACCCTGCCAGTTCAAAAATGCGCAGGCTCCCTTCTGGGAGTTCTTCACGGAATAGAGGATATCGTCCGCTCATTCAGCCCCGGTTGCCTACACGGACGCTGCGGTACTGGATGGCCTCGGCGATGTGCTGGGCTTCGATGTTTTCGCTGCCGTCCAGGTCTGCCACGGTGCGGGCCACCCGGAGGATTCGGTCATAGCTGCGGGCGGTGAGGCCCAGGTTCTGGAAGGCCATTTTCATCAGCGCCTCGGCCTCCTGCCCCAGCTGGCAGTGGCGGCGCATTTCCTGCGGGCCCATCCGGGCGTTGCACATGCCGCTGTCTTCAAAGCGGCGGTTCTGAATGATTCGGGCGGCGTTGACCCGCTCCTTGACGGCAGCGGAGGGCTCCGCCTGAGCCCGGGTGCGCAGGGCCTCATATTGGACGGCGGGCACCTCCACCACGATATCGATTCTATCCAGCATGGGGCCGGAAATCCGGCTCTGGTAGGCCTCCACCGCCGCCTCGCTGCACCGGCACCGGCCGCTGGGGTCGCCATACCAGCCGCATTTGCAGGGGTTCATGGCGCAGACCATCATGAATTCGGCAGGATAGGTCACTGCTCCGGCCACCCGGGAGATGGTGACCTTGCCGTCCTCCAAGGGCTGGCGCATCAAATCCAGGCTGTCCTTGCGGAATTCCGGCAGCTCGTCCAGAAACAGCACCCCCTTGTGGGCCATGGAAATCTCTCCCGGCTTGGGGTTGCTGCCTCCGCCCACCAGGCCCGCGTTGGAAACGGTGTGGTGGGGAGCGCGGAAGGGCCGATGGCTGACCAGGGGGTTGCCGTCGGGGAGCATGCTCAAAACGGAATACACCTGGGTCACCTCCAGGGCCTCCTCCCAGGTCATATCCGGCAGGATGGAGGGCAGACGCTTGCTGAGCATGCTTTTGCCGGAGCCGGGAGGGCCAATAAGCAGCACATTGTGGCTCCCGGCGGCAGCCACCTCCAAGGCCCGCTTTACATTCTCCTGACCCAGCACATCCTTGAAGTCCGGCTGGGGGGTATCGTCCTGTCGGGGCACCCAGTCAGGCTGCTTTGGCAGACGCACCGCCCCGTTGAGCCCGTCGGCAAGCTGGCGCAGGTTCTCAATGGGAATCACCACCGGCCCCCGGGCAAGGGTCGCCTCCGCGGCGTTGGCGGCGGGGACGAAAACGGCCCGGATGCCCTCCCTCTTGGCGGCCAGCACCATGGGCAGAACGCCGGAAACACTGCGCAGACTGCCATCCAGAGCCACCTCGCCCAAAAAGGCGCAGTCGGCGGCGGGCTTTCTGATTTCCCCAGCGGCAGCCATGATGGCAAGGAGGATGGGAAGGTCAAAATGGCTGCCCGTCTTTTTCAGATTGGCAGGCGCCAGATTCACGGTGATGTGGCTCACGGGAAAGCGCATGCCGCTGCTCTTCACCGCCGCCCGAACCCGCTCCCTGGCCTCCTTCACGGCAGCGTCGGGCAGGCCCACAATGTCAAAGCCGGGCATGCCGTTGGAAATAAAGGCCTCCGCCGTCACCAGGCTGCCCCGGATGCCGCTGATGCACATAGTTCGGACGCTGCAAATCATAAGTTACGCCTCTTCTCTTTTTCTTTCCAGTTTACATGATTTTTCTGCAAAATACAATCCCCCGGGGTAAAAAAAGCAGAGCCCGAAACAAAGGCTCTGCTCAAAGCATTGTGAACTGGAACAATTACAGGAAGCTTTTCTTTCCGGCTTCGGACTGGAGCATCTTTTTGTTCTGGTACATCATGGCATCGGCTTCATCCACGACGGCCTGGATATCGGAATGACCGTTGCGGTAGAAGGCAAAGCCCAGGGCAACAAAGGGGATCCGGCAGTCCTCCTGGTGCTTCTGTTTGATAAGATCCTGAAAGGCGTCATTGAGCTTGTCCAGAAGCTCCACCCTTCTTCGCAGAATGACGCAGAATTCATCGCCGCCGACCCGGTAGCAGTCTCCGTGGAGCTGGTAAATCTCCTGAATGGCCTCTGCCACCTGCTTCAGGCAGAAGTCGCCAACGGCATGGCCATAGGTGTCGTTGACCAGTTTGAATTTATTGACATCGAAGAAGATGATGACACAGTCGCTGTGAAGATTGCCCAGACAATTTTTGTAGCACTGCCGGTTCAGCAGCTCCGTGACACCGTCCATCTGCATACTCAGCTGATAGCTCCGGCTGGCAAGCAGCTGGCAGCAGACGGCAATCGTCAGATAGCAAACCCGGATATTGCCGCCAGAGGCCTTCTGAATGACGATGCCAACCATCATGGTCGCAAGGGTCAGCATCAACACGGAGTCGTTTCCTGAATGATACCGGCGGTTGCTTTGAAGGATCGCAGCAAAGCAGTAGGCCATGGACAGAAGAAAGACGGCTGCATAAACAGGATAGAGCAGCTCCCGATGGAAGACATTCTGCTTGTCCACACTGAAAACCAGCTTCAGCGGGAAGCAGACCAGCTGAAAAGCCGCATGGATACCGGCAGCAGTCAGGGGAATCAGGGGCTTTCTCGTCCAGCCAAAAGTGATTCCCACCATCACGCCGATAAAAGGGGCACAGCAGAATTCCACCAGCCTGGAATACAGGTGCAGATAATACAAAGCGGAGGGACCGCCGTCGGTCAGCGTCCCAACAGCCTCTGACAAGGCAGCTGAAGCTACCAGGGAGAAGGAGGCGATGGCTTCCCACTTCAGTTTTCTGTTGACCAGTCTGTTGGTGTAAATATTCACAATGGCAGTAACCAGCAGCATCAGCTCAAGCAGCACAATAGAAACATACATCCGCCTCACCTCCAATCCGCATTGTGTTATATTATACAAGATTATTTGCCATAATACAATCCTTTTTTGTTATTTTTTGTCTGCTGCGGTACAGCCTCACAATACGCGATCAGGTTGGGTGAATAGCAGCACCTATAAGTCTGTAACACATACAAATTGTTTTATCGGGATGCCCTTGGCTCCCCCTCTGGGGGGGAGCTGCCGAAGTAGCGCACACTGGGGCTGAGGGGGTGTCAAACATTGGTTGCTGGTACGCTTTAGAGGGCGACACCTCTCCCGACCTCGCTGGCGCTCGGCCACCCTCCCCAGAGGGGAGGGCAAGGGTGCGCTCTACAAACAGCAATTTGCAGTATGTTGGAGGCGGTATCATCAGCTTTCACAATTTGCACGATAATTTATTGTATAATGCTTCAAAATTTAACACGCTTCCCCGAATTCCGGCTTTACAAATGGGACGGGAGATGGTAGAATGTATGCGACAAAATCTGAATACTTTAGGAGGTATTTCATTTTGGCAAGAAAATTCAAAACCATGGACGGCAACACTGCTGCCGCTCACGTCAGCTATGCCTTTACCGAGGTTGCTGGCATCTACCCCATCACCCCGTCCAGCCCCATGGCTGACAACGTTGACCAGTGGTCCGCTGCTGGCCGCAAGAACATCTTCGGCGACACCGTCAAGGTCGTTGAGATGCAGTCCGAAGCCGGTGCCGCCGGTACCGTTCACGGCTCTCTGGCCGCCGGTGCCCTGACCACCACCTACACCGCCTCCCAGGGCCTGCTGCTGATGATCCCCAA
>CAMCKD010000053.1 GCA_945875335.1 uncultured Clostridia bacterium | reverse complement strand
GCCCTCCCCTCTGGGGAGGGTGGCCGAGCGTCAGCGAGGCCGGGAGAGGTGTCGTCGGTTAAAGCGTACCAGCAACCAACGTTTGACACCCCCTCAGCCCCAGTGTGCTCACTGGGGCAGCTCCCCCAGAGGGGGAGCCAAGGGCATCCCTATAAACAACAATTTGTCTGTGTTACGAATTACGGCCATATCTGTGCAGGAATTCCACTATTTTTGACAGGAAGTGAAAACCATTTGAATATTCTGGAAATCAAGGACTTGAACCTGTGGTATGGGGAAAAGCAGGCGTTGAAATCCGTCAATGCGGCGCTGCCGGAGCATGAGATCACGGCGCTGATCGGCCCCTCCGGCTGCGGCAAGTCCACCTTTTTGAAAACCCTGAATCGAATGCAGGACTTGGTGCCCGGGGTGAAGATTCAGGGTCAGGTGCTCTATCAGGGTCAGGACATCTACGCCCCCGGAGTGGATGTGACCTGGCTTCGGAAGCAGATCGGCATGGTGTTCCAAAAGGCCAATCCCTTCCCCATGAGCATCTATGACAACATCGCCTACGGCCCCCGCACCCTCGGCATCCGGGGCAAGGCCAAGCTGGATGAGATCGTGGAGCGCTCCCTGCGGGGGGCCGCCATTTGGGACGAGGTGAAGGATCGTTTGAAGGCCTCTGCCCTGGGCCTGTCCGGCGGCCAGCAGCAGCGGCTGTGCATCGCCCGGGCGTTGGCTGTGGAGCCGGATGTGCTGCTGATGGACGAATCCACCTCCGCCCTGGACCCCATCTCCACGGGAAAAATCGAGGATCTGGCGGTGCAGCTCAAGGAGAAATACACCGTCATCATGGTCACCCACAACATGCAGCAGGCGGCCAGAATTTCGGACAACTGCGCCTTCTTCCTGCTGGGGGAGCTGGTGGAGTTTGATAAGACCGACCGGATGTTCTCCAATCCCAGGGACAAACGGACGGAGGACTATATCACGGGGAGGTTTGGATGATGCGCTCCAAATTTGACATGCAGCTGGAAGAGCTGAAAAAGGAAATGACCACCATGGGCATGCTCTGCGAAAACGCCATTGCGAAAACCTCCCATGCCCTGCTGACCTGCGATGTGGCCCTGGCCAAGGAGCTGCCGGAGCTATTGAACCAGGTCACCCAGAAGGAGCGGGACATTGAGAGCATCTGCCTCAGGCTTCTGCTGCACCAGCAGCCGGTGGCGAGAGATTTGCGCACCGTGTCCTCCGCGCTGAAAATGGTCACCGATGCCCAGCGCATCGGCACCCAGTCGGCGGACATCAGCGAGATCATCACCCTGGGCAACATCCGCACCATTCCCGAGGGGCTGCCCATCCGGGACATGGCTACCGCCGTCATTCATATGGTGACGGACAGCATCGATGCCTTTGTAAAACAGGATGGAAAAATCGCTGCCTCTGTGATACAATATGATGACATTGTGGATGGATTTTTCAATTCCATGAAGGCGGCGCTGATCGCCCAGCTGAAGCAGCCGGGGGTCAATGGCGAGGCCCTGGTGGATCTGCTGATGATCTCCAAGTACTATGAGCGAATCGGCGACCACGCGGCGAACATCGCGGGGTGGGTGCTCTTCTCCCTCACCGGTGATCTGGAAATCGACACCGCCTACTTTGAAGAGGGCGGACATCCAAGCGAAAAATGAGGCGATAACATGATCTTTTGTGTAGAAGACGACGACAGCATCCGGGAGCTGATGGTGTATGCCCTCCGGGCTTCGGGCTACAGCGTGATGGGGCTGCCCAACGCCGCCGGGCTCTGGGAGCAGCTGCGCAAGGAAAAGCCGGAGCTCATTCTGCTGGACATCATGCTGCCCGACGAGGACGGCATCAGCATCCTGAAAAAGCTCCGCTCCTACCCCCAGACATCGGAGGTGCCCGTCATCATGGCCACCGCCAAGGGCACGGAATTCGACAAGGTCATCGGCCTGGACCTGGGGGCTGACGACTATCTTGCCAAGCCCTTCGGTATGATGGAAATGGTGTCCCGGGTGAAGGCCGTGCTGCGCCGGGTGAGCCACACCGCCCCCTCGCCGGTGCTGCGCTACCGAAGGATCGAGCTGAACGAGGCCTCCCACCGGGTCAGCGTGGAGGGCAGGCCGGTGGAGTTGACCGTAAAGGAATATGAACTCCTGCGGCTCTTTTTGAAAAATCCCGGCGTGGCCTTCACCCGGGAGAATCTGCTCAGCGCCGTGTGGGAAAGTGAATTCCAGGGGGAGACCCGAACCGTGGATGTGCACATTGCCACCCTGCGCACCAAGCTGGGGCCGGCAGGGGAGGCCATTAAAACGCTGCGGGGGGTTGGCTACCGATTGGAGGAGCAAGCATGACAAAGAGAATTTTCAAAGCGATCTGCGCGGCGGCATTGTCGGTCTTTGTGGTGACCATGCTGCTGATCATGGGCGTACTATACAATTACTTTTCTTCCGTCCAGCAAAGCCAGCTGAAAGCCCAGACCGCCCTGGCAGTCCAGGGGGTGGAGCAGCAGGGTATGGCCTTCTTCGATGGCCTGCCGGCAGAGCATTTCCGCATCACCTGGATCGCGGCCAATGGTCAGGTGCTCTATGACAGTGTCTCCGATTCCGAGGCCATGGAAAACCATCTCCAGCGGGAGGAGATCCGCCAGGCTCTGGCCGACGGGCTGGGGGAGAGCGCCCGGTATTCTTCCACGCTGATGAAGCAGTACCTCTACTGCGCCCAGCGGCTCAGCGACGGTACGGTGCTGCGGCTTTCCATCTCCCACAATACCATTCTGGTGCTCCTGCTGGGGATGCTCCAGCCCATCCTCATTGTGATCGGGGTGGCGCTGGTGCTGTCCTTCTTCCTGGCCAGCCGCCTGTCGAAACGGATCGTGGAGCCCATGAACAAGCTGAATCTGGACGAGCCCCTGGAAAATGAGGGCTATGACGAGCTGTCCCCCCTGCTGCGGCGGATTTACAGCCAGCAGCAGCACCTGAAAGCTCAGCAGGCCACCCTGACCCAGAAGCAGAACCAGCTGGATGCCATCGTGGGCCACCTGGAAGAGGGCATGATTTTGCTGGACAAGGACTGCAAGGTCATCACCGCCAACCAGGCCGCCCTGCACCTGATGGATGTGAAAAACTCCAAGGTGGCGGGAATCCCGCTGCTGTCCCTCAACCGAAATCTGGAGCTTCAGGAGTCGGTGCGCCAGGCCCTGGCAGGGGAGAGCGTTACGAAAAAAACCACCATGCGGGGCCGCACCATCCAAATCCATGCCGCTGCCGTGGGGCAGGAGCAGGAGCTGTCCGGGGTGGCGGTGGTGCTGTTTGACATCACCGAGGCAGAGCAGGCCGAGCAGCGCCGCCGGGAGTTCACCGCCAACGTGTCCCATGAGCTGAAAACCCCCTTGCAGTCCATCTCCGGCTATTCCGAGCTGATGAAATGCGGCATGACCAGGCCCGAGGATGTGCAGCCCTTTGCCCAGCGGATTTATAATGAAGCCCAGCGGCTCATCCGCCTGGTGGAGGACATCATCAACCTGTCCCATCTGGACGAGGGCAGCGGCTACGAGTGGAAGCAGCTGGATTTGTACGCTGCTGCCCAGGAGGTCCTGGGGAGCCTGCAGGACATTGCCGCCGAAAAACAGGTGAAGCTGGAATGCCAGGGCAGCCCCACCATGATGCAGGCCGTGCCGGAGCTGGTGCGGGGGATGATCTATAACCTCTGCGACAACGCCATCAAGTATAACCGCCCCGGCGGCACCGTGACGCTGACCGTCACCCGGGAGAATGGCTGCCCCCTGCTGAGGGTGGCGGACACCGGCATCGGCATCCCGGAGGAGGAGCAGGACAGAATCTTCGAGCGCTTCTACCGGGTGGACAAAAGCCGCTCCAAGGAGGTAGGAGGCACCGGCTTAGGGCTTTCCATCGTCAAGCACTCCGCCCTGGTGCTGGGCGCCCAGATCCACCTGGACAGCCGCCTGGGCCAAGGCACCACCATCACGCTGCGGTTCCAGCCGTAACCACCCCAAAACACCAAAAACTCCGAGGGAATGATCCTTCGGAGTTTGATGCTTTAACAGATATGAGATATGAGATATAAGATATAAGATATAAGATATCCTAACTATTTGCGCCAAAAAAGCGTCTGATTATCAGAAATCAGTCCTTTTTGACATGCCTTATATATGCTTATCGACTTAATCAGCAAAAGAAGTATTTCATTAACTAACGCCATCGTAGGGCGGGGTCATGACCCCACCGACCAGGTTCCGCATTTTGCCTTGGTCCCATTCAACGAAAGCGCTCACAAATTTGTTACCGACCGGCGGGGTCATGACCCCGCCCTACGAATACTCAGTTAAAAAATCACTTAGCTGAGATAAAACGATAAGCACTATATCTTGTATCTTGTATCTCATATCTAATATCTTCTACAAAACACGTTTTTAATCCAATTCGCTCATTCCATATACCCCTGGTATTCCAACAGCTCCAACACCTGCTGGCCCCGGTGGGTCAGGGCGATGCTGCCCTGGATGGGGTAGGACTGGTAGCGCTGTTGGCTGGCGCCCTGGAGGGGCTGGTCATAGTCCAGGGAGACAAGGCCCTTCTTTTCCAGCAGCTGGAGCACGATGGCGGCTTCCTCCTGCTTTTCCGGGCCGTCCTCCAAATATACCGGGGTCAGGTCGCCCTGCTTCCTTGCCACCGGCAGGAATGCCACCTGACCCAGCAGCCGGAGAAAATCCATCTCCTGCCCGGTCAGCTCCAGCGACCCGCCGCAGCCGGAGCAATTGCCGCAATTTCCGCAGTTACCGCAGCCGCTCATTCCATTCCTCCATGCTTTGCAATGTGCTGCTTGATGATTTCAAAGGTCACGTCGCTGATGTCGTGCTCGATTTTGCAGGCGTCCTCCACCGCAATGGCCTCGGGCACACCCAGCCGCATGAGCACCTGGGACAGCACCGTGTGGCGCTCGTAGATTTTCTCGGCGATTTCCTGCCCGGCCTGGGTCAGATGCAGCCCGCCGTCCCGCTCCACGGTGATCAGCTCCCCCTTGCGCAGCAGCCCCATGGCCCGGGACACACTGGGCTTGGAATAGCCGAGATAATCGCCCACATCCACGGAGCGGACAAAACCATTCTTGCGCTGCAGCACAAAAATGGCCTCCAGATACATTTCGCCGGATTCATGGACATTCATAGCTCTTACACTCCAGTATTCATTGTCTTTCTCATTTTATACCATAGTCCTGTAAAAAATGCAAGGGCAGGATCGCATTGGGCCGCTCCCGGGAAGTTGGGAACGGCCCAAAAGGCTTTTTTATCGGGTTTCCTGGAATTGCAGATCCTGGTCCCGCACCACCCGAAGCTCCTTTTTGTTCACCAGGTCGTAGATGCAGGGCACCACGAACAGGGTCATCAAGGTGGCGTAGATCAGGCCGCCGATGCACACGATGGCCATGGGCTGCATCATGGCGCTGCCGGCGGATTTGCTCAAAGCCATGTCCAGTAGACCCAGGATGGTGGTGACGGAGGTCATGAGGATGGGACGCATTCTGGTCTGGCCCGCCTCCACAATGGCCGCCCGGCGCTCCATGCCCTCGACGCGGAGCTGGTTGATGTAGTCCACCAGCACGATGCCGTTGTTGACGATGATGCCGGTGAGCATCACAAAGCCAATCAGGGAGATGACGCTGATCTCCATTTTGCAGATCAGCAGGGCCAAAAATCCGCCGGTGAAGGCCAGGGGAATGGTGAACATGACGATGAAGGGGGATTTCAGGCTCTGGAACTGGGCCACCATCACCAGATACACCAGAAGAATACCCAACAGCAGCATCAATAGCAGCTGCCGCACCGCTTCCATGATGTTCTCATTTTCGCCGGTGAAGGCGTAGCTGATGCCCTCGCCCAGGTCGGCGGCTTCCATGGCCTTGACGGCTTCGGCGGTGACCAGGGTGACGTTGTACCCCTCCGCGATTTCCGCCTCCACGGTCAGATACCGGCGCTGGTTTTTCCGGCTGATGGCATCCAGACTGGTGGTCTGCTGAATCTCCGCCACCTCGTCCAGGCGGACGGTCCGGGTTTCCCCGTCCATGCCGGTGGTTTCAAAGGTGTAGGCCTTCAGTCTGTCCACATCCAGCCGGTGCTCCATGGGCCGCTCCACCACAATGTCGGTGGAGGTGCCGCTGAGCACCAGGGTCTGAGCCTGCTGGTAGTTGGAAAGGGCCTGGGAGATCTCCGCGAAAATCTGGGCAATGGTCAGTCCATTGGACATGGCCTTGTCCCGATCCACCTGGATGTGCAGGGCGGGGGCCGCATCCTCCAGACCGTCGGATACATTCTGGATTCCCTCCACACCCTCCAGGGTCTCAGCGGCGTTCCGGGCGGCAGACTGCAGCGCGTTCATGTTCTCGCCGTAGAGCTCCAGGCTGATGCCGCTGCCCGTCAGGACGGACATGTCCATCATGGTGGAGGAGCTGGAAATCTCACAGGGCAGGTCGGCGCATTCTTCGGCAATCTTTTTGCCCATTTCCTCGCCGGAGGCCTTCTCGTCCGCCAGGGTGATGTACAGGGTGGCTTCCAGGGCTTTGCCGCTGCCGCCGCCCATGCCCAGCATGGAGCCGCCGCCGGAGGACATCATGGCGCCGGCGGTTTCGATCCCCTCCAGGGAGCTGACCCGGGAGAGCACCTGGTCTGCCAGCTCCGCCGCCTGCACCATGTCGTAGTCCTCCGGCATGGTGACGGTGACGTTGACGCTGGGCATGTCCATTTTGGGCATGAAGGTGAAGCCATGGCTGACGCACTTGTAGCCGGTGTAGCCCAGGGCCGCCACCGCCAGCAGGAGCACCAGGAATTTGCATTTCAGGCAGAGCATGGCCAGCTTCCCGTAGCCCTTCAAAATAGCGCCGAAGAAGCCGTCCTTCTTCTCCTTCTTCTGCTTGCGCAGCATCCCGGAGGCCATGGCGGGCACCAGGGTCAGGGAGACGATCAGGGATGCCAGCAGGGCGTAGGACATGGTCAGGGCCAGGTCCGTAAACAGCTGCCGGGTGATGCCCTCCACGAACACGATGGGCAGGAATACGCACACCGTGGTCAGGGTGGAGGAGGTGACGGCCCCCGCCACCTGGCCCGCACCGGCCACCGCCGCCTGAATGGCGGAAGCGCCCTTGAAGCGGAGACGATGGATGTTCTCAATGACCACCACGGAGTTGTCCACCAGCATACCCACCGCCACGGCCAGGCCGCTGAGGGAGATCATGTTGATGGTGACCCCGGAGAAATACATCAGCACAATGGCAAATATCACGCTGATGGGGATGGAGCACAGGGTAATAAAGGTGGGCCGCAGATCCCGCAGGAACAGGAACAGGATCAGAACCGCGAACACCGCGCCAAGCAGGAGGCTGCGCAGGATGTTGTTCACGATCATATAGATGTAGTCGCCCTGATCCATCAGCGCCACAAACTGCAGCCCGGGGTACTGCTCCTCCAGCTGGCGGAACCGGGCGGCGATGTTCTTGGTGGCACCGGCGGTGGAGTAGGTGCTCTGCTTTTCAAAGCTCAGCACGATGCTCTGCTGGCCGTTGAGCCGGGCGTAGGATTCGTCCCGGTTGTCGGTGAGGGTCACCACGGCCACGTCCTCCAAGCGGATGGGGTCGATGCCGTCCATGTTGGGGTCGAAGAGCAGCAGGCTTTTCAGCACCTCCAGGTCGGTGATCTCCTCGCCCACGGACACCATATAGCTGACGCCGTCCTGGGTCACATAGCCCGCAGGCATATAGAAGCTCTGGGCCTTGAGCACCTTGGAAATCATGTCCATGGTGAGGATGTCGTTCAGGTTCGCCTTGGACAGGGCATCCTGGCGGCTGGATTCAATGGTATCCAGGCCGCTGTCCATCTGGGCCAGGGCGGCGTTCATCTGGGCGGCGTTGGCGGCCAGGTCTGCCATGGCGCTGCTCATTTCCAGAAGGCCGGAGGTTTTCTGCTGGCTCAGCACCCGGGAGGCGTCCTTCAATTGCAGCATGCCGCTGTCCAGCTGGGGAATCACATCCTGCTCCAGATAGGTGATGGTGTCGTCCATCTGGGCAATGTTGGCTTCCAGCTCGTCGATCTTGCTGCCCAGCATGTCCACCTCGACGCCCAGCTCAATGAGCTGCTGCTTGGTGACCTCGATGGTGGCCTCGATGTTGGCAATGGCATCTTCCAGCTCGGCGATCCGGGCGTTGACTCCATCCAGGTCCATGCCCCGGATGGACAGCTGGAAGTCCAGGTTTGCCCGGTCTGCTTCCAGCTGGGCGTATTCCGGCCCGGCGTAGAGCTCGTCCACCGCCAGCTGCTTTTCCTCGTCGGTCAGCTCCGGGTTGTCGTAGATGGCCTGCACCTGGGCATAGAAGACTTCCTCCCGGTACTGCAAATCGGCGGCGCTCTGCCGCAGCTCATACAATTCGTTCAGCTCGATTTTCAGGGGGTTCATCTGATCCAGGGCGGTGCTGATGGCGTCCCGAATGGCTTTGAGGGGGGTGAGCACCATCTCCGCCTGGGCCTTAGCGGTTTTCAGCTGGGACACCTGGTTTTGCAGCTCTGCCTTGGTAGAAACCAGCTCCGCCTGCTTCTGGCTCAGCTCTGCCTCTGCGGAGGCGGTGGCGCTGGAAAGGGAGGCCTTGCTGCCGTCCAGCTGCTTGCGGGCGTTGTCGATCTCGTCCTGGGCGGTTTCCAGCTCGTCCCGCTTTTCCAGCAGCTCGTCGGCGGCCTCGTCCAATTGGCCGTTGATGGCATCGGCGATCTGCTGATTCTTTCGGTCAATGAGCTGCTGATCCAGCACCACATGGAGCTCCTGCTCCACCGCGCCGGAGGTGGTGATTCTGGCCACGCCGGTGATGCCCTCCAATTTGGGCATCAGGGTGTCGTTCAGAAATTCCGTCAGCTCCACGGTGGACATACCCTCCATGGACACGGCGGCCACCTCCACGGGGAGCATGGAGGGATTGATTTTCAGCACATAGGGGGAGCTGACCATATCGTCCCAGGCGGCGGCCAGGGAGGTCAGCTTCTGCTGGATGTCCACGCCGATGGTGTCCATGTTCACCGATTCCTCAAATTCCAGCATGACCATGCTGTAATTCTCGCTGGATTTGGAGGTGACCTCCTTGATGTGTTCCAGGGTGGTCATGGCCTGCTCCATGGGCTTGGTCACCTCGGCCTCCACCTTTTCGGGGCTGGCACCGGGGTAGGTGGTCATGATCATGATGTAGGGGAAGTTCATGTTGGGCAGCAGGTCAGGGGTCATCCGCAGATAGGCCACCACCCCCAGCACCAACACCGCCACCACCGCCACAAACACGGTCAGCGGCTTTTTTACACTAAATTTCGGCATCAACAGCACTCCTTGCATATCCTGCTGCAAATTGTTGTTTGTGCGACGAAGCATCCGTAGGGGCGGCTACCAGCCGCCCGCGCAGTACAAGCTGAAAATCACAAGAAATGTCGGGCGAATTCGTACCAGTTTCCCACATTTGTGCCATTCAACCAAACACTCAGTTAACGAACCTGGCGGGCGGCTGGTAGCCGCCCCTACGAATGGCGTGTATGATAAACAACAATCTACCATTTTCCTTTTTAACGGTAATACTATATCACAGCCGGAAAGTTGAAGTGTTAATTTTTTGTGTCACTTTCTGCCCAATCTTTATCTTGCTTAATTGGAAAAAATGGAATACAATAAAACAAATAGCCGCACAGGAGGTGCAGACAATGGAATTTAAGGTTCTGGCGGTGGGGGACGTGGTGGGCGGCCCCGGCATGGAGCGGATTCGCCGCCATCTGCGGCAGCTGAAGCGAACCACCGGGGCGGATTTTGTGGTGGTCAACGGGGAGAATGCCAGCGTGGTGGGCATCACCCCCAGTCAGGCGGAGGACATTCTGGATGCCGGGGCCGACGCCATCACCCTGGGCAACCACAGCTTCTCCAAGCGGGAAATCACCGCCTATCTGGACGAGAGCAGCCGCATTGTCCGGCCCGCCAACTATGCCCCCCAGGTGCCGGGGAAGGGCTGGACGGTGCTGGAAAGCCGGTTCGGAGCGGTGACCCTCATCGACCTCATCGGCCGGTGCGGCATGGACTACGGCCCGGACAACCCCTTTTTGATGATCGAAAAAATTCTGAAACAGGTGGATACCAAATTCATCCTGGTGGAGCTCCACGCCGAGGCCACCTCCGAAAAGCTGGCCATGGGATATTTGCTGGATGGCAGGGTTTCCGCCGTCTGGGGCACCCACACCCATGTGCCCACGGCGGACGCCCGGGTGCTGCCCAAGGGCACGGGCTATGTGACGGACTTGGGCATGACCGGCCCCCGGGACTCGGTGCTGGGCATCCGGCCCGACCTGTCCATCGCCAAATTCCGGGGCGACCTGCCGGAGCGTTACCGCTGGGCGGAGGGGCCCACCAAGCTGGAAGGAGTGCTGTTCACCCTGGACAGCCAGACCGGAAAATGCCTGCGGGCGGAAAGAGTTGACCAATGGGACTGAAAATACTGCATTCTGCCGACTGGCATTTGGATTCCCCCTTTGCCTCCCTGCCGGAGAAAATCAGGGAGCCTTTGCGTCATGTCCAGAGAGAGATCCCCGGCCTGGTGGAGTCCCTGTGCCGCCGGGAGGGGTGCGATCTGGTGCTGCTGGCCGGTGACCTCTTCGATGGCAAGCCCAGCCGGGAGACGGTAGAGACTGTCAAACGGGCCCTGGGCCGCTGCGGCGTGCCGGTGTGCATCGCCCCGGGAAATCACGATTTTTGCGATATGGACTCCCCCTGGATGGAGCAGTGGCCGGAAAATGTGTACATCTTCAAGGGCGCTTTGGACTATGTGGACTTGAAGGACCTGGACTGCCGGGTCTACGGCGCGGGCTACAGGAGCATGGACTGCCCGCCCCTGCTGGAGGGCTTCCGGGCCGGGGGAGAGAGGCGCTGGTGCGTTGGCGTGCTCCACGCCGACCCCAGGAATCTGTCCTCCCCCTATTGTCCCGTCACCGCCGCCCAGGTGCGGGAGTCGGGGCTGGACTATCTGGCCCTGGGCCATATCCATACCGGCGGCTCCTTCCGGGCCGGGGGCACCCTCTGCTCCTGGCCCGGCTGCCCCATGGGAAGGGGTTGGGACGAGACGGGGGAGAAGGGCGTTTTGCTGGTGGAGCTGGAGCAGTTCGCCTCGGCATCCACCCTGGCCCTGCCCCTGCCGAGATTTTATGATTTGACCGTCCCCGTGAACCGGGATGCCCAGGCCGCCCTGGAAAAGCGGCTGCCTCCGGGGCAGAGCAGGGACCTGTACCGGGTGACCCTGACCGGCAGCGGAAGGGCGGACAAACGGGCGCTTCTGAACCGCTTTTCAAATCTTGCCTATCTGGAGCTCCGGGACGAGACTCAGGAGGAGACCGACCCCTTCGCTGCTACCGGGGAGGACAGCTTCCGGGGGGTCTACTTCCGGCTGCTGGAGGAGGCCATGGCCCAGTCCCCGGAGGAAGAAGAGATCATTCGCCTGGCAGCCGCCCTCTCCGCCCGGCTGCTGGATGGGAAGGAGGTGGAGCTGCCATGATTCTCTATTCCATGACCGCCACCTTCGGCAAGCTGGAGCATCAGACCCTGACCTTAGAGCCCGGGCTGAACGTGATCCAGGCTCCCAACGAATGGGGCAAGAGCACCTGGTGCGCCTTTTTGCTGGCCATGCTCTATGGCCTGGACACCCGAGCCAAGGCCACCCGCACCAGCCTGCCCGAAAAGGAGCGCTACGCCCCCTGGTCGGGGAGCCCCATGTCCGGCCGGGTGGAGCTGAACTGGAAGGGCCGGGACATCACCATTGAGCGCTCCACCCGGGGCAGGGTTCCCCTGGGGGAGTTCCGGGCCTATGAAACCGAATCCGGCCTGCCGGTGATGGAGCTGAACGCCGGCAACTGCGGCCAGCTGCTGTTGGGCGTGGAGCGCAGCGTGTTCCAGCGGGCGGGGTTCATCCGCCAGGCCGACCTGCCCGTGACCCAGGACGATGACCTCCGGCGCAGGCTCAACGCCCTGGTGACCACCGGGGACGAGAGCGGGGATGCCGCCCGGCTGGAAAAGGGCCTGCGGGAGCTGAAAAACCGCTGCCGCTACAACCGCACAGGATTATTGCCCCAGGCAATGCAGCAGCGGGAGTCTTTGCAGCAAACCCTGGCAGAGCTGTCGGATTTGCAGACCCGGTTGGAGCAGACCGAAAAGGAATTGAAAGAAAACGATGCCCTGCAGGCTTCCCTTTCCAACCATCTGGATGCCCTGGCCTATGGGCAAGCCCAGGCGGATGCCCAAAAGGTAGCCCTGGCACAGAGCAATTGCCGCCGGGCAGAAGAACGCCTTGCCCAATTGGAGGAAAGCTGTGCCCACCTTCCCGATGGGGAGGAAATTGAAGCGCAGTTATCCAGGCTCTCCGACCACCGACAGCGCCTGGAGGACGTTCAGCAGCACCAGCAGTCCCTCCCCCTGCCCCCGGAGCGGCCCCTTACACCGACCTGCTTCCTGGGCCTGACCCCAGAGCAGGCCATCGAGCAGGCGGAAGCGGACAGCCGCACCGCCCAGAGGCTGTCCGGCCTGGGCTGGGCGCTGCTGCTGACCCTGGGTATGCTGTTCTTTGCGGCAGCTGGGGTGCTGCTCTGGCTGGGGTGGACGCTTCCCGGAGCCCTGTGCGCGTTTGCAGGATTCCTGCTTGCGGCCCTTTCCATTTTCACAAAAGCGAGAAACCGCCGCCGCCAGCGGGAACTCTATGACCGCTATGGCTCCCACTCTCCGGCGGTCTGGCAGCGGTTTGCCGACGACTATGCCCTGGCTTGGGAGGAATACCACCGGCAGCAGGAGGCCTACAGCGAGAGCCGGGAGGCGCTGACCGACCTCCACCGGGAGCTGCGGCAGCAGCACCAAAGCCTCTGCGGCCAGAAGAGCGTGGAGCAGTGCACCCAGGAATGGGAAAGCTGCCGCCGGAGCCGACGAGAGCTGGAAGATGCCCGGCTGGAAGCAAAACGGTGCCGCCGGGAATATGAAAACCTGAAGGCCATGGCCCGCACTACCCAACCCCCCGCCCGGGAGGATCAGCGCCGGGAGACCGCTGACGAGGCTGACGCCCTGCTGCGGGGATTGGAGCAGCAGGAGGGACTTCTGCGGGGAAAGCTGGGCCAGTACCGGGGCCGCATGGAGGCCCTGGGGAGTATGGAGGCTTTGCAGACCCAGCTGGAGCAGGTGGAGGGCCGCATCCGGGACTTAGAGCGCTACGAAGCCGCCCTGACCCTGGCTCAGCAGACCGCCGCCCAGGCCAGCGAAGAGCTCCAGCGCCGCTTTTCCCCCCGGATTTCCAAGGGGGCTCAGACCCTGCTGTCCCGGCTGACTTTGGGAAAATACAACCGCCTGACCCTGGCGGCGGATTTTTCCCTCCAAGCCGGTGCCCAGCAGGAGAACACCCTCCGCAGCGCCCTGTGGCGAAGCGACGGAACCATGGATCAGCTGTATCTTGCCTTGCGATTGTCCGTCGCCCGGGAGCTGACCCCGGAGGCCCCCCTGATTCTGGACGATGCCCTGGTGCGCTTCGACGAGCAGCGCCTGGAAGCCGCCATGGAGCTTTTGCAGGAATACGCCCAAACCCACCAGGTGATTTTGTTTACCTGCCAAAAGAGGGAAACGGCACTTTTGAAGTAAAACGGATAAATTGTTGTTTATGCGACGAACCATTCGTAGGGGCGGCTATTAGCCGCCCGCCAGGTTAGATGCCTGAGTGTTTGGTTGAATGGTACAAATGTGGGAAACTGG
>CAMCKD010000052.1 GCA_945875335.1 uncultured Clostridia bacterium | reverse complement strand
CCCTGGAGGAGCTGAGCATCGTGGCCGGCGAGGAAAGCGAGTGGGGCCTGTATGTCAAGACCGTCAACGGCATCACCGCGGACTACAACGTGGACGGCACCTACTGGGCCTTCTACATTGACGGCGAGTACGCTTCCACCGGCCTGGACGCCACCGAAATCGACGAGAACGCGGTTTACATGCTGGTGGTGGAGGGCATTGAGCTGGAGGAAGGCGAGACCATCCTGCTCCGGGACGGCAAGAACTACGGCCTGGGCGAAAAGGTGTTTGCCTTCCAGGTCATCGACGCGGAGAAGAACGAGACCCTGGTCACCGTCTGCACCAATGCCGACACCGTGGGTCAGGCTCTGGCGGAACTGAGCATCATCGCCGGTGAGGACAGCGAGTGGGGCCTGTATGTGACCACCGTCAACGGCATCACCGCGGACTACAACGTGGACGGCACCTATTGGGCCTTCTACATTGACGGCGAGTACGCCATGACCGGCGTAGACGCCACCGAAATCAACGAGGAAGCCGTTTACACCTTCGCCGTTGAAGGATAAATCACAGCATCACAAAAGCCGGTGCCTTTCGGGGCACCGGCTCAATTTATTCAGAATACGATACTATTGTTGTTTGCCGCACCCTTGCCCTCCCCTCTGGGGAGGGTGGCCGAGCGCCAGCGAGGTCGGGAGAGGTGTCGTCGGTTAAAGCGTACCAGCAACCAACGTTTGACACCCCCTCAGCCCCAGTGTGCGCACTGGGGCAGCTCCCCCAGAGGGAGAGCCAAGGGTACTCTGCAAACAACAATTTATCAGTTTGCAGAATCGCGCCGATTAGTAGAGCGGTCAAAGATTCGGTAGAAGGGGGCCATGACTTTGGGATTTCCGCAGAGGAGGAAGGAGATTTCCCCAATGACCCAGCCGCCGACCACATCGATCAGAATGTGCTGCTTGGTGGTCAGGGTAGAGACGAACACCAGCAGGGTGAACACCAGGGCGGAAACCTTGCCCCAGCGGGGGATGCCCGGCGTTTTTTTCAGCGCCAGATAGCACAGCCAGCTCAGCTCGCAGTGGAGGGAGGGAAAGAGATTGTCCGGGGTGTCCAGGGCGTAAAGCAGCCCCATGCCCCAGTCCCAGAGGGTATCCTTCCCCGGTGTGGGGCGGGTGTTGGTGGTGGGCAGCAGCAAAAAAAAGACCAGCGCCATCAGCAGGGAAAGGCAGTGGGCCCAGAGAAAACGGAAGCCACTGTCCCTGTCCCGGCGCAGAACCACCACCGTGGTGACAGCCCAGTAGAGAAAGGTTCCAATGTAAATCACAATCGTCCAGGGCAAAAAGGGAATGGCCATGTCCCAGGCGGTTTCAAAAGTATAGTGGGGCGCCTTCATCATGAGAAGCTTGGCGCCGTCATACACCAGCAGCTGCAGTCCCAGGGTGCATATCACGGGAAGAAGGGTGCCCCGGGGAAGCAGATGACGAAGCGGGCCTGTTTTTCGCTTATCCATGGGGACCTCCTTTGTGTTTTTTGCAAATCCATTGGTAAAGCCCCAGCCCTGCTGCACTGACGGCCAGGGTAAAGGCAAACACGGCAATTGCCGCCCCGTAGCTCCGGGTGCCCAGGGCGTCGCCCCCCACGGTGGAGGTGACCACCGAGGGAATCCGTCCCAGGGTGCAGAACAGGCAGAACACGGGGAAGGGGATGTCCGTCAATCCGGCGAAATACCCCAGCAGATCCTTGGGGGTGCCGGGAATCATATAGACGATGAGAAACAGATAGTTCCGGGCGCTGCTGGTTTTGAGGAATTTCACCGAGTTGATTTTTTCCTCGCTGAAAAACACCCTTACCAGCCTCATTCCAAACCGCCGCACCAGCCAGAAGGTGATGATGCTGCCCATGGCGGTGCCCGCAATGGCGAGGATGGTGCCCTCTACTGCCCCGAAGGCATAGCCCGCCGCAATCTCGAAGGGTTCTCCGGGGATGAAGGCCAGCAGCACCTGAAAAATCACCATGCCCACGAAGGTCAGCCGGCTGTACCACCCGTTGGCCTCCACCCAAGCCCGGAAGGAGGCCGGGTCAGAGATGAACCCCACCAGCGGCGCACCCACATACTGCCACGCCGCGATGATGCCCACCGCCAGAAGTGCCAGCAGCCCCAGAGCAGCCCATTTTTTCGTATTCCCGTCCTGGCGCATAGGCCCTCCTGCATTTCGTTCGTCAAAGTCCTGCTATCATAGCGCAGTTTGCCCCCCTTGTCAACGCCAGGGGAGCAATTCCTATGATTTTCACACATTGCCGAAACAAGCAAATTGTTGTTTACCGCACCCTTGCCCTCCCCTCTGGGGAGGGTGGCCGAGCGCCAGCGAGGTCGGGAGAGGTGTCGCCGGTTAAAGAGTACCAGCAACGAACGTTCGACACCCCCTCAGCCCCAGTGTGCGCTACTTCAGCAGCTCCCCCAGAGGGGGAGCCAAGAGTCTGCCAAATATCAATTTGCTGCTTTACGCTCATATATATCCCCCGCCTTTTGAGCGGGGGGATGCTGCATATCATGGCTCCTGGGGGGTGACGAATTTTCGGTAGCCCTCTCCATACTGGACGCACCGGGAAACCCGGCTGAGGGTGGCGGAGGAGATGTTGGTCTGCTCCATCACCTGGGTGTAGGTCTTGCCCTCCATCAGCAGTCTGGCGGCCCGGAAGCGCTGGGCCATCTGCTCCACCTCCTTGCGGGTGCACAGATCCTCCATCAGCTGAGCGCAGGCGGCCTCGGAGTCGATGCGGACAAAGGCCTCATACAGCTCGTGAAGCATTCTTTCATCAAATTTTCGCTGGGTCATCTCGTCCATCCTCCTGTCTTAAAAGTGCTCCAGAGAGCTGCTTAAAAACTGCCTGGTTTTGGCGGACTGGGGATTGCCAAAAACCTGCTCCGGGGTGCCCTCCTCTTCAATCACGCCGTCAGCCATGAAAATCACCCGATCGGAGATGGAGCGGGCGAATTCCATCTCATGGGTGACGATGATGATGGTTCTGTCCGCGTTTTTCAGACCCCGAATCACCCGCAGCACCTCCCCGGTGAGCTCCGGGTCCAATGCGGAGGTGGGTTCGTCAAAGCAGAGAATGTCCGGCTCCAGGGCCAGGGCACGGGCGATGGCCACCCGCTGCTGCTGCCCGCCGGAAAGCTGGCAGGGGTAGTTGTTGACCCGATTGGACAGGCCCACCTTTTCGATGAGCTGCAGGGCCCGCTGCTCCAGCTGAGCTGCCGGGGCTTTTTTCATCAGCTTGGGCGCCAGCATCACGTTTTCCAGCACGGTATACTGGGGGAACAGGTTGAAGGATTGGAACACCAGGCCGAAATGCAGCCGGTTTTTGCGGATTTCCCCATCGCTGAGCTGCTTGTGGTTCTCCCCATCGAAGAGGGTCTTGCCGTTTACCCGGATGGTGCCGCTTTCGGCGGTTTCCAGGAAATTCAGGCAGCGGAGCAGGGTGGTCTTGCCGCTGCCGGAGGAGCCGATGATGGAAAGCACCTGGCCTTTCTCCAGGGAGAAGGAGATGTCCTTCAAAACGGCGGTGCCGCCGAAGCTTTTTTGAATGTGGTTTACTTCCAGTATTGCCATGTTGTTACCCTCTGAAATAGTCCATTTTCTTTTCCACCCAGCCAAGCAGCAGGGTGAGGATGCCGCTGAACACGAGATAATAGATGGCCGTGAAGAACAGGGGCCACACCTGGCCGGAGATGCCCTGGGAGCCCTTCAGGAACGCGGTGCCCGCCCAGATGATCTCCTGCAGGGCGATGATTCTTGCCAGGGCAGTGTCCTTGACCAGGGTGATGATCTCGTTGCCCATGGGGGGCACGATGCGCTTGACCACCTGCAATAGAATCACCCGGAAGAAAATCTGCCCCCGGGTCATGCCCAGCACTTGGCCTGCCTCCCACTGGCCTACGGGAATGCTCTGGATGCCGCCCCGGTAGATCTCTGAAAAATAGCAGGCATAGTTGATGATGAAGGCCACTGCCGATGCCGCAAACCGGCCGCTTTCTCCCTTGGCCCAGAAGGTGACATGGAGCACCAGGCCGGGGAAATAATAGATGATCAGCAGCTGAATCATCAGGGGCGTCCCACGAATCACCCACACGAACAGATTGGTGAGGACGCTCAATGGCTTGAAGCGGGACATGGAGCCGAACATGATGATCAGCCCCAAGGGGATGGCACCCAGCAGGGTCACGCCGAAGAGGCGCAGGGTCTGCAAAAAGCCTACATTCAGGGCCTGAAAGACAATGGGGAACTGTTGGAGGAATGTTTCCATGGAGCTTCTTCCTTTTATCTCTTAGTAGAAAACCGCCCGGCTTTGGTTCCGGGCGGTTCCGAAATGATTTACAGAGACGTTGTTGATGGTACACACCACTGCCGCCGCTTGCAGCCGCACGGCTTTCGTAGGGGCGGCTATTAGCCGCCCGCGCGGTACAAACTACAAATGATATGCAAGGTCGGGCGAATCCGTACCAGCCCTGATCCCATTCAACCAGCCACTCAATAATCGCAGCTGGCGGGCGGCTGGTAGCCGCCCCTACGATGGCTGAACGAAAATCTGCCCGCCAAACAACAACTTTCCGATTACTTCTGCTCGATCAGGGCTGCCTGGACGCCGTACTTTTCGGCGCAGAGCTGCATGGCACCGCCTTCGTAGGAGGCCTTGAAGAATTCGTTCAGCAGCCTTACCAGATCGGAGCCGGTGCGGAAGCCGACGCCGTATTCCTCGCTGTTCAGGGGGGCGGTGTAGGTCAGGTTTTCGTAGCTGGTGCCCTCGCCCACCATGGCGGCGGCCATCAGGGAGTCGATGACGGCGGCATCACAGGTACCGGCGGCAACCTCCATCAGAGCGCTGGCCTGGGACTGAACGGGGGTGCACTCATAGCCCAGAGCGGTGACCTCGGCCTCACCGGCGCTGCCTGCTTCTACGGCGAACACCAATTCGGCGCAGTCCTCGGCGGTCTGATACTTGGCGGCCACATCTGCGGGAACGATGACCACCTGGGCGTTGTTGCAGTAGGGGTTGGAGCAGCTCATGGCGGCCAGCACCTCATCGGTGAGGGTCATGCCATTCCACACGCAGTCGATGCTCTTGGAGTTCAGCTCCAGCACCTTGTTGTCCCACTCGATTTCCACGAACTCCACTTCCACACCCAGCCAGGCGGCAAAGGCAGCGGCCATGTCGGCATCGAAGCCGATCCAGTTGCCGTCCTCGTCCTTGTAGTCCATGGGGGCAAAGTCGGTGATGCCAACCACCAAGGTGCCCTTTTCCTTCACATAGTCCGAATCGGTCTGGTCAGCGGCAAAGGCAGTGAACACCAGAGTCATCATCATCACCAGAACGGTGAGCAGTGCAATTGTCTTTTTCATAATGGTAATCTCCTTTTTTCTCCCCGAAGGGCGGTTTGTTTTGATGGGTGTATTATACTTTAGTTCGCTAAAGAAGTAAAGTAAAATTTTCAGATTTTTGAGAATTTGTCAGATTTTCCAAATCATCCCCACATTCATACCCCGGAAATCAGCCACAGAGCCCAAAGGAATGGCATTTGTAAAACGGGAAATTGTTGTTTATCGTACACGCCATTCGTAGGGCGGGGTCATGACCCCGCCCTACGAATGGTGCGCTAAACAACAATTTCTCTTTTTCTATTCCCATATGGAAAAAATCTGTTATACTTCCTGATAAGCGCGGCTTTCCGTTATCCAACTACAGGTTGGAAGGGTTTCCAACCACGAAAAACTTGCATTTTCTTCCATTTTCACCTATGATTTTCCTGAACTTGCGGCAAGAAATTTTTATAAAGGCGGTATTTGAATATGGAACAGATTTATTTCGGGCAGCGGATCGCGGCCCTGCGGAAGACCCGGGGAATGACCCAGGAGGCGCTGGCCCAGAAGCTGGGAATCACCAATCAGGCAGTGAGCAAATGGGAAAGCGACCAGTGCTGCCCGGACATCATGCAGCTGCCTGTTCTGGCGGATATTTTTGAAATCAGCATGGATGCCCTCTTCGGCAGAACCGAACCAGCTTTGCCCCAGCCGGAACCGGCGACGGTCATCGGGGAGCTGCCCTGGGAGGACAACGACGACCTCCATGCGGTGTGCTTCGTCGGCCACAAATTGGTGCGCTATCAGGACATTCCGTCTCTGGGGGGCAAGCGGGAGCGGTTCAGCTATTCCTTCTCCTGCCTGGGCTTTGACAAATCCAGCCCCCGGGGCAATGAGCCGGTGCAGCTCCACTTCTCCGGCAGCGTTGGGAATCTTTATTCGGACTACGCCGTCTACTGCTCGGAAAGTGCCATCGGCGGAAATGTCCAGGCTGGTGACGGGGTGATCTGCACCGATGTGGGCGGGGAAGTCCGTGCTGGTGACGGGGTGACCTGTGTCACTGTTCAGGGAAATGTGATCGCCGGGGACAGTGTGACCTGCACCGGCTCCATCGGCGGCAATGCCCAGGCGGGGGACGATGTTCACTGCGAAGGAATCATCCAGGGCAACGTTTCCGCCGGGGGCGATGTGGAGTGCGGCGGCGACATCGGCGGCCGGGTTCAGGCCCAGGGGGACGTGGAGTGCCAGGGTGATATCCGGGGTGACCTGCGCTGCGATGGGGATGTAAACTGCAGCGGAGACATCGGGGGCAGTGTGACCTGCTCCGGGGATGTGGACTGCACCGGATCCATTGGAGGGAACGCTTCCGCCGGGGGAGACATCCGCTGCGAGCAGATCCTTGGCTCTGCCTCCGCCCGGGGAGATATCAATATGAGGTAATTTATGAAACGCATTTTCACCCAATATTCCGGGCTGAAACGGGAAATCTACATTCTCTTTGTGGGCAATCTGGTCACGGCCATGGGCTCCTTTGTCTGGCCCATGCTGACCTTCCTGCTGACCACCAAGCTGGGCTTCAGCGATGGCGTGGCTACCATGCTCATTGCAACAGCCGGTCTGATCTCCCTGCCCCTGGCGCTGCTGGGCGGCAAGCTGGCGGATCGGTTTCCCCGGAAAAACATCATCATTCTGTTTGACTGCCTGACGGTGTCGCTGTATGCGCTGGCGGCCATTCTGCCCATCGGCTACCACACGGCGGTGATCATCTTCTTTGCGTCACTGTTCCAGACGGTGGAGAGCCCGGCCTATAATGCGCTGAACGCGGACTATTCCACCACCAGGCAGCGGGAAAAGGCCTTCTCCCTGTCCTATCTGGGCTATAACATGGGCTTTGTCTTTGGGGCCAGCATGGGGGGCATCCTCTTCCAGTACCACACCAATCTGGCCTTCCTCTTAAACGGCCTGGCCATTTTTGTGTCCACAGCCCTGATTTTCTTCTTTGTCAAGCCGGAAAATGCCGTTTCGGATACGGGCGGCCAGGAGGAATGCTACAGCGAGTACGAAAAGCCCCTGCCGGAATCCATGTCCATCTTTGCCGTGCTGCGGCAGCGCAAGGTGGTGCTGTCCATGCTGCTCATTGGCTGCTTTGCCTCCATGACCAACAACACCGTGGGCATCCTGCTCCCGCTGCAATTGAAGGAGGAAATGGGCCAGCATGGGGCGGCCATCTACGGCTATCTGAATTCCCTGAATGGGTTCGTGGTGATTCTCTTTACGCCGCTGCTGACCATGGCGCTGAAACGCCTGACGGAGATTCCCAAGTCCATCCTGGGCCTGGGGCTGTTCCTGGCGGGCATGGTCTTCTTTATGGCGAGCCGACAGCAATGGCTGCTGTTCGTGGGGATGTTCATCTATACCCTGGGGGAGGTGGTGTCCGTCCTGGGCAACAACCCCTATACCTCCCGCCGGATTCCCGCCTCCCACCGGGGCCGCATCGGCGGGGTGACCAGCGTGATGTATTCCGTGTTCTTCACCCTGGTGGAATATGGCATCAGCTTTGTGCTGATGGTGGCGGAGGGGAACTATCGCCTGCTGTGGCTGATTTTCATCGGCTGCGGCCTGGCTGCCATGACCCTGTACGCCCTGGCCTACCCCGCAGATAAGTGCCGCTTCCCGGCCCTGTATCCCAAAGGTGTATTCTGAAAAGAATTCGCCCACGCTGATACATGGTTATATTTGAAAATTGTTGTTTGGCGGGCAATGTCATTCGTAGTAGGCTGTTAAGCTTAAAACTTAACTTTCGTAGGGCGGGGTCATGACCCCGCCGGTCGGTAACAAATTTGTGAGTGATTTCGTTGAATGGGGCATGTTCTAAACCGCAACCTGGTCGGCGGGGTCATGACCCCGCCCTACGAAAACGTATAGTTTTGGTATTAACACGCTAGTAGGGGCGGCTACCAGCCGCCCGCGCAGTACAAGCTGAAAATCACAAGAAATGTCGGGCGAATTCGTTCCAGTTTACCACATTTGTACCATTCAACCTAACACTCAATTTACCAACCTGACGGGCGGCTGGTAGCCGCCCCTACGAATGGCGTGTGCGTTTTTTGCCTGCCAAACAACAATTTGAGCAAAGTATCTTATATCTCATCATCCCTATGGGCTCAAAACGCAAAAACTTCTCAGAACAGGAGGCTGCTCTGAGAAGTTTTCTTTATTTGCGGTAGCCTGTGGAAAAGTCCACCGGGTTTTGGAGGTTTCGGTGGTCGCCAGAGAGGAAGCGTTTCAGGTTTTCCCCGGCGATGCGCACCACCCGCTCCTGGGTTTCCGGCAGGAAGAAGCCGCCGGCGACATGGGGGGTGATGATGCAGCGGGGGGCATCCCACAGGGGGTGGTCACTGGGCAGGGGCTCCGGCTCGGTCACGTCCAGTCCGGCGCCTCCCAGGCTTTTTTCCTCCCGCAGCAGCCGGTTCAGGGCGTCGCAGTCCACCGCGTCCCCCCGGCCGCCGTTGAGCAGGAAGGCACCGGGCTTCATCCGGCGCATTCTGGCTTCGTCCATGAGGTGGTAGGTCTGGGGGGTGCTGGGCAGGGCCAGGGTCACAAAATCCGCCCGGGGCAGCAGCTCCTCCAGCCGCTCCATGCCGTAAAGCTCGTCCAGCCATTCCGGCTTCTGCCCGGGCCGCCGGCGAATGCCGATGACGTGGCTGCCCAGGGCCTTCATCCGCTGGCCGTATTCCGCGCCGATGTCTCCCAGGCCGATGACCAGGGTGGTGGAATTCCAGATGGAGCTGACGCTGCCCTCCGGCTGCCAGAGGTGCTTTCCCTGGTTGCGCATGTACAGGTCCAGCTTCCGGCACAGCACATAGGACATGGCAACCAGACCCTCGGAAACCGTCAGCCCATAACCGCCGGTGGCGCAGGTCAGCAGGGTGCCGGGCTGCAGCACGCCGGGCTTGCAGTAGGCATCCGCCCCGGAGGAATTCAGTTGAAGCCATTTTAGCTTCCGGGACTGGGCCACCAGCTGGGGCGCAGGATTTCCGAAGATGATCTCGGCGTCACAGACCTGCCCCAAGGTGACCTCCTGGACATCGGCGTAAGTAAACCTGCAGTCGGCACCGATTTCTTCCAGATAACGCCGATGGGCCTCCTGCACCGGCATGACGACCAGAATGTTTTTCATGTTCCAAACCTCCGTTTTGCGGTCATTCTGGCGCTATTCTACCATATTCAACCGCTGAAAACAAGAGCTGCGTTCACAGGCGGGAGGGTTCGGGTGCGGTATCATTATAATGCTGAATTTATCGATACAAAAATATTAAAAAATGCACAATAAATATGAAAATAATCAGTAAAAATTTGTAAAAAATGCTTGAAAAATCGGGAAGTCTCCTGTATAATGGCGGGTAGGCAGCCTGCTTATGGCACACAAAGGAGGAACTGAAATGCTGGATCAGTCTTATTACAGCAAAACGGATGAGATCATCGCGCGCTACGGTAAAAAAGACAGCGCCTTGATTCCCATCATGCAGGACATTCAGGCGGAATATCGCTACCTGCCCGGTGAACTGCTGAGCTACGTCGCATCCCAGATCGGGATTACCGAAACCAAGGCCTACAGTGTGGCCACCTTCTATGAAAACTTCTCGTTTGAAGCAAAGGGCAAGTACGTTATCAAGGTCTGCGACGGCACCGCCTGCCACGTCCGCCACTCCACCCCCGTGCTGGAGGCGCTGTGGAAGGAGCTGGGCCTGAGCAAGAAAAAGCACACCACCGACGACATGATGTTCACAGTAGAAACCGTTTCCTGCCTGGGTGCCTGCGGTCTGGCACCTACCATGATGGTCAATGAGCAGGTTCACCCCTCCATGACCCCGGAAAAGGCGCTGGCATTGATCGCGGAATTGAGAGGTAAAGGCTGATGATTAAGAACATGGAAGACCTGATTCAGGTTCGTGAGGCTGCCCTTTCAGACCTGAAGCGTTATGACTGCCGCATCCTGGTCTGCTCCGGCACCGGCTGTATCGCCACCGGCTCCAACAGGATTCATGAAATTTTCCAGACCCTGGTGAAGGAAACCCCCAATGTGAAGCTGGAATTCGCCCCCCACGATGAAGCCGAGCACGAAAAGCTGGTGGGCGTGAAGAAGACCGGCTGCCAGGGCTTCTGTGAGCTGGGCCCCTTGGTGCGCATCCAGAAGGGGGACAAGGTGACCCAGTACGTCAAGGTGCAGCCCGACGACTGCGCTGAGATTTTTGAAAAGAGCGTCCTGGGTGACGAGATCCTGGAACGGCTCCTTTATAAAAAGGGTGACCAGACCTATATTTCTCCCGACGAAATCCCCTTCATTGCCAAGCAGACCCGAATCGTTCTGGAAAACTGCGGCAAGTTCGATTCCGAATCCCTGAAGGAATACATGGCCGCAGGCGGCTTTGAAGCGCTGAAAAAGGCCATGTTTGAAATGACCCGGGATCAGGTCATCGACGAAGTGGATAAGTCCGGCCTCCGGGGCAGAGGCGGCGGCGGCTTCCCCACCGGCAAGAAGTGGAAGCAGGTGGCCCGCCAGAAGGAGACCAACCGCTATGTGGTCTGCAACGGTGACGAGGGCGACCCCGGTGCCTTTATGGATGGCTCCGTGATGGAAGGCGACCCCTTCAAGCTCATCGAAGGCATGATGATCGCGGGCTATGCGGTCAAGGCTGAAAACGGCTATATCTACGTCCGTGCCGAATACCCCATGTCCGTTGCCCGTCTGCGTAACGCCATCCGCCAGCTGGAAGAGGCTGGCCTGCTGGGTGACAACATTCTGGGCACCGACTTCAATTTCCATATGCACATCAACCGCGGTGCCGGTGCCTTCGTCTGCGGCGAGGGCTCTGCGCTGACGGCTTCCATCGAGGGCAACCGGGGCATGCCCAGAACCAAGCCCCCCAGAACCGTGGAAAAGGGCCTTTGGGAGAAGCCCACGGTCCTGAACAACGTGGAAACCTACGCAAACGTCCCCAAGATCATTCTGCAGGGCGCTGACTGGTTCCGCTCCATCGGCACTGCCGGAAGCCCCGGCTGCAAGACCTTCTCCCTCACCGGCGCCATTGAGAACACCGGCCTGATTGAAGTGCCCATGGGCTCCACATTGCGCCAGATCATCTTTGACATCGGCGGCGGCCTGAAGAACGGCGCGGAATTCAAGGCCGTTCAGATCGGCGGCCCCTCCGGCGGCTGCCTGACGGAAAAGCACCTGGACGAGCCTCTGGACTTCGACTCCGTGAAGAAGTTCAACGCCATCGTGGGCTCCGGCGGCATGGTGGTCATGGGCAAGGACACCTGCATGGTGGAGGTTGCCCGGTTCTTCATGAGCTTCACCCAGCGGGAATCCTGCGGCAAGTGCACTCCCTGCCGGGAGGGCACCAAGCGGATGCTGGAAATTCTGGAGCGCATTGTAAACGGTCAGGGCAAGCTGGAAGACCTGGATACCCTGGAAGAGCTGGCAAAGATGATTCAGACCATGGCCCTATGCGGCCTGGGCAAGTCTGCGCCGCTGCCTGTTCTGTCCACTCTGGCAACCTTCCGGGATGAATATGTGGAGCACATTGTGGACAAGAAGTGCCGCGCCAAGCAGTGCACCGCTCTGCGCCGCTATGTGATCAACCCCGAATTCTGCAAGGGCTGCTCCAAGTGCGCCCGGAACTGTCCTGTCAACGCCATCTCCGGCGTGGTCAAGAAGCCCTACACCATCGATTCCGATAAGTGCATCAAGTGCGGTGCCTGTAAAGAGAACTGCGCCTTCGATGCCATCTATGTGGAAGCATAAGGAGGGGAAACTATGGGAACCATTACCATTAACGGAAAGAAATATGAGTTTACCAACGAGAAAAATATCCTGACCATCATCCGCAACGCGGGTATTGAAGTCCCCACCCTGTGCTATCAGCCGGAGCTCAGCGTGTTCGGCGCCTGCCGTCTGTGTACGGTGGAGGATGACCGGGGCCGCTGCTTTGCCTCCTGTTCGGAAGAGCCCCGGGACGGCATGGTGATCTATACCCACACCGAGCGTCTGCGCAAGCATCGCAAGCTCATTGTGGAGCTGCTGCTGGCCGCCCACTGCCGGGACTGCACCACCTGTGATAAGCACGGCAAGTGCACCCTGCAGAAGCTGGCCTACCAGATGGGCGTGAACCAGGTTCGCTTCCAGAACCACCGGGAGGAAATGCCTGTGGACTTCTCCTCTCCCTCCATCGTCCGTGACCCCAATAAGTGCATCCTCTGCGGCAACTGCGTCCGGGCCTGCACCGAGCTGCAGGGCATCGGCGTTCTGGGCTTTGCCCACCGCGGCACCGACGCTACCGTGACCCCTGCCTTTAATCGGAAGCTGGCGGACACCAACTGTGTCGGCTGCGGCCAGTGCCGTGTGGTCTGTCCCACCGGCGCACTGACCATCCACCACAACATGACCGATGTCTGGCAGGCATTGGGCGACAAGGATACCCGTGTGGTCGTCCAGATCGCTCCTTCCGTCCGTGTGGCGGTTGGTGATGCCTTCGGCCTGCCCAAGGGGGAAAACTCCATGGGCAAGATCGTGGCGGCGCTGCACCGCATGGGCTTTGACGAGGTCTTCGACACCACCTACTCCGCTGACCTGACCATCATGGAGGAATCTGCGGAGTTCCTGGATCGGGTGGCAAACGGCGGTACTCTGCCCCTGCTGACCTCCTGCTGCCCCGGCTGGGTGAAATTTGTGGAAAACGAGTTCCCCGAATTCGCTCCCAATATCTCTACCTGCCGTTCTCCCCAGGGCATGTTCTCCGCCGTCCTGAAGGATTACTATCGTGACGAGGCAAACGCCAAGGGCAAGAAGACCTTTGTGGTCTCCATCATGCCCTGCACCGCCAAGAAGATGGAGGCCCTGCGCCCCGACTACCACACCCACGGCATCCAGGATACCGATGCGGTGCTCACCACCAAGGAACTGATCCGTATGATCGATGCCCACGGCATCAACTTCGAGACTCTGCCCAGTGAAGCCTGCGACATGCCCTTTGGCATCGGCTCCGGCGGCGGCGTCATCTTCGGCGTCACCGGCGGCGTGACTGAAGCGGTTCTGCGCCGCCTCATCGAGGGCCACGATCCCGCCACCCTGAATGCCATTGCCGACTGCGGTGTCCGCGGTGATGACGGCATCAAGGAATTCACCGTTCCTTACAACGGCATCGATGTTTCCATCTGCGTGGCCTCCGGTCTGGCAAACGCCCGGAAGGTGCTGGACGCTGTGAAGTCCGGCGAGAAGCACTACCACTTCATCGAGGTCATGGCCTGCCCCGGCGGCTGCGTCATGGGCGGCGGTCAGCCTGTGGACGGCGGCACCAAGGCAAAGCGCACGGAAGCCCGCACCAGGGGTCTGTATGCCGCTGACGGCGACATGGCCATTAAGAAGTCCAACGAGAACCCCCTGATGGATGTGTTCTACAACGGCTACTTCAAGGGCAGAGCCCACGAGCTGCTCCACCGCACCCACGAAGAATGATTTTCCAACCAGCCTCCCCGGGAAACCGGGGAGGTGATTTTCAGAAATGGGCTGCCCGGCAAATTGTTGTTTATAGGGATGTTTCGTAGGGCGGGGTCATGACCCCGCCGACC
>CAMCKD010000051.1 GCA_945875335.1 uncultured Clostridia bacterium | reverse complement strand
CGGTAGGGAATCTCCACGGGGCCGCAGTCGTTGAGCTGGCAGATGGTGGAGTGCCAGGCGATGACATCGTCGTGCTCAATGCCAAAGGCAAAGTCGTTGGCGGTCATGATGTATTCGCCCTTCAGCCGGCGGCTGCAGCGGGTGCCCAGCTGGGGCGCGATGTCGTAGATGTAGGCGTCCTTGAAGGCGGTGGGCACGGTTTCCCGCAGATATTCCAGCACATCGCGCATGGTGTTGCGGGTGTTCATCTCGGTCTCGGTCTGATCCTTGATGACGGTGCAGTCCCGGTTGGCATGCCAGTTGTTGATCCAGCAAACGTCATTCTGGTTGGAGGCCAGGGGCAGGCTGCGGAAGCCGGCAATCTTGGGAAGCTGGGTGCGCATGGCGTTGGCCAGGTCGGGATGGGCGTTCTTCCACTCATAGAAGGCGTTCCAGTCGCAGCCGCCGATCCGCCACACCAGGGCGGTGGTGCTGCTGCGGCACTCGGCATCGGCCAGGGTCTCGTGGCTTGCACCGGCCCGGGCGTACAGGTCGCCATCGCCGGTGGCGTCAATTACCACCTTGGCTAGAACCGCCTTGCGGCCTTCCTTGCTCTCAAAGATGACGCCCTTGATGGTGCCGTCCTCCACAATGGGACGGGTGCCCATGCTGTGGCACAGCACGCGGATGGAATCCTTGTGCTCCAGCAGCATCTTGTCCATTTCGATTTTCAGCTGGTTGGGCTCGAAGTAGACGGCGCGAACCAGCTGGGAGGGCTTGCAGCCGCCGAAGCCGCCCCGGCTGACGCAGTCGTGGATGGCGCCCCAGGCATACAGCTTCAGGGGGTCGGTTTCGCCGATCTCCTCCAGAGAGGGAGCGCGGACAGCGCCGGGAATCTTCTGCAGACGGGTGAACCACTCCTCCTGCAGGCCCCGGACAAAGGACTTGTTGTACCAGCTCAGGTTGGGAACCATGATGACGTAGCCGCCGGTGACATCGCCGCCCATGTAGCCGTAGCGCTCCATGAGGATGATGTTCTTGGCACCGGCACGGGCCGCCGCAATGGCTGCGGAATGGCCGGCAGCGCCGCCGCCCACAACCAGAATATCACATTCGTCATATACGGGAATTTCACAGCTCTGTTCTAAATAGGTCTGCATTTCATTTCTCCTTTTTAATTTGCTCCCGGCATCTCACAAGGACATGCCGGGAGCTTACTGGCTTGAAACGATCGCTTATTTCACAAAGAAATTACGCGAAGACATAACCGAAGATGATGCACAGCACGCTGGCAACCACAACGAAGATGCCGTTGGTCACAACACCCTTTGTCCACATGAACTTGGTGGTGATCTCCTTGCGGCCCAGCAGCAGAGGAGCGTAGGCAATGGCGCCGTTGGTCATGAATGCGCACATGCCGCCCAGGATGCTGGCCACAGCCAGAACAGAAGCACAGACGGTGCCCTGCTGCTGCAGCGTGACGGCCAGGGGGATGCAGATGGAGTTGATGGTGAAGCTGACGGGCATACCGTTGGTGAAGTTGGTGAACACGGTGGAGATCAGCACGCACAGGATGCACAGCACCGGCCAGCTGGAGTTGCCCATGATGGGATTCAGAACGCCGGCGATGGCAGCCTTGATGCCCCAGTCGTCGGAAGCGATGGCGGAGCCGCAGATGGTGAAGCAGCCAGCCACAGCCACGATGCCCCACATGGTCTTGCTCTGCAGCAGCTTCACGCCGTTGATGAAGGGCTTGCCGTCCTTGTCACGGCACATGCTCAGCAGGCCGAAGATGACGATCCAGATCCAGGTGGAACCGATGCGGTTGTAGTAGTCAAACAGGGGATGGCCCTTCTTGATGACCATGCTGGCCAGCAGGAAGATGATGGCGAACAGCATAGCGCACAGCAGAATGATCTGGCGCTTGTTCATCTTCATGTCCTCTTCCTTGATGCCCATCTTCTCGAAGCTGAACTCCTTCAGAGGCGTCAGATCGGTCTTCCAGACAAAGCGGATGAAGGCAACGTAGCCCAGCACGAAGAACAGAACCACCAGAGTGGCAACAACCAGATAAGCGGTGTTGTTGAAGCTCAGGCCGTTTGCCTCCAGAATGCCGCTGATGAGGGCGATGGAGGACAGGTGGATGCCCTTGAAGGGGAGAACGTAAGCGCCCATGGCAGCGATGTAGGTGCCCAGCAGCAGCTCACGCTTCAGGTCGGAGTCTTCCTTGATGTTGCAGATCTCGGCAACGGAGTCCACAATGGGGAAGAACAGCAGGATGGTGGTGGTGGGAGAGCTGACCAGAGCGGCGCAGACCATGACCATCAGGAAGAAGATCACCAGGAAACGGACGCCGTTGCCCTGCATGATCTTCAGCTTCATCATCTTGCGGGCCAGAACATTGACAGCACCGGACTCGGTGACAGCGCCGGTCAGAGCCATAACCCAGATGATCTGCTGGATGGTGACGTTGCCGAACCAGGTGCCCAGCAGGGCATTGCCGGTGGTGAACTTGCCCCAAACCAGAGCGAACAGGCCCAGAACGGCGGGCCAGAAGGTCTCGCCGGTGGCCACGGTGGCAATCAGCACGCCGAAGAAGACACCCAGAACCGTCATGCCCTCGGGGGTAATGCCGGCAAAGGGCGGCACGATGACCCGGAACAGGAACATGAAGCACAGGGAGACTGCGCACCAGATGTAGTAGCCGGTGTTCTTAGATTTTTGCATGGTACCAATCCTCTTTTCTTTTTGTGTATTTTTCATCGGGCAATCCTCCACCCAATGAAAGAACAAGGACATTGTACCATGACGATCCGCAAACCAAAAGCATCAAACAATACACATGGTGTCACAAAAAGCAATACACCGCAAAATATGAGCGCTGTTTTTGTGCAAAATCACAAATTCACCGCTTTTTCTACCATGCGGGAGATAAACTGACCCACGGCGCCGCTGGAGGCGGAGCTGCGGTCCCAGAGCAGATAGTTGGTGCAGACCCGGAAAAAGCGCATGGGCACCGCCGCCAGCTCGGGGCTTGGCTCAAACATATCGTCCGGGATCAGCGCGCAGGTCTGCCCGTCCAGAACCATCTGCCGCAGCAGCGGCACGGAGGTGGTTCGGATGGTCAGCCGGGGCTGCTTGCCATAGGCCTCAAAGCAGGATTCCAGGGATTTCTCCATGGGCATGGGCGCGTTCAGATATCCCAGGGGGCAGTCCAGAATGTCGTGGATCTCCAGGCTCTCCTTTTCTGCCAGGGGCGAATCCTTCCGAACCCAAAGGACGATCCGGTTGCGGTACAGGGGCAGGGTCTGGAAAAACACCGTATTCGGCTGCTCCCGGATGATGCCGCTGGGAACAAAGGTCACATCCACCTGCCCCTGAGAGAGCAATTCCAGACATCTGGACGCACAGGCCTCGGTCAGCACCAGCTCCACGCCGGGATTATCCAGGGCGTACTGCCGCAGATAGTTCTGATAGACCTGCAGGCTGTTGGTGGGGGTGATGCCCACCCGGATCCGCCGGTACAGCGCCGCCTCCTCCAGCGCCCGGATGCGGTTCATAACCCCCTGATAGCTGCTGCTTACGTTTTTCGCCATCTCCAAAACGATCTGCCCGGCGTCCGTGGGAACCACACCGTTTTTGGAGCGGGTCAGCAGCTGGGCCCGGAATTCCTTCTCCAAATCGGAAATCGCCCTGGAAACCGCGGAACGGGAAACAAACAGCACATCTGCCGCCTGAGCGATATTTCCCAGCTCGCAGGTTTTGATAAAATACTCCATTTGAATTTGCGTCATGGGTATCCCTCCTGTGTCTGTGCATCTACCATAGCACATTTGGCCGGAAACTGCAAATAGGAAATGTTTGAGTTATAAAAATGTATGTGCATATCGGCTTTCGTCAGCAACCCGGTAAATTGTTGTTTATTGCACACGCCATTCGTAGGGCGGGGTCATGACCCCGCCGAAACGTAACGAGACGAAAGCACTTTCGTTGAATCGTGCCAGGGCAAGATGTGCAACCTGGTCGGCGGGGTCATGACCCCGCCCTACGAAGCGCGAAACAACAATTTGCTGAAAAAGAGAAACATTATTTTGATTCCGGGAGGTCAAAACAGTTGTCACGGGGCGGGGAACTGTGGTATACTGGAAGTCAGAAGCAAACACCTGGATTTTTGGAGGATGATTATGAAGCAGACAAAAAGGCTTTTTTCACTTTTCCTGTCCCTGATGATTATGCTGGGCTGTCTTGCGCCCGGCGCGGGGGCGGCTTCCGGGGATGATTTCCGGGAGAAGCTGGAGGCGCAGTATCAGGCGCTGCTGCCCGACCTGGGCATCCGCCGGGCGGAATGGGACGCGGAGCTGGAAAGCTGCACCGAGGAAGAGAAAACCATCATGCAGTACTATTTCATCACCACCACCATGAGTGACCTGTGCAGCATTGATTTTTCCCTCCTTCACCGCTATGCTGCCCACGCTGCCATGCTCCGGGAGACCATGCCCTGGACGAAGGCGCTGGAAGAGGACACCTTCCTGTGCTATGTGGCCTCCTATCGGGTGTTCAAGGAGCCAATCGTTGACTGCCGGGAGTTCTTCTATGAGCAGCTGTCCGGGGAAATCGCGGGCAAGCCCCTGACGGAAGCGGCGCTGCTGGTGAACAAATGGTGCGGCCAGCAGGCCACCTACGCCTCCACCGACCAGCGGGAGGCCTCTCCCCTGGGCATGTACAATGGCGGCGGCGGCCGGTGCGGCGAGGAAGCCAATTTTGCGGTGAATGTGCTGCGCAGTGTGGGCATCCCCGCCCGGGTGTGCAATGTGGACTGGACGGTAGTGATGGACGGCCACGCCTTCCCCCAGGTGCTGGTGGAGGATACCTGGCATTTTATGGGCGCCTGTGAGCCCGAGGCCGTGCTGGACAGCGGCTGGTTTACCGGCAGACTGGGAAGTCTGCTGACTGCCTTCTCCTATTCCTGGAGTGACATCGGCGTGGGTCAGCCCACAGTGAGCTGGGACGGCTTATCCATCGCCAACGACATTGCCAGCTTCGCCGATGCGAAAGAGCTCACCCTGACGGTGCTGGATGAGCAGGGCCAGCCCGCCCCCAATGTGGCCATTGACCTGGTGCTGGTGCAGCAGGAGGTTCTGCTGAACACGCTGGTTACCCTCCATACCGATGAAGCCGGTCAGGCCCGCTGCCCCCTGGGGCTTGGCAGCGTGGCCGCCATCGCGTACCATGGCGGCAGCTGGCGCGGCGCGTGGATCGCACAGGAGCAGACCGAGGCCACCCTCTCCTTTGCGCAGGAGCCGGAATACAATGTGTGGTATGCCCTGCCCGTTCAGTACAACGAATCCGAAGCCAAAAATATCAAAAGCGCCACGCAGGAAGAAAACGAAGCCTTCTTTGGCGGCGAGAATTACAACGATGTCCGCGCCGAAAACCACGCCGGGGATTTTGACCCGGAGCGGGCTGCCCATTACCCCGACTGTGAGGACAGCCTCCGCAGTGCGGGCAGGAACTTCTCTCAGCTCATTTCCTTCCTGGAGGCGGACGACGACCCCCTGCGCAGCAGCCTGGTGGCAGGTCTGTCCGACAAATACTGCCGGGAGGTCAGCGCCCAGGTGCTGGAAGACCTGCTGCAGGGCGCGAAAAACGCGGCGGGAGAGCTGGGTGACCAGGAGCTGATCGATGGGCTTCTGTACCCGGTGTATGAGTGGAGCTATTTCACCCCCCAGCGTCTGGCGGTGCAGCAGCTGTTCACCCAGGAGGAGCTGGAAGCCTTCCGGGCAGACCCGGCCGCGCTGGTGCAGTGGTTCGATGAAAACATTCACGCTGACTGCCTGCGGGCTTCCCAGGGCGGTGTTCCTGCTCTGTCCGGCGGGCTGAAAATGGGCTGGTGCCCGGATGGCGCCAGAACCACCATGCTGATGGAGCTGGCCCGGGCGGTGGGCATCCCCGTGATGCAGGATCAGCAGACCGGCCAGTGGTTCAGCCTGGGAAGCGACGGCTGGGCTCCGGCAGACTGGTGCCCGGATGCCCAGAAAAATGAGGAGAACGCCGCCTATGGCACCGCAGAATACCTGACCGCCGGCAGCGAAGCATACATGGGCCTGAACTGGGCCATCATCGGGCTGAGCGGACAGGAGGAATATGATTACTACTACTATTGGACCATAGAGGAAATCGACACAGACACCCAGCTTCAGCTGCCTGTGGGGGACTACGCCATGATTTTGTTGGATATGCGGGAGGAAAAATCCGGCATTCTGTATTTCAACCGCTTCACCGTGGAAGATGGGGGCACAACCACCATCTGTCTTCCATCATAATCATTAAGGAGGAATCAACTATGAGCAAAGGACATGAAATTTTGAAGCAGCTTTTGGAAAGCGGCAGCGACGAGGCACTGGCCTCCAAGGAGAATATGGAAAAGGCCCTGAAGGAGCAGGGCTGCACCCAGGAGGAAATCGACAGCGTTCTTTCCGAATTCGGCGGCTTCCCCCTGGATGACGAGGATCTGGCGGCAATTGCAGGGGGGTTGTCCTCCGTTCGGCCGGGAATAAGGGACCCCGCCGGTTTCGGAGGCCGCAGCTGATGTGCTGCTTTTCGAGGTGAATAGAATGGCATCCGCGCTGTCGCTGTGCATCTGCATGATCGTCCGAAACGAAGAGGCCGTGCTGGAGCGCTGCCTGGAATCGGTGAAGGGCGTGTATGACCAGCTGGTGATCGTGGACACCGGCTCCCAGGATGCTACCGTCTCCATCGCCCGCCGCTACACCCGGGAGGTTTACTGCGAGGAATGGGAAAATGACTTTGGCAAGGCCAGAAACAGCTCCTTCTCCCACGCCCGCTGCGACTACATCCTGTATCTGGATGCGGATGATGTGCTGCCCGATGAAGAACGGGAAAAGCTTTTGCAGCTGAAAAAAACTCTGGCCGCCATGCCGGAATCCCAGCGGCCCCGCACCATCCTGATGCCCTATGATGTGCCGGAGGCGGGGGGGATCTCCTTCCGCCAGCGGATGGTGGCCAGGCATGAAGGGCCCTACTGGCAGGGCGCCATCCACGAGTGCATGTTTTATGAGGAGCCGGTGCTGCAAACGGACATCCTGTTTCTCCACCGCAAGCTGGTGCCGCCCCCCAAGGAGCGCAACTGCAGCATTATCCGCTCCATCCCCCGGGGAAATCTGAGGCAGAACCCTTGGCTCTGCGCCCAGTGCTGTCTGGATATGGTGCTGGCAGGCCACGAGGAAGAGGCGGAGGAATATTTTGCGCTCTGCGCTTCCGGCGTGGAGGCCCAGACCTGCCTGCAGCTTGCTTCCACCTTGAACCATCACAAGCTCTGGGCTCAGGCCCTGCGGTGGGTGAAGCTGATGGGCACGGATGCCGACGAGGCGCTGACCATCGCCCTGTATCAGCAGGGGGTGAAGGCCTGCGTTGGCCTTGGCAGACTGGAGGAAGCGGTGGAATATAACGAAAAGGTGCTGGGGCTTTCCCCCGAAAACCGAGCGGCTCGAATCAACCGCATTTTTCTGGAAACGAAGCGGAAGGAGGCAGCATCGTGGGAATCACGCTGAGCGTTTGCATGATCGTTCGGGACGAGGCCCCGGTGCTGGCCAGATGCCTGGAAGGGGTCCGGCGGTTCGCGGATGAGATCATCATTGTGGACACCGGCTCTGTGGATGAAACCAGGGAAATTGCCCTGGGCTACACCGGCCGGGTCTATGATTTTCCCTGGATCGACGATTTTGCCGCCGCCCGGAACGCCGCCTATTCCTATGCCGCCGGGGACTATGTGATGTGGCTGGATGCGGACGATGTGGTATCGCCGGAGGATGGGCAGCGACTGAAGGAATTGAAGCAGACCCTTCCCCCGGAAACCGATGTGGTCTATCTGCTCTACGGCGGCGACACCGACCAGAATAACATCTATCAGAACACCCTGATTTTTCGTGACCGCTGGTTCCGGCGCAGCCTGAAGCCCCGGTGGCAGGGGCGGCTCCATGAATTCATCCCCATCCCTGCTGATGCCAAAGAATACTATGCCGACCAGATTCGCCTGCGCCACTGCAAGCTGCGGGTCAATGACCCTGACCGGAATATGCGCATCCACCGGCTGTGCCTGGCGGAGCAGAAGGAACCAGTGGTGCGGGATATGGGCTTTTTGTGCAATGAATACTATGCAAAGGGCAGCTTTTCCCAGGCGGCGGAAGTGTTCCAGACCCTGACCCGGCAAACCCCTTTTCCAAAATTTGACATCTGCAACGCCCTGTTCTCCTACATTTGGAGCATGAAGCAGCTGAAAAAAACCGACGAGCTGATTGAAATGCTGCTGACCCTGAAAGAGCGGGGCGCGGTCAACGAGCTGCTGCTGTGCGAGCTGGGGGCGGCGTATCTGACCCGGAGGGATGACGAACAGGCGGAGCGGTATCTGCTGGAAGCCCTGGCCCTGCCCATAGACTACCGGGATATGGCAGTGCATTTTGAGGCGTACCATGAATTCCTCCCCTGCCAGAAGCTGAGCAAGCTCTATTCCCTCCGGGGAAACCGGGAGCTGGCTTATGCGTATTTTACCAGGGCGGAAAAAATCTACCCCGAAAACAGGTCGATTCGGCTGAATCGGCTGTATTTTTCCAACATGGGAGGCATTTGAGAAAAGGCAAAATCGCCTACGGCAGCCCCTGCAGGGTCGTCCGTGACAATCATTGAAAAAGATACGGCAGGAGCTGAGCAAAATCAGTTCCTGCCGGTTTTTTGCATATCAGCTGCCTCAGCAGCGCGAAAAATTGTTGTTTGCAGAGTACCCTTGGCTCCCCCTCTGGGGGAGCTGCCCCAGTGCGCACACTGGGGCTGAGGGGGTGTCAAACGTTGGTTACTGGTACGATTTAACCGACGACACCTCTCCCGACCTCGCTAGCGCTCGGCCACCCTCCCCAGAGGGGAGGGCAAGGGTGCGCTAAACAACAATTTACCGTATTATATTTCAGTCCGCTTCTTGCCGTGGAAAAACAGTGCCAGCATGCCGGGGCCTACATGGGCGCCGGTGAAGGGCTCGTGGGGGGCGATGATCAGCTCCTTGGGTTCGGCCACGGCGCGGATCAGCTCTGCCAGGCGCAGGGCTTCCTCTTCGCAGTCCCCGTGGGAGATGGCCACCCGCTGGGTTTCCGGGGCGATGACGGCGTTTTTGTATTCCTCCGCAATGGCGGCCAGGGCTTTTTTCCTGCCCCGCTGCTTGCTCCGGGCGGTGATGTGGCCGGTGGGGTCGCCCCAGAGGACGGGCTTGATGTTCAGCACCGTGCCGATCATGGCGGTGGCCCCGGACACGCGACCGGTGCGCTTGAGGAAGTTCAGATCGTCCACGGTGAAGAATTGGAGCATGTTGTGGGCATCCCCGTCCAGGAAATCCGCTGCCTCCCTGGCGGTTTTCCCCTGAGCCCGGAGGTCGGAGGCGTTGCAGGCCATGAGCCCGGTGCCGAAGCCGGAGCCCAGGGAGTCGATGACCCGGACGGTGCGCCCTGGGAATTCCTCGGAAAGCTCCTCCGCCGCGATTTTGCCCGCCTGGCAGGTGCCGCTGATGCCGGAGGACATGGAGAAATACAGCACGTCCCGCCCCTGCTCCAGCTCCGGCCGGAAGGAATCCAGGAAAAGCTGGGTGTTCAGCAGACTGGTCTGAACCTTGCACCCCTGGCGGAGCATTTCGTAGTATTCGTGGGGGTTGAAGCTGTCCAGTCGCCCGTTGTAGGTGCTGGGCTGGCCGTTAATGGTGTAAGAGCAGGGCAGGGTGCGGATGTCCAGCTCCCGAAGCACAGCGCCGGGCAGATTGGAGCTGCCGTCCACAAAGATGGTAAAAGACATGATGATTTCTCCTTTCGGGGGGTGCACATGAACATAAATTGTTGTTTGGCGCACAAAAAATAATGCACACGCCACTGTAGGGGAGGCTCTTAGCCTCCCGTCAGGCCACAAAACTGAGTGTCTGGTTGAATGGAACAATGTTCAGCGTGGTACGGATTCGCCCATCCTGGTTGGGAACTGAAAGCCTGTACTGCGCGGGAGGCTACGAGCCTCCCCTACAGTTGGCGTGTACGATAAACAACAATTTATCGCTTTCGTAACGGTTAAAACCTGATGGTGCTATTATAATGGTTCTTGTCTCAAATGTAAACCAAAACGTGCCACCCCTGGGGGAATGGCACGAATCGGATAGAAATTTAAGGCAGAATTCTACTCTCCGTTGAACTCTACCGCCGGTAGAATCAGCTTTGCGGGGCTTTGGGCTTGCGGTGGCGGTAGTGATTGGGCCGGTGGCGGGGCTTTTTGGCGTCACCGTCGGCGGCGGGGGCAGCATCAGCCTGGGGGGCAGGGGCTTTTTTGGGCGGACGGCTGGGCCTAATCTCCTTGGGCTGCTCCCCTTCCTTCTGCTCCGGCTTGTCCTGACGGCGGGGCTTTTGCTCCCGGCGCTGGCGGGGCTTGGGCTCCTGGCCGGGCTGCTTTTCGGGCTGGTTTGCCTCGTTCTGCTTTGCTTCGCCCTGCTCCGGGGCCTCTTTGGTTTCGGGGCGGCTGCCTCTGCGGCGGCGCTGGCGGGGAGGACGCTGCTCCGCTTCCTGCTGGGGGGCGGGGGCGCTCTCTTCCACAATGGTCTCTGTGCTGTAGCGGAAACGGATGGGCTCCAAAATAGGGCTGTCCTCCTCCTTGGGCTTGGGAGGCCGCTTGCCGCTGCCGGAGATGGGGGCAAGGTCTGCCGGGATGGGCGGGTCGTTCTTCTTGGCCTTGCCGTTTCGCAGCACGGCGATGTCCTCATTGGAAAACACATTCACGGTGTCCGGGTTGTTTTCCATCTGCACCTTCACCCGCTGGCGGAGAATTTCCGTCTCCACCACGGTGCCCCGGCCCTCGGGGGTGTCCACGAAGGACTCCACCTTGGGGCTGGAACGGATCAGGCTCTCATAGGTGTCCTGCTCGTATTTCAGGCAGCACATCAGCCGCCCGCAGGTGCCGGAAATCTTGGTGGGATTCAAGCTCAGGTTCTGGGTCTTGGCCATTTTGATGGACACGGGCTGGAAATCATCCAGGAAGCTTGCGCAGCAGAAGGGCCGGCCGCAGATGCCCAGACCCCCTACCATCTTGGCCTTGTCCCGGACGCCGATCTGGCGCAGCTCGATTCTGGTGTGGAACACCCCGGCCAGATCCTTCACCAGCTCCCGGAAATCCACCCGCTCATCGGCGGTGAAGTAGAAGAGGATTTTGCTGCCGTCGAAGGCGCACTCGGCGGACACCAGCTGCATGTCCAGCCCATGGTGCTGGATTTTCTGCATGCAGATTTCAAAGGCCCGGCGCTCCCGGCTCCGATTTTCGGCGTTGATTTTTTCGTCCTGCTCCGTGGCCTTGCGAAGAATTTTCCGCAGCGGCGCCACCACATCCTTGACGGAGATGGTGTGGTTACCACCGGTGCAGATGCCGAATTCCGCTCCCCGGGCGGTGTCCATGATCACATGGTCGCCCACAGAGAATCGGCCTCCGGCGGGGTCAAAGAAATAAATTTTCTGCCCGGGACGGAACTGGATGTCCACGACCTCCACCGTCTCCTCCTGAACAGGGTTGAGTAGTTCTTCCATTTGCTTGCTCCTTTATCGGTAAGTGGCAGCGGACGCGGCTGGCGCATCCGCACACTGAATTTACAATCTGTACTGATTGGATGGTGTGGTAAATTGTTGCTTGCCGGTTTGAATGTACCGGGTATCGATGTGCGCACCGGCCATGCCCCCCTTGTGTAAAGGGGGGTAGGGGGGATTGGGCAGTAGGCACTGACGATTTGCAGCCAGCTTCGGCGAATTCGTAGAAGCTGAAACAATGGGATAGTACCTCTTCGCATCGGCTTGTACAGATTTGCTGCCTGGTACTGCGAATCCCTCCCCTACCCCTCCCTTACAAGTAAGGGAGGGCATGCGCTCAGAAATTTACAGCCTGATACCGTATATCTGGGGGACACCCCCTCAGCCTTCGGCAGCTCCCCCAGCGGGGGAGCCAAGGGTGCGTCAAACAACAATTTATATATTTTGCAGCTCCCACTCCAAGTAGCCGCAGACGGCGGCGGGGGAGACGTTGGCTTGGGTGTATTGGATGGCTTTTTGCAGGTGGCGGGTGACCTGGTGCAGCTCCTTGCTGGTGCGGCCTGCGGCAAGCTCTCGGGCGTGGGGGGAGACGGTGTCCATGCCGCTGCGGCAGAACAGGGCGTTTTCCGTCAGCTCCAGCCATTCGTTCAGGGTGTCCGACAGGGCCTCCCGCTTCCATTTTTCCATGGGCACCAGGGCCTGCAGCAGGGCCATGGCGTCCTTGCCCCCCAGCCCCTGGAGGAACAGCGCCGTCTGGGGCCCGATGGTCTCGCCGCCCTCCAAAAGCTGGATGGCCTGCCCCAGAAAGCCCCCGCTGCGGGAGACGGCAGCCAGCAAATCCTCCTGCTGGGCATTGGGAAATTCCTTTTGCAGCCGGGCCAGCAGCGCATCCTCCGGCAGGGGCAGCAGCTTCAGTTCCGTGCACCGGGAGCGGACGGTGGGCAGCAGCTTGTTGGGGTTGTCCGCCAGCAGGAGGAACACCCCGTACTTGGGCGGCTCCTCCAGCACCTTTAGCAGTGCATTCTGACCCGGCAGACCCATGTCCTGGGCCCGGGGGAAGAGGTAGATTTTATAGTCGGATTCATTGGGCTGGATATACATGTCCGCCCGGGCCTGGCGAATCAGGTCCACGGGGACGGTCTTCTTCTCCGGGTCGTCCACGGTGATGAAATCCGGGTGGGCATCCGCCATCACCTTCCGGCAGGCGGGGCAGCTCATGCAGGGCTTTTGCTCCCCGCGACAGAGGATCGCCGCCGCCAGGAGCCGCGCCAAGGTGTGCTTGCCGGAGCCTTCCGGGCCGGAAATCAGATAAAAATGGGAAATATGCCCCGCCGAAACACTCCGGGCCAGATTCTTTTTCAGTTGTTCATTGCCCAGAAGGGTTTCAAAAAACATATTGTTTCCTCTTTCGTATTTCACCCCAGGCTGCCGTAGGGGCGGCTACCAGCCGCCCGCCAGGTTTTGAAACTGGGTGTTCGGTTGAATGGTACCACGCTGGACGCTGGTACGGATTCACCGGGGTGCATCCTATTGCGGCAGCTGGTACCGCGCGGGCGGCTGGTAGCCGCCCCTACGGAGGCAGAGCATCTTTTACTCGAAATTATCCCCACAATGCGGAGAGCATGGGAATGACCTGCTTTTTCCGGCTCATGATTTTGGGCAGGAATACGGTGTTGTCCTTGGGGGCGATGCTGAAGGCCTGGCGGATGGTTTCGTCGTCTCCCACATAAACAAGCTGGGTGCCTTCCAGCAGCACGTCGGTGAGCATCAGCAGCACCAGGGAGAAGCCCTGCTTTTTCGCCACCTTGTCCATGTGCTTCAGGAATTCCTCCTTCCGCTCCAGCATGCTGGGGCTGTCCACGCAGGTGATCTGGGCCACGGCCAGGTCGTGACCGGCAATATGGAACTCCTTGTAGTCGGTGAACAGCAGCTCCTCGGCGGACTTGCTGCCCAGGCTGGCGGAGAAAATGGTCTTGCCCAGCTCGTCCAGGGACACGTTGGCGATCCGGGCCAGCCGCTCCGCCATCCGAATGTCCCGGGAGGTGCAGGTGGGGGATTTGAACATGACCGTATCCGAAATAATGGCCGCCGCCATCAGGCCCGCCATTTTCTCCGAGGGCATCAGGCCCCGATCCTGGAACATGGTGGCGATGATGGTGTTGGTGGAGCCCACCGGCTCGTTGCGCACGGTGATGGGGTTCCCCGTCTGGATGTCCGCCAGCCGGTGGTGGTCGATGATTTCCAGAATCTCCGCTTCCTCCAAGCCGGGCACGGACTGGGCGGCCTCGTTATGGTCAACCAGAACCACCCGTTTTCTCCGGGGGCGCAGCAGATGGTAGCGGGTCAGGACGCCAACCACCTTGTCGTTTTCGTCCAGAATGGGGTAGCAGTGCTCCCGGTATTTCAGCACCTGCTCCCGCACCTCGTCCACCCGGTCCTCCAGATGGAAGCAGACCAAGTCCTTGGTGCGGCAGATCCGGCCCACGGGGGTGGACTGGAAGATCAGCCTGGCGGCGGAATAGGCGTCGAAGGGGGTGGAGATGATGCAGGTGGTGGTGGGCAGGGTGCGCAGCTCCTCCTCCAGCTCCGCCTGGCACAGCACCAGGCAGTTGACCCCCAGCTCCAAAGCCCGGCGAATCATATCCGGCTGGTGGCCGCAGAGCACCACCATGTTGGGAGAGTTGAACAGCAGGTTCTCCCGGCTCTTGGGCAGGGCGATGGTCACCTCGCCGCCGATGGTGTCGGTGCTCTCGCCGGCATCGTTGAGCACCTTGCCCTCCAAAACCGACAATACGTTAAAAAGGGGAACCGGCTCCAGGTAGCCGTTGAACATCAAGTCCATGTTGTAGCTGGCCACGTCCTCCCGGGACAGCATGCCGTACAGGGTGCCGTCCTCCCTGGCCACCGGCAGGGCGGAGCTCTTCTTGTCGTCGGACAGCAGCTTCCAGGCCCGGTCCAGGGTCACCGCGTCGCTGAGGATGGGGGGCGTGTCGAAATCCAGGTCGCAGACCTGGGTATACATATTATATATCCGCGTTGGCGGCTGGAAGCCGAAGCGATCCAGCACGATTTGCGTCTCGTCGGACACATGCCCCAAACAGGCGGCCTCATACTCCCGGTCTCCGCAGGCGTTGCGCAGAGCTGCATAGGCCATGGCCGCCACGATGGAGTCGGTGTCCGGGTTTCGGTGGCCGGTAACATATATCGGGTCCATAATTTTCCTCCATTATTTGATATGTGCTTATGGTTTTTTCTCAGCTATGTGGCACTTTAGTAGATATAAGATATAAGATATAAGATATGAGATATTCTAACTTTTTTCGCTATAAACAACCGTCTGATTATGCAAATAGTTTAGTCTTTGGAATATCTTATGTGCTTATCGGGTTAACTCAGCAAAAGGGGTATTTACCTGATTACGCTGCACCCCTTGCCTCCCTCTCTGAGGGAGGTGGCGAG
>CAMCKD010000050.1 GCA_945875335.1 uncultured Clostridia bacterium | reverse complement strand
GGAGGCTACGAGCCTCCCCTACAGTGGCGCTCAATGATTCAAACAACAATTTACCTGCCCGTTGACGAAAGGCGATGACGATAGAAATGAATCCCCATCCCAATGGCAAAGCCGATGAGTGCCGGGACGATCCAGCCCATGCCCAGGCTGTACAGGGGGATGAACCGTCCGGCAAATTGGGTGATGGCTGCCAGGAAGCGGTTTCCGGGAAGCATGCGGGAGAGGGTGCCGAGAAAATCCAGTGTGGCAGCAACCAGCGTAAAGCCGGTGGTGACGGCATAGACAACAGGGCTCTTGTCGAACCATTTTTCCGTCAGTGCCAGCAAAATCAGGGTAATAGCCAGGGGATACACAAACATCAGCACCGGCACACACCAGGCCACAATGGTGCTGAGGCCGAAATTCGCTATGCCGAAGGAAACCAGGCAGAAGCAAACCGCCCACACGGAATACCCCGGCCCCTTGGGGAACATCTGGACGAAGGCCTCGGAGCAGCTGGTCACCAGGCCAATGGCGGTTTTCAGGCAGGCGAAGGTGACGATGGCGGCGGTGAGGATGGCCCCGGCGGAATGGAAATAATGCTGTGCAATGATGCCGAGCACCTGGCCGCCGTCGGAGGCACCCTCACACAAGGGAGCGCTCTGGGCGGTGATCAGGGTGATGAAAAAGTAAATCAGCCCCATGAGCAGACAGCTGAACACCCCCGCCTTGGCGGTGTTCACGGCTACCCGCCCCGGCTCCTCAATGCCATGGCTGCGGACAACCTGAATCACCACGATGCCAAAGGCCAATCCGGCAAGAGCGTCCAGGGTGTTGTAGCCCTCCAGGAAGCCGGTGAAGAACGCCTTGCCGCCGCTGGCGTAGCTCACCTGGGGGATGACCTGGGAAACCGTGGTGATGGGATTGACCAGCGCCGCAATCACCAGGGCGAACAGAAACACCAGAAACACCGGATTCAGAATTTTTCCGATCCAGGTCATGATTCCGTTTGGCTTCAGGGAGAAAAACAGCACCACGGCGAAGAACACAAAGGAGAACAGCGCCAGATACAGCCCCGAATTTCCTTCCCCGATCAGGTTCACGGCTCCCACGGAAAAGGAGGTGCTGGCGCAGCGGGGGATGGCAAACAGGGGGCCGATGGTGAGGTACAGCAGCGTGCAGAAGAACACGCTGTATTTTTTGCCCACCTTGCCGCTGAGCTGCACCACGCCCTCGCACCGGCTTAAGCCCAGGGCCACCACGGCCAGCATGGGAATGCCCACGGCGGTGATGAATACCCCCAAAAACGCACTCCACAGGTTGGCTCCGGCGTCAATGCCCATTTTCGCCGGGAAGATCAGGTTGCCTGCACCGAAGAACATGCCGAAGAGCATACTGGTGAGGGTGACGGTTTCCTTGAATGTGAGGTTACGCTTCATGGCGGGATCATCCTTTCCGATTTCGTGATTCCATTTTAACCCATCCTGAGCGTTGGTTCAAATCGATTGCTGTTTCTTCAAAAGAAAAATTAGTAAAGTTTTGTTTCTTCATAATAGACTTTTCAGCGAAAAAGCAGTATAATAAGGCTGAGAATTCTCTGAATGAAAGAAAGCAAGAAAAAAGTTGATTATAAAGAAACAGGAGGGAGCCTCATGGGAGAGATCAGCCGGGAAATCGGCCACCGCATCCGCAATTTCCGCAAGTCCCGCCGCATGACCCTGGACGAGCTGTCAAGCCTGGTGTGCAAAAACAAATCCACCCTGTCAAAGTATGAAAACGGCGAGATCATCCTGGACATTGAAACGATTTACGAAATCGCCCGGGCCCTGGGCATCCATGTGGAGCAGCTTCTATACTGCACCCCTGACCGGGTGAGCATCCAGTCCTCCGGCCCCAAGCCCGCCTTTTTCAGCGGATTGTCCCAGTTCTATTCCTATTACTATGACGGCCGTTTCAACCGAATCATCCGCTGCGTCTTTGACGTGCTGCTCCAATCCGAGGACAACCGCTACAAAATCATGATGTACGCCAATTTCCAGGATTACAAAAGCTACCAGAACTGCGAAACCACCTACTGGGGCTATATGGAGCACTACGATGCCATCACCAACGTGATCCTCACCAACCAGGATTCCCCCATGGAAAAGGCCCACGGGCAGATTCTGGCGACCTACATGAATTCGGATACCAAGTGGGGCCTGTTCACCGGCCTGTCCGCCCGCCCCATGATGCCTGTGGCGCTGAAAATGCTCTTTTCCAAAAAGCGGCTGCCGGAGGATGAAGCGCTGATGCAAATGCTCAAGGTCACCAAGGAGGACATCCGCCTGATGAAGCTCTATAATATGATGACCGTGCTGTAAAAAAATCCGCCGCAGTGTTCCTGCTGCGGCGGAAAAACGGAAATTGGAATCTCTTTTGTGATAGGAAAATTGTTGTTTGTGCGACGCACCATCCGTAGGGGCGGCTACCAGCCGCCCGCTAGGTTCGATAATTGAGTGTTTGGTTGAATGGTACAAATGTGGGAAACTGGTACGGATTCGCCCAACATTTCTTGTAATTTTCAGCTTGTACTGCGCGGGCGGCTAATAGCCGCCCCTACGAATGGTTCGTCGCATAAACAACAATTTACCCCGTTACAACGGTCAGATTTCCAGGTGATTCTTCTTCAACGCGGCTTTGATGGCCACGATGAGGATGGGGGCGAAGATGATGGCAACCACGCCGTTGAAAATGGTGGCGGGGAGCTTGGCAGCCAAGGCCAGCATGGCGGCATCGTGGGTCAGGCCGCTGACCACAATGCTCTTGATGTAGGATTTCAGCAGATACAGCACCGCGTAGGTCACGGCGCCGGCGGTGGTAGCCAGGGCAGCCTTTACATAGCTGGCCCAAACGGCGCCCTCCTGCTTCTGGAACAGCTTGCTGGCAGCCAGGAAAACCAGTCCGGCTACCAAACCGTAAGCACCCTTGGTCAGCAGGGTGATCCAGCTTTCAGCGATGTACAGGGGATTGGTGAAGTCATAGATCATGGAGCCGATGCCCGCAGCCAGAGCGCCGTACCAGGGGCCCAGCAGCAGGCCTGCCAGGGCGCACATGATGTTGCCCAGGTGGAAGGAGGTGTTGCCTCCAATGTCGATGGGCAGGGTCACCCGGATGGCGGAGCCGGCAACGGTCAGCGCTGCCAGCAGGGCGGTGAGCACAATTTTCTTGGTGGTGATGGATTTCTGTTTCATATGGATCCCTCCCAATGGAATTTGTGCCCATTATATCGAAAACTGGCTATAAAAACAGCGCCAAAAACCGAATGAAAAATAATGCCAGTTTTTCGTTTCTGCCGCGGAAAATGGACTGTACAAGCTTGGCAAAAGATGCTATAATGAAAATACCGAAAAAAACATACAAAGGAGTATGCATATGAGACTGATTCGCGCAAAGGATTATCAGGATGTGAGCAGAAAGGCTGCCAACATCATCGCCGCCCAGATCCAGCTGAAGCCCGACTGTGTGCTGGGCCTGGCCACCGGCAGCAGCCCCGTGGGCACCTACAAGGAGCTGATCGCCAAGTACGAAAGCGGCGAGCTGGACTTCTCCCAGGTGAAGACCGTGAACCTGGACGAGTATGTGGGCCTGCCCAAGGACCACGACCAGAGCTATGCCTGGTTCATGCGTCATAACCTTTTCGACCATGTGAACATCGACCAGGCCAATTGCAACATCCCCAACGGCATGAATCCCGACGCGGCAGGGGAGTGCGCCCGGTATGATGCCGTCATCGATGCCTTTGGCGGCGCCGATCTGCAGCTGCTGGGCCTTGGCCCCAACGGTCACGTTGGCTTCAATGAGCCCGCCGACGAGTTCGTGAAGAACACCAACAAAGTCAAGCTCACCGATGCCACCATCGATGCCAATGCCCGGTTCTTTGCCACCCGGGACGAGGTTCCCCAGTATGCCTACACCATGGGCATTGGCGGCATCATGAAGGCCAAGCGGGTGCTGCTGGTGGTCAACGGCAAGGCAAAGGCTCAGGCGGTGAAGGATTGCTTCTTTGGCCCCATCCGTCCCCAGGCTCCCGGCTCCATCCTGCAGCTCCACCCGGATTTCATTCTGGTGGCCGACGAGGATGCCCTGTCTCTTGTAAAGGATCAGCTGTAAAAAAACGAATCCCCTGTATTTTCGGATGCAGGGGATTTTTCAAAGGAAACAGAGAGGAAAGACATATGAACAAGGATTTTTTAATGGAACTGCTGGGCTCCAACAGCGTCTCCGGCAGCGAAACAGAGATTGAAAAGAAAATCTATGACCACATGAAGCCCATTGCGGACATCGTCACCGTGGACGAAATGGGCACCGTCACCGCAGCGGTGAATCCCGATGCTCCCTTCCGGGTGCTGATGACCGGCCACGCAGATGAGATCGGCCTGATGGTCACGGCGGTTACCCCCGACGGCTTTTTGAAGGTGACCAACATCGGCGGCATCTATGCCACCACCTACCCCGGCCACAAGGTGCGCATTTCTACCAAAAACGGCATCGTCTACGGCGCGGTGGTAAACACCCGGGAGCTGTGCAAGAAGGAGGATTTGAAGGCCTCCGATTTGACCATCGACATTGGAGCGGTGGACAAGGAGGATGCCCTGAAAGCCGTCAGCCTGGGGGATACGGTGAATTTCGACACCGATGTCCGGGAGCTGCTGAATGGCCGCATCACCGCCCGGGCCATGGATGACCGGGTGGGTGCCTACATCGTCATGGAGGCCCTGACCATCGCCAAGCAGAAGGGCGTTTCCATCGGTGTCTATGCCGCCTCCACCACCGGCGAGGAAACCACCGGCAACGGAGCCTATTTCACCGCCTCCCGGGTCCGGCCCAACATTGCCATCGCCGTGGATGTGACCTACACCAGCGACTACGCGGGCATTGACGCAGGGCTGACGGGGGATATCTCCGTGGGCAAGGGGCCGGTGCTCTGCAACAATCCCTCCATCCACAAAAAGGTGAATGAAAAGCTGCTGGAGGCTGCGGAAAAGCTGCATATGTCCGTGCAGATCGAAGCCGCCAACGGGCGCACCGGCACCGACGGCGACATCATGCACCGCACCGGCCTGGGCGTTCCCTTCGCCTTGGTGTCCATCCCCCTGCGCTATATGCACTGCCCGGACGAGGTGGGCTCTCTGAAGGACATCCAGGACTGCGCCGAGCTGCTGGCCCAATTCCTCTGCGACTGCACAGAGAATATGAATCTGAAACCCTTCTAAGGCTCTACGTTCCGTAGGTTGCGGGAAAGAGAAACTCATGGTGAGGTATTTCCGAAAGGAGGCCTTGCCATGAATTTTTATCCCATCGATCTGAAAACCTGGCCCAGAGCTCAGATGTTCTATTATTTCTCTCAGATGGCGCCCACCGGCTATTCTCTCACCGTTTCCTCAAACAGCTTCAGGAAGAGATGGATGCTTTTAATCCAAAAGCCATTTGATTTGTGATAGGAAAATTGTTGTTTGTCGCACCCTTGGCTCCCCCGCTGGGGGAGCTGCCCCAGTGCGCACACTGGGGCTGAGGGGGTGCCAAACGTTGGTTGCTGGTACGCTTTAGTGGGCGACACCTCTCCCGACCTCGCTGGCGCTCGGCCACCCTCCCCAGAGGGGAGGGCAAGGGTGCGCTCTACAAACAACAATTTATCGTTCTTTCAAATGTCCATCACCAGCTCCACCGGGCAGTGGTCGGAGCCGAAAATGTCGGAACGGATGGCCGCCTCCTGAATTTGGGGTGCGGCCCGGTTGGATACCAGGAAATAGTCGATTCGCCAGCCCACGTTTTTCTCCCGGGCATGGAACATGTAGCTCCACCAGCTGTAGGCTCCGGCGGCATCGGGGTACAGGTGGCGGAAGGAGTCGGTGAAGCCGCAGTCCAGTGTTTTCTGGAAGCTCTCCCGCTCCTGGTCGGAAAAGCCCGCGTTGCCCCGGTTGGAGGCGGGATTTTTCAGATCGATCTCTTTGTGGGCTACGTTCAGGTCGCCGCAGATGACCACCGGCTTCTTTGCGTCCAGGCCGGAAAGATACCCCCGGAAGGCTTCGTCCCATGCCATCCGATGGTCGATTCTTGCCAGCTCCCGCTGGGCGTTGGGGGTGTAGCAGGTGACAAGATAGAAGCCCGGATACTCCAATGTGATCAGCCGCCCCTCGGTGTCCAGCTCCGGCACGCCCACCCCGTAGGTGACGGACAGGGGTTCCTCCTTGGCAAAGATGGCGGTGCCGGAATAGCCCTTCTTCTGGGCGTAATTCCAGTAGGCATGGTAGCCGGGCAGGGGAAGGGAGAGCTGCCCCTCGGAGAGCTTGGTCTCCTGCAGGCAGAAAAAGTCCGCGTCTGCTGCGTCAAAAAAGTCCTGAAAGCCCTTGCCAAGGCAGGCCCGCAGTCCGTTGACGTTCCAGGAAATGAATTTCATAGGGATATCCTCCATTTTTTTGATGTGCTTATCGGTTTGATTCGGCAGAGTGGTAAATTGTTGTTTAGCGTACACGCCATTCGTAGGGCGGGGTCATGACCCCGCCGACCAGGTTGCGGTTTGCAACATGTTCCATTCAACGAAAGCACTCACAAATTTGTTACCGACCGGCGGGGTCATGACCCCGCCCTACGAAACATCCCTATAAACAACAATTTACCGATTTTTTGATATCAGGATTCAGGTTTATAATCGTCCATCAGGAGCATGCCGTTTCGCCGGATGGTGAGGCTTTTCTCACCGCAGGAAACGGTGACGGTTTCTGCCTGGGTCAGCTCGAAGTAGGTCATGCTCAGGCAGGAGCAGCCCAGGGTGAATTGATGCTCTGGCAGCTCCAGCGCCTCGGGGGAGATTTCCAGCAAAAAGTCGTCCCCCTCCAGCCGGGCCGACAGCAGCGTTGTCCCCACCGGGAAGGGATTGACCAGTCCCTCGTCAATGGGCCCGGCGAAATACTCCGAAAGCAGGAATTCAAAATCGTCCATATGCCCGGTGCCGTCCATGGCCTCCCAGGTGATGGCGCTGTCGGCGCTGCCATAGTCATATTCCGTCCTGGGATAGTAGAAATACACCGGGTCAAACAGGGGTTTTCCTTTTCTTCCGCAGCCGCAGAGCAGAAGCAGGCACAGTCCGGCGGCAATCCATTTTTTCATAGGGCAGCCTCCGTGTCAAAAAGGGGAAAGGTGACGGTAAAGCAGCTGCCCTTGCCAAGGGTGCTTTGGGCGCGGATGGTCCCTCCGTTATTCTGCACAAAGGCATGGACGATGGACAGGCCCAGGCCGCTGCCCCCGGTGGCCCGCGAGCGGGATTTGTCCGCCCGGTAAAACCGCTCAAACAGATGGGGCAGAGCTTCTTCCGGGATGCCGGTGCCGGTGTCGCTGACGGTGAGGACGGCATTGTCCCCCTCCCGGAAAAGCCGTACCTCCAGCTTTCCGCCGGGAACATTGTATTTCATGCCGTTTTCCATGAGATTGAACACAATTTGATACAAATCGTCCTCCAAAAGCAGCACAGGGCAGGGGTCCTCCAAATGCAGCTCCACGGTCACCCCGGCGGCCTGGGCGGTGGGCAGGAGAATTTTGGATACCCGCCGGATGGTGGGAGCCATGTGGATGATCTCCACCTCGCTGCTGGGATTACTGTCCAGCTTGGTCAGTGCCAGCAGCTTTTCCGTCATCCGGTTCAGCCGTTCGGCCTCCGCGCCGATGTCCGCCACGAATTCCCGCATGGTGGCTGCGTCCATGTCGTTTTGCAGAATGGAGTCGGACAGCAGCTTGATGGAGGCCAGGGGCGTTTTGATCTCGTGGGAGGCATCCGCCACAAACTGGGTGCGCTTCTGCTCGGACAGCTGCAGCCGGTCGGTCAGATCGTTGAATTCCCGCCCCAGCATAGCCAGCTCGTCGCTGCCTCCAATCACCACCTTGTGGCTGTAGTCCCCGCTCTGGATGATGCGCATGGAATTCATGATCCGGCTCATCCGCAGTCCAAACCGGGCAGAATAGATCAGGGCGAACAGGAGCACAAACACCTCCAGCACGGCGGTAATCTGAAACACATGGATTTGAAGACTCCGCACCAGGGCCCCGCGAACGGGGTCATATTCCGTCATGTACACGCAGCCGATTCGCTTGCCGCCATGGGTGATGGGGGTGGCGGCCCGGCAGATGACCACGCCCTTTTGGTAGTCACCGTTGAAAACATCATCGCCTTCCAGAGCCTGCAGCACCTCCGGCAGCAGGATCCGCTGCCCCGCCGCAGTGAGTGCACTGTCGTAAAGGGCGGCGCAGCCAGGGTCGGTGACGATCAGCCGGGTGACCGTCAGACTCTCCATCTTTCCCAGAATCTGGGAAATGGCGAAAGCGTCCAGCTCCTCCAGGGTGCCCAGCTCGTCGGCAGCCAGGTGGCATTTTTCCACCAGGGAGTGCTCCTTGCTGCGGTAGATCAGCCGCTTGCTGATGGTGGAGCAGTATAGGTTCAGGAACACCAGCACCGCCAGCGTCACCGCCACATAGGTCATGGCATAAAGGAATTGAGAACTCCGATAGCGGTAGCTGCCGGAGGGATTATTTTCGGAAGTAATAGCCAACACTCCATTTCGTCAGAATGAATTTTGGTTCCGCCGGATTGTCCTCCAGCTTCTCCCGGAGCCTGCGGATGTGAACGTCCACCGTGCGGCTGTCGCTGCGGTTTTCGTCCCCCCACAGCGCATCCAGCAGGGCCTCCCGGGAATAGACCTGGTTGGGATGCTTCATCAGAAATTCAATCAGATCAAATTCCTTGGCGGTGAGCTCCACGGTGGTGCCGTTTTTGGTGGCATTGCGGCTGCCGGAATCCAGGCAGAAGGGGCCGCTAGTCAGCAGCGTTCCCCCGGGATGCTGGGGCTCCACCCCGGAGCGGCGGAGCAGGGCACGGATCCGGGCCTTCAGCTCCAAAATGTTGAAGGGCTTGGTCAGATAGTCGTCCGCGCCGCAGTCAAAGCCCAGCAGCTTGTCTGCGTTCTCGGATTTGGCGGTGAGCATGATGATGGGAACGGTGGAGAACTCCCGAATTTTTCTGCAGGCCGTCATCCCATCCATCTGGGGCATCATCACATCCAGAATCACCAGGTCCGGCTTTTCCTCCCGGGTCAGCCGGAGGGCGTCCAGCCCGGTGCTGCCGCAGAGCACCTCAAAGCCGTCGCTTTGCAGGTTGAAGCGAATGCCCTTCACAAACAGCGCTTCGTCATCCACAACCAGAATTTTCATGGAATTCCTCCTTTTTCGTGGGATTTCCCCTGAGAACTATTCATTGACGGGGAAGCGAAAAGCTGGTATAATATCCTAGGGAAGCTCTGAATAATTCGGCAAGAGCTGGTGGCGAGGGATTTTGGCTCAGCCGAATTGACTTAAATTGCGGGAATACTTTGTGTATTTCCCAATTTCAGTACTGCACGGATGGGGCAAAAGACCCGCCACGTAAGCCGCAGACAAATTGTTCAGAGGTTCCCTCATATTATACACGATTTTTTGCAGCCGGACAAGTCTGTGCTGTGTTGTTGAGGGAGAATTATGAAAAAACATTCCGTTCTTTTCCGCCTGGCAGCGGTTTTGCTGGCCTTGGTCTGCCTGGTTCCGTCGGCTTTGGCGGAGCAGACAGAAACCCAGCAGGAGACCCAGTATGTCATCACCGATGGCCCTTCGGCAAATTCGGAGCTGGCCTTCGGCAGTGTCTGCATTCTCAATGGCTGCCGCACCATCGACGGCTATGTCCCCCTGGGGGGCTCTGACCGGCGGCTGGATTCGGCCCAGGCAGCCATCGCCTTTGAGCGCAGCACCGGCACCCTGGTGTATGCCTATAACCCCGACATCAAGGTGGCTCCCGGCGGCCTGACCAAGCTGGTGACGGCCCTGCTGGCCATCGAATACTGTGAGCCTGACGAGATCGTCACCGTCAGCAGCCGGAATCTGCGCAGTGTCGGCGGCTATCGGAACATCTACCTGAAGGAAGGGGAGCAGCTGACGGTCAGCGATCTGATCTACAGCCTCATCATGCAGGGCGCCAATGACTCCGCCATCGCTTTGGCCGAACACATCGCCGGCAACCAGGCGGCCTTCGTCTCCATGATGAATGGCCGGGTCCGTCAGATGGGCTGCACCAGCACCAATTTTGCCAATGTCCACGGCTTGAATAACGCCGACAACTACACCACCGCCCGGGACATGGCAAGGATCATGCTGGAGGCCACCAGAAATGAGGAATTCCGCAATCTGATCTCGGAAACCTCTTATGTCATTCCCGCCACCAACACCTCGGAGGAACGCTCCTTTGAGTCGGAAAACTATCTGGTGGACAGCAGACACATTCAGAAATTCTATGATGCCCGGGTCACCGGCGGCATGCAGGCGGCGGATTCCTCCATCGGTGCCAGCCTGGTCTGCACGGCGGAATATCGGAATATGGATATGATCTTTGTGGTCATGGGCTGTACCCGTCAGATGTATGATAACGGCTGGCAGGTGAAGGTCTACGGTAACTTTGAAGAGGCCCAGTCCCTGATCAATTTTGTGTTCAATACCTTCAAATCCAATCGGGTCCTTTATAACGGTCAGGCGCTGAAGCAGTTCAGCGTCTCCGGCGGCGAGAGCAATGTGGTGGTGGAGCCCCATCTGGATCTGGACAGTGTGCTCCCCGCCGATGTGCAGATGGACAAACTGATCATGGAGTATAAGGATAAGGGCCTCACCGCTCCCATCAGCAAAGGGGACTTGGTGGCCACGGTGGAGGTGTGGTACCGCAATACCTGCCTCCACGAGGCGGAGCTCTATGCCATGGGAGATGTCCGCGCTGCCTCCAATTCCGGCCTCAAGGTGCTGGGCGGCGCGGACAGAAGCGACTCCGAATCCCGCATTTCCCGGTACGCGCTGATCATCTGTCTGGTGATCCTCGTCTGCGTGGGCGGCTATCTGGGGGTCAATTCCTACCTCCGGGCCCGCCGCCGTGCCCAAATCCGCCGGCGCAGAGCCAAGCAGGGGAGGCGGAATCCGTGATGCTGAACTGGCAGGAGCTGGAAGAAAAATGCCAAAGCTGCACCGCCTGTCCCCTGTGTGAAACCAGGCACAATGTGGTCTTTGGCGTCGGAGATCGGAATGCGGATGTGATGTTCGTGGGCGAAGGCCCCGGAGAGCAGGAGGACTTAAAGGGGGAGCCCTTCGTGGGCCCCGCCGGACAGCTGCTGGACGACATGCTGTCCATCATCGATATCGACCGCACCAATTGCTACATCGCCAATATCGTCAAATGCCGCCCGCCCCGGAACCGCGACCCCCAGGAGCCCGAGCAGGATGCCTGCATTGGCTACCTTCGCAATCAGTTTGCCCTCATTCGCCCCAAGGTGGTGGTCTGCCTGGGCCGCATCGCCGCCCTGCGATTGATTTCTCCCGATTACCGCATCACCCGGGAGCATGGCCAGTGGACCCAGCGCAGCGGCATCTGGTTCACCGCCCTCTACCACCCCTCCGCCCTCCTCCGGGACCCCTCCAAACGCCCCGAAACCTTCGACGACCTCCTCTCCCTCCGCGAAAAGCTGAAGGAGCTGGGCCTCCGTTCCTAAGGCAACACCGCACAATGGGAGCTGCGGGCTTCGGCGGATCTTTTCCCCCATTATGCGGTGCTGCCCTAAAAAAAGATTGACTTTTCTCCCGATTGCAAGTATAATGGCAGGGCATCGAGAGAACGCTAGTGTAGCACAGTCGGTAGTGCATCTCACTCGTAATGAGAAGGTCGCCTGTTCGAGTCAGGTCACTAGCTCCAAAAATTAACCCCGAAACCGCAATGGTTCCGGGGTTTTTAATATGTTTTCCGAACATTTTAGAAAGCTCAGTTTTCGCCATTTCTGCCTTTGTTCAACAAATGTTCAACAAATCTGAAATTATGCCTGTTTTGCTATCATTTCTTCCACACGATTCACTGCTTCTTGCTCTGCTGTTTTTAGGTTGTGAGCGTAAATATTCATCGTGGTGCTGGTCTCCCGGTGCCCCATGATAGACGATACTGTCCGCACATCTGTACCCGCCGCAATCTGTAGCGTGGCGGTGGTGTGCCTCAATCCGTGGAATGGAATCATGGGCAGTTGCTCTGAATCTGGATGGGAATTGTTATAATGTCTGATTGCATCGTGCAAAGCCTTTATCTGCCCTGATGATTGCATGCCATACAGGCGGAAACCCATCCGGGCAGTTCTAAACATGGGAAATACGAAAAGAATTCCCGCATTTTCATCCTTTCGTTTGAGCCAAAATCTCTCGCCGAACCTCCTTGCCCCATTATGCGGTGTTGCCTTTGCTACGGTTTTTCAACCAATTTTACCAGAAACCAACAGTGATATTCAGTGGAAAAGAGGTAAAGCTATGACTGCGGAGGAAAAACCGCAGAAAAAGCCAAAAGGAGAGAAACGAAAATGAAGAGCAACAACCAGATCAACATCCCCCAGGCCCGGGAAGCCATGGACAAGTTCAAGATGCAGGCAGCTTCTGACCTTGATGTTCCCGTTACCTATTGAATGTTGATGGAATGACTCAAAAATATTTGATTTAACAGATGGTTTCCGAAATCCAGAGACATTTAAATATCGCATCAATACTTATGGATAATCCTTAGTAGATTGATAAACAAGGAAATAATAACGCCAGAAGTTCTGAAAACAAGGAACTTCTGGTGTTGTCCATTTTAGGAGGAATTGTTTATACCCCAAAAAGCAGAAAAACAAACAGCAAAAGTGTCCAAAATCAATATTGACCAGCTTCATCCCCATCCGTTGAGCCCCTTTGGCATCCGGGATGACCCCAGCATGATGGAGCTGGTGGACAGTGTCAAGCAGTTTGGCGTGTTGATTCCTGCCGTCGCCCGTCCAAAGAAGGATGGCGGTTATGAACTCATCGCCGGGCATCGGCGGCAGAAGGCGTGTGAGCTTGCCGGTTTGGATTCCATGCCGGTGATCGTGATGAACCTGGATGACAACGATGCCATCATCCAGATGGTGGACAGCAACATCCAGCGGGAGAATATCCTGCCATCCGAACGGGCAAAGGCATACAAGCTAAAAATGGAAGCCCTAAAACGTCAGGGCGCACGCTCTGATTTAACTTCGCCGAAAATTTCGGCGAAGTTCCGAAGTGACGATTCTGTCGGAGATGAGGCAGGTGTCAGCGGAGATACCGTCCGCAATTATATCGCCCTGAACAATCTGATTCCCGAGCTCATGGAGATGGTGGACGAAAAGAAAATTGCCCTCAGTCCTGCCTATCAGATTGCCGCTTTGCCGAAAGAAAGCCAGGAACAGCTGCTTGACACCATCGAAAGTGAACAGGCTACCCCATCTCTATCCCAGGCGCAGCGCCTTCGCAAACTCAGCCTGGCCGGAGAACTGAATGAGGACACCATGCTCTCCATTATGATGGAGCAGAAGAAACCGGAGAGGAACGACATCACCCTGTCCGGGGACAAGCTGAGAAAGTATTTCCCTCGTTCCTATTCTCCCAAGCGAATCGAAGAAACCATCTTCAAGCTTCTGGATGCCTGGCTGAGAAAGCGACAGCGTGAAAATAGCCGCTGATACCTCTTGAACCCGATTTTAACGGCTGGGAACACTCCGGGCTGTTTTTTCATAGATGGCCTTGACTTTTTGAAATGAGGATGTATAATATAAACGAAATTATCATAAAATAACTTATCATAAGGAGGCGCTTGTATGAAATTTATAGGTCGAAAAGCGGAACTGGCAAAGCTGAACACAGAATTTGAGCGCGATGGCGGTTTCGTGGTCATCTATGGACGACGCAGAGTTGGCAAAACAACGCTGATCAAAGAGTTTCTGAAAAAGAAGATAGCCTTCTATTTCCTCGCAACGGAAGAACTTGAATCTCAGAGTATGAAGCGTCTGGCTGGCGTCGTTGCCCGTACAACGAACAACTCATTTCTGCAGAAAGCGGCTTTTACGGATTGGCTGGATCTGTTCCAAGTGATTGCTGATTATAAACCGGAAGAAAAGAAAGTGCTGGTCATTGACGAGTTTCCGTACCTGGTAAAGACCAATCTGGCTTTCCCATCGATCTTACAGAACGCCTGGGATGAAATTTTAAGTGGCAGCAATGTGATGCTGATTTTATCGGGTTCCCTGATCGGTATGATGCAGAAGCATGCGCTGTCCTACGACAGTCCGCTGTATGGCCGCAGAACAGCACAGATACGTCTGGCTCCACTGCCGTTTACAGATATATATGCCGTTCAGAATATGCCGTTTGAGCAAGCAGTGGAACAGTATGCTGTGACGGGCGGTGTTCCCAAGTATCTGGAGTTTTTTGAGGATGACCGGGGACTTGAAGAACAGCTCAAAGAAGCCGTTTTATCCAAAAGTGGATTCTTGTACGAGGAACCAAACTTTCTGCTGAAAAGTGAATCTGTGACAGCAGTGAACTATTTCTCCATTATCAAGGCCATTGCAGACGGAAACCACAAGCTGGGAAAGATTGCCGGTGTGCTGGGGCAGGAAACCTCCGCTTTGACGCCATATCTGTCTACGCTCGCGGATTTGGGCTTCATCGAAAAGAAAACGCCGGTAACAGAAAAGAACCCGGAAAAATCCCGTAAGGGACTGTATTTCATCTCGGATCATTTCATTCGGTTCTGGTTCCGTTATGTTTATCCCTATAAGGGTGAACTGGAACTGGACAATATGCAGATCGTATTGGATGAAATCAGAAAAGACTTTGTAGAGAAATTCGCAGCTTTTGCTTATGAGGATATTTGTAAAAATATCTTTGCAGATTTGTGTAAGAATGGGGCGATTTCTTTTGTGCCATCCCGTATCGGTTCTTACTGGTTGAACGATTTTGATGGAGATACGGAAATTGATGTAATGGCCGTAGACCATCAGAATAAGCGGATATTTGCAGGAGAATGTAAATACCATGCAAAACCTGTGGATGCGCCTGTCTATTTTACCCTGAAGGAAAAGGTTGATGGCGCTGCTGAAATTCGCAAGGCATATCCGGGGTATGATGTTATCTTCGGCGTGTTCAGTAAAAGCAGCTTTACGCAGCGTATGCTTGATATTGCAAAAGAAAATACAGGGCTGCTCCTGATCAATGAGGATCATTTGGTGTGATCCCTATTTCTGCAACAATTGCACATTTGCAGATGCTTTTGGCCTTTGCGAAAAGAAAATCGCCCTCAGTCCTGCCTATCAGATTGCCGCCCTGCCGAAAGAAAGCCAGGAACAGCTATTCGACACCATCGAAAGTGAACAGGCCACCCCATCTTTATCCCAGGCGCAGCGCCTTCGCAAACTCAGTCAGGCCGGAGAATTGAACGAGGA
>CAMCKD010000049.1 GCA_945875335.1 uncultured Clostridia bacterium | reverse complement strand
CCCCGCCCTACGAAACGATAAACAACAATTTACCACAGTGATAATCCAGTCACCAAGTTTTTGGCGGAATAATTGTTTAGAACGCAGCATTTCGGGCATAATGAACAGCAAATCGTTTTTCAGGAAGGAACGATACCATGGCAAAATATAAGCGCGGAAAAAGCAGCTTTCTTTTTTCAAATCAGCCGGTGATTGCCTCCTGGGCCAGCATTGCCGGAAAAAAGGAATCGGAAGGCCCCCTGGGGCGCTGCTTTGACAAAACCACCACGGACACCTTTTTCGGACAAAAGACCTGGGAGCAGGCGGAAAAGAAAATGCAGGAGCTGGCCCTGAAAACCCTGGCGGAAAAAGCAGGGCTCCACACCTGGGAAATCGAACTGGTGTTCTCCGGGGATTTGCTGAACCAGTGCATCGGCTCCTCCTTTTCCCTGCGGAATATGAACATCCCCCATTTGGGTCTCTACGGAGCCTGCTCCACCATGTCGGAAAGCCTGCTGCTGGCGGCGCTGACCGTGGACGGGGGCTATGCCGACCGGGTGGCAGCGCTGACCTCCTCCCATTTCGCCTCCTCCGAGCGGCAATATCGCTTCCCCCTGGGCTACGGCGGCCAACGAACCCCCACCGCCCAGTGGACAGTCACCGGCTCCGGCGCCGCCCTGGTGACAGTGGAAGGAAAAGGCCCCCGGATTCTCTCCGGCACCGTGGGCACCGTACGGGACCTGGGCATCAAGGACGCCGGAAACATGGGCGCCGCCATGGCCCCGGCAGCGCTGGCAACCATCAAGGCCCATATGGAGGACATGAACCTGACCCCCAAGGATTACGATATGATCGTCACCGGGGATTTGGGCCAGGTGGGCAAGGAGCTTCTGCTGGAGCTGGCCAAGCGGGAAGGGCTGGAGCTGGGCGGCAAGCTCGCCGACTGCGGCTGCATGGTTTTTGACAACACAGTGCAGGATGTGCACGCCGGGGGCTCCGGCTGCGGGTGCAGCGCCATCACCCTATGCTCTCACCTTTTGGGAGAGCTCTCCACCGGGAAGCTGAAAAAAATCCTGTTCTGCGGCACCGGGGCCCTGCTGTCCCCCACATCCACCCAGCAGGGACTCCCCATCCCCGGGGTGTGCCATGCCGTTGCCATCGAAGGAGGGAGGAACTGAATGGACTATTTAAAAGCGTTTCTCATCGGGGGACTGTTCTGCCTCATCGGGCAGATTCTGATTGACAAAACCACCCTGACCCCCGCCCGGATCCTGGTGGGGTATGTGGTGGCCGGGGTGATTCTGGGAGCCCTCGGCCTCTATCAGCCCATCATCGACTTTGCGGGAGCCGGGGCCTCCGTACCGCTGACGGGCTTCGGCGCCACCCTGGCCAAGGGGGTAAAGGAGGCCATCGACGAGAAGGGGGCGCTGGGCATCCTCACCGGCGGCTTGAAGGCCACAACGGGAGGCATCTCCGCCGCCATCATTTTCGGCCTGCTTGCCGGAATTCTTTTCAAACCCAAGGATAAATCCTAAATTTCGGGGCAATCTATCTCTGCGGGAAAACCGCCACCAAATTTAGGAGGAAATCAAGATGAATAACCAGAATCAGAACAAAAATCAGGAGAACAACCAGCAGACCAACAGCAATCAGAATCGGAACCAGAACCAGCAGAGCAACCAGCAGTGCCGCTGATTGAATAAGGCTAATTAAGGATAAGGCCATGGAACTTGCAAAACCAGGTTCCATGGCCTTTTCTGTCGTATCCCGGCGCATCATCCCCCGGAATTACTGTTGTTACCATACACCCCATCGTAGGGGCGGCTACCAGCCGCCCGCGCGGTACCATCCTACGGACACCTGAATGGTTGGGCGAATTCGTACCATATTGGGCATTGTACCATTCAACCGAACACACAGGTTCATTACCTGACGGGCGGCTGGTAGCCGCCCCTACGAAGGCTTGTGCAAAAATCAACAATTTACACAATCTCTACCAATCGATTCATGTGGAAAAAGTAGAGATATTTCTCTTTCACGGGCATTTCGTAGATTCTGGCCAAAGCCTCGGCGTAGGCATCCAGCTGGGGCTGGTAGCGGCGGAGGGCTTGGGGGAGGGTTTCCTCGGTGACGCGGTCGGTTTTGAAGTCCAGCACGGTGATGCCGTCCGCTTCCAGCAGGGCGCAGTCCACCACGCCTTGCAGCAGCACCTTCTCCCCTTCCAGGCCGTCGCCGTATTTTTCCCCGTCATCCAGAATGGAAAATTTGAACTCCCGCAGATGGTGGGTGCCCTTTCGGAGCTTGCTCCCGATGTGGCTGTCAAAAAAGTCCAGCAGAATTTGAGGCTTGATCATGCTCCCCTGCTCCGCCGTCAGGAAGCCCGCGTCCACCAGGCGGGCAAGCTCCTTTGCAACGGAAGGGGAATCGGTGCAAGCTTCATAGCGGATGAACTGCATGGCGCTGTGGATGGCATTTCCGTAGGCCGTGCCGCCTTTTGCCGGTTCCCGGAAGGTGGGTCTGCGCCAGGCTTGGTGCCGGTGCTGGGCGGGGGTGTCCTCCTGGGCTTCCTCGTCCTTTGCCCTTCCCTTTCTGCCGGTGACGGTCTGCTTGGAAGGAGCCTGGGTGGCAGGCAGATGGTCATAATGGAAAGAAAGCCCTTTTTGCAGCCGCTCCAGAGCTTCCAGTGGGAAGGGCAGCGCTTCCTCCACCAAAGCGGAGGACTTTTCCTCCACAGGGGCGGTTTCCAGAAATCGGATGTTCCAGGGGTGATCGCTGATGGTCAGCTGATCCGGTCTGCCCCCCAGCTTGTGGAGCTCCCCCGCCTCCATTCTCTGCATGGCCGCAGAAAGAATCCAGTCTCCGTGACAGTCGGCCTCCATGCACCAAAGGCGGCTGCCCCCCATGCAGAGGCGGTTGGAGAGCTTGGACAGGGTCTTTTCGGGATTTTTCAGGGTGCAGGTCATCACCAGCCGGTCTCTGGCCCGGGTCATGGCTACATAGAGCACCCGCATTTCCTCGCTGACGGACTCCGCCTGGATGGCGGCGGCAATGGCCCACTTGGAGATGGCGCTGTAGCGAACCCGGTTTTCGTTGTCCGCCACCACCAGTCCCAGGCCCAAATCCTTGTGGCAGAGTACCTGCTGGCGGGAATCGCTGGCATTGAAGCGGTGGGACAGGCCGCAGAGGAACACCACCGGGAACTCCAAGCCCTTGGACTTGTGAATGCTCATAATGGTCACGCAGCCCGCGCTGCTGCCAGAGGCAGCCACCTGACTGCCCCGAAGGGTTTCCAGATGCTCCAGGAACTGATCCAGGGTCCGCAGGTTCCCCTTTTCAAAATCCACCGCCATCTGATAGAAGGTTTGCAGGTTTTCCTTCTTCGCCTTTCCCCCCGCCATGGCCCCATACACGCTGTCCAGCCGGGTCAGCAGGAAGCAGCCCTGCAAGAGGGACGTGAGGGATTCCAGCCTTGCCTTTTGGCGCAGGATGGACAGAGTTTCCAGAAACGACGATACCTTGGGCATGGCGCTTGCCAGAAGGGCCTCATAAATATTTCCTTTTTTGCTGCCGCTGCGCAGCTCCGCCAGATCATCCGCGGTGAAGCCAAACACAGGGCTTGCCAGCACCGCCAGCAGGGGGATATCCTGCTGGGGGTTGGACACCGTTTGCAGCAGGGCGCAGAGAGTGCCCACCTCCTCCGTGTCCAGAAGGTTCATGCCTCCTTCCAGGGCGCAGCGGATGCCCTGGGCTTCCAGCGCACTTCGGAAGGAATCCGCCATGGTGCCGGGAGAGCGGAGCAGGATCACGATGTCCTCCGCCGTCACCGGGCGAAGAAGCTCCCCCTGCCGCACGGTGGCGCCGGATTCCAGCATTTCCTTGATGCGCTTCGCAGTAAATGCCGCCTCCTTGTCGTAGGAGTCGCCGTTGTCGATTTGAAGCACATCCAGCTCAATGGCGGCATCTTCCAGGGGAACGTGGGGCACCCCCTCCCGCAAAGCCTCCGCCTGGCCGTATTCCAGTTCTCCCACCTCCTGACTCATACAGGCGGAGAACACATCGTTGATGCCGGAAATCACTTCCCCGCCGGAGCGGAAATTGTGGCTGAGCAGAATTTTCCGGCCCTGCCCCGGCTCTGCTTCCCCTGCAGGAACAAAGGAGCCGTATTTTTTCAGGAAAATCTTGGGGTCAGCCAAACGGAAGCGGTAGATGGACTGCTTCACATCCCCCACCAGGAAGCAGTTGTGCTTTTCCTGGGTCAGGGCGGAGAAGATGGCATCCTGCACCTCGTTGGAATCCTGGTATTCATCCACCATGATCTCCCGGAACCGGGCGCTGAGCTCCCGGGCGGCGGCGGTGATGCCGGTGCGGTTTTTCCCCAGGAGCAAATCCAGGGTGCGGTGCTCCAAATCTCCAAAATCCAGAATCCGGCGGCTGCGCTTGACCCGGCTGTATTCTTCATCAAACTGACGCACCAAATCGATCAGTCCCTGAGCCGCCGCCCCGGATTGGCGCAAATCCGCCAGCACCTGGGCAGAATCGTTGGCAAAGCACCGGGTGTGTTTTTCCAGCGCCTCCTTGAGGGCATCCCGGGCGGCCTTCACCTGGTCGGCAAGAGACGGGTCACCGGATTTGGAGGAAAAGCGCAGGGTGCCGAAGCTGATGTTCTTTCGGGCATGAACCTCATCCCAGGTTTTGCTGCTGCGCAGGTTATCCAACTGGGCAACCAGCTCCGCAATGTTCTGCGCCGCCTTTTCCATACCGTCAGCCTCCTGCAGCCGCTGCAGGCAGAGCCGAAGCACCTCCAATTCCCTGTCCAGCCAGGAAAACAGCTTTTGCATCAGGTCGCTGCCCCAGAGGGATTGCCCGGCATCGGTCACCCCCTCCAGGCAGGTGTTTTCCAGGCATTTGTCCAGCCAGGTCTGGGGGTTAAAATGGCAGCGGGCGCTGTCGTATACCTTTAGGACGATCTCCGGCACCGCGCCGTCATTGCGCCCCACCCCCTGGGAATCCACAAAATCCCGGAAATGACTGTCCTCCGACTGGTCTTCGTAGGCCCTGTCCAGTAGGTCCTTCATCACCGTGGCCTTCAAATCGGTGCACTCCGTCTCGTCCGCCACCCGGAAATCCGGGGCCAGGTCGATGCGGTAGGCATACTCTTTTAATATGGTGGAACAAAAGCCGTGGACGGTGGAAATCTGGGTCAGGTACAGCCGCTGCATCTGCCGCTGCAGGTGCTTGTTCTCCGGCTCCTGGGCGATCCGCTCCGTGAGCTTGGCGGCGATCTTTCCCCGCAGCTCCGAGGCGGCGGCTTTTGTATAGGTGATGATCAGAAAATCGTCCAGATTGGCAGGGCACTGGGGGTCGGTGAGATAAGAAAGCAGCCGATCCACCAGCACCTTGGTCTTGCCGGAGCCTGCCGCCGCGCTGACCAGCAGCTCGCCGCCCCGGTCATAAACCGCCTGGGCCTGCTGGAGGGTGAGTTTATCCGCCATGCTTTTTCATCTCCATTTCCACTTCCTCCCAGAATCGCTGGGCGGTCATCATTTTGTAGTTCCGACGCCCGGCCACGGCGGCGCTGTGGCAGATGCTGCCATAGGGACAGAACCGGCAGGCATCGTGGGCGGAGCCCCGGGTGTAGGGGTTGGGCTCCACATTTCCAGAGGCAATGTCCTCCACCAGCCCGGCCAGCACCCGGAACACAAAGCCCTTCAAAAGCTTCAGCTGCTCCCGGTCCGCCAAATCGCCGGTGAGGACGCCCTTTTTGAGTTTGATGGGAAGCCGCTTTGGTTCCTCCCCCGGCTCCATAGCCTGGAGCACTGCCTCGTCGTTTAGTAATAGCCCCTGGCGCTTCCAGAGCTTGCGGCGTTCTATCTCCATTTCCTCCGGCTCCGGCGCTCCCTCCGTCAGCAGGTAGGGCACCCTTGCGGGGAAATACTGCACTCCTGCCGGGATTGGGTTTTCCCCCAGCAGCTGGCCGCCGCTTTCCTGCAGGGCAAAGAGGTACAGGAGCATTTGCAGCCCCACGCCGTTGAACACATCGCAGTAGTCAAAATCCTTTTTGCCGGTTTTGTAGTCCACCACCCGGTAGTATTTGCTGCCGGGGCTCTGCCACACATCCACCCGGTCTACAAAGCCCCGGAGGATGGCATCCATCTGGCTGTTGGGAATGACGATGGGAGGCAAGGAATCTTCCTCCGGGGCACCGAAGGCCACCTCAAAATCCACCGGCTCAAATCCGGCCTCCTGCAGCTCCTCCCACAGCTCCTGCACCACCATGTCCAGCTCCCGCAGATTCCGGCGGAACAGGTATTCCATTCTCTCGGATAAAAGCTGACTGAACCGCTCCTTGGTATATTCCTCGGAATAGTGGTGGGCTATGTCCATGGTCTGCTCCAAGCTCACCTGATGGAAGCCGCCCTTGTCCCGAATGGTGCGAGCGGTGTTTTCCAGCACGGCGTGGACATAGGTGCCGAACTCGGCGGGGTCAACGGAAGCCTCCTTCCGCTCCTTTGCCCGCAGACCGTAGTTGAGAAAATAGGACAGGCGGCACTCGGCCTGTTTGTCGATCTGGGAGGCGGACAGATTCAGGCTGTCGCCATAGAGGCTTCGGATGTGCTGCCGGGAGACCGCCCCCAGGGCATAATCCGCCCGGGCAAGGGCCGCTTCATATTCCTGCTGCAAGCCCAGCTTTGCGGCGGCTTTCTCCTGCCGCCACCCGGCCAGGAACGCCCCCGCCTCCTGGGCATCGGCATCGGCAAAGCCCAGTCCTGTATCCGGCTGGATTTCTCCCCCTGCCAATTCCGCCAAGCGGCGGTAGAGGAAGGAGGGCTGCTTGCCGGAGCAGGATACCGTCACCGACTCCGCAGCGCCGCAGAACACCCCATAGATCTCCGCGAATTCCGCCTGGACGCCCTCCATGGCGCCGCCGGTGAGGGGCACGCCCAGCTTCCGCAGGGTCACCCGCTCCTGGTCCGTCAACACGCCGGTGGAGCCGGAATAGCCGGGCAGATTTCCCTCCTGTGCACCCAGAAGAAGCAGGTGCTTCTCCATATGGCAGCGCATGGCGGACACCGGGCCCAGCTGCACCACATCCAGCACCGGCGGGATGGTGCCCACGTCATACTGGCTCAGCAGCAGCCGCAGCAGTCTCAAAAAATGCTCCGGCTCCCAGTGGGTTTCTCCCAGCACATCATAGAGCTGTTCCATGGCAGACAGCAGGATTTCCCAGAGCTGGTTCAGAATCTGGGCATCCCGTCCCTCCAGCTCCCCGGCCAGCTGCTCCAATCGCCGCTCCATGCCCAAATCTTCCAGGAACCCATACAGAGCCTCCACCTGCTGGCAGAGGTTGACGGCCCCCCGCAATCCCTGGCGCAGACGTTCCAGGGGGGTGATGAATTGCTGCCGCTGTTCATTCAGCTCCTGCAAACGGCGGCGGGAGGCCTCCGTCCATTCCGCCCCCAGGCCATCCGGGTGGTTTTCCCACGCCTGCAGCCACTGACTGCCCCGGATGCCCCAGAGGAAGGCATAGTTTTCCACCAGGTCGCAGGTATCCAAATCCATGCCGGACAGGGCCGAGCGGAGGTAGCGGAACACACTGCGCTGGTCAAAATCGCTGAGGGCGGCATCCAGAGCGGTGAGCACCGTGGCGATCATGCTCTCCTGCAAAATATCCTCGGTGCCGGACTGGTAGGTGGGGATGTGCATTCTGGGGAAAATCAGCTCCACCAGGGGCTGGTATTGAGCCATATCGGTGCAGACCAGAGTGATGTCCCGATAGCGGCAGCCCTGCTGTGCCAATTCCCGGATGGTGCGGGCGGCGGACATGACCTCTGCCCAGGCAGAATCCGCCCGGATGATCGTTAAAGAGTCCTTCTCAGCGCCGGTGGGAATGGCCCCCTGATACAGACGGCTCCGCAGCAATTGAAGATTGTCCCGCCGTTCCGGGATCACCTCCACCTGAACCTCCACCCCCAGCCGCTGGGCCATGCGGGTCAGCTCCAAGGCGGTCTGCCCCGCTTTTTCAAAGGCGGGCTGGTGGGAGCCCACCCGGTCGCAGTTCAGGCTCACTGTGACCTGGGGAGACGCGGCCATGAGATGCTCCAAAATCGCCAGGTGCTGCCGGGTGAAATCCGGGAAGCCGTCGATGTAGAATACATGCTCCCGGGCATAGTCCCCCTGCTCCAGCTGTTCCAGCAGCCAGGTCATCTGATCCCGGGGGTCCCGCTTGCCCCGGCTGCACAGGGCATCATACCCCTCCATCAGCAGAGCCAGCTCCTCCAGCTTCTGGGCCAGGCTGCCCTCCGTCTCCAAGGCGGCATGCTTCAAATCCTCAGCGCTGATGCAGCAGCGCTTGAATTCATCCACGGCGTTCACCAGCTCCAGCAGGAATTCCGGCTTGGTCTCCACCGCGGCATAGGCCTTCAATCGGCTGGCCAGCTGCCGGGCTGCCGCCGCCATAGCCACAACCCGTCCGCCGTTATCCAGGCACTCCATGGCGCCGCTGCCCGCCTGTTCGGAGGCTCTTCGGGCAAGGCGGGTGAAGGACAGCACCTCGGCATACCGGCTGGCGGTATCCCCGGCCGCTTGGCAGAGCAGCCGCTCGGTTTCGTGGCTGATGAGCTCCGGCACCATCAAAATTCTGCCAGATTTCCGTTCTTTCACATCCCGGGCAATGCGCCCAAGCACCGCCCGCCGGTTTTCCGTCCAGTCCGTGCCAATGAGAAGCCGCAGCATGGGAAAGTCCCCCCTTTTGTGTTTTGAGTCAGTATATCATAAAATGAAGGAAAAGAACAGATTGATTTCCGTTACGGACGAATTGTTGTTTGTAGGGATGCCATCGTAGGGCGGGGTCATGACCCCGCCGACCAGGTTGCGCATTTTGCCCTGGTACGATTCAACGAAAGTGCTTTCATCTCGTTATGTTTCGGCGGGGTCATGACCCCGCCCTACGAAGCGTCAAGCAACAATTTCGCCCTTCTATCTTTCTAAAAATGAAAAAATCCGCCTGGACGGAGGGTTCAGGCGGAATGGGGGGATATCAGACGGGCATTGCGATGAAAACATTGGGATAATTTTCCTTGAGCATGTTGCACACCACGGCGGCATACTCAAAGCTTGGCATGATGGCGAAAATCGCGGAGCCGGAGCCGGTCATCTGCATGCCCAGGGCGCCGTAGCTATTGCAGATGGATTTGATGTAGTTCAGCTCCAAATGCTCGGCTGTGACCACCGGGTCAAAGACATTTTCAATCAGGTCGGCGATCTTCCCCAGGTCACCGGCAAGCAGGGCGCTTTCCATGGCGGTGTTGTCGGGATGGCGGGCAATGGCCACGGAGTCGATTTTCCGATAGAGCTCCGGGGTGGACACGGAGAAATCCGGCTTGCACACCACAAACACACACTCCGGCATATCCGGGAGCTTGCGCAGCCGCTCTCCCCTGCCCTCTACCATGGCGGTGCCGCAGAGGACACAGAAGGGCACATCGCTGCCCACCTGGGCTCCCAGCTCCGCCAGGGCCAGAACGGAAAGGGGGCTGCCATAGTGCTTGTTCAGTGCCCGCAGCACCGCCGCCGCATCCGCGCTGCCGCCGCCCAGACCGGCACCGGAGGGAATCCGCTTGGTGATGCGGATGGCAATGCCGTCGGGGTCCTTTCCCATGGCGCTGCAGAACACCTCCGCCGCCTTCCAGGCAAGGTTGCTGCTGTCCGTGGGGATGCCCTCGGCGGAGCATTCCAGCGTCCAGGGCTTGCCGGTGCCCAAGTCGATTTCCACATCATCCCGGATGGAGATGGTCTGCATCACGCTTTTCAGGTCGTGATAGCCGTCCTCCCGCTTGCCCAGCACATCCAGCGTCAGGTTCAGCTTGGCAAAAGCGCCTTCATACAAAGTTGTCATAGTTCTCTCCTTGTTTATCGTATCAGGATAGGGCTATTATACCGCAAAATCCGGCAAATGCAATTCCCGTTTGTGATAATTTTTCCCGAAAAGGGTATGCTATGGGTATCTCACAACATTGGAGGTTAGAATCATGGATACACTGACGCTGATTTTGGCCATCATCGGCTGCGCAAACTGGGGTCTCGTGGGACTGTTTCAGTTTGACCTGGTGGCCTGGCTCTTCGGCGGACAAGGCTCCCTGCTCAGCAGAATCATCTATACTCTGGTAGGCCTGGCCGGTCTGTGGTGCATCTCTTTTCTGTTCCGCAGAAGGGTGTTCACCCAGGGGGAATAAAGGAAAGCGGCAGCCCAGAAACGGACTGCCGCGATTTCTTGGATATCAGAACTTGCAGCGCACAATGCACTCGGCTACCTGGCCGTTATACTCGGCGCGGATCACGCAGGTGCCCTTGCCGATGGCGGTAACGTTGCCGTTGTACACGGTGGCAACGCCGGAATCAGAGGTGGACCAGGTCACGCTCTCGGCGGAGATGCCGTTTTCCAGCTCCAGGGTGACGTAAACGCCCCGGCGGCCAATGGTGATGTCGCTCTTTTTCAGCTTCAGGACGGTACCGTTGCTGGGGGTGGCCACGTTGGTGCCGGCGGTGGTGCCGGTGCCGGAGGTGCCCGCGGCGGGAGCGGCAGTGGTCTCGGTGGTTTCCGTTTCAAAGCTGACAATGGCGGGGGTTTCAACGCGCTTGTCGCCGCACTGGATGAGAATCACGGTCTCGCCCTCGCCCACGGCGGTGACGCGGCCATACTCGTCCACGGTGACCACGGACTCGTCGCCGGAGGTATAGGTCACCTTGTCGGTGGTGTTATCGGGGGCATACTTCACCATCAGTCTCCAATACTGGCCGGCGAAGGTCAGCTTGTCCATGCCGGCAACCAAAGACAGCTCGGTGCAGGGCACAGTGGGCTCGGTGGCCTCGGTGGTGGCTTCGGTGGTGGGCTCGGTGATGACATCCAGATGCGCGGTGGTTTCCAGAGGCTCCGCGGTAATGGTCTCCTGGGGCTTATTGTCGTCGCTGCCCATCTTCTCGGGCTTCCACAGCTTGGTATAGGCAATGTAGCCGCTGACTGCCAGCAGAGCCAGAATCAGCACCACCAGGATGAAAACCAAAAACTTGTTGGAACCGGCTTCCTCCTCCTCGTCATCCTCTTCCTTCTCCTGGACAGGCGCGGGCTTGGGACTCTGGCGGCGGCGGGTGTTCACCGCGTCGTAATCAAACACTGCCTTTCCCTTCTGAGGGGGAACAGCTGCATCGTCATCCAGATCGTCCAAGTTGAAGTCTTCGTCCATCAGATCGTCCACATTGCCGGTGGAGCTCAGATTTTCGCCGGGCTTCCAGCCGCAGACCGGGCAGATGCCGGATGCTTCTTCATAGGTTGTGCCGCAAATATCACATACCATTTTGCTCATAGTTGATTCCTCCTGACCGGATAGAGAGAATTACCCATCCTTTCGACACATTATATCACACCTTCTTCAAGAAAACAAGCACAAACATATTGCATTTTTTGTAATTTTCATTTATGATACAAGGGATAAAGGAGGCGATTGACTTGCCTGAACAATTTGCCGTCTCTCCCCTGCTGGACGGCTTCACCATGGGTAACCCCGTCAACGACCATTATGGCGTTTGCTGCTATCCCGCGGTGAAGGCAAATTCCGAACGAAAATACATTGTCAAGGTGATTTCCGTTCCCCCATCCCAAACCCAGTTGGACGCGCTGCTGATCACCGGCGCCTACAAAAACTCGGCAGAGGCTGCGGAGTATTTCCGTCAGCAGTCTGACAATCTGATGGAGGAGGCCGCGCTGCTGCAAAGTCTTTCCCGCTTGGAGGGCTTTGTCCCCTTTGAGGGCTGCCAGGCGGAGCCCATGCAGAAAAACCGCATCGGCTACCAGGTGGTTCTGCTCAGCGGATTCCGGCTTTCCCTGGAGCGGTATATGCACCGCCACACCGTTTCCCATCTGGAAGCGGTGAATCTGGGCATCGACCTGTGCGCGGCCCTTTCTGCCTGCCGGAAGGCGGGCATGCTGTACATTGACCTGAAGCCCTCCAACATTTTTATTTCCAATAAAAAGGAATACAAGATCGGCGACCTGGGCTTTACACCGCTGGACTCCATCAAGTATTCCTCCATGCCGGAAAAGTACCGCAGCTGCTACACGGCGCCGGAGCTGCTGGACGATCTGAACGTACTGAACACCACGGCGGACACCTATGCCCTGGGCATGATCCTCTACCAGATTTTCAACAACGGCGCACTGCCCCAGGAGCCCACCAAGCCCCTGCCCCCTCCCGCCACCGCAGACGAGGAAATGGCCGGGATCCTGCTGAAGGCCTGCGCTCCCAACCCCGCCGACCGATGGGAAAGCCCGGAGCAGATGGGCCAGGCGCTGATTGACTACATGCAGCGGGGCACCATCAACGATGTGCCCATCATGGAGCCCATTCTGGGAAGCGGCAAGAAGGACGGCGCACCCTACCAGACCACCAAATTCCCCGTGCCCGAAACGGAAACGACAGCCCCCGCTGAGGAAGCCCCAGCGCCTGCCGAAGAGGCAGCTCCCCCTTCCGAGGAACCAAACCCGGAGGAAGCAGCCCAGGAAGCCGAACCCAGCCAGGAGCCGGAGGAAGCTGAGCCGGAGCAGGTGGAGCAGGAGCCTTTAGAGGAAGCGGCAGAAGAAGCGCCTCCCGCCCCTCAAGAAGAAGCATCCCCCGCCCCTCAGGAAGAAGCGTCCCCCGCCCCCCAGGAGGAAGCGCCCGTAACCGAAGAGCCTGCCGCGCCGCCCCAGGAGCCCGAAGCAGAATTGGAACCCGTGGAGGAAGCTGCTCCCGACGCGCTGGACGAGGATATTGAAGCAGCTGTCGCAGAGGCCTTCTCCGCATTGGCGGGAGAAAAGAAAAAGCAGGCCGACGACAGCATGAACGAGGAGCAGCTTGATCTGGTGCTGGATGAGCTCAACGGCATCCTCCGGGCTTCCGAACAGCCGGTGGTCAGAGAGCCCAAGCACCACCCCAATGTGGAGCCGGTGGTCATCAAGCCGCCGAAGAAAAAGAAATCCGCCGTCAGCGTTCTGTTTACGGTTTTCTTCATCTGCCTGCTGCTGGCCGCCAGTGTCTGGGGGTATATTTACTACCAGACCGAATATTTGCAGGATGTGCGGGGCATCACCATTGAAGAGGAGCTGGGAAAGCTGACCGTCCATGTGGACTCCAAGGCCCAGGAGAGCCTGCTCAGCGTGGTATGCACCGATGCCTACGGAAATTCCTTTACCCAGAATGTCCGGGATGGCAAGGCGGAATTTAACAAGCTGACCCCCGGCACCTTCTATACCATTCAGGTGCAGGTCAGCGGACTGCATAAGCTGGCGCAGCCTGTTTCCCAGGTGTACACCACCGAGGGCACCACCAATGTAGCCGCCCTCACCGCCGGGATGGGCAGCAAGGACGGCAGTGTCACCCTTTCCATGATCGTCGAAGGCCACGAGCCCGACCAGTGGCAGGTGTTCTACTCCGCCGAAGGGGAGCCGGAGCTGGCCAAGACCTTCACCGGCCACTCCGTCACCGTGGACAATCTGGTGGTGGGCAAGCTCTACACCTTCCGGCTGGAGCTGGTGAACGGCAGCAGCCATTCCGAAGCAGGCGGGCAGAACACCGTGCAGTTCACCCCCTCCCAGGTCATCGGCGTGCGCAATCTGTCCATTGTCTCCTGCATTGACGGTGCCATGGAGGTTCAATGGGACAGCACCGCCGACATTCAGCCCGAATACTGGTGGGTGCACTGCACCGGCCAGAACTATGACGAAAGCCAGGAGGTCACCGATACCCGGGCCCTGTTCAACGGCATCTCCTCCGACCAGTCCTATACCGTGGAGGTTTGCGCCAAGGGAATGAGCCAGATTTCCCGGGTCACCGTCTCCGCCAATCCCATCACCCTGACCGATCTGCAGATCGATGACTCCAACCCCCAGGAGCTGGTGCTGAGCTGGCAGTTCCAGGGCAGCGCTCCCGAAAACGGGTGGATGGTCATGTACACCTTGGACGGCAGCGACCTGCCCAGCGTGGTCAAGGCCCAGGGCACCACCGCCGTGGTGGCTCCCAGAATTCCCGGGGCTGTCTACCACTTCACCTTCCAGGCAGACAGCGATGTGTCCGTCTTTAACGGTACCCAGTCCTATTCCTGCCCGGATGCCGGGGTTTACAGCGCCCACCAGACCTCCGGGGACAACATCACCTGCCGCCTGCTGGCAACGCCGGAGGAAGAGGATTGGAGCTATACCTCCGTCATCAACAACAGCATCAACCAGAGCTTCCCCGTGGGTCAGCCCATTTCTGCCGTGCTGCAAAGCCTTTACGGAAACTACCTGGAAGATGATACCATCAATGTGCTCTATGTCATCCGGGATGCGGCTTTGGGTGCCTCCGGCGAGCTGATCGGCGAGGAGGTCCGCAACTGGCGCGACCTGTGGGATATGAACGATTCCCGCTTTGCCGAGCTGGACATTCCCATTGCCCCCTCCAAGGCCGGAAGCTATGTGCTGGACATCTACTTCAACGGACTGTCCGTGGCCTCCGCCAGCTTTACTGTCTACTAAAACGCGATGTGCTGCCTCCAAGAAATGGGGCAGCACATTTGCTGTATTTTCCAGTGAATATTTGTGATTTGTTCACAAATGGTCAATGATTTGTGCTATAATCCAACCGACGAAAGCCGGGAGGTGCCTATGCGAAATCAAAGTCATGCGCTCATGGGGCGGATTCTGCTTCGTGAATACCTGTCCGGGCTGCCGAAAACCAGCGCGAAGGCCTTTCTTTTGGGCTGCACCCAGCCGGACAAGAACCCCACCACCTACCTCAAAGGCTCCATCCGAAGCCACTGGATGCGGGGCCATAACTACAGCAACGCCAGCCGGTTTATGATGCGGCTGGCCCTTCGTCTGGACGGCAAGCCCCATTTCACCCCCTGGGACTGCTATTGCCTGGGGAAGCTGATGCACTACACCCTGGATGCCTTCACCTTCGCCCATGACGAGCGATTCCCCCAGAACCTCAAGGCCCACCGGCGGTATGAGGCCAGGCTGCAAAACTATTTCCTGGCCCAGGTACGCCGCCGCCCCCTCCCCTCCGGGCGCTCCCAGACCCCGCCGGTCCATCTGCTCTGCTCCATGCACACCGCCTATTCCCAGCTCCCCGGCAGCATCGAAACTGACACCGACTTCGCCTTTCGCACCTGCTGCCTGCTGGCCCAGCGCCTCACAGGAGCACTGCAGAGCCGGCAAAAAACGGACGCGGAACAGAAACTCGTACATTAAAAAACGCCCGGAAGCAGCAAACCTTCCAGGCGTTTTTCTGTTTTGTGCAAATCTGTCTTTCACAGTCTTGCGGCAAATTGTTGTTTAGCGTACCCTTGGCTCCCCCTCTGGGGGAGCTGCCGAAGTAGCGCACACTGGGGCTGAGGGGGTGTCGAACGTTCGTTGCGGGTACGCTTTACCCGACGACACCTCTCCCGACCTCGCTGGCGCTCGGCCACCCTC
>CAMCKD010000048.1 GCA_945875335.1 uncultured Clostridia bacterium | reverse complement strand
TCCTCGGTGCACTTGCTCTGGCAGACGCAGACGGGCTCCACGTATTCGCAGGCATCGGGAGCATCAGCGCAGACGGGGCACTGCTCGTTTTTTTCGGTTTCTGTGCAGGTTTTTGAGCAGATGCAACCGGAAGTTGTCACCGATGCTTCCTCGAATTCGCAGGAATTCCAATCGTCCTTGCAGACGGGGCACTCCTGATTGCAGGAAGACTCGGTGCACTTGCTATCGCAGACGCAGGAGGCGGGTTCATCATCGGGGGGGCAGCAGATATCGCAGTGATACGTGCAGGGCTGGGCCTCCACCGCCGCAACGTAACCGCAGGTTGCGTCGTGCTGATGCTGGCAGTTCAGTACCCGGGTGACGCAGCCCACATCGGTGGAATGGTCATGGGTGCAGGTCAGCTCCCCATCGGTATAGCATTCGTCCCCATGCTGGTGGAGGCAGACGGGGGCGGAGGAGCAGACATGGCTGCAATTCAGCACCGGCTCAACTGCCTGGCCTTCCTCAGTGGGGTCGGCCGTGGTGTAGCAGCTTTCCGTATGCTGGTGGAGGCAGGTGGTTAGATAGGTGTAGCACTCCTCCCCATGGTCATGGGTGCAGTCCTGACCCGCCACCGCCTCCTGGTAACCACAGGTTGCGTCGTGCGCCGGGTGGTGCTCACAGAGAACCGGCTGGGATTCTTCCGCAAGGGCGAACACCGGCAGATAGGAGCTGAGCATGCTGAGACACAGCAGCAGCGCCATCAGCCGCCTGCCCAAGCGGGGCGTATGCACAATTCGCGTCCATTTTTCCATAATACATTTCTCCATTCTCAGAGGTTCATAACTCCCGCCCCGCCCGGAAAATGGGCAAACTGGGGGATGATATTTGTGTATCATTCTAACATATTTTCCCATCAATTTCAAGAGAGTTGGGACGAAACGACATTAAAACGGGGTAAAACGACATTGGAGACGGCGGCACACCCATTCATCCCCCAAACGCCCCGCTTTTTGGCGTTATGTAAACAAAAAAGGCGCTGCTGTAGTCATTGACAGCAACGCCGTTTTCACATTTTAATGTAGGGGAGGATATTATCCTCCCGCGCGGTACAAGGTCAAAACAGTAGAAATGTCGGGCGAATTCGTACCCGTGTCCCACATTGATACCATTCAACCAAACACTCAGGCTGCCTACCTGGCGGGAGGCTACGAGCCTCCCCTACAGTGGCTTGGTTGAAAAAATGCCCCTTTTGCTGAGTTAACCCGATAAGCACAGAAAATAATATCACATTCCCGGAATGGAAACAACCGGGCAGCAGAGAAAAGCAAGTAAGTATCTGCACAGGGTTCTGCTGGTTTGGCGGCACCCGGTCTTTTTTCCATTGACCGATTACATTTCTCTTTACTGGAATTGTTGACATTTATTTCGCTTGATTTTATAATTTGATCAGCATGAAAAATTCTTTTATGGCCGCCTTTCCTCCAAGGAGTTTGATACAATGCAGGATAAATATGAGGTTTTATATCGATATTTTGGATATACGGCATTTCGCGGCGGGCAGGCAGAATTGATTGACGCGCAGCTGTCAGGACGAGATGTGTTTGGAATCATGCCCACCGGCGGTGGAAAGAGCCTGTGCTATCAGATTCCGGCACTGATGCTGGAGGGAATCACCTTGGTGGTGTCGCCACTCATTTCTTTGATGAAGGACCAGGTCTCGGCGCTGAAAAATATGGGGGTCTCCGCGGCATACGTCAATCGTTCCCTTACCTCGGAACAGATTCGGCTTGTCCTGCGGAATATCCAGCAGCAAAAGTACAAAATCATATATATCGCTCCCGAAAGACTTCTGACGGAAAGCTTCCTGGCCGCGATCAGCAATCTGAAAATTGCCATGGTGGCCGTGGATGAAGCCCACTGTATCTCCCAATGGGGGCAGGATTTCCGGCCCAGTTATCTGCGGATTGCGGATTTTCTGAAGCTGCTGAAAAAAAGGCCCATTGTTTCCGCTTTTACGGCAACCGCCACGCAGGAAGTGCGGGATGATGTGGAACGCATTCTGGGACTTCAAAATCCACTGCGGATCATTACAGGGTATGACCGGCCAAATCTGCGATTTGAGGTTGTGCAGCCCAAGAGTAAGCCTTTGGCACTGCTGGACTTCATTGAAGCCAGGCCGGAAAAATGCGGCATCGTCTATTGCTCTACCAGAAAAGAAGTGGAAAATACCTGCCAGATGCTGCAAAATAAGGGCATTTCCGCAACCAGATACCATGCGGGCCTGTCCGAGGAGGAGCGGCATACCAACCAGGACGATTTTGTCTATGACCGCTGCAAGGTCATGGTTGCGACCAACGCCTTCGGCATGGGCATCGACAAATCCAATGTGGGATATGTCATTCACTACAACATGCCCCAAAGCATCGAAAGCTACTATCAGGAGGCAGGCCGGGCCGGGAGAGATGGGGAAAATGCGGATTGTATTCTGCTCTACTCCCCGGCAGACATCCGAACGGCGAAATTCCTCATTCAGCATCCCACAGAAAACGAGGAGCTGTCTGAGGAGGAACGCAGCGATATTATAAAAAGGTCACTCATCCGGCTGGATGCCATGATTGGCTATTGCAATACGAATCACTGCCTGCGGGGTTACATTCTGGAATACTTCGGACAAGAGCACCCGCAGCTTTGCGGCAACTGCTCCAACTGCGAATCCACGGCAGAGCAGCGGGACATCACCGAATACGCAAAAATGATCCTCTCCTGCATTTACCGCATCCAGGAGCAGCTTGGCTATTCCCTGGGGGCGACACTTGTGGCGGGTGTTCTCCACGGAAGCAGCGAAAAACGCATCAAGGAGCTGCGGCTGACGGAGCTTTCCACCTATGGCCTGATGAATCACGTCCCAAGATCCGAAATACGGGAGATGATTTCCGCGCTGGAAAATCAGGGTTACATCATATCTCATCCTGACCGGGGAGATTTGAAGCTGACAGGCAAGGCCCGGGAGGTGTTATTCCACGGCGAAAAAGTCAAAATGCTGGTTCGGAAGAAAAAGCGTGAGAAGCCCAGAAAAGAAGACGCCCCTTCCAATCCAAACACAGCGGGCCTTCTGCAAGAACTGAAAGCGCTCCGCCTGACCCTGGCAAAAGAGGAAAACATGCCGGCATACATCGTCTTTTCAAATGCCACGCTTCAAGATATGGCTCAAAAAGCCCCCGTCACCATGGCGGAATTTCTTAACGTGTCAGGCGTTGGAAACTATAAAGCCCAGCGCTATGGTCAGGCGTTCATTACGACGATCAAGAAATATTTGGGCGAGGATTAAGGGCGGAAAACTGAAACTGCTGATGAATACGAAAACTGAGGGAAAACCGTCTGGTCTTCCCTCAGTTTGTTATAGTCGTTCTTCTTCCAGCCTGTGAAGTTTTGATCTGTACAAAGCACCCTGAAGGATCATCCCCACGAGCAGGATGACACACAGAACGGATATCAACGGAAGAAGCCACTCAGGAGCTGCTGCTTCCTGAACATCGGTTTCAGTATCCGAAGTCTGGGGTGCCGCTTCGATGGTGATGTCCACGGGAAGCTGCCACTGTTGTGAATTGCCGTATGGATCCTCGCAGGAAATCGTGACCATGCCGGAATAATCTCCCAGTGCATCCTTGGCAGGGATGAAAGTCATTTTTGCCTGTCCGGTTGCTCCCGGTTCAATGGTTCCTACCAGGACACTTTGCCGCGGAATCAGCTCCGGGAATTCCAGGGACACCATGGCATTGCAAATATCGCCCTTGCCCATGTTCATCAGAGGGACGGAAAGGGTGGTCAGCTCTCCCTGGATGGCAGAGGAGGGCATGGTGATCCCACCCTGCTCCAGTCGAATCTCCTGATTGACGGGGTATGTAATGGTCTCCTCCCATATTTTGTCTTCTCCAAGCACCTGGTAAGTCAGCTTGAGGGAGAAGCAATGAGGCTCAACCGCTGCGTTGCCTTTCACCGTAACCGGCACTGCTGCTTCTGCGGTTTGACCGGGGAGAATTTCCGGCAGTGCCATCCGATTGGAACCGAACATGAGGATTTCACCGGAAGCATCCGTCAGGGTGAGCTCACAGTCCGTCATGGATAGGGATTTTGTGGGATTCTGAATCGTCAAATTCAGGGTGCAGTCCTCGCCCACATTCAAGTCGCCGGAAACCTTGATTTTTGGCACCAGCGCTTCGGGATTACTGTATCCATCCCGGATGCGAATGACGTAGGGGAAGGCTTCTGTAACCGGCTCCCCGTTTTCAGTCTGACCGGAAATCATGATTTTCGCTGCATAGTCCCCGTTGCGCCGGTTTGGAGAGAGAGGAATGTTCAGTACTACGGGATAAAGTCCATCATTGGGAGAAACCCGGACAGTTCCGGGCTGGCTGCGGAAAAGCAGCAAATCCGGGTCATCCAGGGCAATGGCCGCGGTAATCACCCCGGAAGCCTTTTCAGAACGAAGGGGAAGACAGATTGAGAAATTACCATATTGAACGGTGGGCGCATATCCCTGATACCAAGATCTTCCCTCCATGCCGTAGAGGACAGCCCTGTCGTCCAGCTCAAAATCAGCAGCAGAAACGCTGCAGCTCAGTACAAAAATCAGTGCCGCCAAGGGCAAAATCAAACAAAGTTTTCTCATACTCACAGCTCCCGGATATTCTCGATGATGCTCTGGCTTGTGATTTGGCGGACTCTCCGGCGCAGCAGCAGGATGCACAGCCCCAGGCAGGAACCGCTGAACAGCACAATCGCGGCAATTCCGCGAGAGCAATACGCAAGCCCGATGTCCAAACATACCCAGATCACCGCTGCCAGGGCCATGCCCAGGGCCAGGGAGAGGAATACCTGAGCGCTGTAGCAGCCCAGGATGGTTTTTTCATCCGCGCCCACTGCCCGGAGCATCCCGATCCGCTTGCCGTCGGCCTGAAGCTGCCGGGTGACGGTGGACAGGATCATTCCGGTGGACACGGCGAAGAACACCAGGGCAATGGCTCCCACCAGGGCCAAGAGCTGGTAATAGCTCCGGGCGTCTTCCCGGGCGGTCTCCATGTTGTTCACCACCCGGGAGCCCTCCGCCCGCCGGGCGATGGCGTTGATGCTCCGGGTCAGCTCCTCCTCGGTATCCGCATTGACCTCACCGTCCAGGTAAATCTGAATGCCCACATAGCCGTTGCGGTTGAGGCCCATATTCCGAAGGCCCTGCTCCGTGGTCAGCACGCTGCCCCACAGCCCGTTCAGGGAATCCGGCTGCTTATCCAGGACGCCGCCCACAGTGACGACGGCATCCAGCCGGGTGCAATTGGCATACAATCTGTCAGTAGGGCCTGAATATTCCCTGGTGTCCTCGGTATACAGCTGCATGATGGGCAGGGTCAAACCAGCGTAGGCCCAGTCGTTTTCCACACTCAGTGTCGCCGCTGCCTTCTGGGCCAGGGAAGTGTCCGCCGAATACCAGCCGCCCTTTTCAAAGGGAATCAAATAGACCTTGGGGGCCAGAATCAGCACCTCCTGTCCGGCGTTGATGGCATCCACATTGATTCTTCCGGAGCCCAGGTAGGGTTCCAATTCCCGCAGTTCCTCCACCGAAAGCGTTTGCAGCTCGGTGTGGACGACCTCCTGGGAGATATTCCGGGTCTTCCTCAGGGTACTGTAAGCCTGCTGCTCCATATCATAGGTCTCGCGGTAGCCCGCCTGCGTCTGCTCATCCATTTCCTCACCCATGTTGGCACACATGCGGCGGCAGTATTCCATGTAGTCTTCCTCGGACATCAGATGGTAATTGGGCATGTAGCCCAGGTCAAAATACCCGGTTCGCTCTTCCAGCAGCAGGTTGACCTGCAAGTTTCGGCTCACATCCACCTCCCGAACATGGGGGAGGCCTGCCAGCTGGTTCATACTCTCATCCGACAGGCTCCGCCCGGACTGGAGGGATACAAAGCCGCGGCGACTCTGATTCTCTATGGCAATGTCGTATGCGGAATTGGAGGGCGTGAATGTGTTAGCGCCCAGATAGGCTTCGACGGCAAACAGGGCGGCGCAGAAGCACATCAGGCCGGACAGGATGGCGCTTCCCAGGAGCCGGGTGGGATAGAGCCGAACCAGCCGCCGGGCAATGAGGGAGGGAACTGAAAACTGCTTCCGGCTGCGAAGGTGCTTGGCTTTGCGCAGCAGCTGGGTATCCCGTAGAACGCTCATGGGCATCTGGTTGGAAGCCCGGCGCAGCGGGATGCTGCCGGAGAGGAGAATGGCGGCGGCGCTGAGGATGACAATCGGAATCATCAGCCGCAAATCGAATTTGAAAATCATGCTCTCCGGCATCCACTTTTCCAGGCCCCACACCAGCAGGCAGGAGAGGGCGATGGAAGCCGGGGCCATGATCAGCGCCAGCAGCCAGCTCTCCCGGCCGAACATCCGGCGAATCTGGCGTTTGGTTGCGCCCAAGGCACGGAGAATTCCGATCTCCTCCCGGCGCTTGCTCAAAATCCCCTCCATGCTCCCGGCGATCCCCACGCAGCAGCTCAGAAGCAGCGAGAGAATCAGTATTCCCGCCCAAATGCCAATCACCGTGGCGTCGGAATTCAGACCCAGCACTTCTGCGGAGGAATAGTCGTTCATCAGTCTTCCCGTTATGGTTTTCACCCGGAACTTCCCATACCACATGGCGTATCTCGCAATGAAGTCATCCATTGTTTCAAACAGCTCTTTGGTAATTGGCACCTTCAGCGTCATAAGCCGGTGGAGCACCGTCCGTCCGCTTGAAAAAGCGGGCTCTTCGGGAGAAACCAGAATCGCCGGGAACCCGGAGACAAAAGGAATGGAGCCCCCCTGGGAAATGGACAGGGAGCTGGACTGCTCTGCCAGGAAGCCCACCAGGGTAAAGGTTCTCTGCTCCTCCACTCCGTCGATTGGGGTCAGATTCAGCGTCACCTGATCGCCCAGCTGCCACTGCCCATCCTCCCGGACGGCCAGCATGGCGCTGCGCTCCATGGCGATCTCCCCCGCCTTTTCCGGCATTCTTCCCTCCAGGAACTGGCGGCGGAGCAATGACGCCCCGGCATCATCGTACCAGCCCAGATAAATGTCGATGTCCTTTACCGCGGCGGATACGTAAACATGGCCGATGGAATCAAAATATCCCGTTTCCGCAAGAGCGCTGTCCGGGAGCTCCGGGGTATCCAGCAGGAAGGCATCCTCATAGCCCATCCGCCTGTCGATCTGCTCCAGCTGGGCAAGAAGCACCCCCTGGATGCACAGCACCAGGGTGCTGACCAGGAACACGGACAGGAAGATGCCCACAATCAGGCTGACATAACCTTTTCGGTTTGCCCGCAGGCGGGCGGCAGCCATGCGGTTCATGGTGAGGGCTTTCATACCGTCACCCCGCTGTCTGCAACGATTTTCCCATCGGATAATTGGATGACCCGGTCGGCCTGCTCCGCCACATGCAGGTCGTGGGTCACCAGCACCAGGGTGATTCCCAGTTCGTGGCTGACGGTCCGCAGCAAGGTCAGCACCTCCCGGCCCGCTTTCCCGTCCAGATTGCCGGTGGGCTCGTCCGCGAACAGAATGGCCGGCTTGTTGGCAAGGGCTCTGGCGATGCAGAACCGCTGCTGCTGCCCGCCGCTCATGGCGCTGGGCAGATGGGACAGCCGTTCCCGGATTCCCAAAAGGTCGATCATCCGGTTTAAGTATTCCTCGTCCGGCTTTCGGGAGTCCAGCATCACAGGCAACAGGATATTCTCGTAGCCCGTCAGCTCCTTCACCAGATTGTAGCTCTGGAACACAAAGCCGAATCTGCGGCGGCGCAGGACGGAGAGCTGGTTGTCATTGTACTGATACAAATTGTTTTCCCGATATTAGGAAGGCTACAGAGTATCTCGCGCATTTTGAAAGAAATCTAAAGCGTTGCTCCGGTGTCACAATGAATGGCACCGGAGCATTTTCTGTTATTCCTATCTGCTGACGCCGGGCATCTGCATCATGCTGCTGTCGCTGTCATTTTTCTTCCTCAGCCTCTATTTCGAGGGCAGGAGGGACACCATTTCGGAGGGATAATATGGAGCCTTTCTTTTCTGAATTTCACGCTTCCGCCGCCAGCCAGCTGAATGGGAAACCCTGTCAGCTGAGGCAGAGTGCGGATTCCTTCGATGGCTGGATGAAGCTGGGAAAATCTCTCAGTCACGAGCTGCGCTATCTGGAAGCCATTGAAGCCTATTCCCAGGCCATTCTCCTGGAGCCAAACCGCATGGACGCCCTTCGGCAGCGGGGAGGAAAGTACCTGGCCACCTTGCAGCCGGAGAAGGCCATGGCGGACTTCGAGCGCTGCCGGATGCTGGGGGGCGAGGAAAGCGACCTGAGCTACCGCATGGGACTGTGCTGGTTTTATGCCGGTGTTTACGGCATGGCCATCCGGGAATTCTCCCACTGCTGGGAGGTCTGCGACGACGAGCTGGGCATCGGGGCGATCTACTGGAGCATGATTGCGTCCTGGCGCAGCGGGAGAGAAGCCAGCCTGCTGCAAAATTACCGTGATGATATGAATGTGGGCCATCATACAGCCTATGCTTTCGCCGTCCGGGTCGCCCTGGGAAGGATTTCCCTGGAGGATGCCCTCTGGGAGCTGGACATCGAGGGGGAGGATTTGGAATTTTCCATGATGGCCTACGGTGTCGCCGCTTACTGTGAACACATCGGCGAAAGAGAAACGGCCCAGGCCCTTTACCGGGAAATTCTGGAGCGGGAGAGCTTCTGGATCAGCTTCGGCTTCCTGGCTGCCTGGAATGACAGAAAGCGGGGAAGATCATGCTGACGCTGGAGGAAGCCCTGAAAAACTGGGAGCAAGCCGGTCACCACGGCACCCGGGAGCAGCGGATCGCCCGGGGCAAGAAATGGCTGCCCTACTATGCCTATCTGGCGCAGCGGCAAAAGGATGCCCCCTTCGCCCTGCCGGAAAAACCCAACGCCTTTGTTGCCTCCCTGCTGGGAGAAGGAGCGGTGCGGCCCGGGGATACCGTGCTGGACATCGGCGCAGGGCTGGGCAGCTACGCTCTGGAATTTGCCCGGGCTGGCTGCCGTGTTACTGCCATGGATGCCAGCCGGGAATGCCTGGATGTTTTGAAAATCCGTGCCGCACAATGGGGTTTTACAATTGAGACCGTTCAATCTACCTGGGAGGAATTCACACCGAAACAAACCTACGATGTGACCTTCAGCTCCATGTGTCCCGCCATCTGCAATATGGAAGAACTGGAACGGATGGAATCCATCACAAACAAAGCCTGCTGCCTGATCACCCCAGCCCGGGGCTCCCGGGACAAGCACCGCAAGGCCATGATGGCCGCACTGGACATCCACCCCCAGGGCGGCATGACCACAGAGGCGCTGCACTATCGGAACGCCCTGTCCCTCTCCGGAAGACCGTTCCAGATGAAAAGCATGTCCACCCATTCCACCCACCGCATCAGCACTGACACCGCCCTGGAGCAGTATCCCATCTATTTCCACATTTTCGGAATCCCCGAAGAAAAATCAATCCCTTTTCTGAAAACCTATCTGGAAGAAAACGCGAAAGACGGTTTTCTGGAGGAGGAAAGCCAAATGAATCTGGCGATGCTGTTTTGGTTTGTTAATAGATGATAAAATGGAGCTTGAAACAGTTGCTCTCACCTCAGAGAAAACAGAAAAAGTGTGGGGTGATGCCCATTTAAGCGATTTGTAAAATCGCGTAGCCGCTGGAATTTTCCAGCGTTTCCAGAACACGAACCAGTGTTCTGCGGGGATTGGGGCAGCGCCTTAACAAGCAGAAAACGCTCATCTCTACCGAAGCGGAGATGAGCGTTTTTCCCATATGGCGCGCCATATGCATTGCTTGCCACGAGTGTCTTATGCCGTTTTCTCCACCTTGCTATAAGAGAAAACAGCACGCTTCCCATAGTGATGATTTGCAATCTCTATGTAATCCGGCTCGAAGTCGTGAACTCTACTGTCAAAAGTAATTTCTGCTTCATCGCCGGTGTGAAGCACCTTCACTTCTTCATCCCCGGATTCCGGCGGCAAACACCATAATCCTACAATACCGTCATAACTGTGATGATGAATCTCGATTTCCCCCAACTTCACGCAAAATCGATAGGTTGACTTCCCAGGTGCCTGGGAAAAATCGATTGCATAGCCATGCAGTGCCAAAACAGGATGCAAGGTAACGGTCTTTTCTTCCATGTATACTCCATCTTCTTTCTGCAAAATACTCTAGTTATCCTAACGAATCATGGCTTTTTCAATTTCATTCTTCGTTTGCAGCAGGATATGATAAAACTGTTCTACATATCCCGTAAAAGGAATATCTTCATGATAGATGAGGACATCATTGTATCGATACCGGTTGTCCGGGCAGGGAATCTGCACCAACTCATGTTGTTTCAGAACCGCCTCCGGCAAAGGCGAAACCCACATATACGTCGTCGGGACATTGCTGAGGAAATCGAATTGACTTCCCCGTTCATACAAGTATATCCGTTTCCTCTGTTGTGCCTCGTCAGAAGCTTCTGTACGTTCCGGCAAATACGTGTCGCTTGCATCTCCATGCAGCAGTTCCGTGTATCCTTTCAGATCGCCGGGGTGAATTTCCCTCCGAGCTGCCAGCTCCGATTTCTGGGAAACCAAGAGCATATAATCAAATGTCCAGATTCGCCGGAAAAGGAGCTTCTTCTGCTGGAGCGTTTGAATTGTGTTTTCCTCCAATACATCCGGATAGCGGATGATTCCAAAATGGAAACCATGATAGAGTATATTTTCCACTGCTTCCCTGGAATTTGTTTCGGAGAAGTTGATTTGAATCTGTTCCATATCCTGGATTTGCTTGAAAAACTCTGTGAACGCGTATGTGATGTAGGTTGCCCGGGGGATCGAAATGTTAATAGATGCACGCTGTTCATTTCTCAGGCGGGTCTGCCGCTCCAGGCGCTCCAGCTTATACACAATTTCTTCCGCTGTTTGCAGGAACTCCCGGCCTTCCTCCGTTACGGTAGTTCCGGCTGGTCCCCGCTGAAACACAGCATAGCCAAGCACGTTCTCCAATTCTTTCATAGCCTTGCTGAGACTGGACTGTGTGACATAGAGATTCTGTGATGCCTGGTTGATCGATCCGCAGTGTGCGATCTCAACTGCGTATTTCATCTGTTTTACAGAGATATCCAGCATTTTCTGCCTCACATTCTTGTCTGTAGCCTTATTTCTGTTTTCCAAATTATAGCGCGGATGCGTCAGTTTTTGTAGTCTCTTTATTTCATATTGTTATGAATCTATTTCATAACGCAGATTTCAAGTAGAATGCCGCAAGAAAAAACCACCAGTTCAACAGCTGGTGGTTTCCTTTTCCCTTCCGATATCCCGATTCAAGCTACAGATCGCAGGCCTATCCCTGTATCGCCAAAACGGGAGTTCAGAGTGATTGTTTCCCTGAATTTACAGCACATGCGTTTCCCTATCCTTCCAAATCGACCTATAAAAGAAGATGGACATCACCGTTGCAACGCTCCATCCGATTGGCCAGGAGAGCCAGATGCCTGTCACTCCCCAGAGCTTGGAGAGTCCAAACGCGAGCACCACCCGAAGCACCAGGTCGGTAAAGGTGGCAGTCATGAACTGTCGCATTTTGCCCATGCCGCGAAGGACGCCGTCTGAGACCAGCTTGGCGGCAACCACAAAGTAAAAAGGTGCCACGATACGCAGGAATGTGACCCCCGTCTGCATTGCCTCTCCGGAGCCATCATCCAGGAAAATATACACAAGGCTTTTTCCGAGGAAGAAATACAGGAGCGCAAAGGGAACGCAGAGGGTCCACACCAGCCCCAGTCCCGCCCGGAAACCGGCGCGAATACGGTCCAGCTTCCCTGCTCCCAAATTTTGGGCAGAGAAGTTGGAGATGCCATTGCCCAGCGTGGTCAGCGATGTGATGACCAGATTGTTCAGCTTGACCGCTGCGGAATATCCGGCAATGACTGCCGAACCAAAGGAATTGATCACGCCCTGGATGATGATGTTACCCACAGAAATAAAGCTCTGCTGCAAAATACTGGGCACTGCAACCACAGAAATCTTCCCCAGCAGCCTCCAGGAAAACAGCTCGGGATTCTCGTCTGTTTCAATTCTTCCGAACCGCCTGAACACAAAAAACACGGCTAGAATGCAGCTGACCCCCTGGCACAAAAAGGTTGCCCACGCCACACCGTCAACGCCCCGGGTGAACACAGTGGACAGCGCGGTGGTAAACAGGATGTCCATGCCGATATTGGAGACGGAGGACACGGCAAGAAAGTAAAAGGGTGTCTTGGAATCCCCCATCGCAGAGAAAATGCCCGTGGAAACATTGTAGAAGAACACAAAGGGCAGGCCCAAAATGTAGATGTCCAGATACAGCCTGGAGTCCGCCAGAATGTCCGCCGGGGTGTGAATCCATTCCAGCAGCTGTCTGCTGAAACCGAAGCCCAGCGCCATCAGCACGGCGCATAGCACGCCTGTTGCAATCAGCGCCGTAAATACCGCCGTCTTCATCTGCCCAAACCGCTTTGCCCCGAAAAGCTGGGAGGCAATCACGCTGCAGCCGATGTTACAACCGAATCCGAAGGCGATGAAAATCAGGGTTACTTCATAGCTGTTGCCCACCGCGGCCAAAGCCGCCTCTCCGACGAATTTGCCCGCCACAAAACTGTCCGCCACATTATAAAGCTGCTGGAAAATCACACTGCCGAAGAGCGGCAGGCAGAATTTCAGCAAGACCCTGGAGGGTTCGCCAACGGTCAAGTCTTTATTCATGGCCGCTCACGCTTTCTTTTCGGGAAAGGAAAACACCGCCGTGGTGTAGCTCAGCATCGCGCCGATGACATAGAACGCAAATATCCAGGGGACTGGCTTCTCCATCGCTTTCCAGACGATTCCCACCACAAATCCAATACAGATGGTAATCATGGTCAGCCGTTCCCACTTTGCAGCGGTCTGTCCGCCGCTGCTGAGAAAACGCAGCAATTCCCAAGCCAGCCCGGCGCAAATACACAGAATCATCATACACTCGAAAATCGTTTCCATATCTCTTTCCTTTCTTTTTGTTGACTCCCGAAGGTGCCTGTATTATAATCCAGTTCAGATTGATATGTAAAATATATTATTTGCATATCGGAAATATAAAAAAGGTATGATTTGAGCATGTACATCAATTTTGACCATTACAGGGCTTTTTACTACGTTGCCAAATACGGGAATATTACCCGGGCGGCAGCCGCACTGATGAATAACCAGCCCAATGTGACAAGAACCATAAAGCTTCTGGAAAAGGAGCTGGGCTGCACCCTGTTTGTTCGTTCCAGCCGGGGCGTTCAGCTGACCCCCGACGGGGAAAAGCTGTTTGCCCATGTCCGCATCGCCATGGAACAGCTGGAGCTGGGGGCGGAGGAGCTGATGATGGATCAGACCCTACAGAGCGGCACCGTCACCATCGGCGCAAGCGAGGTGGCACTGCGCTGCTTCCTGCTGCCGGTTCTGAAGGAATTCCATCAACAGTATCCCAAGGTGCGGCTGAGAATCTATAATTACTCCGCTGCCGAAGCAATCACCAGTCTGAAGAACGGCATTGTGGATCTGTCCGTTGCCCGGGTTCCCATGGAGGCGGCGAAAGGCTTGTCTGCACGAATCCTCTGCCACATTCCGGAGGTCGCCGTCTGTGGAAACGCCTTTCGGCACCTTGCCCAGCAGGAATGCGATCTGGAGCAGCTGACCCATTATCCGATCATTTCCCTGGACGCCAATACATTGATGTATCAGGTCTACAGCACCTGGTTTGCCAGCCATGGACTGCGCTTTTGCCCAGAGGTGGAGGTGACAACTTCCGACCAGATTCTCCCCATCGCGGCATGCAATCTTGGAATTGGCTTTGTCCCGGAAGCTTTTCTGTCCGAGGCCCCGGAGGGAAGCGTTTACCGGCTGCGGCTGAAAGAACCCATTCCGGTGCGCTCTCTGTGCTTCCTGAAACGAAAGGATCTTCCAGCCTCTGCCGCCGGGAAACGGTTGGAGGAGATGATTCTCAGCGCTGCCAGAAAATGAATTGACAAGTCCTCTATCTATCAGTATAATTATATCGGAACGAAAAAATGTACCATTCAGGTGCCCGGGGTGGAATCAACACGGACGGGTGAAAAGGGAAGCCGGTGGGAATCCGGCACGATGCTGTCACTGTGTATGGGAGCTGTTTTCGATTGCTCACTGGGAAACCGGGAAGAGGAAAATGGCGATGATCAAAGTCAGGAGACCTGCCTGAATGTGGAATTTCGGATTCGCAGTCTACGGATCGTCTTTCTCACATGTTTTCTTTCATTGGGCAGAAAAAAGCTGTGCGTTGATTGGCGCATGGCGGTTTTGTGTATGCTTTTTCCGATGAAAGGGAAGCTGTTTTGATTGCCGCCGTAGCAATACGGCGGTTTTTGCTGCCTTTTTTGGAGGGATCAAGGATGAATACGCTGTACTTCAACTACGCACTGGAGGTAGAAAAAACAGCCTCCATCACCCAGGCCGCGGACAATCTGTTTATGACCCAGCCCACCTTGAGCAAAGCCATCAAGGATCTGGAAAACAGTCTGGGCTTTGCCGTATTCCGCCGCACCTCCAAGGGAGTGGTACCCACCCAGAAGGGACGGGAATTTCTGGAGCACGCCCGGAAAATTGTGGCGCAGATCGAAAAGATGGAGCTGTCCCTGCAATCCAGAGATTCTGTAAACCAGGTCTTCAGCCTTGCCATTCCCCGGGCCAGCTATATTTCCCAGGCAGCGGCGAAATTCCTGTGCTCTTTTGACAACAGCCGGGAAATGGAGCTGGACATTCTGGAAACCAGCTCCCTGAATGTGATTGAAAAGGTGGCCGCTGGAAATTTTGTGCTGGGCATCATCCGCTGCCATGTGGAGGATGAGGATTATTTTCTGAAAAATCTGGCGGAAAAAGGGCTGCAATATGAAAATCTGTGGCAGTCCCACTATGTGGCGCTGATGTCCCAGAATCACCCCCTTGTCCCCCAGCCAAAGCTGACGGCAGAGGATTTTGCCCCTTATATTGAAGTCGCCTTTGGGGATGACCATGTGCCCTATGTTCGGGTGAGCAGCCACGGAAGAGCAACGGATACGCTGAATAATAAGCGGATTCTGGTTTATGACCGGGCCATGCAGTTTGACCTGCTGCGGGCCAACTCCCTGGCGTATATGTGGACATCTCCCCTGCCCGTGCAGCTGCTGGAGCAGAACAACCTGGTCCAGCGCAAAATCAAAAACAGCTGTGAATTCAAGGACCTGCTTATCAGCCGGGCCGGCTACCGGTACAGCAAGCTGGACCGGGATTTCATCAACGAATTGACGTTACAGCGAAATGAGGTTGCTTATACCGGCAGCTTCTGAGCCATGCCCCATGGGAATCCCCTGTATTCCATTTTTCAATAGACTACACTTCTCTTTGGTTTTCAAAAAACAAGAGCCTGCCGAAAAAGAGGACCGCTTACGCAGTCAGCGGATTTTTTCGGCGGGTTCTTTTTTCTTTTTGTGGGAAATGTCATAAGAAGTCCGCTGCTCCTTTATGGCAATCTTCGATGTCATATTTTGATTTGCTTTAAGCTGTTTTACCCCCAAATGACACCGCTTTTATGGGAAAAAGGGTCAGAGAAATCAAGTCTATCCATACAAGAATGGAATCTGTGCCATTCGGAAGAATGGAATCTGTGCCATTCGGAAGAATGGAATCTGTGCCATTCGGAAGAATG
>CAMCKD010000047.1 GCA_945875335.1 uncultured Clostridia bacterium | reverse complement strand
CAAACCTGGCGGGAGGCTACGAGCCTCCCCTACAGTGGCGTGTGCATTATTTTTGCGCGATAAACAACAATTTACCGCTATACTGAGTCAAGGCGATTTGCACATTTGAAAAAATGTTCTCAAATCAGCGGCTGCCCATTTCATTTTTGGCTTTTTTGTATTATAATAAAGTCTGCTTATCGGTTACTCAGCTTAATGGTGCTTTCGCCAACTACCACTGCACCAAATGTAGGGGAGGATGCAATCCACGAAAACTGCCCGGGATAATCCTGGGAAAGGAGAAGCCAATGGAGCATTACATCATTGTAAAATTCAATGCAGGGCTCACTGCTGAACAGAAGACAGAGCTGACGACCTCAATTCGGGCACTGTTTTCACAGGTAACCGGAATCCCGGGGCTTTCCGAAATCCGGGTTTTTCGAAATTGCATCCACAATCCCAATCGGAGCGATTTGATGATCCGCATGACCATGGAGCGGGATGCTTTGGAACTGTTTGACCAGAGCGCCTGGCACAAGCAGTGGAAGGAGCAGTTTGGCCCGTTTCTGGAAGCAAAGACCATCTTTGACTGTCAGAGCTCGGAGGAGGATGGGGTGATATCCCAGGGTCAAACACGTTGAAACAGGAGGACAATATGGAAGTTCAGGAAGCGATGCAAAAGCGCAGAAGTGTGCGCAAATTCACCCAGGAGCCGGTGCCGGAGGAGGCTATTTCGCTGCTGCTCCACGCGGCCATGAGCGGGCCCAGCGCCTGCAACCGGATGCCCTGGGAATTCTGGGTGGTGACGGCGGGGGAAAGTCTGGAGGCTCTTCGCAAGGCCAGCCGGTTTACCAACCATGAATCCAAGCTGGCAATCGTGGTGGCGGGGAATCTGTCCCGGGCGCTGCCCATGCAGCTGGCGGATTACTGGATCCAGGATTGCAGCGCCGCCACAGAAAATATATTGCTCCAAGCCACAGAGCTGGGGCTTGGAGCGGTATGGTGCGGGATTTATCCCCAGAAGCGGGCAGAGCAGCGGGTGCGGGAGCTGCTGGGGCTGACCGAAAAGCAGATCCCTTTGAACGTGATTTTCCTGGGTTATCCCGCCGAAGCCCCGGAACCCAGGGATCAGTATCAGGACAAGTGCGTCCATTGGGTGCGATAGGGAGCCGGGCTTATACCGAAGCGGCTTCCTCCTGGGCCGGTGTGATTTTCTTTTCCTTTATTTTACATGTTTTTCGGATAAAATCAAGAGGAAATCTAGGAAAATGACCAAAAAATCAGCAGATAATTTAGGCAAAAGGACGAAACAAAGATGTCAACACGGGAAGAAAAATTTGAGGCCATGCTCCAATCGGTGCAGCGGGAGTATGAAACCACCTTACAGAAAATGGAAAAGCTGAAAGGGGAGGGCAAGGAGAAAACCGCCACCTACCGCCAGCTGATGGGGGACAAGCTGATGCTGCAAAACATCCTCAGCCGTTACAAAATCTATGGGCTGCTGGACTAAGAGAGAGAATTTGTATCTGCCCATTGGGGAAAGGGGAAAAGAATGAAATGTCACAAAAAAATCAGCTTCGCCTTCGGCCCTACCGGCTGGAGGATGGGGACAAAATCGTGACCTGGTGTGCCGATGAGGCTGCATTTTTCAAGTGGAGCGCCGGAATTTTGGGGGATTACCCTTTGTCCCCTGGCCGGTTTCATCAGGTGATCGCTGCCCGGGACAATGGGTATTATCCCCTTGTGGCGGAGGCGGAGGGAGAGCCTGTGGGCTTTTTCATCCTCCGCCAGCCCGGGGATGACCCGGAGGTGCTGCGCTTTGGCTTTGTGATTTTGAACCCCGCCTTCCGGGGCAAGGGCTATGGAAAAAGAATGCTGAGCCTGGGCATGGAGTACGCCTTTCATCGCTGCGGAGCCAAAAAAGTGACCCTCGGGGTGTTTGCCAACAACCCGGGGGCCTACCACTGCTACAAAGCCGTGGGTTTTACGGAAAACGGCAGGACTAAGAATTACAAAATGGGGGAAGAGACCTGGGAATGCATCGAGATGGAGATAACCAGGTAGCGGCGCATTCTGCGTGAAATTGTTGTTTAGCGTACCCTTGGCTCCCCCGCTGGGGGAGCTGCCGAAGTAGCGCACACTGGGGCTGAGGGGGTGTCAAATGTTGGTTGCTGGTACGCTTTAACCGACGACACCTCTCCCGACCTCGCTGGCGCTCGGCCACCCTCCCCAGAGGGGAGGGCAAGGGTGCAATAAACAACAATTTGCCGTATTCGGTTCATCAATCAGAGGGGGACTTTATCGTGAAAAGGGGCCGGTGAGTTTTCCTCTGGCGGTGCCGATTTTGCCGCCGGAGAGCAGATACGTCTTCATGGCCCGCTGCAGAGAGGTGTTTTCCTGCAGCTTCTCCAGGGGCGTGGTCTTCTGCTGACCTTCGGTGAGCTGGAACACCCATTCCAGCACGTCGTTGGGCTCCGGGTCGGAGGACAATCGGGTGAAGGCCCGCTGGAACCCCAGAATGTGGGAGCCCTCGGAAAGCAGGGAGCCCAGAGCCGGGGACAGCAGCCAGCTTTCGCATTCCATAGGCGCATTCGCCCAATCCGGGAAGTATTCCGCCAGGAACTGCCGGGCCTGGGCCACGGATTCATCCAGCAGCGCCATGTCCATCTTCGTGTCCGAGGGAATGTGCAGGTCGATGGTCTTATCCTCTTTCAGCTCGTATTCCAGCTGCCCAATGCGGAAGAGCTTGGCGCTGATCTGCCGGGTGGTCCAGAAGCCCCGGTCAAAGCCGTCACAGCCCAGGGAGCGGCGGTGCTCCTTTACAAAGCGGGTAAAGCACCTCATGGTGTCCAGCCAGATTTCCTCCGGCAGCTTTTGCCAAGGGCCCTCCTCCCGATTTCGCAGGGCGGTGAGCAGCTGGGCGCTCAGCTCCTTCACCCCGTCGCCGCCGTCGCTTCCCTCTTTGCCGCAATAGGCGGGCAGGTCTTTAAAGGCTTCGTCCATAATGCGCAGGGCGAAGGGCTGGGGCATTTCGATTTGGTGCAGCAGCTTTTCCAGCGCCTCCTGCAGCATCAGACGGCATTCCACCTGCTCCACCAGCTTTGTCCTGGGGGTGGTTCTCAGCCGTTCATCCTCCTGCCGGTCAGCTTCCCGAGCTTCGGGGGAGAGGTGCCACAGCTGTTCCGGGGCCCAGGGCAGTCCCAGAGGCTGGAGCTTTTCCTGAATGCCATGGAGGGCATCGGAAAACTGCTCCCAGGATGTGCAAGCCCCTGCGGCCTTTAATACGGCGGCGGGCAGCCGGGGGAACAGCAGCGCAGCGGCCCGGTCCAGGTTGGGGATCCGCTCCGTCCAGAGCATGCATTCCATGCCCAGAAGGCCCTCTTCCGCCCCTTTCGCGTAATCGGGCACAGCGGGAGCTGCCCAGATGTCATGGGCATCGATGGCGGAATAGGCGTAGTCAAAATAGTAGTGGGTGGTGTCGGAGCGGATGACGCTGCCGCCGCTTTGCAGGAACTCAGCAGTCTCCCGGTCATTGCCCAGCCAGTGCTGGACGATGAAGTGCTTTGGGAGCATGCCCCCGGCCAGACAGTCGTTGTAAACGATGACCTTTTTGCCCTTCCCGGCCAGGTACTCCCCGATTTGCAGCACCAGCCATCGCTGCAAATCCTCTTCGTCCTTCAGCCCCTCCTGCCGGATGCGCCTTTGGCAGTCCGGGCAGCGCCGCCAATGGAGCTTGACGGCCTCGTCGCCGCCGATGTGGACATAGGGGGCGGGGAACAGTTCCGTCACCTCGTCCAGAATGTCCTCCAAAAATCGGAGGGCGCCATCCTTTCCGGCGCAGATCAGGTTGGGGAAGATGCCGCCGATGTTCAGCACCTGGTAGTCATAGGGCGCTTCCAGAGTCTGCTCTGCCCCGTTTTGGAGGATTGTCCGCCTACAGCCGAATTGGGGATACGCCGCCAGCATGGCACTGGCGTGACCGGGCACCTCAAGCTCCGGGATGATCTGGATGCCAAGCTTCTGCGCATAGGTCACCACCTGGCGAATCTGCTCCTGGGTGTAGAAGCCGCAGTTGTGCTCTGTTTCGGAAATGGCGCCGAAATAGGAGTCCCCCCGCTGGGAGCCCACCTGGGTCAAAAGGGGATATTTTTTGATCTCCATCCGCCAGCCCTGGTCGTCCGTCAGGTGCCAGTGCATGGTGTTCACTCCGCACACAGCGGCGGCATCCAGCAGCTTTAATACATCCTCCACAGGCATAAAGTGGCGGCTGACATCCAGCATAAAACCAAGATAGGGTGTTTGCGCCATGGTATTTCCTCCCTTGTTGGCCTTTCAAAAGAGCCAATTGTGATGGCTTCATTATATCGTGGCTTTCCGGCGATGGCAAGGGAGAAGTTTCAGAAAAAGGAGAATCAACATGAAAATTGAAAAGGTAACAGAGGCGGATGCCCCGGCACTTTTGGAGATTTACGCCCCCTATGTGGAGCAAACCGCCATTTCCTTTGAGTACGCGGTGCCGTCAGCGGAGGAATTTCGGGGGAGGATCCGCTCCATTTCCGCCAAATACCCCTATATCAAGGCGGTGGATGAGGCGGGGCGCATCCTGGGCTACGCCTACGCCGGTGCCTTCAAAGCCCGGGCGGCCTACGATTGGGCGGTGGAGACCACCATCTATGTCCGCCGGGAGCATCGGGGCGGCGGTGTGGGAAGGACGCTGTATGAAGCCCTGGAGCGCTCCTTGAAAGCCATGGGCATCTGCAATCTGAATGCCTGCATCGCCTGCACCGCCCAGCCGGATGAACACCTGACCAACGACAGCATGTTTTTCCACCGGCACATGGGCTATCGCCTGGTGGGCACCTTCCACGGCTGCGGCTATAAATTCGGTACCTGGTACGACATGGTCTGGATGGAAAAGCTCATCGGCCCCCACACCCAAAACCAGCCCTCGGTTCGCTTCGGGGAATGGACAATATGAATGAGAATATTTACAATCTCATTTTTATGTATTATAATATCGAAGATATGGACTTTTCTCCCCCTGGGGGAGGGAAAAGAGAAAGGGGCCTGGGGCAATGGACAGCGAAAAAATCAAGAAATTGGTGACAGCCCATTTGGGCTTTTTTCGGTTTTCCGCCAAGGTGTACAACCATCTGGTGCTGAAAAACAGGCTCCATGCCAAGGGTGTCACCCTGAACCATGGCGTGGCGCTGATCCATGGCTTGAAAATTTACAGCAGCGGCACCGACAACCAGATCGTTCTGGGGGACTTTGTCCAGCTGTGGGACTGCGCCCTCTATCTCCAGGGGAGCCACAACCGGGTTTCCATCGGGGATTTTTCCAACATGAACCGGGTGGAGCTTTGCCTGGACGGAGACGGCAATGAATTCCGGGTGGGCGAGCATACCGGCCTGTGCGGTGAGGCGGAGATGGCCGCCATTGAGGGCACCAAAATCATCATCGGGGACAGATGCATGCTCTCCAAGCTGCTCTATTTCCGCACCGGGGATTCCCACAGCGTGGTGGATATGGAGGGAAAGCGCATCAACCCTTCCAAGGATATTGTCATCGGCAACCATGTGTGGATCGGGGCCAAGGTCACCTGCCTCAAGGGGGTCAGGGTGCCGGATAACTGCATTGTGGCGGCCACCACCACCCTTTGCGGCCAGTATCAGCAGGAAAACACCGTCATTGCCGGGGTTCCGGGAAAGGTGGTAAAAACAGGAGTCAATTGGGATCAGGAGCTGCTGCCCATTGACCGGAATAAGCGTGCCTTCAACCAGGGGGAGGAGAATCAGGCACCGTGAGCTTTGATATGACCCGGGGCAAGCCCGCCGGACTGATGGTGCGGTTTGCCCTGCCGCTGATTCTTTCTGCCATCGTGCAGCAGCTGTATACCCTGTGCGACAGCGTGATCGTGGGGCGGCTGCTGGGACTGACGGGGCTTTACCTGATGGATGCCGCCGCCTGGCTTCCCGTGGCCGCCTTCCTGGGCATCAGCTACCACCGGGTACTTCGGAACAGGCTGGCAGCGGAAAAATAGATATGAGATATAAGATATGAGATATAAGATATAAGATATCCTTACGATTAACATCAAAAAATCCATATTTTCAGGAAATGGTTCGTTCATGGAATATCTTATATCTTCTATCTCATATCTTATATCTTCAAAAAATGTTTCCATCCCCAAAGGAGTCTTTTACATGAAAACCGTCTACAAAATGTTGGTCATCAACCCCGGCTCCACCTCTACCAAGGTGAGCTATTTTGAAAATGAGAAAAATGTCTACACCGAGAGCGTGTTTCACGATGCCCCGGAGCTGCTTTCCTATCCCACCGTCAACGACCAGATCCCGCTGCGCCGGGCATTCATTGAGGATTTTATGGCAAGGCATGATCTGAAGCTTTCGGACATGGATGCCTTCGTTGGCCGGGGCGGCAGCGCCTATCCTCAGCCCTCCGGGGTCATGGAGATCGATGACCGGCTGGTGGCCGACACCGCTGCCGGTGTGGGGGGCAGCGACCATCCCGCCAAGCTGGGGGTGATGCTGGCCTATGAGCTGTGCAGGGAATTCGGCGGGAAAATGTACACCCTGAACCCCACCAATGTGGACGAGCTCTGCGACTACGCCCGGCCCACCGGCATTGCGGGACTCTACCGCCGGGCCCAAACCCATGTGCTGAACCAGAAGGGCATTGCCGCCATCCACGCCAAGACCCTGGGCAAGCGCTATGAGGACTGCAATTTCATCGTCAGCCACATCGACGGCGGCATCACCGTCACTGCCCACTGCCAGGGAAAAATGATCGACAGCACCGAGGGCGCCGGCGGCGACGGCCCCTTCACCCCCACCCGTCTGGGCTCCATCCCGGTGATGGAGGTGCTGACCTATCTGGAGGCCGGACATACCACTGACGAGGTGAAGACCATGCTCTCCCGCTCCGGCGGTTTTGTGAGCCACTTCGGCACCTCCAATTCGGATACCATCCACGCCATGGTGGCCTCCGGCGACCGGAAGGCTGCGGTGATTTGGAACACCATGATCTACCAGCTGTGCAAATCCATCGGTGCCATGGCGGCGGTGCTGGAGGGCAAGGTGGACGGCATCCTGCTGACCGGGGGTCTGGTGCGCTTTGATGACATCGTAGAGGGCATCAAGCAGCGCTGCGGCTGGATCGCCCCTGTCACCGTCTATCCCGGCGAGTGCGAGCAGGAGGCCCTGGCGGAGGCGGCGCTGGAGGTGCTCCGGGGAGAAAAAACCGCCCGCCGCTACACCGGCGAGCCCGTATTCCAGGGCTTCGGCTGGGAAAACAACTAATTGCATCGCGAAATGCAGCAGCCTGTAATGCTTAAAAAATGTTGTTTGTGAATGCCGTTCGTAGGGCGGGGTCATGACCCCGCCGACCAGGTTGCGCATTTTGCCCTGACACAATTCAACGGAAGTGCTTTCATCACGTTACGTTTCGGCGGGGTCATGACCCCGCCCTACGAAGTGATAAACAACGGTTTTATGTATTACGGTCTGGTGTGGGAAAAATGGGATGTGAAAATTAGCCAATCAGCACAATTTGGAAGAATGTTCACATTTACACCTATATTTTTCTTGCGGTATGTGCTATAATTCCTTAAATTGGTTTTCTGTGCCATGAAATAACCCCAATGAAAAGGAGACTGAAATGAGTCTTATCACCAAAATATTCGGAACCCGCTCCCAGCGGGAGATCAAGAAGATCCAGCCCCAGGTGGATAAAATCCTGGGCATGGAGGAGGAATACAGGCAGCTGTCCGACGAGGCGCTGAAGGACAAGACCCGGCAGTTCAAGCAGCGGCTGGAAGCGGGGGAAACCTTGGACGACCTGCTGCCCGAGGCCTTCGCCGCCATCCGGGAGGCGGCTGACCGGGTGCTGGGCATGCGGCCCTATCCCGTGCAGCTCATCGGCGGCATCGTGCTCCACCAGGGCCGCATCGCCGAAATGAAGACCGGCGAGGGCAAAACCCTGGTTGCCATCCTGCCCTGCTACCTGAACGCCCTGACCGGGCGGGGTGTCCATGTGGTCACCGTCAACGAATACCTGGCCAAGCGTGACTCCGAGTGGATGGGCAAGGTCTACCGCTACATGGGGCTTTCTGTGGGCCTGGTGATTCCCGGCATGCAGAGCGCCCAGCGCCGGGAGGCCTACGCCGCCGACATCACCTACTGCACCAATAACGAATTGGGCTTCGACTACCTGCGGGACAATATGGCCATCTACAAGCAGGAACTGGTGCAGCGGGGCCATGCGTTTGCCATCGTGGACGAGGTGGACTCCATCCTCATCGACGAGGCCCGCACCCCCCTGATCATCTCCGGCAAGGGAGAGGACTCCTCCAAGCTCTATGAAATGGCCGACCAGTTCGTCTCCACCCTGCACAAAAAGGTCTTTGCCAAAACCGAGGACAAGGAAGACCACGACACCTACGACTGCGACTATTATGTGGACGAAAAATCCCGCACCGTGGGTCTGACCTCCGCAGGCGTGCAGAAGGCGGAGCGGTTCTTCGGGGTGGAAAACCTGGCCGATTCCGACAACGCCACCCTCTCCCACCACATCAACCAGGCCATGAAGGCAAGGGGCCTGATGAAAAAGGACATCGACTATGTGGTGAAGGACGGGGAAATCATCATCGTGGATGAATTCACCGGCCGACTGATGTATGGCCGCCGTTATAACGAGGGCCTCCACCAGGCCATCGAGGCAAAGGAGAAGGTCACCGTGGCGGGAGAGAGCAAGACCCTGGCCACCATCACCTTCCAGAATTTCTTCCGGCTCTACGATAAGCTCTCCGGCATGACCGGCACCGCCCTGACCGAGGAACAGGAATTTGAGTCCATCTACAAGCTGGATGTGGTGGAGATCCCCACCAACCGGCCTGTGGCAAGAATCGACCATCCCGACGTGGTGTACAAAACCGAGGCGGGCAAATTCCGGGCCATCATCAATCAGGTGAAGCAGTGCCACGAAAAGGGCCAGCCTGTGCTGGTGGGCACCATTTCCATTGAAAAAAGCGAAATTCTCAGCAAGCTCCTGAAACGGGAGGGCATCCCCCACAATGTGCTCAACGCCAAGTACCATGAGCTGGAGGCCCAGATCGTGGCCCAGGCCGGTAAATTCGGCGCGGTGACCATCGCCACCAACATGGCAGGCCGCGGTACCGACATCATGCTGGGCGGCAACGCGGAGTTCCTGGCCAAAAATGAGCTGCGCAAGCAGGGCGTGGAGGACGAACTGCTGGCCGAGGCGGATTCCTACGCCGAGACCCGGGACGAGGCCGTCCTGGATATCCGGGCCAGATACGCCGAGCTGCTGAAAAAATACAAAGAAGAAATTGCCGACGAGGCCCAGAAGGTGCGCCAGGCCGGGGGCCTGTTCATCATCGGCACCGAGCGCCACGAGTCCCGCCGGATCGACAATCAGCTCCGTGGCCGTTCCGGCCGCCAGGGTGACCCCGGTGAGAGCCGGTTCTATCTGAGCATGCAGGACGACCTGATGCGCCTGTTCTCCACGGACCGGGTGATGGGCATGATGAACACCCTGGGTCTGGACGAGGACACCCCCATCGACGCCAAGATTCTCTCCGGCGCCGTGGAAAATGCCCAGAAGACCGTGGAAAGCCGGAACTTCCAGACCAGAAAGCACGTCCTCGAGTATGACGACGTGATGAACATTCAGCGTGAGGTCATCTATGCCCAGCGCCAGAAGGTGCTGGATGGGGAGGACTTGAAGGAGAACATCCGCTCCATGCTGGAAAATGTGGTCAGCTCCACCGTTTCCTCCGCCCTGGCACAGTTCGGCGGCAGGGTGACGGAGGAAGGCCTTTCCCTGCTGGCCGCCCAGTTTGAGCCCATTTTCTGCCCCAAGGGCACCCTGGAAGAGCGCCGACAGGAGCTGCTGGACAAGGATGCCGCCCAGGCCACGGAAATCCTCCACGAAATCGCTTTGAACACTTACCAGGCCAAGGAGACCGCTTACGGCGAAAAGCTGATGCGGGAGCTGGAGCGTGTGGTGATGCTGCGGGTGGTGGACGAATACTGGATGGACAACATCGACGCCATGGACGATTTGAAGCAGGGCATCGGTCTGCGGGCCTATGGTCAGCACGACCCGGTGATCGCCTACAAAGAGGAAGGCTATGAGATGTTCCAGGCCATGATCCAGGCCATCCGGGAGGAAACCATCCGCCGGCTGTTCCTGGTGCAGGTGCGGCCCCAGCAGGAGATCCGCCGGGAGAAGGTGGCCAAGGAGACCGGCACCACCGCCGCCGGACAGAGCCAGGTAAAGCAGGCCCCCGTCCGCACCGCCGCCAAAAAGGTGGGCCCCAACGATCCCTGCCCCTGCGGCAGCGGCAAGAAGTATAAAAAGTGCTGCATGCAAAAGGACAAGGCTGAGGGCCTGGAGCACTGATAACCCCCATTCCCCTGCATTTGTGGAGAAACAACATGATTTTAACCCAAAAGAACGGTCAATTGGAATACCTGACCGCAGAAGGGATTGCCGCGCCCCACTGCTTCACCACCCGCCTGGGCGGTGTGAGCCAGGGGCACCTGCAATCGCTGAACATCGGCACCAGCCGGGGGGACGACCCGGAAAATGTGCTGGAAAACTACCGCCGCCTGGGCAATGCCATCGGCTTTGACATTCACAACCTGGTGCTGTCCCGGCAGACCCATTCGGACATTGTGTACCCGGTGACGGAAAAGGACCGGGGCGCGGGTCTCTTCGCCCCCCATCTGGAGGAATGCGACGCCCTCATCACCAACACCCCCGGCATTGCCCTGGTGGTGTTCACCGCCGACTGCACCCCCATTCTGTTCTGGGACAGCGTCACCGGAGCGGTGGGAGCCGCCCACGCGGGCTGGCGGGGCACCGCCTCCGGCATCGCGGCAAGAGTGGTGGAGGCCATGGCAAGGGAGTATGGCTCCAGGCCGGAAAACATCCGCGCCGCCATCGGGCCCAACATCGGCCAGTGCCATTTTGAGACGGATGCCGATGTGCCCCAGGCCATGCTGGCAGCCTACGGAAAGGACGCGGAGGAATGGATCGAAGCCAGGGGGGCAAAATACCATCTGGATTTGAAGGCCATCAACCGCCTGGTGCTGCACCGGGCGGGAGTCGAAGCCGTGGAAATGAGCAGTGACTGCACCGTCTGCCAGTGCGGCCGGTTCTGGTCCCATCGGGTGACCGGGGGACGGCGGGGCAGCCAGGGTGCCATCATTGTCTGCCGGGAGGGAAAGCCATGAAAAAAGGAATGTGTCTTTTTTTGGCGCTGGTGCTGCTGGCCGGGCTGCTGCCGGGGTGCAGCGACAACGGCTCCAACGGAGAATATGTGCCCACCGGCGATGCGCTGCTGATGGAGGGAGAGGAGCCGGAGGACCTGTCCTTGCAGGATGAGGAGCTCCAATCTTTGACCCTGACCTATTTCCCTGACCGCTCCATGAACCCCCTGGTGGGTGTGAACATCACCAACCGGGTGCTGTTTTCCCTGATCTACCAGGGCCTGTTCAGCGTGGATCGGAACAATAACCCGGTGCCCATTCTGTGCTCCTATTACCAGGCCACCGCCGACAATCGGAACTACACCTTTTATATTGAAAGCGACGCCCGGTTCTCCGACGGCACCCCTCTGACCACTGCCGATGTCATCGCCACCTATGAAGCCGCCAAAAACAGCGACTACTACGGCGGCCGGTTCACCTACATCGACTCCGTGGTCCAGGGGGAGAACAACGCCGTGGTGTTCCATCTGACCACTGCCTATGAAAATCTGCCCCTGCTGCTGGACATCCCCATTATGAAGGCGGGTCATGCCGACGATGCCTATCCCCTGGGCTCCGGCCCCTACTGCTTCCAGAAGACCGATATCGGCGCTCAGATGAACAAGGTGCAGAACTGGTGGTGCAAGGCGAAGGTCAAGCTGCCCACCAACGCAGAGGTGATCATGCTCAGCGAGGCCACCTCCCAGGCCCAGGTGCGGGACGAATTCGAGTTTGCCGACCTGGATCTGGCCATTTCCAACCCCATGTCCGACTCCTACGCCGAGTACCGCTGTGACTACGAGCTGTGGGAGGTGGAAAACGGCATCTTCCTCTATCTGGGCTGCAACGCCCTTTGGAGTGAGTTTTTCAAGGATGGGCGGAACACCGAGCTGCGCAAGGCCCTGACCTACGCCATCGACCGGGAGACCATCATCAATTCCTACTACCGGGGCCGGGCCCATGCCACCACCCTGCCAACCTCACCTGCCTCGCCTTACTACAGTGAGAGCCTGGCCTCCCGCTATGAGTATGACCCCCTGCGCTTTGTCAGCGCCATTCAGAACATGTATGTGCCCAAGGACGACAAGGGAAAGCCCAAGAAAATGCTGATCCTCGTCAACTGCGATGACTCCGCCCGGCTGCGCACCGCCCGATTCCTGGCCAAGCAGCTGACGGAGCTGGGCCTGGAAACCGGCACCCTGGAATACGGCGGCAGCACCAGAACCACCTATGAGCAGGTGCTGCAGGCGGGCAGCTTCGATTTGTACCTGGGTCAGACCAAGCTTTCGGCCAACTACGACCTGTCCCAATTCTACAAGGGCTGGGGCAACCTGGGCTGGGGCGGCATTGCGGACAACACCCTGCTGAACATGTGCAAGGAGGCTTTGGCCAACTCCGGCAACTACTATAATCTGAACAAAATGGTAGCCGATGACGGGAAAATCGTCCCGGTGCTCTTTGGCTACTATGAAATCTACGCCGAACGGGGCCAGCTGCTGGATTTGGCCCCCGCAAGAGACAATGTGTTCTTCTATTCCATGGGCAAGACCATGGAATCCAGCCGCCTGACCACAGAATTCGGCTGATCGGATTTTGCAGTGATTCAGTAAATTGTTGTTTATCGTGCACGCCATTCGTAGGGCGGGGTCATGACCCCGCCGAAACGTAATGAGACGAAAGCACTTTCGTTGAATCGTGCCAGGGCAAAATGCGTAACCTGGTCGGCGGGGTCATGACCCCGCCCTACGAATGGTGCTAAACAATAATTTCACCACTTGTTGAGAAACGCTCATAAGCACAATATAAAAATTGGAGATGGATCGTCCATGAGAAAAGCGCTTGTTCTGTTTCTGGCCCTTTGTCTGATGCTGTGCGGGTGCAGTGAGCTGATTCCCGCCAGAACCACGGTGGAGTCCCAGAATGCCCGGCTGGGCACCCAGACCCAGGCAACCACCGCCCCCACGACAGTGGCTGCCACTGAACCTGCCACCGAGGCCACCACCGAGCCGCCCACGGAGCCGGAGCCCGTCTATTTTAATCCGCTGAACGGCGAGATTCTGGACGAGCCCTTCAACAAGCGGATTTTCGCCGTGACCATCAATAATATTCCCGGCGCGGTGCCCCATTCCGGCCTGACCTGCGCAGATTTGTATTTTGAGGCCTTCGTCAACGGCTCCATCGTCCGGGGTCTGGCCATGTTCACAGACCCCAGCGGCATCGAGGCCATCGGCTCCGTGCGAAGCAACCGGCCCCTGTTCATCGACCTGACCAAGCATTACGATGCCATCCTGGCCCATGCCGGCGCTGACGGCAACGTGACCCGTTGGACAGAGGAGGAGGGCATCGACAATTTCAACATCGATGCCTGGAGCGTTTCGGAGGTCACCTCCTTCCGGGATAAGGACCGCTCCAAGCGGGGCTACGGCTGGGAGCATACCCTCTTCGCCATTGGTGACGGCCTCATTGAGTACAGCCGGCAGCAGGGTCTGCGGCTGGAGATGAACCCGGACATTGATTACCAGTTCCGCTTCACCGACGACGGCATCCCCCCCAACGGCGTCCTCGCCACGGACATCAACATCACCCTCACCGTTAACGAGTACAAAAAGGACACCCGGATGGTCTATGACCCCAGCCGGGACAAGTATATCTACAACCAGTACGACCAACAGATGAACGACGACCGCACCGGGGAGCCGGAGGGCTTCCGCAATGTGCTGATTCTGGAGGGCACCATTCCCTATTACGGCTCCTTCCAGCGACCGGACCTGATCACCGGCGGCGAGGGCTGGTTTGCCTGCGGCGGAAGAGCGGTGCCCATCACCTGGGGCTCCGAGGACGAGTACAGCCCCCTGTGGTTCCGCACCGCCGACGGAGAGCCCCTGGTGCTGGGCCGGGGCAACACTTATATCGCCATCACCCAGACCGGCTCCGCCATCACCGGCATCGGAGAATAATTTTAGTGCTTATCGGTTTCACTCAGCTAAGTGGTTCTTTAGTTACCTCACGCCATCGTAGGGCGGGGTCATGACCCCGCCGACTAGGTTGCGCATTTTGCCCTGGCACGATTCAACGAAAGTGCTTTCATCTTGTTACGTTTCGGCGGGGTCATGACCCCGCCCTACGATGGCGTTGGTTAATTATATACTTCTTTTACTGATTAAAGCCGCTAAGCATAATCATTTTTCTCATATCACCCGCTTCCAGCTTAGAGGCGGGTGATGGTTTTTATCGAGTTGAACAAAAGAAATCCAAGAAAAAAGCATGTTTTGACAGATTTTACACTTTACAAGCGTTGGCGGTTATAGTATAATAAATCCGTGCGAGAATATCGAAAGCATTCCCATTTACTCGTAAAACACTGTGAAAACAGTAATTTTGAAATGGAGGAAATTCCAATGTCTGTTAAAGTTGCAATCAATGGTTTTGGCCGTATCGGCCGTCTGGCTTTCCGTCAGATGTTCGGCGCTGAGGGCTTTGAAGTCGTTGCCATCAACGACCTGACCTCCCCCAAGATGCTGGCTCACCTGCTGAAGTACGATTCCACCCAGGGCAACTACGCTGCTCAGGGCCATGTCGTCGAGGCTGGCGAGGATCACATTGTGGTTGACGGCAAGAAGATCACCATTTACGCCAAGGCCAACGCCGCCGAGCTGCCCTGGGGCGAGCTGGGTGTTGACGTGGTTCTGGAGTGCACCGGTTTCTACACCTCCAAGGCTAAGGCCCAGGCTCACATCGACGCCGGCGCCAAGAAGGTTGTCATTTCCGCTCCTGCCGGCAATGACCTGCCCACCATCGTTTACAACGTCAACCATAACACCCTGACCAAGGAAGACAACATCATCTCCGCCGCTTCCTGCACCACCAACTGCCTGGCTCCCATGGCCAAGGCTCTGAACGACGGCTGGAAGATTCAGTCCGGCATTATGTGCACCATCCACGCCTACACCGGCGACCAGATGATCCTGGACGGCCCCCAGCGTAAGGGCGACCTGCGCCGCAGCCGCGCCGGTGCTGTGAACATCGTTCCCAACTCCACCGGTGCTGCCAAGGCCATCGGCCTGGTCATCCCCGAGCTGAACGGCAAGCTGATCGGCGCTGCTCAGCGCGTGCCCACCCCCACCGGCTCCACCACCATCCTGAACGCTGTCTGCGCCAAGGCTGTGACCAAGGACGAGATCAACGCCGCCATGAAGGCTGCTGCCACCGAGTCCTTCGGCTACAATGAGGACGAGATCGTCTCCTCCGATGTCATCGGCATGCGCTTCGGCTCCCTGTTCGATGCCACTCAGACCATGGTCTGCAACCTGCCCGACGGCAAGGTTCAGGTTCAGGTCGTGTCCTGGTACGACAACGAGAACTCCTACGTTTCTCAGATGTGCCGCACCATCAAGCACTTCGCTACCCTGCTGTAATTCCAAACCCCAATAACATTACAAGGACTGCTTCGGCAGTCCTTGTTTTTTCGCAAATGGGTAAATTGTTGTTTGGCAAGCAGATTTTCGTTCAGCCATCGTAGTAGGCAGTTAAGCTTAAAACTTAACTTTCGTAGGGCGGGGTCATGACCCCGCCGC
>CAMCKD010000046.1 GCA_945875335.1 uncultured Clostridia bacterium | reverse complement strand
GCGGGCGGCTGGTAGCCGCCCCTACGGATGCTTCGTCGCACAAACAACAATTTACCGCGTTGCTGACAGCCGATAAGCACATTGCATCATGAACTGTCTTACGACCACCCCGCGAATGTGGGGTGTTTTTTGAGCTTTTTCGATTGAATATCATGGGACAAAGGGATTGCATCAGGGAGAAAACTGGTGTATAATGTAAAAAATCGGCATATTATCGCAGATAATATGGAAAGGATTGATTCAGGGTATGATCGAATTCAAAAACGTTTACAAAACCTATCCCAATGGCTTCACCGCGCTGAAAAATGTGAATCTGCAAATTGAGCAGGGAGAATTTGTGGCCATCATCGGCCTGTCCGGCGCCGGGAAATCCACCATCCTGCGCTGCATCAACCGAATGCACGATGCCACCGAAGGGCAGGTGCTGGTGGACGATGTGGATGTCTCCACCCTCAGGGGAGCCGCGCTGCGGAAGTTCCGGCGAAAGGTGGGCATGATCTTCCAGAGCTTCAATCTGGTCTCCCGGAGCACCGCTATCAAAAACGTGCTCACGGCGGACGTTCCCGACATGAATTTCTTCCAGGTGCTCTTCGGCCTGTTCTCAAAGGACCAAAAAATGCGGGCTCTTCAGAGCCTGGACAAGGTGGGCATTCTGGACAAGGCCTATACCCGCTGCGACCAGCTCTCCGGCGGTCAGCAGCAGCGGGTGGCGCTGGCCCGTACCCTGAACCAGAATCCCAGCATCATCCTGGCGGACGAGCCGGTGGCCTCCCTGGACCCCATCACCGCCAAGCAGGTGATGGAGGATTTCGTGCGCATCAACAAGGAGTACAAAATTTCCATCCTGCTGAACATCCACCATGTGGATCTGGCGCTGAAATACTGCGACCGGGTCATCGGCATCCGTTCCGGCGAGATTGTCTTCGACGGGCCCGCCAACACCATCACCCAGGAGCAGATCGACGAGGTTTACAACGGAACCAAGGCGCCCACCATGGGAGACGGAGAATGATATGGAACAGGAAAAAGATACCTTTCTCTACAAAGAGACCTTTTTTGACCGAATCTTCCGGCCCCAGGTCATCACCCTGGAAAACGGGCACACCGTCCGCCGCCGCCGGAGCCGGACACCGCTGATCCTGCTGGCGCTGGTGCTGGTGGTTTTCTGGGCGCTGCGGATGACGGGCTTCAGTCTGGTCGTTATTGTCAACCGATTCCCCAAGCTGATGGATTTGATGAAGAAGCTGTTCCAGCCCAACTGGAGCTTCTTCCCCAAGGTGGTCGGCCCCCTGGTGGATACCATTAAAATGTCCATTCTGGGCACGGTGATCGGCTGCGGCTGCGCGCTGCCGGTGGCGGTGCTGGCCTCCAGCAACATCGACCGCAACAAAATCGTGGTAAGCCTCCTGCGGGTGCTGCTGGGCTTGATCCGAACCCTGCCCACCCTGGTCATCGCCCTGGTGTGTGCGCTGATCTTCTCTCTTGGCACCTTCTCCGGCACCGTGGCCATTGCCATCTTCACCTTCGGCGTGGTATCCAAAATGCTCTATGAGAGCATTGAGACCATCGACATGGGGCCCTTTGAGGCCATGGAAGCCCTGGGCGCGAACAAGTTCCAGGCCTTCTGGTCCGCCTGCGTGCCCCAGATCCTCCCGGTCTATCTGAGCCACTGCCTGTACTGCTTTGAAATGAACGTCCGGGCCTCCGCCATTTTGGGCTATGTGGGCGCCGGCGGCCTGGGCATCACCATCAACGAGCGCATCGGCTGGCGGGATTACAACAGCCTGGGCATGGTGCTGCTGTCTCTGTTTGTGGTGGTCACCTTTATTGAATTCTTCAGCGCTTATCTGCGCAAGAAGCTGAGCTGAGGAGGACGGACGATGGCAACAAAGACAAAACTGGAAAATTTTGAGCAAACCTTCCATCGGAAGCTCACCGCCGCGGAGGCCTATGCCGCCCGGCCCCGGAACTGGATGCTCTATACCCTGATCGTTCTGATCATTGTGCTGCTGGTGGGCTGGTCCTCCTCGGACATTCATTTCACCGGGCTCACCGTCACCGGCACGGAGGTGGCCAAGGGCGTGCTCCACGGCGTGTTCCAGCCGGATACCCAGCTGCTCTTCGGCCTGGGGGAGACCGATGTTCCCTACCTGCTGCTGCAAACCATCGCCATCGCCGTGCTGGGCACCCTGTTCGGCGCGATTCTGGCCATCCCCTTTGCTTTCCTGGCAGCGGAGAACATCATGCCCAAGCCCATTGCCTATCTGTTCCGGGTGCTGATTCTGATGATCCGCACCATCCCCAGCCTGGTCTGGGCACTGATGTGGATTCGGGTCACCGGCCCCGGTGCAGCCTGCGGCGTCATCACCCAGAGCGTGTGCTCCATTGGCATGATCTCCAAAATGTACATCACCGCCATTGAGGACCTGGATACCAAGATCCTGGAAAGCCTGGATGCCATGGGCTGCACCCCCTTCCAGAAGATTCGCTACGGCGTCATTCCCCAGCTCACCGCCAGCTTTATTTCTACCACCATCTACCGCTTCGACATCAACCTGAAGGATGCCACTACCCTGGGCATCGTGGGTGCCGGCGGCATTGGTGCCTCTCTGGTCCAGTGCCTGAACAGCCGCCGCTGGGCCATGGTTGGCTCCTTTGTGTGGGGATTGATGCTGCTGGTGGTTGTGATCGAGTTCTTCTCTACAAAAGTTCGCACCAAGCTGGCGCAAGGGAAGTAGGATATGGACAAAAGACTGACGATCTATTTCACCAGCGATCTCCACGGCTATTTTTCTCCCCTGAACTATGCCTCCGGGGAGCACGCGGACACCGGGGCAGCCAACTGTATGGCAAGGTTTGAAAACGACGGCAACACCTTGATCATCGACGGAGGCGACACCCTCCAGGGCAGCCCTCTGACCTATTATCTGCGCAAAAACGGCCTGGACGGGGCAGCCCTCTGCGCCCGGGTGATGAACTGCGCCGGGTATGACTTTTTCACCCTGGGCAACCACGACTTCAACTATGGCCCCGTGGTGCTCCAGCGCTACATCGATGCCATGGACGGCTATTGCCTCTGCGCCAATGTGTCCGGCCTGAAGGGGGTGCGGGACACCGCTGTGGTCACCATGAAAAACGGCCTGCGGGTGGGCCTCACCGGCATCGTTACCCACCACATCAACATCTGGGAGCGGCCGGAGAACCTGGAAGGCATCCTGGTGACCGACCCCTTTCCTGCCGCCAAGCAGGCCCTGGAGGAACTGCGGGCCCAGAGCGTGGATGTGACGGTGTGCATCTATCACGGCGGCTTTGAAAACGATCTGGAAACCGGGGCGCCTCTGTCGGACACCGGGGAGAACCAGGGCTGCCGCATCTGCCGGGAGCTGGGCTTCGATATCCTGCTCACCGGCCACCAGCACATCCCCATCGCCCCCCGGCGCTTGGAGCACACCTGCATCTGCCAGACGCCGGACAAGGGCAGAAAATATGCCAAGCTGCAGGTCACCGTCTCCCAGGGAGCCATCCATGCCCAGGGCAGTCTGGAAGCCCCCGGGTCGGAAACCAACCGGGAAGCTGCCGCCATTCTGACCCCTCTGGACGAAAAAGCGGCCCAATGGCTGGATACCCCCGTGGGCCATCTGGATATGCCCCTGCCGCCCCAGGCCCCCATCGTTATGGCGGAACAGGGCTCCGGCATTGCCAATTTCTTCAATCAGGTGCAGCTTGCCGCCTCCGGGGCGGATATCTCCTGCACCAGCCTGGGCAATGAGGTGAAGGGCTTCCGGCGTGATGTCACCGTCCGGGATGTGGTGGCGACCTACATCTATCCCAACACCCTGCAAACCCTGGAGGTTGACCGGGCGGTTTTGAAGCAGGCTTTGGAGCGCTGCGCCAGCTATTTCACCCTCCGGCCCGACGGAACCCTGGAGGTCAGCCAGGAGTTTTTGAAGCCCAAGGTGGAGCACTACAACTACGACTATTTTTCCGGCATCGAAGTGACCATGGACATTCGCCTCCCTCTGGGCAGCCGGGTCACCTCCATCCGCTATCAGGGCCGGGAGCTGCCGGAGGGAAAGAAACTGACCCTCTGCATGAACAATTACCGGGCCTCCGGCACCGGGGGCTATGACTGCTACCGCAATTGCCCCAAGGGGAAGGAGCAGTCCACCGAGATTTCGGAGCTGATTATGGACTACATTCTGGAGCATGGGCAGATTCAGGTGGACAAGACCAAGTGGCTCACCGTGCTCTATTGAGGAGAACCGAATGAGAATTCTGATTACCAATGACGACGGCATCGGCGCCCAGGGCATCGCCGTCCTGGCCCGGGCTGCCGCCGGGTTTGGAAGGGTCACCGTGGTGGCCCCCGCCAGGCAGTGCAGCGCCATGTCCCATCGGATCACCCTGGGAAGGCCCCTGCGGCTGGAAACCGTGGAATTTCCCGTGCCGGGTGTTACCGCCTACAGCCTGGACGGCACCCCTGCCGACTGCGTGAAGGCATCGCTGGATGCCATCCTGCCGGAAAAGCCCGATGTGGTGCTCTCCGGCATCAACCATGGCTACAACGTAGGCTTTGATGTGGTCTACTCCGGCACCGTGGGAGCCGCCATGGAGGCGCTGATGAACGGCATCCCCGCCATCGCCCTGTCGCAAAACGATGTGGGCAGCTTTGACATTGCGGCGCAATACCTGCCCCAGGTGCTGGCAGAGCTGCTGCCCCAGGCCCCTTCCAGCCGGGAGATCTGGAACGTGAATTTCCCCACGGAACGCTGCCAGGGTATCCTCCGGGATCGCACTCTGGCCCCCGGAGGCTACTACAGCGGCAGTCTCCACCGTTCCGAAGCCGAGGGAGCCGCCCATCTGCAATACCCGCCCATGCTGGATGTGGACAACTCCATCCCCCGGGGCCCGGAAACCAGCGACCTGAACGCTGTCATCCGGGGCTTCATTTCCATCGGACGGGTCGCCTGCCCGGTGCTGTGAAAAAACGATGCAAATGCAAAGAGTGCCCGGTAACTCAAGTCAGTAAACATTGCAATTTCTCCGTTTCTTTCCTGTCGGTTGTGGACGATTTTGCACAAATCCCGGATGCAGATGCTTGACACATTCTAATTTCACTGCTAATATAGCCGATATACCCATTTTTAAGGGATATGGATCATGAAAACGATTGCAATGAGGTGAGGAATTGTCTGCGGAGCACACTGAGAAGAAAATGGATACCCTGAATGATATTGCCAGGGAACTGGGCGTGAACAAGGCGACGGTCTCCAAGGCAATCTCCGGGAAGGGCAATTTAAGTGCACAGACGCGGGCCAGGATCCTTGCCTTCATCGACCAGTGCGGCTACCGGCCCAATGCGGTGGCGCAAAGTCTTGCAAAGAATCAGACCTACAACATTGGGCTGATGATGCCGGACGAGGCGGGGGCGCTGGATGAGGCGTTCTTCCGGGAATGCCTGCGGGGCGTATGCAAAATTGCATCCAACAACGGCTATGATGTACTGATGGTCATGGACAGTGAGAGACCGGTGGAGCATGTCGCCCGTCTGATTGAGAACCGAAAAATTGATGGTGTCATTGCCATGCGCAGCCTGGTGAATTCCCCTGTGGTGGGCTTTTTGAAGGAAAAGCAGGTTCCCTTTGTCATCATTGGCCCCACCTCCGACAAAGAAGTGATCAGCGTGGACAACGACAACCGGAGCGCCTGCCGGGATATGACGGCCTGCCTGATTTCCCAGGGTGTCCGCAGAATGGCGCTGATTGGCGGCCACGACAACAACTGCGTGACCCACAGCCGGATGAAGGGCTTCTGGGATGCCTGCGACCAGGCCGGACTGAGCCGGAATTGGCAGATGGTGTATCTGAATGTCACCCGGGACAACCGGCTGACTGAGGTTATGGATGCGGTGCTGGCACAAAAGGCGGACTGCATCGTCTGCATGGATGACTACATCTGCAATATGGTGCTCATCCACCTGCGCACCAGTGGGGTGGAGGTTCCCCGGGATGTGAAGGTGGTCAGCTTCTACGACAGCATTCTGCTGGAAAACAACATTCCCTCCGTCACCAGCCTGCATTTTGACGCCGCCGCCCTGGGAAGGGCCGCCTGCCAGAAGCTGATTGACAGCCTCCGGGGAGAGCCGGGCAACGATTTTGCTTTGCCGGGGTATCAAATCATTCAGCGGGACTCCACAAAATAATCCTCAAAGGGCTGCGGTTTAGCGGGGTGTTCGTAAGACAGTAAAAAGATGTGGCTTATGAGGTCACATCTTTTTGCTTATATAGAACACTTAGGGACTGACATTTTTTAATTTAGGTTGATTTTATCCTAGAATTAGAGTATACTAATTATGAAGGAGGCATTTCTATGAATATTGATACCAATACCATTGTTCCGATTTCCGTTGCCAACCAAAATTTCTCAAAGGTTGCCCGGCTGGTTGACCAATACGGCAGTGTGGTGATTATGAAAAATAATTCACCGCGGTATATTATCTATGAATTTAACCAGGCAGACACAATGCAGGCAGCAGCCGATGATGACGTCATTCTCTCATCCGCAAAGCTTATGCATCGCAATGCCCATGTGTATGAGGAACTGGCAAAATGAGGGTTCTCAGCAAACGGCAAATTCTGATGTTACACTCCATGCTGGTTGCCCAGTCTGGCGGTGCGGACGGACTGCGGGACGAGGGACTGCTGGAGTCCGCAATTAACACGCCGCTACAAACCTTTGGCGGACAGGAACTGTACCCGACCGTTCTTGAAAAAGCCGCTCGGCTTGGCTATGGTCTTATTCATAATCACCCTTTTCTGGACGGCAATAAACGCATTGGAACCCATGCCATGCTGGTGTTTCTGGACATCAACAACATTACACTTTCTTATGAGGATGATGATTTGATTGCCGCGATTCTCCGTGTCGCCTCCGGTGAGATGGACGACAGCCAGCTGCTGGAATGGCTGAAGACCCATATTGAATAAACACTTTTCGCTTGGGACATCGTAATGCAAAGCACCCCGGACATTCCCTTGTCCGGGGTGCTCCGTCTCACAGAGCGCACATACGGGGACTACCCCGTATAGAAGTGCGCCATTAGCTGTTCGACAAACTGGTTTTTACACAATAAAATGTTTCTTCATTCGTGCAAACAAGGTTTTTTTATCATCATCGAGTAGTAGAACCCCTTTTTTTAGAGCATAGTGATGAGCAAATTCGGTATCTATATATGCGTGATTGTTAATGAAAATTGCATTTTTATATCGTGGTCTCACATGCAAATGTAAATGAGGATTTGGTGCTTCATCCTTGTAAAAGTTATTCAATAAACAACTCCAATTACATAGTTCGGCTCCTAATACTTCCTTGTAGATATATTCTAATCTATCGATAATGGTTTTCAATTCAATCCATTCAGAAATATCCAGCTCTGAAAGACTTCCGCAATGTCTGTTCAACACCAAAATACATCTGCCTACATAATCCTGTTCATCTGCTAAATAAACAGACCAATGTAATGATTTATGCAGTAGCCATTCGTATTCTTGATAATCACACCATTCGCACATGTTTATCATTCACACCTCCAAATTCCGGTTTGTAGGTCTGTTTTGTTCCATATTATCACAGAACAGGATAAAACGCAAGAACAGACACAGCAGTGCAAACTACTGTGTCTGTTAACTGTCTTATGAACACCGCCTCTTTGTGCCGCAGCTTTTTTCATATGTGCTTATCGGTTTGACTCAGCAGAGTGGTTAATTGTTGTTTAAATCATTGAGCGCCACTGTAGTATCATGTTAAAACTAAAACACTATGTTTTCCTATGTTTTCGTAGGGCGGGGTCATGACCCCGCCCTACGAAAACGTATAGTTTTGGGATTAACATGCTAGTAGGGGAGGATATCATCCTCCCGCCAGGCCACAAAACTGAGTGTTTGGTTGAATGGTACACGGTCCAACCTTGTACGAATTCGCCCAACCTAGCCAATCATTCAAAGCTTGTACTGCGCGGGAGGATAATATCCTCCCCTACAGTGGCTGGTGCGAGGAGCGCGGCAAATTCCAATTTTATCGTCCTGCGGTTAGAAGCCTGTTGGGTAATTATGAACAAACCGTAAAGGGAAAGATTGGTGCTAATCCCGAGTTGACAAAAAAAGTTGCTTAGATTATACTAAAATCACAAGGCAACCGGTTGCCAACCGGCTGCAACGAAAAATCACGAGGAGGAAATACTTATGAAAAAACTGCTTGCGCTGCTGCTGACGCTGGCCATGGTGCTGTCTATGGCTGTCTGCGCGTCCGCTGCCGACCCCATTTCCCTGGTTGTGTGGGGTGCTGAGGAAGATCAGGCCCTGCTGGCGGAACTGGTGGAGGGCTTCAAGGCCGCTTACCCCGACCAGACCTTCGACATTCAGATCGGCGTGGAGTCCGAGTCCACCGCCAAGGACACCGTGCTCACCGACGTGGAGGCTGCTGCCGATGTGTTCGCCTTCGCCAACGACCAGCTGAACGACCTGGTGGCCGCCGGTGCGCTGCTGGATCTCAGCGGCCAGGTGTCCGCCGTTCTGCCCGCCTATGCCGGCAAGACCCTGGAGGACGTGATGGCTGCCAACGGCGAGGGCTCCGTGGCTGCTGCCTCTAAGGACGGCAAGCTGTACGCCTTCCCCATGGGCGGCGGCAATAACTACTTCCTGTACTACGATTCCACCAAGGTTTCCGCCGAGCAGGCTCAGTCCTGGGATGGTCTGCTGGCTGCCGCAGAGGCCGCCGGCTCCAAGGTGGGCATGACCTTCGCCTCCGGCTGGTACAACGCCTCCTTCTTCCTGGGCGCCGGCTTCATCGCTGACATGAACGAAGACGGCACCACCGTCATCGACTGGAACGGCACCTCTTCCGACGGCTACACCGGTGTGGACGTGGCCAAGGCCATGGCGGAAATCGCTGCCAACCCCGGCTTCCTGGCCATTGCCGACGGCGACATCTCCAACCAGATCGCCTCCAAGGCTGTCTGCGCGGTTATCTCCGGCACCTGGGACGCAGGCGCTGCCGAGGCTGCCTTCGGCGAGGGCTACGCCGCCACCAAGCTGCCCACCTTCACCTGCGCCGGCAGCCAGGTTCAGATGTCCTGCTACTCCGGCTTCAAGCTCATGGGCGTGAATGCCTACTCCAAGAATTCCGGCTGGGCCGTGCTGCTGGCTGAGTACCTGACCAACGAGTCTTCTCAGACTGCCCGGTTCAACTCCCGTCAGCTAGCTCCCACCAACCTGAACGCCGCTGCCGACGAGGCCGTGTCCTCCAACATTGCCATTGCCGCTTCCGCCGCACAGGATGTGTACGGCTCCGTTCAGAACGTGGGCGGCAAGTACTGGGACCCCACTGCCACCTTCGGCCAGATGGTCGCCAACGGTGAGCTGAGCACCGCGGATGAGGCTGCCATTCAGAATGTTCTGGATACCCTGGTGGAAGGCGTCTGCGCTGCCATCCAGTAATCGCTCCCCCTTTCCCAACCATGCAGCCCCATGTGCTTTGGCATATGGGGCTGCTGTTAAAAAATTAGAAAGGAAGACTTTCAATGGAAGAGAAATCCAACGGCTTTGCCCGAATCGGCAGCGCCTTTTCCGGCTTCCTTGCGGGCATTGTCCAATTCTTTTCTGAATTCGGCACCGCGCTGGCGGGGGGCGATGCTTTTGTCAAGCTGTCCCTGATTTGGTGGGGCGCGGGGCATTTCCGCCGGAAGCAATACGTCAAGGCTCTGCTGATGACCCTGCTGGAGGTGGGCATTATCCTGTTCACCTTCAATTTTGCCATGTCCTATGTTCCCAAGTTCGGCACCCTGGGTACCGTCCAGGCCGAGCAGGTTTTTAACATTCAGACCATGCAGTCAGAGTGGAACGACTATGACAACTCCTTCATGATCCTGCTGTTCTCCCTGTTCAGCTTTGTGGTGTGGGCCGCCTCGGTGGTGGTATGCATGCGCAATGTGGTGAATGCCTACAGGCTCCAGATGGAAGCCCAGCAGGGGCATCACATCAACAGCTTCGTGGAGGATGTTCGGGAATACCTGGACAAGAAATTCCACATCACCCTGCTGACCCTGCCCACCTTGGGAATCGTTATCTTCACCCTGATTCCCATGCTCCTGCTGATTCTGGTGGCCTTCACCAACTACGACCAGCAGCACATGCCCCCCACGAACCTGTTCACCTGGGTGGGCTTCAGCAATTTCGTATCCTTGTTCGGCGGAGGCATCACCTCCACCTTTGGCTATGCCTTCGTCCGGGTTTTGGGCTGGACCATCGTCTGGTCCTTCTTCGCCACCCTGACCACCTATTTCGGCGGCATCCTCATGTCCCTGCTGCTGAACAGCAAGCTGACCCGGTGCACCCGGCTGTGGCGCACCATGCTGGTGGTCACCATCGCCGTCCCCCAGTTTGTCTCCCTGCTTCTGATGCGGAATTTCTTTGCCAACACCGGCATTATGAATACCATCTGCGCCAACATCGGCCTGACGGACTTCCTGCGAAAAATCGGCTTGATTTCCACCAGCTACATTCCTTTCCTGTCCGCCCCCATCTGGGCCCATGTGATGATCATTCTCATCAACATCTGGGTGGGCATTCCCTACCAGATGCTCATTGCCACCGGCGTGCTGATGAACCTGCCCACGGATCAGCTGGAGAGCGCCCGGATGGACGGCGCCAATCCCTTCCAGGTGTTCAAATCCATCACCATGCCCTATATGCTCCAGGTGACCGGCCCGGCTCTGGTGACGGATTTTGTGAAGAACTTCAATAACTTCAACGTCATCTATCTGCTGACCCAGGATGTGTACGTCACCACCAATCAGTTCATGGCCAATTCTCAGGCCAAGGAAGTGGATTTGCTGGTGACCTGGCTGTTCACCCTGACCCAGGACTACTACAACTACAAGATGGCCTCGGTCATCGGCATCATGGTCTTTGTGGTCTGCGCCATTTTCACTCTGATTGGCTTCAACTTTATGATTCGCGGAGATAAGGAGGGAACGTATCAATGACACAGTCAAAACTGCAGCCCGCTGTGCATCTTGGGAAGCGAAATACAAAAATCATTCTGCACAATGCCCTTATCGCGTTTTTGTGCTTTGTTTGGATTATTCCCATCGTGTGGCTGGTGTGTACCTCCTTCAGCGCCTATCCCGGCAAGAACACCTCCACCTTCTTCCCTGAGGAATGGAGCGCCATTCACTATGTGAAGCTGCTGACCCCGGATACCGTGAACCAGTTTCCCACCTGGTTTATGAACACCTTCAAAATCGCCTGCTGGACCTGCGTGATTTCCACCCTGTTTGTGCTGATGGTGGCTTATGCCATGTCCGTGATGCGCTTCCCCGCGAGAAAGGGTCTGATGAACCTCGCGGTGCTGCTGAACCTGTTCCCCGGCATGCTGTCCATGATCGCGGTGTACTTCACCCTGAAAACCTTTGGCCTGACCAACAGTCACATCGGCCTGATTCTGGTCTACTCCGCTTCCTCCGGCCTGGGGTATCTCATTGCCAAGGGCTTTTTTGACACGGTGCCCCGTTCCCTGTGCGAGGCGGCCCGGCTGGACGGCTGCAACGAGGCCATGATTTTCTGGAAAATCGTGCTGCCCACCTCCAAGCCCATCATTGTCTACACCGTCATCAGCAGCTTCCTGGTACCCTGGATGGATTTCGTGTACGCCAAAATGATTCTCAACGCCGGCATCTCCGCCAACTACACCGTGGCCGTGGGACTTTACAAGATGCTGGAAAAGAGCCTGATAAACACCTACTTCACCCAGTTCTGCTGCGGCGGCGTGCTGGTTTCCATTCCCATTTCCATTCTGTTCTTCATCATGCAGAAATTCTATGTGGAAGGCGTGACCAACGGCGCGGTGAAGGGCTGAGCCCCAATATTTTTCCTGATGGAAAGGATACAAAATCTATGGATCAATTTGTTGTCAATATCATCCACCGCCCGGAGATGGTGCCTGAGTATGCGGAAAAGGTCACCGGTCAGGGCAAGGCGGAGGACATCGGCCGGAAGGCATTGCTGACGGAGAGCCTGGACATTTTCAAAATCCAGCAGCAGTGCGCCCACGAAAACGGCCTGAAAACCACCATCCAGATGACCTACGCCAGCCTGTTCAACGACGAGGCCGTGGAACTGGCGAAGCAGCATCATGAGGAATTTGGGGATGAAATCGCCCTGAGCCTGCTGGGTCTGCCCTGCGAGCAGTTCCGGGAAAAGTACAAGACCAAGGACTTCTGCATCTGGATGTTCTCCATGGAGGACAAGAAGGCCATCGTCCGGGATGTGTTCGGCAAGTTCTACGAGCGGTTTGGCTTCTATCCCGAGTCCACCGGCTCCTACTACATGGATGCGGATTTGATCAATTTCATCAAGGCAGAGTACCCTTCTGTCAAGTGCGCCGTAGCCACCTGCTGGGAGGAAGGCCCCAAGGCCTACCACACCTGCAACAACTCCTGGTACACCTTCATGGACGGCGGCCCCTGGGCGCCCTGGATTCCCTCCAAAGCCAATACCCACGCCCCCGCTGCGAGTGCGGAAGAGGACTCCGGCATCGTCGCCATCCCCCACCTGAGCCGGGATTTGCTTGCCTGCTACGACGGCAACGGCTCCAATTTCGGCACCCATCCCCAGAACGTGCTCCGGGGCATGATTTATGACACCGAGACCTGGGAATATCCCTATCTGTACAACCTCATCGACCAGTACCGCAGTTTGGCGAAGTTCAACAACGGCTATGCCTACAACATGATGTTCGTCGGTCCCGGCTGGATGAACAAGATGGGCCGGTGGGAAGCCCCCTATGAGCTGCTGAAGAAGTCCTACTGGGATGGCTGTGCCTACTATGGGAAGCTGAAAAAGGAAGGCAAGCTCACGGATATGACCATGGCGGAGTTTGCTGATTACTACCGCCAGAAGAAAACCTACACGGAGCCGGAGTGCGCTCTGTGGCGGGACATTCTCTATGGCAGCAACAAGCAGCTGTTCTGGTACTGCGACCCCTATATGCGGGCGGGCGTGAACATGGACCAGGGCGGTGCGATTTTTGATTTGCGTCCTTATGTTGCAAAACTCCCCTGGCCCGTGGGCATCGGCACCCCCCATGTGCAGGATGCCAGCTATCCCTTCCTGATGCAGGAGAAGTACCGGGCTGGTTACTTCACCCACTACGCGGGGGAGGGAACCATCCGCAGCGCCAAGGTTTGCCATAACGGAGAAGAGGTTGACCTGTGCCTGTGCCGCACCAAGGCCCATTTCTCCCAGGAGGGGAAGAATCGCATCCTGACCCTGGACCCGGTGGAAATTGTGTTTTCTGACCTGACGGTGAAGCTGCAAACGGTGATCACCTTTGCCGAGGGGGAGAGCAGCATCCGCATTGACAGGAAGATTCTGGAGCTGTCCGATCCCGACGCGGATGTGACCATCAACGAGTATATGGTTGGCTGCTACGGCACCACCGAATATTCCGAGGATATGTCCAGCCTGACCCTGGGCGTGGACGGCGAGACCATTCCCTATGAGTACAAGTGCCGGGAGCTGGCGGCAAAGGATGCGGACGAAGTCTTCTGTAAGCTGCCCCCCATTGCCACCCGGGTATCCATGACCTGTGACGGCCGGGAAAAGAGCGGCTACATCAAAGAGGGCTATGCCTTCAGCCCCATGTTCACCCTGGGCTATACCGGCAAACTTCAGGAGAAGGAGGTTTTCACCACATGGCTCAAGCTACAAAAGGCAGACTGAACTACCGCTGCCCCTCCTGCTTCATCCGGGATTTGGACATCGACATGTTCTTTGACGCGGAAAAGAGGGAATATTACTGCCTGCGCTGCCAGTTTACAGGCTCAGAAGAAAAGGTTCTGGAAATGAACCAGCTGGCCCGCGTCCGCTACAAGGATATGATGACGCGCTTTACAGACTTTGAGGCCTTTTCGGAGTAAAACCAACACATCGGAGGGGAATTCCCCTCCGATGCACCATAAATTGTTGTTTGTGCGACGAAGCATCCGTAGGGGCGGCTACCAGCCGCCCGCGCAGTACAAGCTGAAAATCACAAGAAATGTCGGGCGAATTCGTACCAGTTTCCCACATTTGTGCCATTCAACTAACACTCAGTTAACGAACCTGGCGGGCGGCTGGTAGCCGCCCCTATGAATGGCGTGTATGATAAACAACAATTTATCTTCTTGCTATGGAGGCGGAACCCATGGGGAAATTTATCAAGGGCATGGACATCTCCACGCTGATCGAGGTGGAACACTGCGGCGGGAAATTCTATGATTCCGGCAAGCAGGGCGATGCTGTAGAAATTCTGAAAAACTACGGAATGAACCTGGTTCGGCTGCGGCTGTGGAACGACCCCTACGGTGAAGACGGAAGCCCTTACGGCGCGGGAACCAACGATCTTGTAAAAACCATCCAAATGGCCCGGCGGTTGAAAGTGGCCGGAACCCCCTGGATGCTGGACTTCCACTACAGCGATTTCTGGGCAGACCCGGGCAAGCAGAACATCCCCAAAGCCTGGCGGGGAAAGTCCGCCAAGGAGCTGGAGCAGGCGGTGTATGAATACACGCTGTCCGTTCTGAACCGGCTCTCCCAGGAGGGACTGCTGCCCGAAATCGTGGCAGTGGGCAACGAGCTGACCAACGGTCTGCTGTGGCCCTGCGGGAAAACGCCTCATTTTGAGAATATCGTGCTGTTTCTGAACGCGGGCATCCGGGCCGTTCGTGAGGTGGCTCCCAACGCAAAAATCATGCTCCATCTGGACAACGGCGGCAATAACGAACTGTACCGCACCTGGTTTGACAGCTACTTTGTCTGCGGCGGAATGGACTTTGATTATATCGGCCTGAGCTATTATCCCTTCTGGCATGGGACGCTGGAGGATTTGAAAAACAATATGCACAGCCTGGCCGCCCGGTACCGCAAGGATATGATCGTGGCGGAGGTGTCCATGGGCTTTACCATGGAGGACTACGCCGCATACGAAAAGCTTTCCTTGGAGCAGCGCATGGGCATGGCAACCAAACCGGCGCTTGTGGAGAAGGTTCCCTATCCCATGACGCCGGAGGGGCAGAGCCAATTCATGCAGGAATTGATGGAACTGATTCGGGACGTCCCGGAGAATCGGGGAAAGGGCTTTGTCTATTGGGAGCCCGCCTGGATTCCCGTCCCCGGCTGCGGCTGGGCCACCCAGGCCGCCCTGGACTACACCGGCGAAAAAGGCCCCGGGGGCAACGAATGGGCCAATCAGGCGCTGTTCGATTACGACGGAAATGCCTTGCCCGCCCTGAAAACCATCCGGGATTTTAAAGGAGAAACACCATGAACGACCTTCGCCGCCGGCGCAGACTGCCCCATATTGAAGTGAATGCCGACACACTCATGTGGTATGGCAGTATCACGCTGCTGTTTTACTCCATCAGCATGTCCGTGATTCAGAATGGAATGCTCCACGTCAGCCGGTATTCCAATTCCCAGCTGAGGGAGCTGCTGGTGGCCGACCCGGACCTGATGCTCCTGTCCGGCTGGGCGGCGGTGTTCCAGCTGCTGGGCGGTCTGGCCATTCCGGTGTTTGCCTTTTTGACCGTGGAGGAATTTCTGCACACCAAAAACTACCGCAACGACCTGCTTTGTATCCTTGGCTTTGCCCTCCTCAGTGAAATTCCCTTTGACCTGGCTATGAGCGGAAAGGTGTTTGACTGGACAAGCCAGAATATGCTGTTTTCCCTGACTGTTGGACTTGTGATGCTCTATGGTCTGCGCTTGTTCGCGGCCAGTAAGGGCGTGCAGATCCTCATCGTGGCGGCGGCGGTGTTCTGGTGCAGCCTGATGAAAACCGGCTTTGGTCTCTGCCTGGTTCTGCTGATGGCAATTTACTACCTGCTGCGGGAAAAGCCCGGCCCCAGACTCCTTTGGAGCAGCCTCGTCAGCCTGATGTATGTCACCGGCCCCGTCTCCAATTTCGTGCTGAAGCGCTACAATGGGCAGACAAGCAGCAGAAAATACCTGTTCCTCTGCCTGTACCCGCTGCATCTTCTGGCACTGGCCGCTGTTGTGTCTCTCCTCAAAGTGTCGGCTTGACGCAGCCACCCCACAAATTGTTGTTTGACGCACACGCCAACTGTAGTAGGCAGTTAAGCTTAAAACTTAACTTTCGTAGGGCGGGGTCATGACCCCG
>CAMCKD010000045.1 GCA_945875335.1 uncultured Clostridia bacterium | reverse complement strand
GCCCTCCCCTCTGGGGAGGGTGGCCGAGCGTCAGCGAGGCCGGGAGAGGTGTCGTTGGTTTTAGCGTACCAGCAACAAACGCGCGACACCCCCTCAGTCAGCCCGTTCGGGCTGACAGCTCCCCCAGAGGGGGAGCCAAGGGCGCTGCGAATATCTTATATCTTATATCTAATATCTTGTATCTTATATCTTGTATCTTATATCTCGAAGGAGCGTGAAGCCCTTGGAACAGTTTGTTTCCCACCCCGATGAGGGGAAGACCCCAGCCGTGAAGATGCGCAACATCACCAAAGCCTTTGGAAGTGTGCTGGCCAACGACAAGGTGTGGCTGGACATCTACCGGGGGGAGATCCTGGCCCTGCTGGGAGAAAACGGCAGCGGCAAGACCACCCTCATGAACATGCTCTCCGGCATCTACTTCCCCGATGAAGGCGAAATCTCCATCGATGGAAAGCAGGTGCTCATCGCCTCCCCCAAGGATGCCTTTGCCCACGGCATCGGGATGATCCATCAGCACTTCAAGCTGGTGGACGTGCTCACCGCGGCGGAGAACATCGTGCTGGGTCTGCCCGGACGGCTGAACCTGAACGAAGCCCGGAAGAAAATCCGGGAAATCTGCGATGCCTATGGCTTCGACGTGGACCCCGACCAGAAAATCTACAACATGTCCGTCTCCCAGAAGCAGACGGTGGAAATCGTCAAGGTGCTCTACCGGGGCGCGGACATCCTGATCCTGGACGAGCCCACCGCCGTGCTGGCTCCCCAGGAGACGGAGCGGCTGTTTGGCGTCCTGCGCACCATGCGCGATGACGGCAAGGCCATTGTCATCATCACCCACAAGATGCATGAGGTGGAGGCCCTGTCCGACCGGGTGGCCATTTTGAACAAGGGCCGCTTCGTGGGCGATATGCTGACCAAGAACACCAACGCCCAGGAAATGACCAACATGATGGTGGGTCACGCGGTGAGCCTGAACATCCACCGCCCGGAGCCCGTGAACCCTAAGCCCAGAGTTCTGGTGGAGGGCCTGACGGTGAAGAGCCCCGACGGCATCACCAAGCTGGATGATGTTTCCTTCACCGCCTATTCCGGGGAGATTCTGGGCATCGCCGGTATCTCCGGCTGCGGCCAGAAGGAGCTGCTGGAGGCCATCGCCGGACTGCAGCGAACCGAGGCAGGCTCCATCAGCTACATCGAGGACAACGGCACCCGGGAGGAGCTGCTGGGCAAGGACCCGCTGGAAATCGCCTCCATGGGCGTCACCCTGTCCTTCGTCCCCGAGGACCGGCTGGGCATGGGCCTGGTTGCCAATATGGATTTGACGGACAATATGATGCTCCGCTCCTTCCGCAAGGGCCGCTCCCTGTTCACCGACCGGAAGGCCCCCAAGAAGCTGGCCCAGCATGTGGTGGAGGAATTGGAGGTGGTCACCCCCAGCATTTCTACGCCCGTGCGGCGGCTGTCCGGCGGCAATGTGCAGAAGGTGCTGGTGGGCCGGGAAATCGCCTCCGCCCCCACGGTGCTGCTGACGGCCTACGCGGTGCGGGGCCTGGACATCAACTCCTCCTACGCCATCTACGACCTGGTGACCCAGCAGAAGCAGCGGGGCGTGGCCGTGGTGTTCGTAGGCGAGGACTTGGACGTGCTGCTGGAGCTGTGTGACCGGATCCTGGTGCTCTGCGGCGGAAAGGTCAGCGGCGTGGTGGAGCATCCCACGCCGGAGGATAAAAACCGCATCGGTCTGATGATGACCAAGGTAGGAGGCCAGTGATGAAACAGAAACTCTTCCACCTTTCCAAGCGAAAGGAGCTGCCCTGGTACGCTGCCTGGGCCATTCGGGGCGCGGCGATCCTGCTGGCGCTGGTGGTCTGCGGCTTTGTGACCACCGCCATGACCGGCGAAAATCCCATTGCAATTTACAAAACCATGTGGACCGGTGCCTTTGGAACCAGCCGGAGAATCTGGAACACCCTGCAGAATCTGGCGCTGCTGCTGTGCGTCTCCCTGGCGGTGACCCCCGCTTTCCGCATGAAATTCTGGAACATCGGCGCCGAGGGTCAGGTGCTGGTGGGCGGCCTGGCCACCGCCGCCTGCATGATTCTTTTGGGCGACAAGCTGCCAAACTGGATTCTCATTCCCGTCATGATCGTCTGCGCCCTGCTGGCCGGCGCCATCTGGGGCGGCATTCCCGCGTTTTTCAAAGCAAAATGGAACACCAACGAGACTCTGTTCACCCTGATGATGAACTATGTGGCGACCCAACTGGTGGCTTACTTCGTCATCGTCTGGGAGGTACCCAAGGGCTCCGGCAAAATCGGCATCATCAACCAGTCCACCCAGTCCGGCTGGCTGCCGGTGATTGGCGGGCAGAAATACATGCTCACCGTGCTGGTGGTGGCCATCCTCACCGGGGTTTTATACATCTACCTGAACTGGTCCAAGCAGGGCTATGAAATTTCCGTGGTGGGCGAATCCGTCCGCACCGCCCGGTATGTGGGCATCAAGGTGGACCGGGTGATCATCCGCACCATGCTGCTCTCCGGCGCCCTCTGCGGCCTGGCAGGACTCCTGCTGGTGGGCGGGTCTGACCACACCATCACCACTACCACCGCGGGCGGCCGGGGCTTCACCGCCGTCATGGTTTCCTGGATGGCAAAATTCAATCCCCTGGGCATGATATTCACCAGTCTGCTGCTGGTGTTCCTGGGCCGGGGCTCCGGGGAGATTTCCTCCAAGTTCCAGCTGAACGACTCCTTCGGCGACATTCTCACCGGCATCATCCTGTTCTTTATCATCGGCTGTGAGTTCTTCATCAGCTACAAGCTTACCCTGAGCCGGGGCGCCGGGAAGGAGGACAAGAAGAATGTTTGATTTGGTTACCTTTATTCCCAGAGCCGTCATGCAGGGTATTCCGCTGCTCTTCGGCTCCACCGGCGAAACATTGACGGAAAAATCCGGCAATCTGAACCTGGGTATTCCCGGCATCATGTATGTGGGCGGCATCTGCGGCGTGATTGGCGCGTTTTTATATGAGCAGGCGGTGCCCGCCGGGGAGATGAACGGGTTTCTGGCCATTCTCTTCCCCATGCTGGGGTGTCTCGCGGGCTCAGCGCTGATGGGTCTACTCTACTGCTTCCTCACCGTCACCCTCCGGGCCAATCAGAACGTCACCGGTCTTGCCATGACCACCTTCGGCGTGGGCTTCGGCAATTTCTTCGGCGGCTCCCTGATCAAGCTCACCGGGGCGGACGTGCCCTCCATTGCCCTGTCCGCCACCAGCTCCTATTTCCGCACCACCCTGCCCTTCGCCAAAACCACCGGGGCGGTGGGGCAGCTGCTGTTCTCCTATGGCTTCCTGGCCTATCTTGCCATTGCGCTGGCGCTGCTTTCCTCCTATGTGCTGGGTCACACCCGGGTGGGCCTGCATCTGCGGGCTGTGGGCGAAAACCCCGCCACTGCCGACGCGGCAGGCATCAACATCGCAAGATACAAGTATGCCGCCACCATCATCGGCAGCATGATCGCTGGCCTGGGCGGCCTCTACTATGTGATGGACTATGCCAACGGCGTCTGGTCCAACAACGGCTTCGGTGACCGGGGCTGGCTGGCCATCGCGCTGGTGATCTTCACCATCTGGCGGCCCAACGTGGGCATCCTCAGTTCCATCCTCTTCGGCGGCCTGTACATCCTGTACCTGTTCCTGCCCAGCTCCAACCTTGCCATGAAGGAGCTTTATAAGATGCTTCCCTATGTGGTCACCATCATCGTTCTGGTGATGACCAGCATGCGCAACAAGCGGGAGGATCAGCCCCCCGAAAGCCTGGGACTGTCCTATTTCCGGGAAGAACGATAAGATTCCCCCGGCGGATGCACCTGTCCGCCGGGGGTTAAATTCATCCCCCACCCGAATCGGATGGGGGATGCGTTTCTGATTGGAATTATGCCAGAATGGGCTTCAGTGCTTCGGCCAGCTTGTCCTTCTGGGCCTGAGCTTCGGCCACGTCCTTGCCCAGGGTGGTGAAGTAGGTCTTGATCTTGGGCTCGGTGCCGGAGGGACGAACCACCACGGTGGCGCCGCCTTCCAGGGAGAAGATCAGCACATTGGCAGCGGGCAGGCCGGTCTCCTGGGGCTTTTCATAGTCCGTGACTTTGACCACCTTGTAGCCCGCGATGTCGGCGGGAGGTGCCTTGCGCAGGGATTCCATAATGCCCGCCATCTTGTCCATGCCGGAAAGGCCGGGGAACTCGAAGGAATCCACCTTGTTCAGATAGCGGCCAAACTTGGCATAGATGGCTTCCAGCCGCTCCTTGATGGAGGAGCCGATAGAGCGGTAATAGGCGGCCATTTCGCAGATCAGCATGGAGCCGATGATGGCATCCTTGTCCCGGACATAGGGGCCAGCCAGATAGCCGTAGCTCTCCTCAAAGCCGAAGATGAACCGATCCACCTCACCGGCAGCTTCCAGACCGGCAATCTGATCGCCAATCCACTTGAAGCCCGTGAGGACGCTGCGCATTTCCACGCCGTAGCTCTGGGCCACCGCGTCGGCCAGGGGGGTGGAGACGATGGACTTGACGGCCACGGGGTTTTGGGGCATGGTGCCCTTCTCGATCCGCCCGGCGCAGATGTAGTCCAGCAGCAGTACGCCCACCTCGTTGCCGGACACCAGCTCATAGGAGCCGTCGGGGCACTTAATCGCGATGCCCACCCGGTCGGCATCCGGGTCGGTGGCCAGCATCAGGTCGGCGCCGGACTTTTTCGCCAGCTCCAGACCCAGCCGCAGCGCCTCGAAGATTTCGGGGTTGGGATAGGGGCAGGTGGGGAAATTGCCGTCGGGATACTGCTGCTCGGGGACGATGGTGATGTCGTCAATGCCGATGTCATGGAGCACCCGGGTCACGGGCACCAGGCCGGAGCCGTTCAGGGGGGAGTAGACCAGCTTCAGCCCTGCGGTCTTGCACAGGCCGGGACGGACGGAGCGGGCCTTGATGGCATCGTACAGGGCTTCCTTGCAGTCCTCGCCCACATAGGAGATGAGGCCGGAGGAAAGGCCCTCTTCAAAGGAGATCAGCTTGGCTCCTTCCAAAATGTCGGTTTTCTGAATCTCGGCGTAGACAATGGCGGCGGCATCGTCGGTCATCTGGCAGCCGTCGGGCCCGTAGGCCTTGTAGCCGTTGTACTTGGCGGGGTTGTGGGAGGCGGTGACCATGATGCCGGCGTTGGCTCCGTAGAACCGGGTGGCAAAGGACAGGGCAGGCACAGGCATCAGGGCATCGTAAATCCGAACTTTGATGCCGTTGGCCGCCAGCACGCAGGCAGCGGTTTTGGCAAACACATCGGAATTGATGCGGCTGTCATAGGAGATGGCAACCAGCTGATTGCCGCCCTGGGTTTTCACCCAATTGGCCAGACCCTGGGTGGCCTGACGCACCACATAAATATTCATTCGGTTGGAGCCTGCGCCCAAAACGCCCCGCAGACCGGCGGTGCCGAATTTCAGCGCCACGGCAAAGCGGTCTTTGATCTCGTCTTCGTTTCCGGCGATTTTCTGCAGCTCCTGTGTCAGCGCGGGATCCTCCAGCTCGGCGGAGGCCCAGCGCTTGTAATCATCCATGTACATGTTGATTCACCCATCCTTTTGCAAATTTTTGATTGAATTTACACAAATCAACTGAGAATACTATAAAACATTTCGGCTCAATTGTCAATGACAAACGGATTTGGACAACAGAAATTCCTTCCGGTTGACAGGCCGGGGACAGGCTGGTAAAATAGACGGAAACAACTGAAAAGGAGCTTCCTCCATGGCAAAAAAACTGATTCCTCCCCTGCTGCTATTGCTGCTGCTCTGCGGCTGCGCCCAGGAAAAGCAGGTATATCAAACGGTGTTTCTGGATGTGTTCGACACCGTGACCACCCTGCGGGGGTATGAGACCTCCGAGGAGGCCTTCCAGCAGCGGGCAGAGCAGGTGCACCAAGAGCTTACAAAATACCATCGGCTCTTTGATATTTACAACGACTGGCCCGGCGGCTTGAAGCAGGTCAACGACAACGCCGGGCTGTCCCCGGTGCCGGTGGAGCAGCCGGTTTTGGAGCTGCTGGCCGACTGCCGGAGGGACTGCGAGGCCACCGGCGGCAAGGTCAACGTGGCCATGGGCAGCGTACTGTACCTGTGGCACCAGGCAAGAGAAGCGGGGCTCAACGACCCGGCCAACGCCGCCCTGCCGGACATGGAGGCTCTGCGGGAGGCCGCCCGACACACAAGCTTTGATACCGTGGTGGTGGATGAGCAGGCGGGGACGGTGTATCTATCGGACCCGGCCCAGCGGCTGGACGTGGGCGCCATTGCCAAGGGCTGGTCTGCCCAGCGGGTGAGCCAGCTTTTGCCCGAGGGCTATATGCTGAACGTGGGGGGCAACGTCTGCACCCGGGGCACCAAGCCGGGGGGCGGGAAATGGAACATCGCCGTCCAGTCCCCCAATGCGGGGGAGGATAACCTGTGCGTGGTCAGCTTGGCGGGGCAGAGTCTGGTGACCAGCGGCGACTATCAGCGCAGCTACACCGTGGACGGGAAGAATTACCACCACATCATCGACCCGGAGACCCTGATGCCCTCCGCCTACTGGCGCAGTGTGTCCATCCTCTGTGACGACTCCGGCTTGGCGGACTGCCTCTCCACCGCCCTGTTCCTGCTGCCTTTGGAAGAGGGAAGGGCTCTGGCAGAGCAATACGGCGCGGAGGTCATGTGGGTGGACGAAAGCATGACCATCACCCAAACCCCCGGCTTCACCGCCGCCCTGCGGGAGTGAATCAAAAAGCGCATATTGGCCTGACCTAAGAATTTGATAAATTGTTGTTTGACGAACCAGCCCTTGCCCTCCCCTCTGGGGAGGGTGGCCGAGCGCCAGCGAGGTCGGGAGAGGTGTCGTCGGTTAAAGCGTACCAGCAACCAACGTTTGACACCCCCTCAGCCCCAGTGTGCGCACTGGGGCAGCTCCCCCCTCTGGGGGAGCCAAGGGTACTCTGCAAACAACAATTTGTCTGTATGCCTCGTCAAGCCGGGCAGCACATTAAAAAGTTCCCCTGCCGCTTTCCATTGCTGCAGGGGAACGCTTATTCTTTGGGGGTGGGGGGATCGTTTTTTCCCTCGTAATACTGTTCCAGGAATTCACCGAAAAAGCGCTTTTCCGCGTCCTTTCTCGCCTGGATCGCCTCCTTCTGGGTTTCAAAAATACCCAGATAGTGGACTTCCTTCTTAAAGGTCAGCACGGCGATCCACTTGTCGCCCCGGGCCTGGACGCCGGTGCAGCCGCTGGTGTTGTTCTTTTGCAGGCGGCTGCGCTCAATGCGGTCCACGCAGGTGCCGTCCACCAGCCGCATTCTGTCCGCCACAGAGCCATACCTGGCGTTGGTGCGCTTGATGGCCTCCACCCGCAGGCAGCCGCAGCTTCTGGTGTTGCCGGAGAGCAGGGAGTTGGCGCTGGTCTCCACGGTGTTGCCGCAGTCGCACTGGCACCGCCACAGGTAGCTGCTTCCCCGCTTTTTGTCCAGCCGCTCCAGGGCCACCAGACGGCCAAAGCGCTGGCCGGTCAAATCCTTGATCTTCTTTTCCGTGCGGATGCAGCCGCAGCTGGAAATGATTCTATTGCGAATTTTATAGGGCTCGGCCAGAACTTCGCCGCCGCAGTCGCATTTGCACAGCCAGAGTACGCTGCTGCGACGCTTCTGGTCTGTGGGCCGCACCGCCACCAGCCGCCCGGAACGCATGCCGGTGATGTCACCGCAGTGAATCCGTTTTCTGCCGCAGCCGCAGGAGCTTTTCTCGCCGCTCAGCAGCTGCTGGGTGGTAACGGTCAGCTCATTGCCGCAGCCGCACCGGCAGCGCCAGCTCTCTTCCTTTTCCTGATCCGGCCCAACCACCTGCAGGCCGCCGAAAACACGCCCAGACAAATCCTCCATTCTGTGGGCCTCCTTTCATTTTGCGCATAGTATCCTTATCCTTTTTATTTTAACAGATGGTGCATGACATATCTATGACAAAATTTGACCATTTTCGACATCATTGTAAAATTTCTGCATATTATTTCTGTTTATCGTACACGCCACTGCAGGGGAGGCTCTTAGCCTCCCGCCAGGCCACAAAACTGAGTGTTTGGTTGAATGGAACAATGTTCAGCGTGGTACTCTCTTCGCCCTTCCTGATTGATAACTGAAAGCCTGTACTGCGCGGGAGGCTAAGAGCCTCCCCTACAGTTGGCTTGTACGCCAAACAACATTTTTCAAGTGTTTCAGGTCGCCCTGTTGAGGGGGTTGAAATGCTGTGGTATAATGGCGGTACGATCCTCGAAAGGAGGGGCACCATGGTTGAACATCTTTCTTTTAACATTGCCGTAAACCTGACCGGCATTTTGGGCATGATTTTCATGCTGTTCAGCGTCGGCTTTCATCCCAGCCTGGAATCCAGCCATTCCAAATGGCTCAAGATGTTGATGATTCTGTTCATCGGGGCGGCGCTGTCTGACCTCATTGTATGCATTTTCTCAGGCCGCCCCAATGCGGCGGGAGTGCTGAACATGGCCTTCACCGTCAAAATGCTGTTGGATAGTCTGATGCTGCTGGCCTTCCTGGCCTATCTGCGGGGCAGTCTGGGGATGAAACCCAATCAGTGGCGCGGCGGAACCCGGATCATCGTGGCTTCCAGCATTGTGATGATGCTTACCATGGCCCTCAATCCGCTCCACCAGCTGTATTTTGCAGTCTCTCATCCGCAGGGGCTCCATCTCCACGGAAAGGGCTTCCTGTTTCTGTGCGGTTCTGTTGGTCTGATGTTTTGCGCCTGCTTGTATCAAGTGCTCATTCACCGTGAGGCCCGGTGGGCACCCCGGTTCTCCCTGGGCTTTTACTGCCTGGTGCACATTGCCGCTCTGGCCGTCCAGCCCTTTGTGGAGGGAGCCTCCATGGTGAATATCGCCTCGCTGCTGTCCATTTTGGTGCTTGCCTCTGCTTACTACGCCGAGCAGAATCAGAAATACTCCCAGCAGGCCCTGGAGCTGCAAACCACCCGGGCGGCCCTGGTGCTGTCCCAGATCCAACCCCATTTTCTCTTCAACAGCATGGCAGTGGTGATGGATTTGTGCGACACCGATCCCCAGGAGGCCAAAGCGGCGCTGCAGGAGCTGTCGGACTATTTGCATTATAAAATCTCCGCCCTGTCCTGCAATCTGCTGGTCAGCTTCGCGGAGGATATGGAATATTTGCAGAACTACCTAAAGCTGGAAAAACGCCGTTTTGGCCGCCGGCTCCAGGTGGAATACGACATTCAGGCCCAGGATTTCAAGGTGCCGCTGCTGACCCTCCAGCCCCTGGCGGAAAACGCCGTCCGGCATGGACTCAGCAAAAAGCCGGAGGGCGGCACCATTCGCATCACCACAAGGGAAATTGCGGAATACTACAGCATTCTGGTATCTGACGACGGGGTGGGCTTTGTTCCCGGCGAGCCCTATGCCGCCGGCGGGGAGCATGTGGGCCTGAGCAGCGTCCGCTCCCGGCTTGCCATTCTCTGCGGCGGCAGCCTGACCGTCCGCAGCGTCCCCGGAGCGGGCACCACCGTAGAAATCACCATTCGGAAAGAACAGGAGGCTGACCATGAAAATTCTGGCCGTGGATGACGAACCAAACGCCCTGCACCTGCTGACCCGGAGCATCCAGGCTCTGGTGCCTCAGGCGGAAATGGTGGCCTTTTCCGATCCCGCCGCCGCCCTGAAATGGGCCACGGAGAACACCTGCGACATTGCCTTTCTGGACATCGAGCTGGGCAGCATGAACGGCATTGAGCTGGGCAAGCGGCTGAAGGAGCGCAACCCCAAAACCAATCTGATTTTTGTCACAGGCTACTTAAACTATGCGGTTTCCGCCTACGCCCTCCATGCCAGCGGCTATCTTTCCAAGCCCGCCAGCCAAGAAGCTATCCGGGTGGAGCTGGAAAATCTGCGCTACCCCATGCCCAAGCCCCGAACCGGCAAGCAGCTTGTGGTGCATTGCTTCGGCAATTTTGAAGTGTTTTACTGCGGCAAGCCCCTGACCTTCAAGCGCAGCAAGACCAAGGAGCTCTTCGCCTTTCTCATTGACCGGAACGGCGCTCGGGTCACCTCCGGGGAGATTTGCGCCCGGCTGTGGGAGGAGGAAACCAGCGACAAGCGGCAAAAGGACTACCTGCGGCATCTGGTGATGGATTTATCCAACACCCTGTCCGGCATCGGGGAATCCGACGTATTCGTCCGTACCCGCAGCGGCTACAACATCAACCCCGCCCTGTTGGAATGCGACTACTATGACTACCTGAACAACATCCCCTACGCCGTCCGGGCCTACCAAGGGGAATACATGCAGCAATACTCCTGGGCCGAGGAACGAATCGCCAGCTTTTCACATCCGCTGTAAAAATAATGCGCTTTCTGACTGCACTCTGCAATTTCATAAAATGTTGTTTAGCGTACTGGCGTGGCAGCGCCAAAGCCTTCCCCTCTGGGGAAGGTGGCAGCCCGAAGGGCTGACGGAAGAGGTCTTTTCGCACCTATTTCCCCAAACCAGCAAGAAAGCAACAGCGCAATATACCTCTCCCGACCTCGCTAACGCTCGGCCACCCTCCCCAGAGGGGAGGACAAGGGTGCGATAAACAACAATTTTCACACATTCCAAGGAGGGTTTTATGGCTACAATAGCGGCAATCGTGTTATTATTTATTCTGCTTTACCGGCTGGGGTATCTGACGGTCAGCGTCAAGCGGGCGGCGGTGTATGTGGGCAGCGGGAGCTGGCGAAGCCGGTGCATCGGCGCTTCCTTCACCGGCTGCTCCGGGAAGCTGCATCGGATCGTCCGCTTCCCCGAGGGGCGCAGCTACAGCTTCCGGCTCTCCGGCCATGTGCAGCAGGGCAGCGTCCGGGTAAGGCTTCTGGATCGTCACAAGCTTCCGGCCCTGGAGCTGACTGCAGCCCATCCCAGCGGCATTGTCAATGTGGAGCCCGGAAAAGCCTATTATCTCTACATCCTCTTTGAAGACGCCAGCGGGGATTTTCAGCTGGAATGGGACTAATCTTCCAGTTGACAACGGAATTCTTTTCTTATATAATAAGCATATGCTTAGATAATAAACTATTCTTTAGGAGTGAGACCCATGACCCAGCGGGAGCGGCAGATATTGCAGCTGATTGAATCCAACCCCCTGATCTCCCAGCAGGAGATTGCCGACAAAATGGGCATCACCCGTTCCAGCGTGGCCGTCCACATCTCCAACCTGACCAAAAAGGGCTGCATTGCCGGGCGGGGCTATGTTCTGCGCAGCGGCAGCTATGCGGTGGTGGTGGGAGGCGTGAACGTGGACATTGGGGGCCGTTCCTTTGCCCCCCTGGTGGCTCAGGACTCCAACCCCGGCACCGTGGGGCTGAGTCTCGGAGGGGTGGGCCGGAACATTGCCCACAACCTTTCCCTGCTGGGCACCGATGTCCACCTGCTCACCGCCTATGGGGACGACCTCCACGGGGAGCGGGTGGCGGCCTCCTGCTCGGAGCTGGGCATTGACCTGAGCCATGCCCTGCGCATTCCCGGCGGCACCACCTCCACCTATCTGTACCTGACGGATGACCGGGGGGAGATGGCCCTGGCGGTTTCAGATATGGAAATCTGCAAGAAGATCACACCGGCCTATCTTTCCGCCCAGCTGACCCTGCTGCAAAATGCCCAGGTGGTGGTGGCGGACGCCAATCTTCCCGCCGAGAGCCTGGAATATCTGGCGGAAAACTGCACCGTGCCGCTCTTTGTTGACCCGGTGTCCACGGTGAAGGCCCAAAAGCTGCGGCCCATCCTGGGGAAAATCCATACCCTCAAGCCTAACCGGCTAGAGGCGGAGCTGCTCTCGGGCGTCGCCATTCAAAGCCAGGAAGACCTGCACCGGGCGGCGGATGCCCTTCTGGAGCTGGGTGTCCATCGGCTCTTCATCTCCCTGGGCGCCGACGGCGTGTTCGCCGCCATGGGTGATGAGCGGCTGCTGCTTCCGAACCTGCCCGGCAGGATGGTGAACACCACCGGCTGCGGCGATGCCTTTATGGCAGCATTGGTCTGGGCATACTTAGAAGGCATGGATTTGCGCCAAACCGCCCTTGCAGGCCTGGCCGCCGGTGCCATCGCCATGGAGTCGGCACAAACCATCAACCCCCAGCTGTCCCCCCTGGCCATAAAAAGCAGAATGCCGATGAAGCTGTAATTTGCGTTTCCCTGCATCTTGAATCATCGCGTAAATTGTTGTTTGTGCGACGCACCATTCGTAGGGCGGGGTCATGACCCCGCCGAAACGTAACGAGACGAAAGCACTTTCGTTAAATCGTGCCAGGGCAAAATGCGCAACCGGGTCGGCGGGGTCATGACCCCGCCCTACGAAACGATAAACAACAATTTACCGAGAAAACTCAACATATCTTCAACCTCAAAAGGAAAGGAACTATCTGATATGAACATGAACAAGTATCTGGACGTGAATCCCGAGGTGGCGCAGGCCATCGCAGAAGGCAAGCCCGTGGTGGCGCTGGAATCCACCATCATTTCCCATGGCATGCCCTACCCCCAGAATGTGGAAACTGCCCTGAACGTGGAAAAAATTATCCGGGAAAACGGCGCGGTGCCCGCCACCATCGCCATCATCGGCGGACGACTGAAGGCCGGTCTGACCAGTGATGAAATCGAGTATTTCGGCAAGAAGGGCCGGGCCATCCACAAGGCCTCCCGCCGTGACCTGGCGGTGCTGTGTGCCAAGGGAGAGGACGGTGCCACCACCGTCACCACCACCATGATGATTGCCCACATGGCGGGCATCCGCTTCTTTGCCACCGGCGGCATCGGCGGCGTTCACCGGGGGGCCGAGACCACCATGGACATCTCCGCCGACCTGGAGGAGCTGGGCCGCACCCCCGTGATGGTGGTCTGCGCCGGTGCCAAGTCCATCCTGGATCTGGGACTGACCCTGGAATACCTGGAAACCAAGGGCGTGCCCGTGCTGGGCTACCAGACCGAGGAGCTGCCCGCCTTCTACACCCGTCATTCCGGCTTCGGCGTGGACTATCGGATGGACTCTCCCGCCGAGCTGGCAGCTGCCTTCAAGGCCCAGAACGACATGGCCCTGGGCGGCGGCATGCTGGTGACCAACCCCATCCCCGAGGAATACTCCATGCCCAAGGATGTGATCGACGCCGCCATCGACCAGGCCATTGCCGAGTGCAACGAAAAGGGCATCAAGGGCAAGGAGACCACTCCCTTCCTGCTGGCCCGGGTGGCAGAGCTCACCGGCGGCGACAGCCTGGCCAGCAACATCCGCCTGGTGTACAACAACGCCAAGCTCACCGCCCAGACCGCGGTGGAATACAGCAAGCTGTAATTTACCGTTGAAAAACGTCCGCTTCTGGGGTACAATGGTGGAAACGAATCCGCAGGAGGGATGATGATGGCTGAATTGATTTCGCTGGTGGTGCCCTGCTACAACGAGGAGCAGTCCCTGCCCTATTTCTGGAAGGAGACCACCGCCGTGATGCGGCAGATGGACTACCTGGATTTTGAAGTGATCTTTGTGGACGACGGCTCCCGGGACAAGACTCTGGAAATTCTGCGGGCGCTGGCAGCCTCCGACAGCCGGGTAAAATATCTGTCCTTCTCCCGGAATTTCGGCAAGGAGGCGGCCATGTACGCCGGGCTGGAGCACGCCAAGGGGGACTACGCCGCCGTGATGGACGCGGATTTGCAGGACCCCCCTGCTCTGCTGGAGGAAATGTACCGGGCCGTCACCCAGGAGGGCTACGATTCCGCCGCCACCCGCCGGGTCACCCGGAAGGGAGAGCCCCCCATCCGCTCCTTTTTTGCCAGGATGTTCTACAAGATCATCAACAAAATGGCGGATGTGGAAATCGTGGACGGTGCCCGGGATTTCCGGCTGATGAACCGAAAGTTTTTGAACGCCCTGCTGGAATTGAAGGAGCGAAACCGATTCTCCAAGGGCCTGTTCGGCTGGGTGGGCTTCAAGACCAAGTGGCTGGAATTTGAGAACGTGGAGCGGGTGGCCGGGGAAACCAAGTGGTCCTTCTGGAAGCTGTTCAAATACAGCATCGAGGGCATCGTGGCCTTCACCACAACGCCCCTGACCCTGGCCTCCTTCATGGGCTTTCTGCTGTGCATGGTGGCGCTGTGCTCCACGGTGTTCATCGTGGTGCGCAAGCTCCTCTTCGGCGACCCGGTGTCCGGCTGGGCTTCCACCGCCTCCATCATCACCTTCATCGGCGGCATCCAGCTGTTCTTCATGGGCATTTTCGGCCAGTATCTGGCAAAGGCCTACACCGAAATCAAAAACCGCCCCATCTACATTGTAGCCGAGTCCAATTTCCAGGAAGAATAATACAGCGGTAAATTGTTGTTTGCAGAGCACCCTTGGCTCCCCCTCTGGGAGAGCTGCCGAAGGCTGAGGGGGTGCCCCCCAGATATACGATATCAGGCTGTAAATTTCTGAGCGCATGCCCTCCCTTACTTGTAAGGGAGGGGTAGGGGAGGGATTCGCAGTACCAGGCAGCAAATCTGTACAAGCCGATGCGAAGAGGTACTATCCCATTGTTTCAGCTTCTACGAATTCGCCGAAGCTGGCTGCAAATCGTCAGTGCCTACTGCCCAATCCCCCCTACCCCCCTTTACACAAGGGGGGCATGGCCGGTGCGCACATCGATACCCGGTACATTCAAACCGACAAACAACAATTTCTCTAAAAACACGGAACCAGCTTCGGGGTTGGTTCCGTGTTTTATTGGGGCAGGAAATGATGATAAATCTTTCCCGCCTTTGGGATGCATCCCCGCAGGGCGGCCAGCTCTGAGGCGGTGACGAATTCATAGCCCTGGGCGGCCAGCTGGTCGATGATGTGCAGGGCGGCGGTGACGGAGCTGTCGGACATGTCGTGAAGCAGGATCACATCCCCATCGGTGACGTTTTTCAGCACCGCCTGCTCCACAGCGGCGGCATTTTGTACAGCCCAGTCCCTGGGGTCCACCGACCAGTTGAGGATCGCCAGGTTCCTGGCCTCCGCCACCTGGCGCACCCCGTCGCTGCAGCAGCCCCCAGGGGGACGGAGGAAGCGGATGCGGCAATTCTCCGGCAGCAGGGCTTCGGTGTCCAGAATCTCCTGGGCGATCTGGCGGCGGCCCAGCTCCTGCATGTTTCGGTGGCTGTAGCCGTGGTTGCCCACCTCATGGCCCTCGTCGATGATGCGCTGGGTCTCGGCGGGGTATTCCTTGATGCGGTAGCCGCAGAGCAGGAAGGTGGCTTTGGCACCCCGCTCCTTCAGGCCGTCCAGCAGGCGGCTGGTGTAGCGCCCGGAGGGGCCGTCGTCAAAGGTCAATGCCACATATTTGTGGGATTCCTCCGCCGAAACCGGGAAGCACAGCAGGCTCAAACAGCAAAGCAGGGCGCAAATCCGCCGCATGGGGCTCACATCCTTTCATCTCCATTGACCTTTCAGGGAAAACGGGGTACAATATGTGAAAAAGAAAGAAGGGTGACTATGGAACTGATCTGCCCCCTCTGCGGCCAGATTCTCCGCCGGGAGGAAAAGCAATACCGCTGCCAGGAAAACCACAGCTTTGACATCGCCCGCCAGGGGTATGTAAACCTGCTGACGGTGCAGCAGAAGCACTCCCTCTCCCCCGGGGACACCCGGGAGCAGGTGCTCTCCCGCCGGGCCTTTTTAGAGGCGGGGTTCTATGCCCCCATTTCGGAGGAACTGAACCGGGCCGCTTTGGAGCACGGGGCCCAGGGGGAAATCCTGGACGTGGGCTGCGGGGAGGGGTACTATTCTGCCCGGCTGGCTCAGGCAATGGGCGCACCCCTGACCGGGCTGGACATCTCCAAGGAGGCCGTCCGCTGCGCCGCCGGAAAATACAAGGGCCCCACCTGGCTCTGCGCCACCGCCGCCCACATCCCGGTGAGGGAGGGCAGCGTGGGCACCCTGACCAGTCTCTTCGCCCTGACCCTGCCGGAGGAATTCCGCCGGGTCCTCCGCCGGGACGGACTGTTTTTCCAAGTGCTGGCCGCAGAAGATCATCTGCTGGGTCTGAAATCCGTGCTGTATGACGAACTGACCCACAAGGAGAAAAACACCGTCCCGGCGCTGCCAGGCTTTTGTTTGGTAGAATCCCGGCCCATTCGCTTCTCCTTCACCGTGGAAAGAGAGCAGCTTTACAGCCTTTTTGCTATGACGCCCCATCTGTTCCGCGTCGGCAAATCGGGCGTCCAGCGCCTGGCGGACACCAGCCAACTCCAGGATACCGCCAGCTGCGTTTTGAATGTCTACCGCGCCACCTGACAATGCTACCTTTCCCCGAAAAAGGTCGAATATACAAAAATCGCAGACAGGAAAAACCTGCCTGCGAATTTTTTGGTGCCTTTAGGCTTAATCAAAACCCCTGGTTCTACCAGGGGTGGGTAA
>CAMCKD010000044.1 GCA_945875335.1 uncultured Clostridia bacterium | reverse complement strand
CTCCCGGCCTCGCTGGCGCTCGGCCACCCTCCCCAGAGGGGAGGGCAAGGGTGCGTTAAACAACAATTTGTATGCGTTACAAGCCGGTCACTTATCGTTTCAGCTTTTTCCCGGCGAGGCTGGCGGAGAAATTGATGGCCAGGGTCAGCACCATGAGAATCAGCGCAATGGCAAAGGCCACGTCGATTTTGCCCTGCTCGCTGGCATAGACGTACAGCGCCACCGTCAGGGTGGCAGAGGAGGTGCGCAGGGATTTGATAAAGCCGTTCAGCTTCAGGCCAAACCCGGCGGTGAACAGCAGGGCGGCGGATTCTCCCGTGATTCTGCCGATGGCGAGAATGCAGCCGGTGACGATGCCGTCCACAGCGTTGGGCAGCACCACGGTGCGGATCATCCGCCACTTCCCCGCCCCCAGCGCCAGGGCTCCCTCCCGGTAGCCTGCAGGGACGGTTTTCAGACTCTCCTGGGTGGTGCGCAGGATGGTGGGGAGAATCATGATGACCAGGGTCAAGCCGCCGGCCAGCACCCCCGCCCCCAGGCCGAAAAGCTGGACGAAAATCAACATGCCCACCAGGCCAAAAATGATGGAGGGAATGCCGGTGAGGGTCTCGGCGGCAAACTCAATGGCGGAAACAAGATGCCGGTTCTCGGCGTACTCCGTCAGATAGATGGCCGCCCCCACCCCCAGGGGCAGGACAATGACCATGGCCACCAGAATGATGTACACCGTATTCATGATGTTGGGCAGAATGCCGATGGTGTTTCGGATATAGCTGGTCTGGGTGGTGAGCAAATCCCAGGTCAGATAGGGCAGCCCCCGCCAGAAGATGTAGCCGATGAGTCCCACCAGCAGCGCCGCCGTCAGGCCTGACGCGGCATAGAGGGCAAGCTTCACGGCGGCATTCCAGATTTTTCTCTTTTTCCCCATGTTCACCGCTCCTTTTTGACAAAGACGTTCAGCAGCACATTGATGAGCATGATGAACAGAAACAGCACCAGTCCGATGGAAAAGAGAGCCTCCCGCTGCAAAGAGCCCACAGGGGCATAGGACATTTCGGAGGCAATGGCGGTGGTCATAAACCGAACGGAGCCAAAGAGCTTTGGCATATTGGGCACATTGCCGGAGACCATGATGATCGCCATGGCCTCGCCGATGGCTCTGCCCACCCCCAGCACAATGGAGGTGGCAATGCCGCTTTTGGCTGCGGGGACGCTGACCCGGAAATAGGTTTCCAGCTCCGTGGCCCCCAAAGCCAAAGAGGCATCCTCAAATTCTTTCGGCACGGCCCGCAGCGCGGTTTCGGACACATTGATGATGGAGGGCAGAATCATCACCGCCAGCACCAGAATAGCCGCAAACAGCGTGGCGCCGGAGGACAGGTTGAACAGCCGCTGCACCCCGGGCACCAGCACGATCATGCCCACCAGGCCGTAAACCACCGAGGGGATGCCCGCCAGCAGCTGCACCGCCGTGCGAATCATCTCCGCCAGCCTGGGCGGAGCCACCTTGGCAAGAAACACCGCCGTCAAAAGACCGATGGGGATGCCCAGGAGCACCGCCCCCGCCGTGCCGCAGATGCTGGTGAGCAGGAAGGGAAGGATGCCATAGGAGGGCTCCACGGTGGTGGCAGTGGGCTTCCACACCTTGCCCAGAAAGAACTCCCCCACGCCGATTTTCCCAATGGCCGGGAGCCCGGAAAGCACCAGATACACGCAGATGCACAGCACAAAGCCCACTGTGATGATACCGCAAAGGAAGAACAGCACATTCATGCTGTTCTCCAGTGCGGCCTGTTTGGCAGGTCTTCGCTTCATGGTTACTTCCCGGCCTCTTCCTCAGGCTGGGGAGCGGGGACGGCACCGGCCAGGGTGATCAGCTCGGCGGCATCCTCACTGAGCATGTAGTAGAAGAAGGCCTGGGCGGCTTCACTCAGTTCGCCCTCTGCCAGGGTGACCAGGTTGAAGGGGCGCTGGATGACGTAGCTGCCGTCCACGATGTTTTCGGAAGTGCAGGCCACGCCCTCCACGGTGAGGACCTTGATGCCGGTCTGGCCTTCCACGGCGGCGTAGGAGGCATAGCCGATGGCGTTGGCGCTGCTCTTGACGGCGGCGATCACCGCGCCGGTGGAGGTCAGCTCCTGGGCCAGGACGCATTTGTCAGTGGTCTTGGTGATGGACTCAAAGCCATCCCGGGTGCCGGAACCGGCTTCCCGGCCGATGCAGGCGATTTCACCCTTGCCGCCAAAATCGGCCCAGTCGGTGATTTCGCCGGTGAAGATGGCGGCGATCTGCTCCACGGTCAGGTCGTCCACGGGGCAATTCTCATTGACGATGATGGCGATGCCATCCAGGGCAACGGTGGTGGCAGCCAGACCCTTTTCCACTTCGGCATCCTTCAGGTTCCGGGAGGCCAGGCCGATGTCGCAGGTGCCGGTGGCAACCGCTTCGATGCCGGTGCCGGAGCCGGTGGCGTCATAGGTGATGGTCACATCCTGGTTGTCCTCCATGAACTGCTCGGACAGAATGCCGATGACCTTTTCCATGGAGGTGGAGCCGTTGGCGGCAACGGTGCCGGAAACCGCGCAGGCTCCCACCGTCAGCAGGCTCACCGCCATCACCAGGCTCAGAAGAATTGCAATGGTCTTTTTCATAATCAAAATCTCCTTTTATTCGCTATATTCCCAGCCGGGCTTCCCCCTGGCTGTATCCATAGCTTACCACCGGGCTGTAAAGTCCACTATCGCAGGAAGGTAAAGGTTGTGTAAAACAAAGTAATTTTTCTGCCGAACAGGCGCAAATTATTAAGTGCATGTCGACTTTCGTCAGCAATCCGATAAATTGTTGTTTGCGGGGAGGCCCCGCGGCCAATGCGTTACGAACCCCGGCAGTCATCCCACCACTCCTGGGCCCCTCGACCGGAACCGCTCCGTAAATTGTTGTTTGTGCATGCCATTCGTAGGGGCGGCTACCAGCCGCCCGCAACGTTGGACACCTGAGCGGATGGATGAATGGTACCGGGCAACGGTTTAAGTGTAGGGGAGGCTCGTAGCCCCCGCGCGGTACAGGGGTCAAATTTTAGAAATGTTGGGCGAATTCGTACCAATTTCCAACATATTACCATTTAACAAAACACTCAGTAGCCAAAAGCTGGCGGGAGGCTGAGAGCCTCCCCTACAGTGGCTGGGCAATTATTTTGGACGATACCATTCAACCGAACACTCAGTTGCATTACCTGGCGGGCGGCTGGTAGCCGCCCCTACGAATGGCGTGTTCGATAAACATTCACACCTGGTATTTCTTCCGATACACCAGATATCGGTCGGAGAATTTTTCCCGGTCCTCCTTCATGGCCCGCAGGGACTCGTGGAGGTTCAGATTGCCCTCGTGCATGTCCATGACGCAGCCGGCGATGTTGGAGCAGTGGTCGGACACCCGTTCCAGGTCGGTCAGCAGGTCGGACCAGATGAACCCAGCCTCGATGCTGCATTTTTCCTGCTGAAGCCGGAGAATGTGGGCAGTGCGCAGCTGCTCCTTCAGCTCGTCGATGACCTGCTCCAGGGGCTCCACCATTCCGGCAGGGCTCAGCTCGTTGTGCAAAAAGGCATCCAGGGACAGATCCAGAATCTCGTTGACCGCCCCGGTGAGCACACCCAGTTCCCGGCTGGCTTCGGGGGAAAAGCGCATTTCCTTGCTGTTCATTTCCTCGGAGGACTGCACCAGATTCACCGCGTGGTCGGATATCCGCTCAAAATCTCCGATGATTTTCAGAAGCTTTGCCGCCTCGTTGCTGTCCGAGGCGCTGATTCTCCGGGTGCTGAGCTTCACCAGGTAGGTGCCCAGAATGTCCTCATAGTGGTCGGTCTGCTCCTCCGCCCTGCGCACCTGGGCTGCCAGCTCCGGGGTGTAGGCTGTGAGGGCGGTGATGCCCTGCTTCATGGCGGTGACGGCGCAGTTTGCCATGTCAGAGGCCACCTTCCGGCACCGGGCCAGGGCCACGGGGGGCGTGGTCAGCAGGCGCTCGTCCAGCTCACTGACCACCTCCGGCTTTTTGTCGTCGGGGACGATTTTGCAGACCAGCTGCTCCAGCATACTGGAAAGGGGCAGCATCAAAAGCGTACACAGGACATTGAACACAGAGTGGGCCACCGCAATGCCCAGCAGGCTGGCGCTCTGATCCAGAAACGCCGGGGCCAGGAGCCACTTCACCAGGCAGAACACCGTCAGCCACACCGCCGTACCGATGACGTTGAAGCTCAGGTGCACCATGGCGGCCCGCTTGGCGTTTTTGTTGGCCCCCACGGCGGAGAGCATGGCGGTGACGCAGGTGCCGATGTTCTGGCCCATGATGATGGGAATGGCCGCCCCATAGCTCACCTGGCCGGTGACCGCCAGGGCCTGCAAAATGCCCACGGAGGCGGAGCTGGACTGGATGATGGCGGTAAGCACCGTGCCCGCCAGCACACCCAACACGGGGTTGCGGAACAGGAGGAACAGATTCTGGAATTCCGGCACCTCCCGCAGTCCCGCCACGGCGCCGGACATGGTCTCCATGCCGAACATCAAGGTAGCGAAGCCCAGCAGGATCAGGCCGGTGTCCTTCTTCTTGTCGTTCTTGCAGAACATATAGTAGATGATGCCCACAAAGGCCAGCACCGGGGTGAAGGAGGTGGGCTTCAGCAGCCGGATAAAGATGTTGCTGCTGGAAATCCCCGCCAGGCTGAGAATCCAAGCGGTGACGGTGGTGCCGATGTTGGCGCCCATGATCATGTTGATGGCCTGACGCAGGGTCATCAGGCTGGAATTGACAAAGCCCACCACCATCACCGTGGTAGCCGAGGAGCTTTGAATCACCGCCGTCACTGCCAGGCCCGTCAGCAGTCCCGCCGCCTTGTTGGTGGTCATTCTTGCCAGCAGGGAGCGCAGTCTGCTCCCCGCCCGGCGCTCCAGAGCCTGGCCCATCACGTTCATGCCGAAGAGAAACAGGCTCAGTCCCCCCAGCAGATTCAGAAACTGGAACAAATCCATAAATATGAATTCCTTTCAATCATTTTTGTATCTGATTTAAGAATAACCTTACAATGTAAAATCCGCTATCAGGGTTTTGTAAAGAACATGTAAAGTGGAAAAGCCCTCCGGGAATCATCCCGAAGGGCAGAAAGGATCATGCGTGGGCAGCCAGAATGGGGATATCCCCCACGCCCTCCAAAATCACGGTGGGCTGATAGGCGTAGCTCTTCACCGTCTCCCGGGTGGATACGCCGGAGAGCACCAGCACAGTTGCCATGCCGCTTTCCATGCCGGAGATGATGTCCGTGTCCATTCGGTCACCGATCATCACCGCCTCGGCGCTGTGGCAGTTCAGCAGATTCAGCCCATTGCGCATCATCAGGGGGTTGGGCTTGCCGCAGAAGTAGGCCTGCTTCCCGGTGGCGATTTCCACCGGCGCGGTGAGAGCCCGGCAGGCGGGGGCAATGCCCTGGTCGATGGGGCCGGACACATCGGAATTGGCCCCGATGAGCCTTGCACCCTTCATCACCAGGTTCACCGCCTTGGTCAGGGTGTCCAGGGAGTAGGCCCGTCCCTCGCCGATGACCACATAGTCCGGGTTCACATCGTTCATGGTGATGCCCGCGTCATACAGAGCGTTCAGCAGTCCCGCCTCGCCGATCACATAGGCGCTGCACCCCGGGGCCTGCTCCTTGAGGAAGGCGGCGGTGGCCAAAGCGCTGGTGTAGAAGTGCTCCTGGGACACCTCCAGCCCCATCCGGGCCAGCTTTTGCTGGAGCTCCCTGGGGGTGGAGCCGCTGTTGTTGGTGAGAAACAGGAATTCCTTCTGCTCCCTTTGCAGCCAGCTGATGAACTCCCCCGCCCCCGGCAGCAGCCGGTTCCCATGGTAGAGCACCCCATCCATATCGCAGATAAAGCCCCTGGTATTCTGAAAATCGATCATGAAATTCTCCTTTGTATTCGTTTGCTCTTATTATCTGCCCCCAATGTAAAATCCACTATCAGTCTATTGTAAATTCTTTCAAAAACACATTTGCCAAAAGCTGCGGCAGGTATGATCCATCCGCCCGGTGGGGACCAGGGGGACTCCGTTATCCGGCAAAAGTAGCTCGAATCCCCGTGCTATCTTACGGGATGTTCCATCTTCCCCACACCGCATTTTGTCAGCAGCAGGCCGCTGGTGATCGCCGTCAGGGGGGCCACCGTCACAAGTCCGAAGGAGCCGACGATGGTATGGACAATTTCCGCCGCCACATATTTATAGTTGAGCATCAGCGCCACCGGGGTTCCCTGGGCCATGAACACCATCAGCAATGCAATGTAGCTGCCGGAGTAAGCCAGCAGCAGAGTCGTTGTTGTTGAGCCGCAGGCAGCCCGGCCCACAGCAAAGCCGGAAGCGATGGCTTCTTTCGCGGTGATCCCCGGTTTCTTTTCAACCACCTCATAGACAGCAGAACAGATGTCCACGGACAGATCCATCACCGCCCCGGAGGAGCCAAGAAAAATGGATGCCACAAAAATTTTCGTGAGATTCAGGTGCTGATATCCGGCGTACAGCAAGCTTTCGCTGGACTCCATCACCGCGCCGTGAATCTGGAACAGGTCGGTAAAGAAGTAGCCCAGCACCGCTGTCACCAGAATCCCCAAAGCCGCACCGGAGCTGGCCGCCATGCACCGTCTGTCCCAGCCGTAGATCAGGCTCAGCACCAGCACGGTGAGCACCAGCACCAGTCCCATACTGACCCAGATGGGGTTCCAGCCCTTCAGCAGGCTGGGAATCAGCACCTTCCACAGCAGAAGTACCGTGTCCACAAAGGACAAAATTGCCCGAAGCCCGGTACCCCGGGCAAAGAGCAGCAGAAGCAGCAAAAACAGTCCGGCAAGCATTGCTTCCTTGTCCAGCCGGTAATGGTCGGTCATGAATACGGTGGTTATTTTGCCGCCGGAATGGCTGACCACCACGAACGCCCGGTCTCCCGGGGAAAAGAGCTTATCCTCTGCCAGAGAGCCATTGAGCCGGTTCACAGCAGTCGCTTCCTCCCCCCGGAACCGGCCGCCAAGGATGCGAACCCGGCACCGCTGTTCCCCGCTGCGCACCAGGCCTGTATCGATGATGTCACTTTCATCGGTATCGAGCACCAGCGCGGAAACCCGGTCGGCATTTTGATAGGCTAGAGCGCTTTCAAAGCCTGTGGGTATGGCCAGCAATACCAGCAGCAGGCAAAGCCAAAGCATCACCGGGCCAAGGGCTTTGCTTTCTTTGATTTTTTGAAGCATACCTTTCCTCCACGGACAATACAGGGGGCGCAAGGAACGCCCCCTGTACAAGTTTATCGGTTGTTACTGAACGTCCAGCAGATTTGCCAGCTTGTTGAAGATCTCGGTGTTGTCGTAGTAGCCTCCGAAGTCTTCCGCTCCGGCACCGTCAGCAAAAACCGCCACGGGCAGGCCGGTGTGGGAGTAGCTGGTGAAGGCCACGCCGGACTTATTGTTCAGAATGTGGGTGACGGTGACGGAGAAGGGATTGTAACCGCCGTAGAGCACATGCTGCTCCTGCGTGTAGTCCGCAGCGCTGTAATCGCTCATGATCATCTCATAGGCAGTGCGCAGGCGCTGAGTCTCATACTCGGTCAGCACCAGCCGGTCGTTCTCTTCTCCCGTGAGCTTCAGGCCGAACAGCTCCTCCACGTCCTTCATGGCATCCTCAAAGGAGGCGCCGTTTTCCTCGTAGTGATTCACATACTGCTCGTCAAACTGGGCGTAGGAGATGGTCTGGTTGGCCAGGGTGTCCAGATAGGTGTCGTAATCCGTACCCGCGAAGCCGATGGTCAGGCCGCCGGTTTCATGGTCGCCGGTGACCAGGATCAGGGTCTCATTGGGATGGGCCTGGGCAAAGTCAATGGCAACCTGCACCGCGTCCGCCATCGCCAGTGTATCGGTGACCGTAGCGCCGGCATCATTGGCGTGGCAGGCCCAGTCGATCTTGCCGCCCTCGCACATCATAAAGAAGCCGGTGTCGTTGTCCAGAACCTCAATGCCCTTGGCGACGTAATCGGACAGAGCCCATTCGCCGTCCTTGCGGTCCATGTCGTAGTCCATGGCATCGGAGTCCGCCAGATGTTCGTCGATGAGAATGACCTTTTCATCAGCAGCGGTAACGGCCTGCGCATCGGCCTGGGTGAAAGTGACCTTGTAGCCGGCAGCCTCTGCCAGCTCGTACAAGCTGGTCTTGTCCTTGTCGTTTCCGGTGATCTTCTTCAGGCCGCCGCCGGCGAAGTACTCAAAGCCGGAGTTCACCAGCTCCACGCCGATTTCGTAATAGTTGTTCCGGCTGGCCTGATGGGCGTAGAAGGCAGCGGGAGTGGCATGATTCAGGTTTACGGAGCTGATCACGCCGATCTTCCAGCCCTTCTGGGCATGGAGCTTCTCCGCGATGGTCTCATAGGGAGTGGAACCGCTTTCGTCCACATTGATCATGCCGGAATAGGTCTTTTTGCCGGTGGCGATAGAGGTGGCGGTGGAAGCGGAGTCCGGGGCAAAGGAGCAGGAGTCGTAGGTCACGGCGGAGCCGGCAGTCTCGAAGCCCATAAAGTTCAGCGCCACAGGGCCGTCCAGGACCGCGCCTTCCCGGGTATCCAGCTTGGTGCTGGGCAAAGCCTTTTCATAATCATCGTCGGCAATGGCACCAAGATAGTCGGCAGCGGCCTGGAACTGAGGATAGCTCATGCCATCGCCAATGAACAGGAACACATATTTGGGTGTGTTCCCTTCTGCCGCTGCCGTGGGTGCGGCGCAGAGGGCCAGGGAGCAAAGCACAGCGAGGGCAAGGGCCAGCGCTGCCATGCGGGTGTAGAATTTTTTCATGTTTTACCTCCATAATTTCAAGCAATCGGGGAGCGCCTTTCGCTCACCCAAGGCAAAGTATACGCCCCGCCTGTAAAATCCACTATCGTGCCGGGGTAAAATGTGGGAAAAGAAATTGTAAACGGATGCGCCACAATTGTTTGTGAAAATGTCATAATTTATAACTTGACTTTTTATTCAGTCGTGCTATAATATCCGCCTGGTAGGGACACTACCAAGAAAATTGCTTTCCAACAAAAGACAAAGGAGAAAGAAAAATCATGACGACCAAGAAGATTTTTGCACTGCTGCTGGCTGCCTCTTTGATGCTCACCGTCACCGCCTGCGGAGAAAAGGCTGCTGAGCCCACCACCGAAGCCACCACGGAGGCTACTACCGAAGCTACCACCGAGGCCACTACCGAAGCCACCACTGCCGCTGCGGAGCCCCAGACCGCTGAGTACACCATCTACAACACCACCGGCGACACTGTCACCGAGCTGTACCTGTACCTGGTGGGCTCCACCGACAAGGGCGAAAACTTTGCAGGTGACGGTCTGGCCGACGGCGCCAGCGTGGTCATCACCAAGGAAGCCGCCAGCGAGGACGAGGCCAAGGCCATGACCTTCGTGCTGGAGTTCGTCTACGGCGATCAGACCCAGAAGTATGAAACCGTCCACTTCGAGGTGGCTCCCATCTCCCTGAAGAGCGTGGACGCCGCCTCCGGTGCTACCCCCATCGCATTCGCCAAGCCCGAATAATACAAAACGCCCCTTGCCATTTTTGGCGGGGGCATTGACAAAGAACAAAATCTGCGCTATACTGTTTATAGAAAAGGGCGCTGCGACAAGCGGTTTACCCTAGTTTCAGATGAGAATTTCTAATAATAGAAACCGTCACTTGCCAGAGTGGCGGTTTCTGCTTCTTACCTTGATCGTGATTGTCCAGTTCAGGACATGGAACGTCAATGTAATTGGCATGACCATCACCCCCTTTTGGGTGGTGTGGTAAACCGCCTGCCGTTGTGCAGCGCCCAGTACTTCACCAGAAGTACCATAGACAGTATCCCATATTTTGACAAAAAAGTCAACGAAAAATCCCCGCTCATGGTATCAAATGCGGGGATTGACAAAGGCCTTTTTATCGGCTATACTATTTATAGAAAAGGGCGCTGCGACAAGCGGTTTACCCCATTTCAGCTAGGGAATCTTAAAATAGAAACCGTCACTTGTCGGAGTGGCGGTTTCTGCTTTTTACCTTGATCGTGATTGTCCAGTTCAGGACATGGAACGTCAATGTAATTGGCATGACCATCACCCCCCTCCGGGTGGTGTGGCAAACCGCCTGCCGTTGTGCAGCGCCCAGTACTTCAACAGAAGTACCACAGACAGTATCCCATATTCTGACAAAAAAGTCAACAAAAAATCCCCGCTCAAATGCGGGGTTGACAAAGGCCTTTTTATCGGCTATACTGTTTACAGAAAAGGGCGCTGCGACAAGCGGTTTACCCTGAGTTTATGTGGTTGCTAAGAATAGAAACCGTCACTTGCCAGAGTGGCGGTTTCTGCTTTTTACTTTGATCGTGATTGTCCAGTTCAGGACATGGAACGTCAATGTAATTGGCATGACCTCACCCCCTTCCGGGTGGTGTGGCAAACCGCCTGCCGTCTCGCAGCGCCCGGCACTTCATGGGAAGCGCCAAAGACAGTATCCCATATTTCTACAGAAAAGTCAATATATTTTGTGAAAATGAGCCGTTCCGGGGTTGGAACGGCTCATTGCAGACTGTCGAAAAAGTCCAGCTTCATGCTGGGCTTTTTCCATTTTCTATGATATAATACATATGGGTGATGAAAATGCTTGAACGTGGAAAAATGGAACGTGGAGTATACGAAATTGTAGACACTGAAAGTCTGGTGCCTGCGGAGCATTTGCTGCGCAAAATTGATGCGGCAATCAACTGGAACAAGCTCTACGATATGGTGGAGCCGTTGTACTGCGAAGATAATGGCCGACCCAGCATTGATCCGGTTGTGCTGTTCAAAATGGTACTCATTCAGCATCTGTACGGTATTCCCTCTCTGCGGCGGACAGCGGAAGAAGTACGGGCAAATATCTATTACCGTTGGTTCCTGGGCTACCGTTTGCAGGAAGAGACACCCCATTTCTCCACAATCAGTTACAATTTCAAGCATCGGTTCACCCCTGAGACTGTAAATCAGATTTTTGACTGGATTCTCAGTGAGATTGCAGAAGCAGGGTACCTGTACACCTATACCGTATTCGTTGACGGCACCCACATCAAGGCCAATGCCAACAACAAGAAGGTGGTCAAGGAAGAGGTGGAGGTGGAAGCAAAGCGGTATGCCGAAGAGCTGATGGAGGAAGTGAATACAGACCGGATCGCCCATGGCAAAAAGCCCTTTGCTGCGGAGGAAGAAGAAGCAGATGAAAAAGAGGACAATGATCCCCCCTCCACATCCAAGAAGAAAAGAGACAATACATCCAAGAAGAAGCTAAAAAAGCGGAAAAAGGAAGCCAAAAAGAAAACCGTCACCAAGAGCACCACCGACCCGGATGCAGGAATGTTTGTAAAAGGCGACCACAAAAAACAGATGGCTTACGAAGCCCACACCGTGTGCAACCAGCACGGCTATGTTCTGGAAGTAGAAGTAACTCCCGGCAATGTACATGACAGTGTTGCTTTCGACGACGTATATGACAAGCTGGTAGAAAAGTACCCCGAAGTCAAGACCGTAGTAGCTGACAGCGCCTACAAGACTCCGCATATCTGCAAGAAAGTATTTGAAGACGGAAGAGAATTATATGCACCCTACACACGGCCGAAGACCCTGGAGGGGGGACATGAATGGTGGAAATATGTGTATGACGAATACTATGACTGTATCATCTGTCCGGAATACCAGGTACTGAAATACTCCACAACCAACCGTGAGGGCTACCGGGAATACAAAAGTAATCCACAGGTCTGTGCGAACTGCCCCACCAGAGCGCTGTGTACCAGGAACAAGGACTTCATTAAGACGGTAACGCAGCACATTTGGAAGCCGTATGTGGATATGGCGGAGGAGCTTCGCTATACGGAGCGGCACAAGAGATACTACAAATTGCGCAAGGAAACCATTGAACGGGTCTTTGCGGATGCCAAGGAAAAGCATGGCATGAGATATACAAGATACACAAGCCTGGCCCAGGTAACAAATTGGGTGAGGCTTAAATTTGCTGCCATGAACTTGAAAAAGTTCGCAATTAGGAAGTGGGAGGATACCCACATCCTTTTGCAAATCTTCATGTTTCCTCTTTTTTGTCCAAAATCGATTCAAAACCCCAGTTTTGCCTGACACAAAACTGGGGTTTCTCGACGGTCTGAAATGAGCCGTTCCGGGGTTGGAACGGCTCATTGAAATTTAATGCATCACCAGCTCGTCATTCTGGAAATCCACGGTGACGGTCTGGCCGGGGGTGACATCGCCTTTCAGGATGCGCTTGCTGAGCATGGTCTCCACGGTGTGCTGCACATAACGGCGCAGGGGCCGGGCGCCGAACTCGGGGTTGTAGGCCGCGTCCATGATGGCGTTCTTGGCCGCCTCGGTGACCAGGCAGGTGATCTGCTGCTGGGCAAGCCGCTGGTTCAGCTTGGCGATCTGCAGGTCGATGATCTTCGCCACGTTCTGCCGGGTCAGGGGCTTGTAGAACACGATCTCATCCAGCCGGTTCAGGAATTCCGGGCGGAAGGAGCGGCGCAGCAGGGCTTGCACCTGGTTCTTGGCCTCGTCGCTGATGCTGCCCTCCTGGTCGATGCCTCCCAGCAGGTACTCGGAGCCCAGGTTGGAGGTGAGGATCAGGATGGTGTTCTTGAAGTCCACGGTGCGGCCCTGGGAATCGGTGATGCGGCCATCGTCCAGCACCTGCAAAAGGATGTTGAACACGTCGGGATGGGCCTTTTCCACCTCGTCAAACAGCACCACGCTGTAGGGCTTCCGGCGGACGGCCTCGGTGAGCTGGCCCCCTTCCTCATAGCCCACATATCCGGGAGGCGCTCCGATCAGCCGGGAGACGGAGAATTTCTCCATATACTCGGACATGTCGATGCGGACCATGTTGCTCTCGTCGTCAAACAGGGCTTCGGCCAGGGCTTTGGCCAGCTCGGTCTTGCCCACGCCGGTGGGGCCCAGGAACAGGAAGGAGCCAATGGGCCGGTTGGGGTCCTGGATGCCGGCCCGGCTGCGCTGGATGGCCTCGGTGACGGCGGTGACAGCCTCGTCCTGGCCCACCACCCGCTTGTGGAGGGTCTCGTCCAGGGTCAGCAGCTTCTCCCGCTCCCCCTGCACCAGCCGGGACACAGGGATGCCCGTCCAGCGCTCCACGATTCTGGCGATCTCGTCCTCGGTGACCCGGTCACGGAGCAGATTGTCCTCCCGGGCGGAATTCACCTTCTGCTCTTCCTCCGCCAGCTTTCGCTGGGCCTCGGGCAGACGGCCGTATTTCAGCTCGGCGGCCTTTTCCAGGTCGTAGTTCTGCTCGGCGGCCTCGATCTGCCGGTTCAAATCCTCGATGGTCTCCCGCAGCTGCTGCACCCGGCCAATGGCGTTCTTCTCGTTGTCCCACTGGGCCTTCATGGCGTTGAAGCTGTCCCGCTCCTCCGCCAGCTCCTTTTGCAGCTTGGCGAGATTCGCTTTGGAGAGCTCGTCGTCCTCCTTTTTCAGGGCGGCCTCCTCGATCTCCATCTGGATGATCTTCCGGGACACCGCGTCCAGCTCCGTGGGCATGGAGTCCATCTCGGTGCGGATTTGGGCGCAGGCCTCGTCCACCAGGTCGATGGCCTTGTCCGGCAGGAACCGATCGGTGATATACCGATGGGACAGGGTGGCGGCGGCGATGATGGCGGAGTCGGTGATCTTCACGCCGTGGAAGACCTCGTAGCGTTCCTCCAGACCCCGGAGGATGGCGATGGTGTCCTCCACCGTGGGCTCATCCACCTGCACCGGCTGGAACCGGCGGGCCAGGGCCGGGTCTTTTTCAATATAGGTGCGGTACTCGTCCAGGGTGGTGGCGCCGATGCAGTGGAGCTCGCCCCGGGCCAGCATGGGCTTCAGCAGGTTGCCCGCATCCATGCTGCCCTCGGTTTTGCCCGCGCCCACAATGGTGTGGAGCTCGTCGATGAACAGCAGGATCCGGCCCTCGGACTGCTTTACCTCGTTGAGTACGGCTTTCAGTCGTTCCTCAAACTCGCCCCGGTATTTGGCACCGGCAATCAGAGCGCCCATGTCCAGGGCGAACACGGACTTATCCTGCAGGCTCTTGGGCACGTCCTTTTTCACGATTCGCTGAGCCAGCCCCTCGGCAATGGCGGTTTTGCCCACGCCGGGCTCGCCGATGAGCACCGGGTTATTCTTGGTTTTCCGGGAGAGGATGCGGATGACGTTGCGGATTTCCTCGTCCCGGCCAATCACCGGGTCCATCTTCTGTTCCCGGGCCCGCTTGACCAGGTCGGTGCCGTACTTTTCCAGGGCGTCGTAGGTACCCTCGGGACTGTCGGAGGTGACCCGCTGGTTGCCGCGAACTGCCTGCAGCGCCTTCATCACGGCATCGGCGGTGATGCGATAGGTTGAAAAGAGATTCCTGACTCCGCCCTGGGCGGTATCCAGCAGCCCCAGCAACAGGTGCTCCACGGAGATGAAATCATCCTTCATGTGCTCGGCCCGATCCTGGGCAGCAATGAGGGTCTGGTTCAGGTCGTTGCTGATATAGATTTTGTCCGCCTCCCGGGCGCCGGTGACGCCGGGGAGCTTGCGCAGCTCTGCCTGGGCGGCAGCCTGGAGGCTCTCCACGGTGATGTCCATTTTCCGCAGCAGCTGGGGCACCAGGCCTCCGTCCTGCTGCAAAAGGGCGGTGAGCAGATGGATTTGCTCCAACTGCTGGTGATTGTTGCGAATCGCCAAGTTCTGGGCATTCTGAATGGCTTCCTGGGATTTTTGAGTAAAGTTCTGAAGATTCATAGCGATCCTTCCTTTCGGTTTAGCACTCTCTCGATGTGAGTGCTAATTCATTTGTCTTTACTATACCCCATTTTTCCAAAAAGTCAAGAGGGCATTCTAGGAAGCCATCAATTGTTTACAATTGATTGTCCCATCCCCTGCTGGCCTGTGACGAATATAAATTGTTGTTTGTTGCTTCGTAGGGCGGGGTCATGACCCCGCCGACCAGCTTCCGTTTTTTGCCCTGGTACCGTTCAACGAAAGTGCTTTCATCTCGTTACGTTTCGGCGGGGTCATGACCCCGCCCTACGAATGGCGTGTACGATAAACAATAATTTCTATGTGTTACAGCCTACTGCGAATGGCGCGTTCAAAAAATGGATTATTCGGCAAGCTGGAACGCCTGGCCGTGGAGGGTGATTTGTCCGTTGGCGCCGCTGACCCAGGACAGGTCGTCCAGGGCGGCGAAGGTGTCGTCCTCCCCGGCAAAGGCGGCCAGGGTGCGCAGGGCCAGGGCGGCGGCGGTGCCATGGTCGAAGGTGCTGAGGCTGGCGGCGGCAGCGTGGAGCTGGCCCTGGTCATTCAGGTAGGGGGCCAGGACGGTGCCGTCGGAACAGGTGAAATAGTTGACGCTGTCCTGCTCCAGAATGGGGAAGCTGCGGCAGGAGACCAGGCTGCCCGGGCCGGTGTAGGTCACGGTGCCCAGCTGGGTGGCGGTACCCTCCACCAGGTCGAACACGTTGAGGCCCAGCTGCTCAGCGCAGAGGCTCCTGGCATAGCCATCGAAGCTGGTAACATAGCCGTTGACATAACCCTGTTCCTCCAAGCCCTGAGCCACGGCATCACACAGGAACGCATTCAGCAGGATGCCAAAGTCCAGGAAATGCTCCACCTCATTTTCTCTCGCATAGTCCAGGTATTCCGGGGAGATTTCCAGCCGCACCGTGTTCTCCGGCAGCAGCTTCACCTGCACGGCGTCGCTGTCCATGGCAAAGGCGGCGATTTCCTGGCGGAACTGCTCATATTGGGCCCCTACCTCGTCATCGGTGTATTGAAAAAGGTTCCGGTAAGCGCTCATCAGCGGGGCAAAATAGGGCAGCCGGCTGCCGGATTCCTCCAGGGTTTGAAGGGCGTCATAGAGCAGCGGGTCAACGGTGAGGGCGGTGTTGGGCTGATGGTTCAGGGTGTAGAGGTTGATCTTCGATTCCTGCTGGGTATTGGACAGCACCCGGTAGGCTCCATCCAGCAGCTGGGTATAGAGAGCCGCCACAGCCTTTTTCTCTACACTGGCATCCTGCTCGGTCTGACCCAGGTTGTAGCACAGCAGGAAATCCTGGTCGATGCCGGTTTTGGAGCTCACCGCTTCGATCTGCTGCCACCCGGCCGGGGCGCTCAGCAGGCCGTTGATCACCGCCCCAAAGGCCAGGGCCGCCATCACGATGGCCACCACCACACACACGACCCGAATGGACAAATGGGAATCGCTGACCTCCAGCCGGGTCTTTGGCCTCAGCGCCGGCTCTCTTCTTCTGGCTTCACGGGACATGGGAATCTCCTTTCATGATTAAGACATATGCTGATGATCGAACCATCAAATTGTTGTTTTGCACACGCCATTCGTAGGGGCGGCTACCAGCCGCCCGCGCAGTACAAGCTGAAAATC
>CAMCKD010000043.1 GCA_945875335.1 uncultured Clostridia bacterium | reverse complement strand
GCGCGGGCGGCTGGTAGCCGCCCCTACGAATGGCATGTATGTTAAACAATAATTTGCTTCGATTGCGGGAAGCAAAAAAGAGCCGCCTTGCGGCGGCTCTTGGGGGGATCATCGGACGTACTCAATGACCACGCAGCGGTTGGGTTCCACGCCGGTGGAATGGGTGGTGATGTTGTCCATCTCCTGGAGGGCGGCGTGAATCACATGGCGCTCGTAGGCGTTCATGGGCTCCAGGGTGGTGCGGCGGCGCATTTTCAGCACCTGCTGGGCCTTCTTCACCGCGTAGCGGCGCAGGCTTTCTTCCCGCTTTTCCCGGTAGCTCTCGGCATCCACATTGATGCGGACGTGGCCCTCCACGCCCCGGTTGATGGAGTAGTTGGCCAGGTGCTGGATGGCGTCCAGGGTGTCGCCCCGGCGGCCGATCAGGTAGCCCAGGTCTTCACCCACCAGCTCCACCTGGTATGTATTGCCCTCTTCCTTCCAGCAGTGGGGCACTGCCTTGGAGTCCATGTGCTCCAGAAGGCCGGAGAGGAACTGCTCGATCTTTTCCTCCACGCTGCCGGGTTCGGCAGGGGCATAGACCTTGGGTTCCTTGGGGGCTTTGGGCTCCTTCGGCTCCCTGGGGGGCAGGGGCTTCTTTTCCTTGGGCTCCCGGCGCTCCTTCTTCTCGGGCTTGGGAGATTCCTCCTTGGGCTCGACGGGGGCGGCGGGCTTCACGGCCTCAGTCTTGGGGGCTTCCGCCTTCACGGGAGCCTCCTGCTTGGGGGCTTCCGGCTTCTTGGCGGGCTTGGGCTTGGAGCGGGAGGCGGCGGAGAGAGCCACCTTGGGAGCCTCGGGCTTGGGATCGGGCACCTCATAGCTCACTTCGATCTTGGCGGGCTGAGCGCCAAAGCCCAAGAAGCCGGACTTGGGCAGCTGAAGCACCTGATAGGAGAAGCCGTCGGCATCCAACCCCAGCTGGGCAACGGCATTGGCCTTGGCTTCGTCAATGGTCTTGCCGGTGACAATGTGTTTCATTTCCATGATTTATTCCTCCGTTTGCTTGGGAGCGTATCGGTTGGGATCGTAATTGCGGCCCTTGCAGTAGGGGCGCTCGGGGATGCCGGACATGCAGTCGGGTTCGGCTTCCTCTTCCACCAACAGACCCTTCCGGGCGGCGTATTCCCGGGTGGCGGCAGCCCGCTGGGCTTCCTCCTGCTCCCGCTGCTTTTTCTGCATCTTCTTCTTGCTGGTGTTTTCGGTGATGCCGTCGGGGTTGGCGGCCCGGCGCTCGGCCCGGACGCGCTCCTTTTCGGCCTCAAGCTTGTCCTGTTCCAGCCGCCGTTTCAGCCGCTCGGCGTCCTCGGCATCATAGATGGTGCGGTAACGCTTGTTGAGGATCACGTCCTCCACCGTCCGCACCACGCCGCCGACGAACCAGTAAAGGGACAGGGAGGCGGGCACAGTGAAGCCGATCCACAGCATCATCAAAGGCATGGTGTACATCATGACCTTGTTGGTCTGGGCGGTCTGGGAATTCTTGGCGGTCTCCTGATCCTGGATACCGTCCTTGTTGGTGACCAGGGAGTCGTTCATCTTCTGGGAAATCCACATGGTCACCACCTGGTTGCCGGCGGACAGCATGGCCAGCAGGAACAGGCCAACCTGGGGCCAGCACCAGAAGGAGGAGGCGAACACATTAAAGGAGGGAATTTCGCCCAGGTTGATGCCCAGGAAGCTGAAATTCACGCCCGCCAGGGTGGCTTCACTCAGGGCGGGGATGGCGGCCTTGACCACCTCGGAGTATTCTGGCTGGGACAGCAGCTGGGCGGCGGTGATCTGATGATAGAAAGAGTTGGCGCTGAAGGCCTCGGGGGCGGCACTCTGCAGCACGGCGATGATCTGCTCGGCCATCTCCAGGCTCTCATGGAGCATATACACAATGGGCTGACGCACCACGGTATACAGGGGCAGAATGATCAGCATGGGCAGCAGGCTCCACAGGCAGCCGCCGCCCATGGACACGCCCTCTTCTTTATAAAGGGCCTGCATGGCAGCGTTTTGCCGCTGGGGGTCATCGGCGTACCGGCGCTGAATATCCTGCATCTGGGGCTGGAGCCGGGACATTTTCATCATGGACTTTTTGGACTTGGCGGTCATGGGCAGCATCACCAGCTGCACCACGATGGAGAAAACAATCAGGGAAAAGCCATAGCTGCCGGAGAACTGATACAGCCAGTCCAGCAGGTAGCCAAAGGGCACCTGAATGATATCAGCGATAGAAAATGCTAGAAACATGGACTTCCTCCTTATTTTTTGAAAGTCAGGGCACGGGGTCGTAGATGTCTCCGTGGTAGAAGGGGTGGCATTTGCAGATTCGTTTCAGCGCCAGCCAGCCTCCCCGGAGGGCTCCGTAGCGGCAAATTGCCTCATAGGCATAGGCAGAACAGGTGGGACGAAACCGGCATCGCGGCGGAAAGGCCGGTGAAATGTATTTCTGATAAAAGCGAATGAGGGCAAGGAAAAAATGTTTCACTGAGGATTCCCTTCTTCCCGGAGGATCCCCGCCTTGGCGGCAAGAGACAGGTAGCTGGCCGTGAGCTTCTGGAAGGGGGCCTCCACCGCCCGGGTGCGGGCCACCACCACAATGTCCCAGCCGGGCTGGAACCGATGCTCATTGAGCCGATATATTTCCCGCAGACGGCGGCGGGTTCGGTTGCGAACCACCGCGTGGCCCAGCTTTTTGCCCACGGTGATGCCCACCCGGTTGGTTTCGCTGCGGTTTTTCCGCGCGTAGAGCACCAGATAGGAATCCGCAAGGCCGTTGCTGTGGTACAGCCGGCGAAAAATATGATTCAGCTTCAAGCTGGTGGAATACTTCATAATGCAACTCCATTTCCTACAGGCCGGAACAAAAAAAGGGAGCGGGGCGAACGACCATTCACCCCGCTTTTGCTCCCATTTCGCTCAGAGCAACATTCCCACGTCGGGGCGCAAAATGCTCATCAAGCGGACAGAACCTTGCGGCCCTTGGCACGGCGGCGGGCGAGAACCTTGCGGCCGTTGGAAGTAGCCATTCTCTGGCGGAAACCATGAACCTTGGAACGGTGACGTTTGCTGGGCTGATAGGTACGCTTCATTGGGATTGCACCTCCTTCAAATTGATGTTCATATGCTCGACAGCCAAATTGGCCGCAGCAACACAAAATAAGCGACTGCAACAGTCATACTAAAGTATTATAACCGAAAAACAACGGCAGGTCAACATATTTTTTCGTTTTCTGCCCGTCGGCCTGATTGGGATGAGGGCAAATTGCCGTTTGTCGGGAGCGCCACTGTAGGGGCGGCTACCAGCCGCCCGCCAGGTAACGATTCCTGAGCGGCTGGTTGAATGGTATCAGGGCCGGTACGGATTCGCCTAACCTTGCTTATTATTGTAAGCTTGTACTGCGCGGGCGGCTGGTAGCCGCCCCTACGATGGCTGAGTGGAAATCTGGCGCTGGACTTTAATGCGGGGACGGTTACTGCTTTCTCCACACCATTTTATTGACCACGCCGGTGTAGCTCTGGATGATTTTGACCACCTTGTCGGAGACGTTTTCATCGGTGTAGTCCGGCACGGGGGTGCCGAAATGGCCGCTTTTGTTCATTTCTACTGCCACGTCCACCGCCTGCAGCAGACCCCGCTGGTCGATGCCGGAGAGGATGAAGCAGGCCTTGTCCAGCGCCTCGGGCCGTTCGGTGCTGGTGCGGATGCACACGGCGGGGAAGGGGCGGCCGACGCTTGTAAAGAAGCTGCTCTCCTCCGGCAGGGTGCCGGAATCGGAGACCACGCAGAAGGCGTTCATCTGCAGGCAGTTGTAGTCATGGAAGCCCAGGGGCTCATGCTGAATCACCCGCTTGTCAAGGACAAAGCCCGTGGCCTCGATCCGCTTTTTGGAGCGGGGGTGGCAGGAGTAGAGAATGGGCATGTCATACTTCTCCGCCATGGCGTTGATGGCGCCAAACAGGGACAGGAAATTCTTCTCCGTGTCGATGTTTTCCTCCCGGTGGGCGGAGAGCAGGATATATTTCCCCTTCTGAAGCCCCAGCCGGGCGTGAATATCGGAGGCTTCGATTTTAGAAAGATTCCGGTGCAGCACCTCCGCCATGGGGGAGCCGGTGACATAGGTGCGCTCCTTGGGCAGCCCCGTGTCTGCCAGATACCTTCGGGCATGCTCGGAATAGGCCATGTTCACATCACTGATGATGTCCACGATGCGCCGGTTGGTTTCCTCCGGCAGGCACTCGTCCTTGCAGCGGTTGCCCGCCTCCATGTGGAAGATGGGGATGTGGAGCCGCTTGGCTCCGATGACGCTGAGGCAGGAATTGGTATCCCCCAGCACCAGCACCGCCTCGGGCTTTATCTGGGCCATCAGCTTGTAGCTTTCCGCAATGATGTTGCCCATGGTCTCCCCCAGGTCGGCGCCCACGGCGTTCAGATAGACCTCCGGGTCACCAAGCTGCAAATCGTGGAAGAACACGCCGTTGAGATTATAGTCATAATTCTGCCCGGTGTGGGCCAGAATGGTATCGAAATAAATCCGGCATTTGTTGATAACCGCTGCCAGGCGGATGATCTCCGGCCGGGTGCCCACGATGATGAGCAGCTTTAATTTGCCGTTTTCCTTCCAGGTTACCTTGCTGTAGTCCATTTTCTTTCCCTCCTATACCGGCTCAAAGAAGGTGTCCGGGCGTTGGGGGTCAAAGGCCTCGTTGGCCCACATCACCGTCACCAGATTCTCGGTGTCGGACAGGTTGATGATGTTGTGGGTGTAGCCCGGCAGCATGTGCACCGCCTGGAGCTTCTCGCCGCTGACCTCAAATTCCAGAACTTCCTCCGTGCCGATTTTCCGCTGCTGAATCAGGCCGTGACCGGCAACCACAATGAAAAACTCCCATTTGCTGTTGTGCCAGTGCTGGCCCTTGGTGATGCCGGGCTTGGAGATGTTGACGGAGAACTGGCCGTGGTCGGCGGTTTTCATCAGCTCCGTAAAGCTGCCCCGGGCATCCTGGTTCATCTTCAAATCAAAAATGGTCTTTTCCCTGGGCAGGTAGGAAAGATACATGGAATAGAGCTTCTTTTCAAAGCTGCCAGCGGGAATGCTGGGCATGAGTAAGGTTTTCGGCTGGTCACGGAAGCGGTGCAGGCACTCCACGATGTAGCCCAGGGTGGCCTTGTGGGTGACGGGGGCGGCACAGTAGCGGCCGTCGGGCCTCAGCACCGTCTCCACCCCGTCGAATTCGCAGTGATGCTCCTTTCCCTCCAGGGCATCGAAAAGCTCCTCCAACAAATCGTCGATGAACAGCAGCTCCAGCTCTACCTTGGGGTCATTGACGGTGATGGGCAGGTCGTTCGCGATGTTGTTGCAGAAGGTGGCCACGGCGGAATTGTAGTTGGGCCGTACCCATTTGCCCACCAGATTGGGGAAACGGTACACCAGCACCCTGGCCCCGGTTTCCTTCCCATAGCGGAAGAACAGCTCTTCCCCCTCTTTTTTGCTCAGGCCGTACTCGCTGGTGCCGAAGCGGCCGGCGAGGGTGGCTTGGATGGAGGAGGACAGCATCACGGGGCAGGTGTTGTGATGCTTTTTGAGGCAATCCAGCAGGGTGGACGCGAAGCCGAAATTGCCCTGGTGGAATTCTTCGGTTGTTTTGGGCCGGTTCACCCCCGCCAGATTGAATACGAAATCCGCCCGGGCGCAGAAATCCTCCAATTCCTGCTGGGTGCTGCTCAGGTCGTATTCCATGATCTCTTCAATGGTCAGGTTGGGCCGGGTGGGATTTTTGCCGTCCCGGAGGTTTTTCAGGTTCTCCACCAGGTTCTTACCCACAAATCCCTTGGCGCCGGTAACAAGAATTCTCATAGCGCACCTCTCAATTGTGCCGGATGCCGGCCAGCTCTTCCCGGACATAGTCGGTGGTGAGGAGCTTCTTCACCGTGCCCTCCACGTCCAGCCGGGTGGTGTTGTGGCTGGTGTAGGATTCCTCTGCTTCGGTCAGCACCTGACCTTTCACAAAGAATTTGTCGTAGTTCAGGTCCCGGCTGTCGGCGGCCACCCGATAGTAGCCCCCCATGTCCTGGCTGCGCAGCCGCTCCTCCCGGGTCATCAGGGTCTCGTAGAGCTTTTCCCCGTGGCGGGTGCCGATGATGTTGGTGCCGGTGTCGCCGAAGAGCTGCTGCACCGCTTTGGCCAGGTCGCCGATGGTGCAGGCATCCGCCTTCTGGATGAACAGGTCGCCGGGGTTGGCATGCTCAAAGGCGAATTTCACCAGATCCACCGCCTCGTCCAGGTTCATCAGGAACCGGGTCATGTCGGGATTGGTGATGGTGATGGGATTTCCGGCGTGGATCTGGTCGATGAAGAGAGGAATCACGCTGCCCCGGCTGCACATCACGTTGCCGTAGCGGGTGCAGCAGATGGTGGTGTCCCCCCGCTCCGCCGCCACCCGGGCGTTGGCGCAGATCACATGCTCCATCATGGCCTTGGAAATGCCCATGGCGTTGATGGGGTAGGCGGCCTTGTCGGTGGACAGGCACACCACCCGTTTTACCCTGGCATCCACCGCCGCCCGGAGTAGATTGTCGGTGCCCTCAATGTTGGTTTTCACCGCCTGCATGGGGAAAAACTCGCAGGAGGGCACCTGCTTCAGTGCGGCGGCGTGGAAAATGTAGTCCACTCCAGGAATGGCATCCCGGATGGACTGGGGGTCCCGGACATCGCCCACATAGAATTTGACCTTCTTGGCGCTCTCCGGGTGGGCGGCCTGAAGCTGGTGACGCATGTCGTCCTGCTTCTTCTCATCCCGGGAGAAAATCCGAATCTGACCAATGTCAGTCTCTAAAAAATGCTTCAAAACGGTGTTGCCGAAGGAACCAGTACCACCCGTGATCATCAAAGTTGCGCCGGAAAATGCGGACATAAGCTTGTTCTCCTTCTTCTTCTGATTTGGAAAGTCATGCTGCGCCTATTATCCTTTTATTATACCACCATTTCCCCGATGTGTCCACAAAAAATCCAAGGAAGCATGGATTTGACGCAGCAAATTGTTGTTTGTTGCACCAGCCACTGTAGGGGAGGATATTATCCTCCCGCGCGGTACAAGCCATGAATGATTGACCAGGTTGGGCGAATTCGTACTAGGTTGGACTGTGTACCATTCAACCAAACACTCAGTTAACCTACCTGGCGGGAGGATGATATCCTCCCCTACAGTTTTGTCCATCCTTGTACCATGCAACGAAGGCAGTACATAATTGCCACAGGGTCGGCGGGGTCAAAAAACCGCTGCCAGGGGGCAGCGGCGGCAGGAGTACAGGCAGGAAGACGCCACAACGGCAAATTCCGGCGGAAGTATTGACAATTGGAAAATTTAGGGTTATCCTGTTGGTGGCGCTACCGTGCCACGGTAGGCGGTTCCCCCTTTCGGGGGTGAACTTCTGGCACCCCCAGACGAAAGCAAGGGGGTGGTCGCAATGATTACATGGACAGAGCTTTTCGCTTTTTGCATGTTCGTTGTTGCACTTATCGCCCTGGTTAAACAGGATAGATAAAAACAAAGAAGTAACCGCCAAATCTGCCCAGATTCCGGTTACTTCTTTGTAAGTGCCACTGGGGGAACCGTCTACCGGTAGCGCCCTCGTGCTATTACTATACCCCAAATTCTTCCCTTTGTCAATGCTCCCGCCCTGACGGCGGGGGTTTTATTTTGCGCTGTCCCGCTCCATGGTTTGGCATATCTGCCCACTCCTCCACTATGGCTAAATGACAGCGTTATTAAAGATACAAAGAGAGAGCGCGAATTGAACGGTTCTAATCGCCCCTGGTAGTCTGCAACACTTAAAAATGTTGTTTGAATCATTGAGCGCCACTGTAGTAGGCCGTTAAGCCTAAAACCTGCCTTTCGTAGGGCGGGGTCATGACCCCGCCGTTCGGTAACAAATTTGTGAGTGCTTTCGTTGAATGGAGCATGTTCCAAACCGCAACCTGGTCGGCGGGGTCATGACCCCGCCCTACGAAAACGTATAGTTTTTGGATTAACACGCTAGTAGGGGGGATATTATCCTCCCGCTTTTGTTGGTAAACTGAGTGTTTGGTTGAATGGAACAGAGTCCTGCATCGTACGAATTCGCCCAACAGCGCTATGTATTTGAAAAGAAGCTGTAATACGAAACTATTAGGAAAATTCCAATTTGTCTAACTGATTTGAGCAGTTGTCCTACGTAGCAACTGCTCTTTTATTACGCTTTCTCTTCCTGTGTGCTTTCGTGCTCAGAATCCTCCAGATTGTCCAGGGCGAACTCACAGGCTTGTATTACAAAGCTGCTGAAGGATACCTCTCTTCCCACAAGAGCCTGATTGATTCTCTCAATCAAGGGCAGTGGGAATCGGATCGTTTTGTTTTCACTTTCCTTTTTGTTTGGTTGGATCTGAAATGCCATAGATATCCCTCCTGCTATACATAGGATATTGCAGGATTGCGGCAATGTATGCACTTTATTTTGCAATTTATTTAGCATTGAATTTTATAGTGCACTTATGTAGAATAACGCTATATATAAAGGAAAGGCTGATAGGATGGCTGAATTTTGTTTGGAATGCTTTCATCAATTGAACGGCACCCATTACACCAAAGCCGATGTAATTCAGGATTTTGATTTGTGTGAAAACTGCGGTGAGTACAAAAAGTGCGTCGTAAATCTCCGGGGGCATGACCCCATGAATGTACTGATTCGCTTCTGTATCAACCTCATATCCTCCACAGATTGGCGAAAATGAAGTCCTGATACGCCCCCGCCGCCGACTGTCCATTGTGTGCAATTCTCGTGATTTTTCTGCCGATCATCAGACCACATCCCTTCCTCAAAAAGTGGCAAAAAGGGATGCGGTCTGGTTGTTTTCGCAGAATTGGTGAATTTGAACTTTCCAGTGCCGAATTTTCACAACAGTAAAAGAAAACCTCTGAAATCCAAAAATTTCAGAGGTTTTGGAGCTGCTAGCCAGATTTGAACTGGCGACCTCATCCTTACCAAGGATGCGCTCTACCGGCTGAGCTATAGCAGCATATTCTGTTTTGGGTGTCTCGCTGACAGCTTGTGTATTATATAACAGGAATTCGGATTTGTCAATGGGGGAAATGAAAAAATTGAAAAAATTTGTTGGGGCCTATGGCGGGGGGCGATGGCTTTTGCAAACGCGCTGCCGACCTGGGAAGTCGGCTGGGCAACGGGGTTCATAACGTTGTTAAATTGGTTTATAGATCACCCTTGGCTCCTCCGCTGGGGGAGCAGTCAGCCCGAACGGGCTGACTGAGGGGGTGTCGAACGTTCGTTGCTGGTACGCTTTAACGGGCGACACCTCTCCCGACCTCGCTAACGCTCGGCCACAGAGGGGAGGGCAAGGGCTCGTTCGACAAACACCAATTTAACTATTTGCAGCATGAAACCGAATCGATAAAAACCAGCGGCTGCCGGGGGTGGCAGCCGCTGGGGGGGTTAGTTGGCTCTTTGGTATTTGCCCCGCTTTTCGGGGAGGAACTTGTAGACGATGGCCACGATGGCGCAGCCCAGCAGGCCCAGCAGGATTCCGGCGAACATGGAGAAGATCACGTCGGAAGGATAGTGGACGTACAGGTACAGCCGGGAGAAGGCCACCAGGAAGGCGATGATGGCGGCGGGGATGCCCATGCGCTTGTCCTTGATCAGCAGGACGGTGGAGGCCTCGAAGCAGGCGATGGTGTGGCCGGAGGGGAAGGACTTGTGCAGGTCGCTGGCCACCAGCCATTTGATGTCGCCCTCGGTGACGGGCACCCAGTTTTTCAGCTGGGGCAGGTCGTAGTTCGCCATTCGCTCTACCGTGTAGAAGAAGAAGGGGCGGTCACGGCCAATCAGGTTTTTCAGGATGACGTTGCAGATGATGAGCCCCAGCACCAGTGCCGCGCCGATGGACCAGCCGGTTTTCCGGGTCTTGCGGAAGCAGAGCAGGATCAGGGCAATGGCGATCCAGAAGGCGCCCCACTCGCCGAACAGGGTGATATAGGGCATGGCCTTGTCCAGAAGGTCGCAGGACAGGTAGTTGCGGATGAATTCCAGAATGGGGAAGTCGAAGGTGATGGCCAGGGAATCCAGCAATGCTTTTGCTTGTTCAATCATGGTGGAGCCTCCTTATGTGTGAATTACGCGGCGGTGAACAGGGGGTAGAGAACCATGGGCACCAGGTTGTAGCTGGAGGAGAGCGTGATGTTGCCGTTTTCGTCGGGCTGGAACATCAGGTTCCAGGTCTTCTGGCCCTCGGCGTTGGTCTCCACGGTGCTCCAGCCGGAGAACACCTTCCCGGCAGGGGCCTGGATGGTGGGCGCGGTGATCAGCTGGGAGGCGGTGGAGTAGAAGTCGGAGGACAGCACGTTTCCGGCGGCATCGCAGAAGGTCAGCCGCACCTCACCCACGGGGGCGGTGATGTCCTCATTGGTCATCTCGGTGCAGACCCACTTGCCGTTCTTGTTGGTGAAATACATGGACTGGCACACATCGTAGTCCTTCTCGGTGCCGTCCTTGCACTTGACGTGCATGGTCATGGAGGCCCGGACGGTGAACAGGTCGTCGGAGTGCTTGGTGTATCCCAGCAGCTCCTGGTTCAGGAAGGTGTGGCCGTAGTCGGTGTTCATCCACAGCTCGCCGCCCATTTTGATGATGTCGTTGTAGGTCTGGGAGCCGCCGTCGAAATACTTGGCAAGGGCTGCACGGCTGCCGCTGGCATTGATCATGAAGCCCGCGTAGGCTTCCAGAGCGCCGAACACGGCGGTGCGCTGGTCTTCGGTCATGGCGATGGCAGCGGTCTGCTCCTCGAACATGCCGGAATCCGGGTTGTAGCGAACCTCAATGGGGGCGCCGGTCTGGTCATAAACCAGCAGCTCCGGGGTGGTCAGCAGGCCGGAGACCTCCTGAATGCTGGTGCGCACCCGGTTTTCGGGGGCCAGGTTTTCATCGGCCTTGGTGGAGGCGATCTGGATGGTGTAGCTGTCGTCCAGGGGCTGGTTGTTCACATAGGCCACATGGTTTTCCAGCTTGCGGATTTTGATGGACTCCTGGCGATTCACAAAAATCTCCACCGCGCCCAGCTGCCAGTCGGGAATGTCGGTGATCTTCTCGCCGTGGCCGTTCAGGGTGAAGGTGGCCACCTTTTCGGTGCCCAGGCGGACGATGAATTTCTTGTTGCCGGAGATACCGGCGGAGGTCTCCACGAAGTTCAGGGGCTGACCGGCCACCTTCTCGTTCATATAGGTGACGTAGGCGTCCACGCCCTCGAACTGGGTGTCATACTTGTTGGTGCCGGTGCCGGTGGGGTCGCCTGCCAGCCGGTAGAGCTGGGCCCAGTCGGGGTTGCCGAAGAGCTGGTCAAACACCTGCTGGCACTTGACGGTGGGCTGGGCGGCTTCGTAGTCCTTCAGCCAGCCGTTGAGCCAGTTCAGCGTGACGAACACGCCGATGAAGAACACGAAAATCATCAAAAAGTAAATGGTATAGAAGATGATGCCGCCCAGACGGGGGCCCCGCCGCTGCTGGCGCACCACCTCTACCTCGGTCTGCTTTTTGGCAGGACGGGAGGGGGCGGGCTTCTTGGCGGAGAGGGCGGCGGCGCTCTGCTCCGAAGGGCTCAGAGGACGCTGGGGACGGGGGGCAGACCGACGGGGCTGCTCCGGGGCAGCGGGGCGGCTGGCCTTTTTGGCGGCCTTGGCGGCATCGCCCTCGGCGCGCTGCCGGATGATATTGTCCAACGTTTCCGCAGGGGCCTGCTGGCCCCGGGCTTTGGCGTCAAATTTTCCTTGATACATCTTCACTCACCTCACTGCTTGGGCTTGACCATCCAGAAGTTGGGCATTCTTCTGGGCTCGGACTGGAGCACGGAGTAGCTGTTGATCATCTGAACCTGGCCGGTGGTGTAGTCCCGGTAGAGCATGACGGAGGAGGAGCCGCCGTCCATGTTGCAGGCGTTCACCGCGCCATAGGCGGTGAGAATGTCGATCATGTCCTTATAGGTAGCGCCCAGGGAGCCTGCCTGACGGCCATCGGCGCAGACGAAAATCACAACGCCGTCGGCTCTCTGACCCACCACGGTGCGGGGGTTGTAGCCGGAGTTGCCGGAATAGACCTTCTGGTTGGGTACACCGTTGACGATGAGCACGGGGCCGAACTCACAGCCGTCCCGGATGTTCTGCTCCATGGCCTGCTGTTCGGTCATAGATTCGGCCACCACCAGCTTGTTGTCGGTGTTAAAGCCGCAGAAGCCCTTCTCGGGCACCAGGTCCTTATAGAGGTTGGAAACCACCTTGCCATCGTGGATGGTCAGGCCTGCGGGGACGCTGCCCACCTGCAGGCCTGCGGTGCCGTCGTCGTTGAAGGCGCCGGCGTTGACGGCGGCGGAGGCACCCTCGTCCTCAATGGCCGCGTTCAGCCGCTTGCCGGGCTTGCTGGTGGAGAAGCCGTCATAGCTGCTCAGACCCAGGTAGACACGGCTGGGGTCCTGGATCAGCATGATGTGGGCGTTGAAGGTTTTGCCGGAGTAGCTTTCAATGCGGATGCCGTCGGGATAGGCGGCCCACTCGTCGGAGGCGGCCAGGGTATTGGCATCCATGATCACGATGTCGTCCAGATTCTGCTCCTCCTGGATGTCCTCGTTATGACCGGCGGAGCGGATCTGCTCCACGATCTCCTTGTCCATGAACAGACCGGGGATCCACTTGGTGGCGCTGGGCTCCAGCAGGGACATGGTCAGCACGTCCCGGGCGGCAGGGGAGGGGCCGTTGAACACCAGGTTCATAATCAGCGACAGTCCCACCACCAGCAGAATCACAAGGGTGAACAGCGTCAGGAAGAACCGGCGGACAATGCGTCCCAGCAGGCCGCTCTTTTCTTTTTTCTGCTTTTTCTTACTCATTTTTCGTTACCTCGCGGAAGTTGTTTTTTACGGCTTGCAAAGACCCAGCGCTGCTGGATCGAATAGCTGACAAAATACAGCACGGTCATCACGGCGGCGTAAACCAGGGTATGGAGGAAGCCTCCCTGGCGCAGCTTCAAAAGGGCGGTGAAGCCGTCGGTGAGCAGGGCCTGGGCCAGCATCAGAGGAACGGCCAGGCAGTAGTAGCGAATCAGGCTGGCGCCGGTGGAAACCTGGGAGCGAAACACCAGCTTTTTGTTCAGGAAGAAATTGAACAATGAGGAAATGAGTCTTGCCAGCCCCGTGGCGGCGGCGTCCAGGGCCAGTCCTGTGAGGCTGCCGGAAAAGAGCCGGGCGAAGAGGGAAAACAGGCCAATGTCCAGGATGGAGCTGGCGATGCTGCTGAGGGTATAGCGGAAGAAGTGGGCCAAAATCAGCTTGTAGATCCGCCAGGAATCCTTCAGCCAGTGGAAGTGGGAGCTCTTGTTTTCCTCGATGTAGACGGTGCGGATTTTCACCTCGTCGAAGGGAAGCCCCTGGGTCTTCATGGCCAGCAGCATGTTGGTCTCGTACTCGAACCGATCTCCCGCCACCTGGCACATGGCCTCCAGCGTGTCCTTCGGGAAGGCCCGCAGGCCGGTCTGGGTGTCGGAGAGGGTGATGCCGCAGAAGAGCTTGAACACCAGGGAAGTGGTGCGGTTGCCGAATCGGCTTCTGGGGGGCACATTGGGCTGGGTGAAGTCCCGGCAGCCCAGGGTGATGCGGCCGGTTGCCAGCATATGTTCGCAGCAGGCCCGGGTGTCCTCGGGGTGGTGCTGGTTGTCCCCGTCCACGGTGACCGCGCCCAGGGCATCCGGGCGGTTTTCCAGGAACCAGCGGAAGGCGGTCTTCAGTGCCGCGCCCTTGCCCCGGTTCACCTCATGGTGCAGCAGGGTGACTTCGGGATGGGCGCTGGCGGCATCGGTGAAGTAGTGCAGATTTTCTGGCTTGCTGCCGTCATTGACCAGGATGATGTCCGAAAAGCCATGGGAAAGCAGCCCGTCAATGACGGCAGTGAGCTTTTCGTCCGGGTCCAGGGAGGGCAGCACAACGGAAATCTTCGATAAATCTACCATTGAAATTCCTCTTTTGATATGCAGTCGATTTTTTTGCCAGAATAGTATATCACATGGAAACGAAATTGCAAAGCGTTTTCGGAAAGTTTTCTGGAATTTTAAGAATTTCTGAAGAATATGCCAAATTCCCCGGCAGCCGCCCATAGTATCATTTGCAATTCGGCGGGAAATATGATGGATTAACCCATACACCATTCGTAGGGGCGGCTACCAGCCGCCCGCTAGGTCATGAACCTGAGTGTTTGGTTGAATGATACCATGTTGGACGTTGGTACGGATTCGCCGGGGTGCATCCCGTCATTTTGGGGTGTACTGCGCGGGCGGCTGGTAGCCGCCCCTACGAATGGCGTGTATAAAAAATTACCGATTGCTGAGCGAACACTCCGTACTATTATAAGGTATACCACTTGGCAACCAGTGGTTAACCAAAGGGTAACCCAGGTTAGGTTAGGATAGGTAAGGTTAATATAGTTCAATATAAATCAGGTTAAAGAAAAGATAGGAAAGGTGAGTTCAGGGAAAAGGCCGGGTTGACCGGCGAAAATGAACAAGTCTGTGGATTGACTGTGAATGGCTGTGGAAAGCTGTGGAAGGACTGTGGAAAAACGATGCCCGAATGATGGGTTTGTACGCTGGCAGAAAAACGGATGTTTTCCGGGGGCGTCCAACCGACGGTTGTTAAAATCCACAAAAACCGCCGAAGGGGAACGCTTTGTATGCGGGAAATTGTAGAAGGCAACAAATTTACCCTGGGAAAGTTAACTTAGGGTTGATTTATGGGGAGCGCTGTGCTAGAATAATTCAGAATCATTTCTTAAGGATGATTTAAGCGGAAGCAGGGCTTCCTTCCAGGCTTCCGCAAAAATATCAAAGGAGGAAAAACAACAAATGAAGAAAATTCTCGCGCTTGTTCTGGCTCTGGCCATGGTTCTTCCCATGGTTCTGGGCACTGCCTCTGCCGAGTCCTATGTTGGACCCGACTGGGCAGCCATTGACGAAATGGATCATGACGAGGCTTCCGACGCCATCTACGAGTGGAACCTGGGTGAATTCAACGAAGTCTACCAGGATGCCAAGGCTGAGGTCACTGATCTGGACCTGCGTCTGGCCAAGATGGCCATCGCCGAGGCCAAGCTGATGGAGTCCGGCGTGTTCATCCCCGTGTACGGTGATGGCGGCGCCTACGCCATGAACCGCGCTGTTCCCCGTACCGTGACCACCACTTCCTGGGGCATGGACGAGTACCGCTGGGGCACCGCCATGGTCTGCAATGAGCTGATCACCAAGGAAGACCGCACTGCTCTGACCGCCCTGTGGGCAGAGGCTGCCGACGAGGCTGCCTGGTTTGAAGCTGCCAAGGCTTTCCTGGCCGAGAATGGCTACACCCTGACCGATACCTGGAACTTCCAGTCCAGCTACGAAATCGCTACCTGGGATACCATCGCTTCCAGCTTCACCTCCGATGCTTACTTCGTCGCCCCCTGCTGGAGCCCCCTGCTGCAGTACGATGCCAAGAACAACCAGCAGCCCGCTCTGGCCGAGAGCTATGAGGTCTCCGAGGACGGCACCGTCTACACCTTCCACCTGCGTCAGGGCCTGAAGTGGGTCGACCAGCAGGGCCGTGAGATCGCTGAGATCACCGCCAACGACTGGGTCGCTTCCATGAAGCACATGATCGACAACAACGACGCTCTGGGCTACCTGATGACCAGCTCCGACGGCTGCGGCATCAAGAACTACGACGCTTACCTGGCCGGTGACGTGACTGACTTCGCTGAAGTCGGTGTCAAGGCCGTTGACGACTACACCCTGGAGTACACCCTGGAAGGACCCTTCCCCGCTTTCGCTTCCATGATGGGCTACTCCTGCTTCGCTCCTCTGAACGAGAGCTTCTACAAGGCTCAGGGCGGTACCTTCTCCGTTGACGGCGATGAGTACACCTCCGGCAACTACGGCACCAGCCCCGCCAACATCGCTTACTGCGGCGCTTACCTGGTGAAGAACTTCACCGAGAAGAACGTGACCAGCTACGTTCCCAACCCCGCTTACTGGGCTGCTGAGACCGTCAACACCCCCAACATCAACATCTACTTCAACGACAGTACCGACGCCCTGCGTGCCTACAACGAGGCCAAGGACGGCACCATCGCCGGCTGCTCCTTCAACAACTCCGCTCTGGTTCTGGCCAAGGAAGAGAAGCCCGAGGGCGCTGACGCTACCTACTTCGACCTGTACAGCTACACCACCACCAACTCCGCCACTACCTACTGCGGCTGGGTCAACATGAATCGTGGCACCTGGGCCAACTTCAACGATAACACCGTGGGTGTTTCCGCTCAGACCGAGGAAGACCATGCCCGTACTCGCGCTGCTCTGAACAACCAGAACTTCCGTCTGGCTATGGCTATGGCCTTCGACCGGGGCGCTTACAACTCCACCATCGTTGGTGAAGATCTGAAGTACGCCGCTCTGAAGAACTCCTACACCACCGGTAACTTCCAGAAGACCGCCGGTGAGGTCACCATCGACATCAACGGCGAAGCCACCACCTTCCCTGCCGGCACCTACTTCGGCGAGATCGAGCAGGCTCAGCTGGATGCTGACGGCGTGCCTCTGAAGGTTTGGGATCCCACCGCTGACTCCGGCGCCGGCTCCGGCGACGGCTTCGACGGCTGGTACAATCCCGACAACGCTGTTGCTTATCTGGAGAAGGCCATCGAAGAGCTGGCTCAGATCGGCGTGGAGGTTTCCGCTGAGAATCCCATCCACATCGACGTGCCCTACGGCGCTTTCAGCGAGAGCAACACCAACCGTCATCAGGCTTACAAGCAGTCCATCGAGAAGGTTACCGGCGGCCTGGTGGTCGTTGACCTGATCGGATATGCTGATTCCACCTCCTTCACCTACGCATACTACCGTACCAGCGGCGGTGACGAGTCCAACTACGACATTACTCCCGGTACCTCCGGATGGGGCCCCGACTACGGTGATGCCCAGAGCTTCCTGGACACCATTCAGCCCTACGGCTACATGACCAAGAACATCGGTCTGTACTAATTCTTCGCAGCAACAATTTTTAGCACCTGTGGGGGAGATTTTCTCCCCCACATTTGCTAGTGTATACCGGCTTTGCTTAGTGAAAGCGTGATTTATTTCACCAACGCCATCGTAGGGGCGGCTACCAGCCGCCCGCAACGTTGGA
>CAMCKD010000042.1 GCA_945875335.1 uncultured Clostridia bacterium | reverse complement strand
ACTTCACAACATCTTGTGCTGTGCTTACTAAAGCCGATAACCTAAACAACAATTTATCCATTTATTATGCAAATCCGATAACCCCATTTTACCAGATATCCCCCCATATTGCAATTGGCAAATGGGCTCAGCCGAATAATTCCCAGGCTCCCTTGAAAAGCGGCGCAGAATCTGGTAGAATTGGGGCAGCATTGTGAGAAAGTCAGGTGAGAGCATGAACACCAGACAGGACTATATCGCGGTTTTGGACTCCGGCCTGGGCGGCCTCAGCGTGCTGCGGCACCTGCGGCGGCTGCTGCCCGGGGAGCGGTTCATCTATTACGGGGACTCCGCCAACGCCCCCTATGGCACCCGCTCCCGGCAGGAGGTGGAATCGCTGACCCTCCAGGCCGCCGCGCAGCTGATGGAACGGGGGATAAAAGCCCTGGTGGTAGCCTGCAACACCGCCACCTCCGCCGCCATTGAACCTCTGCGCAGGAAATACCCGGACCTCATTGTGGTGGGCATTGAGCCGGCGCTGAAGCTGGCGGCAGATCGGTTCCCCGGCGGGGGCATCGGCGTGATGGCCACCCCGGTGACGCTGCGGGAGGAAAAATTCTGTCGTCTGCTCTCCCGGTACGAAGGAAGCTGCCGGGTCTATCAAATCCCCGCCCCCCAGCTGGTGCCTCTGATCGAGCAGGGCCTGGTGGACACGCCGCTGATGGAGCAGACCCTTCATGGGCTGCTGGACCCCTACGCGGACAAAATCGATGCGCTTGTGCTGGGCTGCACCCACTACCCCTTCGCCTCCCACGCCATGGAGCGTCTGCTGGGCCCCAAAGTCGCCGTGCTGGACGGAGGCGACGGCACCGCCCGGGAGACCCGCCACCGGCTGGAAGCGGCGAACCTATTGGAAAACGGCCCCGGAGAGCTGATTCTGGAAAACAGCCTGGGCACCCAGGAAATTCTCCGCCGCTCCCGCAGAATGCTGGGACTGGAATAACAAGGGAGGAATCTTGATGGAAAACAACATTTTGGTCATCGGCATTGCCGGAGGCACCGCCAGCGGCAAGACCACCCTGATGAAAAATCTGATTCAGGAATTCGACGGTGAGGTCACCATCCTCAGCCACGACAACTACTACAAGCGCCACGACGATTTGCCCTATGAGGAACGCTGCAAGCTGAACTATGACGAGCCCGCCGCCTTCGACACCAGCCTGATGGTGTACCACCTGGATCAGCTGCGCCACGGCTACCCCATCGAGTGCCCGGTGTACGACTTCACCGTCCACAACCGTTCGGATGAAACCGTCCGCCTGGTGCCCCACAAGGTCATCATCGTGGAGGGCATTCTGATTTTTGAAAACGAAGAGCTGCGTGATCTCATGGACATCAAGATTTTTGTGGACACCGACGCGGATATCCGCCTGTGCAGAAGAATCAAGCGGGATGTGAACAAGCGGGGCCGCAGTCTGGAAAGCGTACTGACCCAGTACCAGCAGACGGTGAAGCCCATGCACGAACGCTATGTGGAGCCCAGCAAGCGCTACGCCGACATCGTGGTGCCCGAGGGGGGCAAAAACCTGGTGGCCCTGGGCATGATCACCGGCCACATCCGACACTACCTGGACGAGGAATAAGCATGCATTTTGAAAGTCTGATTTTTGATATTGACGGCACCCTGTGGGACTCCCGGGCCCTGGTGGCCGAAGGGTACAACCTCCAGCTCCGGGACGAGGGAATGGAGGAATTCTGCGTGGACGCCCAGCGCCTGCGCCCTCTCTTCGGCAAGGTGATGACCGCCATTGCCGACGAGCTCTTCCCCCACCTGCCGCCCCGGGAGCGTTACGCACTGATGGAGCGGTGCATGGAGCGGGAGAACCGATACTTAGAGGAGAACGAATGCCGCATTGGCTATGAGGGCATCCCGGAAACCCTGGAGGCCCTGGCAAAGCGCCACCGGCTCTTCATTGTCAGCAACAGCCAGCAGGGCTACCCGGAGCTGTGCATCCAGAAGCTGGGGCTGGGGGACTGGATTTCCGGCCACCTGTGCTTCGGCGACACCGGCACCTCCAAGGGAAAAACCATCCGCACCCTGATGGAGCGGTACAGCATCACCTCCTGCGCCTACATCGGCGACACCCAGGGAGACTTTGAAGCCACCCTGGAGGCGGGCGTTCCCTTCATCTGGGCGGACTACGGTTTCGACACCCCGGCGGGGTATGCACTGCGCATCCACACCCCCAGGGATTTGATCGCCTTGGAACAGGAGGGAAGGCTATGAGCTTTGTCATGGATTCCTACTGCATGCAGTGCTACCTGCGGCGGAACATCGATTTGGTGCGCCCTCTGGGGCCGGAGACCAAATCCACCGCCTTTGCCAAGGAGATCATGAAGCTGTTCCTGGCCGCGCCGGAGGGAGTCACCGCTCCCTGGTTCGGGCCCCAGGTGGCGGAGCTGCTCCACGAAATGTACGGCCTCTCCATCGACCGCTTCCACGATGAAAAGCTGGCCTCCAACCAATTCGTGCTGGAACGGCTGGAGGACATCCGCCGCCGGGTGGAGCAGGCGGAAAACCCCATCCTGGCCGGGCTGCAATACGCCATTCTGGGCAACTATCTGGACTTCTCCGCCCTGCAGGGGAATGTGAGCTACGAAAAGTTGGAGGAAATGCTCTCCGGTGCCAAGGACATCGACGTGGCCGGCCCCTACTTTGACCGATTCTGCGCCGATTTGGAGCAGGGGAAGCGGCTGCTCTACCTGACGGACAACGCCGGGGAAATTGGCATGGATCGGGTGTTCGCCGAGGCCATCCAGAAAAAGTATCCCCAGCTGGAAATCACCTTCTGCGTCCGGGGTGCGGTGACCGCCAATGACGCCACCCGGGACGACGCCGCCGCGGTGGGCATTCCCTTCCGGGTGATCGACAACGGCAACCGGGTGGCGGGCACGGTGCTGGAGCTGCTGGGTGAGGACGCTAGGCAGGCCCTGGAAACCGCCGATGTGATTCTGGCCAAGGGCATGGGCAACACGGAAACCATGTTCGGCTGCGGGTACAATGTGTACTACGCTTTTCTTGTGAAATGCCCCCGGTTCGTCAAGCTGTTCCAGAAGCCCATGCTGACGCCCCTGTTCATCCCCGACTCCTATCCCCTGCCAGGGGAAGGCATGTAAAGGGGGCGACGGCTATCGCAAGCGGAAAATATGCACGGGCAAGGCGGAAAAAGCCCCTTTGGCCCTTGATTCTGACCATGGGCGTGACACTGGCGCTGTTGGTTCTGGTGCTGGTGATCGGCATTCCTCTGGTTCAGCAGGCCATGGACCCCTACGGCGGCCGAATCCTGAGCGGGGTCAGCGCCGCCGGAATTCCCCTGGAGGGCATGAGCAAAAAGGATGCCGCCCAGGTACTGAACACCGCCCTGGGCATGAACCAGCGGCACATCACCCTCTCCCTGCCGGGGAAAGAAATGGAACTGTCTGATGCCAAAATCCATCTGGACACCTCGGCGCTCATCAAGGATGCCTACGCTGTCGGCCGGACAACAGACCCGGCGGCGGTGGACTTGTCCCTGGCCCCCTACCTGACCATGGACGAAGCCGCCATCCGTACCGCGCTGGAAACGGCAGCCCGGGAGCTGGCGGCGGATTACACCCCATTTTCCTATCATTTGGATGGAGCGCTGCCGGATTTGTCCGAGGACAGCCCCACCGCTCCCCTGCCCGATCTTCTGGTGACGGCCCCCATCCCTGCCTATGAATTGGATGTGGAGGCCGCCTGGGGGCAGATTCTGGAAAGCATCGCCGCCGGGAAGCTGGAAATTGATCTCAGCGGCGCGGTCAGCCCCCTGGGTTCGGAAATGCCGGATGTGGATGCCATCTATGAGGCTGTGTCCCGGGCGCCGGTGGATGCCAGAATGGAGGGAGGACAGGCCATTCCCGGCTCCTACGGTGTAAGCTTTGACCGGGAGGAACTGGAAACGCTGCTTCAAAGCGCCGCCCCCGGCGAGCTTCTTCGCCTCCCCCTGGAAGCGGTGGCCCCGGAGATTTCCGGCCGGGAGGTCTACTTCCAGGATGTGCTGGGCTTCTGCCAGACCCCCCACAGCGACAATGAAAAACGGAACACCAATTTGAAGCTTGCCTGCCAGGCGCTGAACGGCGTGGTTCTGGAGCCGGGGGAAACCCTGTCCTACAACGCAACTTTGGGCCAGCGCACCAAGGAGGCAGGCTATCAGGATGCCCCGGCCTACTCCGGCACCAGGCTCATCGACACCCTGGGCGGCGGCATCTGCCAGGTTTCCTCCACGCTCTATCTGTGCTCTTTGTACGCGGAGCTGGAAACCGTAGACCGGGTGAGTCACGGCTTCCCCGCCAACTATATGCCGGTAGGACTGGACGCCACCGTCAGCTGGGGAGCGCCGGATTTGAAAATCAAGAACAGCTCCGACTATCCCGTGAAAATCATCGCCGAGACCTGCGACGGCTTCGTCCGGGTCTGGATCATGGGCACAGAAACCCGGGATTACTACATCCGCATGGCCTTCAGCAGCTCGGTGGACGGCTACGCCAAAAGCTACGTCTGCAAATACGACCGGCAGACCCAGACGCTTCTGTCCCGGGAGGACTGCGCCTACTCCTCCTATTTCAGCGACGGCCTTTCCACCCAGGGAGAGATCGGCAGCGACGAGGTGTACATCTATGGCAACATCAAAAAACAGCCCCCCTGCTCCCCCACCCCGGAAACCAAGCAGGCCGCCCTGGAATACCAGCACCCCAACACCCGGGGAGAAGAATAAAACACGCCCCTTTCAAGGCTGCGGTGCTCAAAAAATAGTTAACAGCCACAGTAGTACGATGTACTGCCGTGGCTGTTCTTGTTATATATCCAATTGCATGATAAAATGGAATCGAGATGAACAGGGATTCCAGTCATTCAGAGATGATCCAGTTGTGGTCAAACCATTGCCTCTGGGTTGACCAATAATGTGCTGCCTGAACAGCGTGATCCTTGAAGTTTTTGAAATCAAGGTCTGTGGCATATATTCTGCCATCGGAGTATTGTTCCGAGAAAACATACATTCCGTGCCATCCGTTGGTTGGATGCTCTGTGGTTCCGCCATTGACCATTGATACAAATTTGGGAAGCTTCAGGTAATCCCCATCAAGAACAATGATTGTGCTCCAGAAATAAGACGCCATTGCCTGCATGGATGGCTCTCTATCTCTGGTTACTCGATCACGGATGCTTGTTTTGCTTTGAATACATCCAAAGCAATGTTTCTTTCCATCATCTTTTGATAATACAACGTAAAGGTCAAAAACGCTTGCTTTAATTTGCTCCTTTAACCAGCTGATATCTCTTGGTTCATTTGCGATTTTTCTGGCTTTTATGAGCATGTTTAAGTCTTTTTGCAATACAATTTCAATGTTGGTTCCACATAATGCTGCATTACCAAGAAACTTAATCATCTCCTCAAATGCGTGACCACTAGACTTCTTCCAACTCTGATCCGCGCTGACTACTCTTGCAATGGTATCTGCATCACCAACACCACTCTTACGGTGAACATGCACTTCATAAACCGCTCGCCATATATTGGAGGTTTCTTCATTCGGAAATGCTCTCATGGTCTCGACCATGGTACGCTTGATTGCCTCTTTCTGAGCTTCAGTCTCTATTTTGCTCTCTTTTTTCTCATCAACAGGGCCACGATGAGAAGGGGAAAGTGCCCCTTGGTAAAGCCGCTCTTTCTCGGCGTTATAGGTAGAATTATATATCTCTCTGCATGACTCTTTAACAGTTGGCATCTTTGTTCTCCTCCAAAATCTCTGAAATTTTCTTACCCCAAGCATATGCAAGCAGTGGAGGGACAGCATCTCCTATTTGCTCATATTTATCTTGTGTGGTTCTATCAATGTGGGGCACCAAATACGGGCCACCACAGAAATCATAAGAATCTGGGAATGACTGCAATCTTGCACATTCACGGACAGTCAATGCTCTGTTATATATCGGATGCACAAACTCATCGAGGCAATGACTTGTAACAGTCGGAGAGGGCTCTCCGCTTATCAGGCGGTAATTTCTCTTGATAAACATTTTCTTTGGGAGTATTCTCTCCGCTTGGAGGGCCTCTCGTTCTTCGCCTGTGTATCTTTCAAAAAGCTCCTTTAAACTCTCGCCTTGGTTCAGCAAGGCAAACCTTTTCAAAGTGCAGGCACGGTGTTTCATTGGTTTGTGATAAGAGATTGAATTGACAGAACCATCTCGTTTCCAGAAGGCATTATCCTTCATCAATTTTGAAAATTCACTCTCTTTTCCGGTATAAGAGGTTCCCTCTTTCTCGGAATTAGGGATAACATTCGGCAAACCTGCAAATGCGTCCTCAACGGTAACCTCTTTATCACAAGTAGGAACGGGAGCAGAGAGCTTCCAGTTGGGGTCTTTGCTTGCAAGAATAAAGAATCGTTTTCTTCTCTGGGGCACTCCAAACTGGGTGGCAGATAGAACGACCTCAATAAAATTGCCATAATCCGCCTCGGCCAATTCCTTTTTCATGACATCAACAATTAATTCCTTGGAATGCTTTTCTACGGTTTTGGTTGTAATAGCAGGAACATTCTCAAACAATAACAATTTCGCATTTGTAATTTTTGCGATGCGAATTCCCTCACGGAAAAGAAATTGTCTGTCATCGTAAAAGGAACGAGAAGTATTGCCAGCAGTTGAAAACGTCTCGCAGGGCATACCCGATGTGACAATATCAACCCCACCCTCTGGAATATAAGGTAAAATCTGTTCAGCAGTAACCTGCCTAATGTCGGAATGGATAACATGAGCCTCTGGATGGTTTGCTGAATATGTTTCTACACAGCTCTTGACATATTCTATTGCTACTTTTGTTTCAAATCCGGCAGCATGCATGCCAGTGCAGATACCCCCTGGACCTGCGAAGCAATCAATATGTGAATACATACGAAACACCCCCTGTGAAAAGACACACCAACTCAATATATATTTTATCATACAGGAACAAAAAAAGCCAGTGTTTCGACAAAACTACCCATTCCAATTTTCAGTAGAAATATCAGATTTTTATAAACCGCTCCAGCCGGTCAAGGCCTTTTTTCAGCTCTTCCTCGGAATAACAATAGGACAGCCGCAGGAACCCTTCCACACCGAAGCAGCTTCCGGGGACGGCGGCCAGCTTGCCCTCCCGAATCAGGCGGGTGCAGAATTCATCCGAGGTCATGCCGAATTTCTGAATGTTTACAAACACATAAAAGGCCCCCTCCGGCTCCGGGAATTCCAGGCCCATTTGGGTCAGGCGGTTTGTCACATAGTCCCGGCGGCGGCGGTAGATTTCCCGCATGGGGGCGGTGTCCTCCCCCAGGGCAGCCAGACCGGCCTCCTGAAGGAAGGTGGGCACGGCGGCGATGGTGCCGGCGCTGAGCAGCAGGAGCCGATCCATCACATATTCCGGGCACACCAGATACCCCAGCCGCCAGCCGGTCATGGCATAGGGCTTGGAAAAGCTCTGGCACAGAAGCAGCTGCTGCTTCAAATCGGGGTCAAGGCTCAAATCCGGGCAAGGGCCGTAGCTCAAGAGGCTGTAGACATTGTCGCTGACCACAAAAATGGGCTTCCCCAGCACCGCCTCCTTGACAGCGGCCAGGCTCTGCTCATTCAGAACCACCCCGGTGGGATTGTTGGGAGAATTGAGGATGATGGCCTTGGTTTTATCCGTCATCAGGCCATCCAGCGCCTCCCGGGTGATCTGGAAGCCCGTTTTGCTCACATCCAGAGGAACCATCTTTCCCCCGGCAATGGTGATGATGGTCTCGTACAGGGAAAAGGCGGGCACCGGCACGATGACCTCCTCCCCCGGGTTCAGGATGCCAAGCAATGCGGTAAACAACGCCTGGGTGGAGCCCACGGTGATGAGCACCTGCTCCGGGCAGGTTACATTGCCCCGGTCTGTTTCATAATCCGCCACCGCCTGGCGCAGAGCGGGGATGCCCTGGTTGGGGGCATAGTGGGTGCTGCCCCGCTGCAAAGCGGCCCAGGCGGCATCCTTGATGGGCTGGGGCGTATCCAAATCCGGCTCGCCGATGGTGAGCATGGCGCAGTCGGGAATCTCCCGGGCCAGGTTGGTATACACCCGAATACCGCTGCGTTTCAGAGAAGAAAGATTGGAATTTAAGGGAATCATTGGAACTTTTCCGCCAGAACTTCAAAGAAATCGGCGCCTTTCGTCAGAATGGATTCATTGAAATTGAAATTGTCCGCGTGGAGGGCGGGGGTATCCCCCAGGCCCAGGAAGAAGAACATCCCCGGCAGACTGCGCTGATACCAGGAGAAATCCTCCGTGGTCATGGCGGGCTTGGAAAGCTCCAGAAAGTCCGCGGCCCGGCGCACCCGGTCATAGAGGTCGGCGGGATTCATTACCGCGGGATAGCCGTCGTTCATATCCACCTGGACGGTGCAGCCGGTTTCCGCCTCCACCGCTTGGGCAATGCTCAGAAGCTCCCGGCGCATGCCGAAAAACACCTCATCCTGGAAGGCCCGCAGGCTGCCCTCCATGTGGGTGTGGGCGGACAGGGCATTGCACACCCGGCCGCTTTCAAATTTACCGAATTTCAGCAGCCGGAACACCTGGGAAGGCATGGCGGCCTCCATCTCCATGGCCCGGGAATAGAACTGCACCCCGGCATACAGGGCATCCAGCCCTTCCTCCGCCCGGGCAATGTGAGCCGAGCGGCCAAAAACATCCACCTTCACCTCGCAGGAGCGGGCCATCAGCTCCTCCTTCCGGCTGGCAATCACGCCCTCAGGCAGACCGGGCCAGAGATGCAGCCCGAAAATGGCCTGAACGCGGCAGTCCGCAAACACCCCGGTCTGGCACAAATCCCTGGCTCCGCCGGTGGTTTCCTCCGCGGGCTGGAACACGATGAGCACATTGTGGGGCAGACTCTTCTTGGTGCTCAGCCGCCTTGCCAGCTCCAGGGCGATTGCCATGTGGCCGTCGTGGCCGCAGGCATGCATCCTTCCCGGATGGGCGGAGGCGAAGTCCAGCCCCGTCCGCTCCTGGATGGGCAGGGCGTCGGCATCGGAGCGAAAGGCAATGGTCTGTGGGCAGCCAAAGTCAAAATAGGCACAAAGCGCCCCCTCCATGGGGGAAAACACCCGGCAATTCAATTCTTCCAGGGACTGGCGCAGATAATCAAGGGTCTGGGGCAGGTTCCGATCCAGCTCTGGAATTCGGTGCAGCGCCCGGCGGTCATCGATGATTTTCATAGGAACACCTCGGGCTGATTATACGTCAAAAGAAGTCCCGTGTCAATTTCCCCTTGCGTTTTGAGCGAAATGATGATACCATAATTTATCATAGGCGACCTCTAAAAACTACTTTTTGATGGTTTGGGTGAGAGATTTTGTTCTGACAAAAATTTTGGAAACGCCGGAATACTTTGTGTATTGCGGTGTTTCCAAAATGAATTGTCAGGACAAAAGATCCACCCAAACCGCAAAAGGGTAGTTTTTAGAGGCGCCCCACATAAACAGGAAAGAGGCGTTTTCCATGAATGCGCAGGAAATCATTGAATATATCCGTACCTCCGAAAAGAAAACCCCGGTAAAGGTCTATGTGTGGGAGGAACAGCCGGTGGAGTTCCCCAACTGCCAGGTCTTCCCCGCCGCCCCCGGATGCAAAATCGTGTTCGGCGACTGGAAGGATGTGGCCCCGGTGCTGGAAGCCAACCAGTTCCGCCACCTGGAAATTGAGAACAACTGCCGCAACTCCGCCATCCCAATGCTCGATCTGAAGGACATTCCCGCCCGCATTGAGCCCGGCGCCATCATCCGGGAGCAGGTGGAGATTGGCAAAAACGCCGTGATCATGATGGGTGCCATTCTGAACATTGGCGCTGTGGTGGGCGAGGGCACCATGATCGACATGGGCGCCGTGCTGGGCGGACGGGCCACCGTGGGCAAAAACTGCCACATCGGCGCGGGCACCGTGCTGGCCGGCGTGGTGGAGCCCGCTTCCGCCACCCCGGTGATCGTGGAGGACAATGTGCTCATCGGTGCCAACGCGGTGGTAATCGAGGGCTGCCGCATCGGCCATGATGCCGTGGTGGCTGCCGGTGCCGTTGTCATCAACGATGTGGAGCCCGGCACCGTGGTGGCAGGCTGCCCTGCAAGAGTCATCAAGGTGAAGGACAACCAGACCGCCTCCAAAACCGCCCTCATCGACGCTTTGCGCACCCTGTAATCCAATTGCTGCCCCGCTGCACATTTTCCCGGCGATGGAATAACATGGAATGAGCCTCAGAGCTCAGAAAATCTTGAAAAATCATCGGAGGTAGACTTATGTGCGGTAACAATGGATGCTTCGGCGGCGGCAACATCTGGTGGATCATCATCCTGATCCTCCTGTTCTGCAACTGTGGCTGGGGCGGCGGCCTCAACTGGGGCAATAACTGCTGCTGCAACGACAACAACTGCGGCTGCAACTGCGGCTGTAACTAACCCATAGCAAAGCCCGCCGGAAAAATCCGGCGGGCTGTTTTTTGCTTATCACAGATCGGTTTCACCAGGCAAATTGTTGTTTGTAGAGCGCACCCTTGCCCTCCCCTCTGGGGAGGGTGGCCGAGCGCCAGCGAGGTCGGGAGAGGTGTCGTCGGTTAAAGCGTACCAGCTACCAACGTTTGACACCCCCTCAGCCTTCGGCAGCTCCCCCAGAGGGGGAGCCAAGGGTACTCTGCAAACATCAATTTAACGAGCAGTCTTACATCTTCTCCGGCGCGGAGAAGCCAAGGATGTGGATGCACTGCTCCAGCACGTTTTTGGCCAGACCGACGAGGGCGATGTAACCGGCTTTCAAAGTCTCGTCCTCCTCGGAAAGAATGCGGGTCTCGTGGTAGAATTTGTTCACGCAGCCCGCCAACTCGTAGATATAGGCGCAAATCAGATTGGGAGCGGAGGCGCGGAGAGCACTTTCCAGGGTGGGGCCAAGCTTGGTGATGGCGATCATCAGTTCCTTGGCAAAGGGATTGGCAGGCTCCTGAATGGGTAAATTCTCCCAGGCACCGTAGCGGGACAGGATGCTCTTGATCCGCACGATGGTATAGAGGATATAGGGGCCGGTGTTCCCTTCAAAAGCCGCGAAGCGCTCCATGTCGAAATTGTAATCCTTGGTGGGCTGATTGGAAAGGTCGCCGTATTTCAGGGCGGCCATGGCGATTTTGGCAGTGGTTTCCTCAACCTCATTCTCGGCCACGATCTGGTTCTCCACCACCTTGGTGCGGACAAAATCCGTCATGTCGGCAATCAGCTGTTCCAGCCGGAGGACGCCGCCGTCTCTGGTCTTGAAGGGCTTGCCGTCCTTGCCGTTCATGGTGCCGAAGCCCACATGCTCCAATTCCGTCTCCGGCTTCACGATGCCCGCCTTCCGGGCGGCACGGAACACCTGCTCAAAGTGGAGATTCTGCCGCTTGTCGGTGACGTAGAGCACCTTTTCGGGATTCCAGTCCTGCATCCGCTGCACTAAGGTGGCAAGGTCGGTGGTGGCATAGATGGCCGAGCCGTCGGACTTCACCAGAATGCAGGGGGGCATTTCCTTCTTGTCCCCCTCTTCCGCCACGGGAATGACCCAGGCACCCTCGGACTGGACGGCGATGCCCCGATTCTTCATATCCTCCACCATGGCGGGAATGTAGGGGTCGGCATCGGATTCGCCCAGCCACTTTTCAAAATGCACATCCAGATTGTCGTAGTTCTTCTTCAAATCCGCCACGGACACCTTCATGATGTGCTGCCACAGCGCCCGGTAGCCCCGGCGGCCCTGCTGCAATTCCAGAGTGGCCTGGTGGGCCTTGTGGGAGAATTCCGGGTCGGCCTTTTTGGCGGAGGCGGTGGGGTAGATTTCCTCCAAATCCGTGACGGTGAAGGGTGCTTCCTCGGGATATTCCCCGGTGAAGCCCTCGTCAAAATAGGGAAGCTCCGGCTCCCGTTCGTGAAGCTCGGCAATGATCAGACCCATCTGCAAGCCCCAGTCCCCCAGGTGCACGTCGCCGATGGCGTTGTAGCCCAGGAATTTGTACAGCCGCTTCAGTGTCTCGCCGATGATGGCAGGGCGCAGATGGCCGATGTGCAGGGGCTTTGCCACGTTGGCGCCGCCGTAGTCCACCACGATGGTCTTCCCCGCGCCGATTTTCTCCACGCCAAAATCCTCTTCGGTGCGCATCTGTTCCAGATAATTGGCAAGAAAAGCGCCGGAGAGCTTCAAATTGATGAAGCCCGGCATCACCGCCTCACACAGATCGTAATCGCCCTTCTCCAGCTGCTCCGCCACGGCCTTCGCGATCTGGATGGGGGCGCATTTATACTGCTTGGCCGCAGCAAGAGCCCCGTTGCACTGGTATTCGCACAGGTCAGGCCGGTTGGAAACCGTCACCCGGCCAAAGGCTGCGTCATACCCCGCCGCAGAGAAAGCCTGCTGCATTTTTTCCGTAATAATATCCAAGATTTTTTCCATAAACACTTCTCCCAAAATTCAGATATGAGATAGTCGATTAACACCGCACCATTCGTAGGGGCGGCTACCAGCCGCCCGCTTTTGTTTTGAAATTGAGTGTTCGGTTGAATGGTACAAATGTGGAAAACTGGTACGAATTCGCCCAACCTGATTTGTATTTGTTGGCCGGTACTGCGCGGGCGGCTGGTAGCCGCCCCTACAGTGGCTGGGCGCAATCTTTACTGCTCCTGTGCCTTCCGCTCTGCCATCCATTCCAGATAATCGTCATAGGTGCCGTACTTGTCGATGATGGTGCCGTCGGGCTGGAAGGCGATGACCCGGTTACAGGTGGAGGTCAGCAGCTCGTGGTCGTGGGAGGCAAGGAGTACCACACCGGGGAAGGCTTCCAATCCCTTGTTCACCGCCTGGATGGATTCCATGTCCAGATGGTTGGTGGGCTGATCCAGCAGCACCACGTTGGCCCCGGAGAGCATCATCTTACTGAGCATGCAGCGCACCTTCTCGCCGCCGGAAAGCACGTTGACGGGCTTGAACACATCCTCGTTGGAAAACAGCATCCGGCCCAGGAAGCCACGGAGGTACACATCGTCCTTCTTGGCGGAATACTGCCGGAGCCAATCCACCAGCTCCATCTGGTTGCCCTCGAAATATTCGCTGTTGTCCTTGGGCAGGTAGGAGCGGATGGTGGACACGCCCCACTTGACGCTGCCCTCGTCCGGCTCCAGCTCGCCCATCAGCACCTTGAAGAGGGCGGTCTGGGCCAGCTCGTTTTCGCCCACAAAGGCGATCTTGTCGGTGCGGTTCACGGAGAAGTAGACCTTATCCAGCAGCTTCACCCCGTCCACGGTGACGGAAACGTCCTTCACCGTCAGCACATCCTTGCCCAGCTCCCGCTCTTGCTGGAAGCCAACGAAGGGATAGCGCCGGGTGGAGCAGGGCATTTCCTCCACCGTCAGCTTGTCCAGCAGCTTTCTTCTGGCGGTGGCCTGCTTGGCCTTACTCTTGTTGGCGGAGAAGCGCTGGATGAACAGCTGCAGCTCCTCGATCTTCTCCTGATTCTTCTTGTTCTTGTTGCGCAGCATGGCCTGCACCATCTGGGAGGATTCATACCAGAAGTCGTAGTTGCCCACGTACATCTTGATCTTGCCGTAGTCAATGTCCACGGTGTGGGTGCAGACGGTATTCAGGAAGTGACGGTCGTGGGAAACCGCAATGACCATGCCGGGGAAGTCCAGCAGGAAATCCTCCAGCCAGTTGATGGCCTCAATGTCCAGGTTGTTGGTGGGCTCGTCCAGCATGACGATGTCGGGGTTGCCGAACAATGCCTGAGCCAGCAGGATTTTCACCTTCAAACGGGGGTCCACACTGCCCATCACATCATAGTGCAGCTCGGTGCCAATGCCCAGGCCTTGCAGCAGACGGGAGGCATCGGACTCGGCTTCCCAGCCGCCCAGCTCTGCAAATTCCGCTTCCAAATCGGCAGCCCGCAGGCCGTCCTCGTCGGAGAAGTCGGGCTTTTCGTAGATGGCATCCTTTTCCTTCATCACATCATAAAGATGCTGATTGCCCATGATGACGGTGTCCATGACGGTGAAGTCGTCGTAGGCGTTCTGGTTCTGCTTCAGAACGGACACCCGCTTGGTGGGGTCGATGGTGATGCTGCCGTTGGTGGAATCCAGCTCCCCGGTGAGGATGCGCAGGAAGGTGGACTTGCCCGCCCCGTTGGCACCGATGATGCCATAGCAGTTGCCGGGCAAAAACTGCAAATCCACATGCTGGAACAGCCACTGGCCGCCGAACTGCATTCCCAAATTGCTGACAGTAATCATGTTGATCTCCTTATATAGAAAAAAATTATTTTGTCAATTCAAATGCCGCGCCTGCGAAATGTTGAAAAAGTTGTATATATCACACACCATTGTAGGGGCGGCTCTTAGCCGCCCGCCAGGTGATGGTTTTTGAGTGGCCGGTTGAATGGAACCAGGCGGCGGGGCGGTTACGGATTCGCCCAACCTGGTTGATAATCAAAAGTGCATACCGCGCGGGCGGCTGGGAGCCGCCCCTACAAAAGCGGGTGGAAATTTTGAGAGCACCCCTGAAGGGGTGGAAAACTGCCCGATATGCCGTTACAAGCCACTACAGGAATGCATGGATTCAACCAGCCTTCCCAGATAACAATGGCGCATAGCTTTACAGGATAATCCTACCACAAAATTATGAATAAAGAAAGAACTTTTTTCGCAGGACTTGCAATTTTTGAAAACTGTGGTATATTATTAGCACTCAGCATCAAAGAGTGCTAAAGACACGATTGAAAGGAAGCCAATAGATTATGGAAAAAATGCAGTTTAAGGCCGAGTCCCAGCGTCTGCTGGATTTGATGATCAACTCCATCTACACCCACCGGGAGATTTTCCTCCGGGAGATCATCTCCAACGCCTCCGACGCCATTGATAAGCTGGCCTATCAGGCGCTGACCGACAGCAGCCTGAACGTGAACAAGGACGAACTGAAAATCACCATCACACGGGCCAAGGACGCCCGCATCCTCACCGTCTCCGACAACGGCATCGGCATGACCCGGGAGGAAATGGAGGAGAACCTGGGCACCATCTGCAAGTCCGGCTCTCTGAGCTTCAAGCAGGCCATGGAAAAGAGCGACGACATTGACATCATCGGCCAGTTCGGCGTGGGCTTCTACTCCGCCTTCATGGTGGCCTCCTCCGTCACCGTCATCTCCAAAAAGGCCGGCCAGGAGGATGCCTGGAAATGGGTCTCCGACGGCGCCGACGGCTACACCATCGAAAAGTGTGAGCGGGAATACTGCGGCACCGACGTGATCATGACCCTGAAGCCCGACACCGACGACGAGAAGTACAGCGAGTACCTGGACGAGTACGAAATCCGCAGCCTGGTGAAGAAATACTCCGACTACATCCGCTACCCCATCGTCATGGAGGTGGAGAAGTCCCGCAAGAAAGAGGATTCCCCCGAGGACAAGCCCGAGTACGAAACCTACACCGAGCTGGAGACCCTGAACTCCATGGTTCCCATCTGGCAGCGCTCCAAGAAGGACGTCACCGACGAGGAATACGAGACCTTCTACCGGGAGAAATTCTTCGATTACAACAAGCCCCTGCGGATCATCCACACCAGCGCCGAGGGCAGCGTCTCCTTCAAGGCCCTGCTGTATATCCCCAGCAAGGCGCCCTACGATTTCTACACCAAGGACTTCAAGCGGGGCTTGCAGCTATATTCCTCCGGCGTGATGATCATGGAGAACTGCGAGGATCTGCTGCCTGAGCACTTCCGCTTCGTCCGGGGCATTGTGGACAGCCAGGATTTGAGCCTGAACATCAGCCGTGAAATGCTGCAGCACAACCGTCAGCTCACCGTCATTGCCCGGAACATCGAAAAGAAGATCAAGTCCGAGCTGAAAGCCATGCTGGAAAATGACCGGGAGAAGTATGAGGAATTTTACAATGCCTTCGGCCTCCAGCTGAAATACGGCACCGTGTCCGAGTACGGCGCCCACAAGGAGAGCTGTCAGGACCTGCTGCTGTACTACAGCCACAAGCAGGGCAAGCTCATTAGCCTCAAGGAATACGTGGAGGCCATGCCCGAAGGCCAGGAGAAGATTTACTTCGCCCCCGGCGAGAACCGGGAGCATCTAAGCAAGCTGCCCCAGGTGGAGCTGCTGGCAAACAAGGGCTACGATGTGCTGCTGTTCACCGAGGAGGTGGACGAGTTTGTGCCCCAGACCCTGATGACCTACATGGAGAAGAAGTTCTGCAACATCACCACCGAGGATTTGGGCTTGCAGAGCGACGAGGAAAAGAAGCAGGCCGAGGAAAAGGCCGAGGAGCTCAAGGGCTTCATCACCTTCGTCAAAGAGAGCCTGGGTGACCAGGTGAAGGAGGTTCGCCTGTCCCAGAACCTGGGCAGCTACCCCGCTGCCATGGTGCCCGAGGCCGGCATGAGCTTCGAGATGGAGAAATACATGAAGCGGGTGAACCCGGAGTTTGCCTACCCCGTGGGCCGGGTGCTGGAGCTGAACCCGGAGCATGAGGCGGTTCAAACCCTGCAGCGGGTGATGACCGAGGACCCGGTGCTGGCCAAGGACTACGCCCAGCTGCTGTGCTGCCAGGCCCAGCTCATGGCCCAGCTGCCCCTGGACGACCCCTTCGCCTACTCCGAGCTGGTTTGCAAGCTGATGAAATAACTCCTTTTTCCAAAACATCCCGCGCCACCCGGCGCGGGATGTTTTCATGAAGCCTCCTAACTGTAGTAGCATGTTAATCCCAAAACTATACGTTTTCGTAGGGCGGGGGGCAGAAGAATGCGTAGGATTTTCAGTCCTCACTGAACAGGAACTCAGAATTGTAGGGTACGTCATAGGATGTATCGCCTTCTTCTGTTAGGATAAGTGTGTGCTTATCTTTGATTTCAAAAACAAATGTCCAATTGCCTATTGCGGCGATCAGCTGTTGATCTTTGATCTCAAATGAGCCGTAATGCCCATAACCAGAACGGGAAAACGGCTTAAATGCAAATGAATTATTTTCCGTGTCCAGTATCAGGAGCGGGATAACGGGTTCGCTGTAATCGCCAACAACATAATAGACTCCAGAATCAATGGGTGCTGTACTGTCGTTGGAATGACACCCGGTCATCCCAGCCAGTAACAAAACGCAGACTGTAATAAGAGCAAATCGTTTCATCATGTTTCCCCTTTTGCGTATGGAGCAATCGAATGTGTTGATCGGCTTGACGCAGCATTCCGACAAATTGTTGTTTGTGCGACGAAGCATCCGTAGGGGCGGCTACCAGCCGCCCGCG
>CAMCKD010000041.1 GCA_945875335.1 uncultured Clostridia bacterium | reverse complement strand
GCCAAGGGTGCTCTGCAAACAACAATTTACCACTCTGCTGAGTTAAACCGATAAGCACTTTAACATTGTATGCTTATCGGATGGAAAGTTCGGTTTTAGAAGTTAGAGAGAATCATACATCTTTTTCCCTGACCCCAAAAGTTACCCCCTGGCCTCATAAAGGCCAAGGGGAATCGTTTTTTACCTTTCTGCCATTGGGACAAAGCGTCTGCTTTTGATGTCAGGAATTATTCCATTCCCATATTTGCGTTGGCTTTTTCGGTTTTGTTGATCTTTCTCTGGTTCAGCAGAGACACGATGACCACCGCAACGGCCACCACGAAGAAGCCGATGGCGATGGGATAGTTGAGGATGGCACCGAAATTGCCGCCGTTGAGATCCATGAACCGGACGAAGTTCTGCTCGCACATGGGTCCCAGGATCAGTGCCAGCAGGATGGGAGACAGGGGGAACTCATACTTGTTCATCAGCCAGCCGATAACGCCGAAGACCACGCACACACCCACATCGAACACGTTCTTGTTGATGGAGAAGGCACCCAGCAGGGAGATGATCAGGATGATGGGATACAGCACTTTCTTTTCCAGGGAGACGATCTTTGCAAAAATCCGAACACCCAGGCAGCCCACAACCAGCATGCAAAGGTTCGCCAGCATCAGGGCGGCAAAGACCTTATACACCGTGGGAAGCTCGCTGACATACATCATGGGGCCGGGGGTGATGCCCTTCATGATGAAGGCGCCCAGCAAAATGGCGGTAACGGAGTCGCCGGGAACACCCAGAGACAGCAACGGGATCATGGCGCCGCCGGAGCAGCCGTTCCTCCGAAATGCCCCGGAGAATGGCCGTGATTTTATACCGCCTGACGGCCTCTAAAATATTCTCTTCCAAATTGCTCACTCCTTGTGATCTGTCACATCCACGCGGCCAATATCATCGACTACCCGAACCGCGCCATCCTTGCGCAGATATTCGTATCCGTTGTTACTCAGCAAAAGCAGTATTTACCTGATTACGCTGCACCCCTTGCCTCCCTCTCTGAGGGAGGTGGCGAGCTTGCGAGCCGGAGGGAGTGTCACTCCAGAAATGGCACAAGGCTCCTGATATATGATGCCCCGTACCTCCGCAGCCAGGACACCCCCTCAGCCTCGCAAGCTCGGCAGCTCCCCCAGAGGGGGAGCCAAGGGCGCGGTGCGTTAATTAGGTAAAGCACCACACTTCTTCCTCAAAAAGTGTGGTGCTTTTGATTCAGACGGGATGATTCGATCTGCTGACTGCTTTATCGTAACTGCTTATCAGGTTCACTCAGCGAAACGATAAACCGTTATGCTTCCCTTCATTTTAACGGCGCCGTCACCTTGGTTTCCAGCTCGCAATGGGTTACATCACTCCAATGGCGGCGGATGACAATATCGGCAGAAAGGTCAGTATTGTTATAGGAAACAGACCATTGTGTGTTGCTTGTGATGGAGTCGGGGTTGGGGTCCTGTGCCGCCGATTTCATGGCGTTCCATACGGTATCGGTGGTGTAATTCCCTTTTTCCGTCTCCAGCACCTGCAGCACGGCGTCATAGCGTTCCCTGCCGTGACCGTAGATGCCGTTTTTCTGGTTCGGAAGCACCTGATCCACATGACGAATGAAGAAATTCGTAACCACCTCGGATGGCGTATCGATCAGCTCTCTTGGTTCGCCGTTTATGTCATACTCGATGACTCTGCCATCGCCGGAGGCGTCGGTGATATAGAAATGGTAATCTCTGCCGGAGGATGCGAACATATCATAGCTGCGCAGAAGCTCCACGGCTTCCTCTGTGGTTGCTGCCCTGTCGAGAACAAGGCGGATCGCAAGCGTTGTGGAAATGACCGGCTTGCCTGTGTTTTGACGGACAGGCTCACTATCCAGTGTCAGCACGGCGATGGAGACACCCTTTTCATTGATACCATCCAGGCAGATAAACGGAGCGGTCAGGCTTGCCAGCTTTTTCTTGATATTCTCATCGGGCACATTTGCTGAAACATTGTCCAGCGCGGCAAAGGCAAGGGACCGATATCCGCCCTTTGGCGCACAGTAAACCAGCATAGCGGAGGTATTTTTTCTGAAATCATAATTGCGTCCCATATGAACGCCGCCGTCCGTATCGGTCAGCGTAAACGCGGTACAGCCGAAATTGGGCGCTTTGATCTTCACAGGCAGCAGCGGAAGTGCCTCTTTCAGAATTGCATCGATCATCGTCTGATCGTCCTGAATGTCGTAACCGATGATATCGTCAAGACTGTAATCGTATTTGACATCCATGCGGTAGAGATTGTATCCATCCGCGTAATCCGTAAGCTGCTCCATGGTGCCGATGGTTTCGAGTCTGGTGAAATACAGCCCCAAAAACACAAGCAAGGCGCATAAAACAACCGCCAGAATCACCAATAGAACGATCAAACTGCACTTTTTTACCTTTTTCATGTCTGATTCTCCTTTCGTGTTCCATCTGTATCATTCGCCATCGGTCAGGCTCCCTCATTCAAAACGTTCGTGCCAAATAAAGTATAGCATGCTTCGGCTCAATAATCAATATGCGGCCTCTGAAATTTGCATCAGGTCCAGGGCATCGGCGTGTTTACGGCGGAGGGGTTCTCCTGCCAAACTGGCGCGGGCGGCCATCCCGATACCGCTCAGGATGCCGATTGCACCATCGTAATTTGTCTCCTGCTCCAGATTTTAGCGATAATGTCAATTGTTTTTCTGCATTTTTCGTACTACAATACTATAAAATCATTGGTTTGACGCAGCAATCAGGCAAATTGTTGTTTGTAGAGCGCACCCTTGCCCTCCCCTCCGTGGCCGAGCGCCAGCGAGGTCGGGAGAGGTGTCGCCCACGAAAGCGTACCCGCAACGAACGTTCGACACCCCCTCAGTCAGCCCGTTCGGGCTGACAGCTCCCCCAGAGGGGGAGCCAAGGGTGCGATAAACAACAACTTACCGTCTCGCTGTGTTAACCTGATCAGCATTTCATGTGATTCATCAAATCATAAACATCATTAAAGGAGATTGGAATGAGCTTACAAGTATCTGGAACCATGAAAAACAATTCTTTGACGATCAAAGTGGAGGGCCGGGTGGATTCTGCCAGTGCGCCTGAGCTTGAAAAAGAGATATTCAGCCTCTGCGAGCAGAATCCGAGTGAGAAAGTCATTCTGGATGCTGAAAAACTGGATTACATTTCCAGTGCAGGCTTGAGAGTCATCTTAAAATTGAAGAAGGCAAAGAAGGATATTGAGGTCATCAATGTCAGCAACGATGTATTTGAGATTTTTGAAATGACCGGCTTTACTGAGATGATGACGATCAGAAGAAGACTGCGTCAGTTTTCCATTGAAGGCTGCAAGATGATCGGTCAGGGCGGTGTCGGTAAGGTATATCGCTACGATCCAGAGACGATTATTAAGGTCTATCGTCCTGAGATTCAGATGGATTACATCGAAAGAGAGAGAGCCTGCTCTAAGATTGCCTTCACACGGGGTTTGCCCACGGCCATTGCTTTTGATGTTGTTCGCGTTGGCGACTGCTATGGTGTGATGTATGAGCTGATGGAGGCGGATAATCTGGCTTCTACCATTCTCAATCACCCCGAAGAGGAGGATTACTACATCGAAAAATACGCCTCCCTGGCCAGAACGATGCACCACATCCAGGAAAAACCGGGCACCCTTCACCCGGCCTCTGAAATGTTCAGAAGCACCATGGGCTCCATGAGCAAATGGATGACGGAGGAAGAGATCCGCCGCTATGATTCTCTGATTGATTTGATTCCCCAGCGCAATACCCTGATTCACGGCGATTACCATGAAAAGAATGTGCTGGTTCGCAGCGGCGAGCTGGAAATGATCGATATGGGCGATATCAGCCAGGGCCACCCCATGATCGAACTGGGCTGTGTCTATTGCAGCCATTCCGTGTTTTCGGAGCGGGTCATTGGCATGAGCCGGGAAAAGGCAATGGAAGTGTGGAAGAAATTCTGCGGATACTATTTTGGCGAGATCCCTGCAGATGTCAAGCCCAGCTTTGAGCGTGTCCTGACTTGGATTGCGGCCATTCGCCGTCTGCCCTTCCTCTGCATGAGCCCCCTGAGCACCAGAGAGCTGATTGATTCTGTCATGGCCGAGGCTTTTGTGGATGTGGAGCAGATCAAAAAGGACTTCGATATTCTGGATCAGAAGCTGTTCCAGGACTGATTTGGATAAAAAGGGGTGCGGCGCAGAAAGCGGAGCATTCCAAAGAGAAGCATAACGCGGTGAACGCAGCAAAGGAGTAACACTATGGTGATACAAAATCGGAAAAGGCTCATTATTGCAGTGATCTGTGTTTTGGCTGCAATTGTTTCCGGGCTGGTTCTGTGCAGGGGTACTGCCTTGGCGGCATCAGTGGAAAATGATTCGGATTTGGGGGATTCCATGGCAAATCGTTTTATCAATACCCAGGAGATTGATAACGCAAGACAGCTTGGCGGATACATCGGCGCTGACGGACGGAGCGTCAAGGACGGACTGCTGATCCGAACCGGGGCACTGGATAAATTATCTGCTGAAGCCGCCGCTGAGTTGGCTCAGCAGTATTCGATTCAATACGTTTTGGATTTTCGCATGGAATTCGAAAGGAAGCAGGCTCCCGATCAGGAGATCCCCGGCGCACAGAACGTATGGATCAACGTATTTGAGGTGGACATGTCCAGCCCCGATATGGTTGAACTGATGCGTAGAATCGCTGAAGCGGACAACCAGCTTCAAAGGAGCGTGGAGTACGCAAAAAGCGGCAGACTCCCCAGGCAGTATACCGAGATCCTTCTGAGCGATGAGGGCCAGAAGGGATATGCCAAGTTCTTTGATATCCTTCTGGATGCGGATGGCGCGGTGCTGTGGCACTGCACCCACGGCAAGGACAGAACGGGGATTGCCGCAGCGCTGCTGTTGTATGTGCTGGGGGTGGACGAGGATGTGATTATGCAGGACTTCCTACTGACCAATGAAGTGTATCAGGAAGATATTGCGCGTCTGGAAGCCGGGCTGAAAGCAAGCGGGTATGACGAAGAGATCGTAAAGGAAGCCCCGGCCATGGCAGGCGTGAAGGGTGAGTATCTGGAAGCAGCCATTGATGCCGTCAAAAAAGAATACGGTTCCATGGAGGACTATATTCGCAACCAGCTGGGTGTCACCGATGAGAAACGGGATCAGCTGAGAGAAAAATATCTTGAGAACCTCTGAATAAATTGCCTGTGGCTGGATGGGGCAAAGGCCTGCCATCCAGCCACAGACGAATTGTTCAGAGGTTCCATCGCTATCTGGGGTCAGGATACCGCAGAAGCCTTTTTGATGTTGTACCAGCCACTGTAGTAGGCTGTTAAACCTAAAAGTTGATGTCAGTGAGATATAAGATATAAGATATGAGATATAAGATAAATGAGGCAAAAGCAAGCCGAAAGAAAGCTGTGCACCCGGAAAGAAGCGCGCCGGGAGAGGGTCCTTAGGGGGAGGGCGGCTTTGGCGTCGGGAGTGCGACACTCAGCGCCTCCCCCTAAGCCGACTTCTTTGGTTACTTTCTTGTTCGGCGACAAGAAAGTAACACTACGCAGGCACGAACGAATATTGAGTGGTTTCGTTTCATTCAACATCTCCCGAATCGTGACATAGCGGTGTCGTCAGAATGCCGCCCTAAAAAGCATAGTTTTAGGCTTAACAGCCTAGTAGGGGAGGATCATCCTCCCGCGCGGTACAACCTCACAATTACCAATCAGGTTGGGCGAATTCGTACGAGGCGGAACTCTGTACCATTCAACCGAACACTCAGTTACTTTACCTGGCGGGAGGATGATATCCTCCCCTACATTGGCGTTGCGAAAACTTGGGGTGATACCACAGCAACAGGGACACCCCCTCAGCCTTCGGCAGCTCCCCCAGCGGGGGAGCGAAGGTACTTTGAATTGCTGCGTCCATATTTCAAAAACGAAACGGAGGAACTGCTATGGAACGAGAAAAACTACAGCGCCGCCTGGCGGCGGCACGGGGGGATTGCCCGGCGGAGCTGGTGCTGAAAAATGCCCGCATCGTCAACGTGTTTTCCGGCGAGGTGCAGCAGGGAGATGTGGCCGTCTGCGATGGCGTCATCGTGGGCGTGGGCAGCTACGCAGGACAGCGGGAAGTGGAGCTGGACGGACGGTATGTCTGCCCGGGGCTGATTGACGGGCACATTCATATCGAAAGCTCCATGCTCTGCCCACCGGCCTTTGCCCAGGCGGTACTGCCCCACGGCACCACCGCCGTCATCACCGACCCCCATGAAATCGCCAATGTGGCGGGAACCCAGGGGCTGGAGTTCATGCTGGAGGCGGCCCGGAATCTGCCGCTGTCGGTATTCTTTATGCTGCCCTCCTGCGTGCCCGCCACGCCGCTGGACGAATCCGGCGCGGTGCTGGATGCTGAAACGCTGAAACCCTATTATATCACCCCTCAGGTTCTGGGTCTGGCGGAGCTGATGGATTTTTACGGCACCGCCCGGGGCGAAAAGGATATTCTTGAAAAAATACTGGACTGCCGGAAAGCGGGCGGGCTGCTGGACGGCCATGCGCCGTTCCTGGGCGGCAAGCAGCTGAACGCCTATGCGGCGGCGGGCGTTGGCTCTGACCACGAGTGCTCCTGTCTGGAGGAGGCCATGGAAAAGCTGCGCCTGGGCCAGTACATCATGATTCGGGAGGGCACCGCCGCCCATAATTTACAGGCGCTGCTGCCGCTGCTCAAGGAGCCGCTGTGCCACCGCTGTATGCTGGTGACGGACGACCGCCACCCCGGCGACCTGCTGCGGGAGGGGCACATCGACCTGATCCTCCGCAAGGCCATCCGGGCCGGGGTGGATCCCATTGTGGCCATCCGCTGTGCCACGCTGGTTCCTTCTCAGTATTTCGGACTCAAAAACCGGGGCGCAGTGGCTCCCGGCTATGAGGCGGATTTGCTTGTCCTGTCGGATTTGCAGCAGTTCACGGTGGATAAGGTCTACAAGGCGGGCTGTTTGGTGGCGGAGAACGGCAAGGCGCTGGCGGAGCTGCCTGCCGTGCCGGACACCCGGCGCTACCCCCGAGTGTTTGATTCCTTCCACTGCCCGGAACTGAAACCGGAGCATTTCGCGCTGCCCCAGACCGGCACCACACAGCGCATCATCTGTCTTGCACCCCATGAGCTGCTCACCACCGAGGAGCTGGTGCCCTTCCGGCAGCACCCCGGCTGTGCGCCAGGGGTGGACCCCACCCGGAAAATCGTCAAGCTGGCGGTCATTGAACGGCACCGGGGCACCGGGCACATGGGCCTTGGCTTTTTGGGCAACTACGGCCTGCGCTGCGGGGCAGTGGCCTCCAGTGTGGCCCACGATTCCCACAATCTGATCGTGGCGGGCACCAACGATGCCGACATGGCCCTTGCGGCCAACACCGTCCGGCGCAGCCACGGCGGCATCGCCTTTGTGGTAAACGGCGCTGTGCTTGGTCAGGTGCCCCTGCCGGTGGCCGGGCTGATGAGCACCGAGAACGCCGAGACGGTGGATGCAAAGCTGCAAGCCCTGAAACACGCCCTGCAGCAATACTGCGCTGCCGGGGACATTGACGAGCTGATGACCCTGGCCTTTGTGAGCCTGCCGGTGATTCCCAAGCTGCGTCTGACCACCCGGGGCGTGTTCGACGTAGAGCAGCAGAAATATCTTCCTGCCGTGTTTTGAAATCAGAGGCCGCCATTCGTTTTTTGGTTCTATTTGCGGATGGACTGGATGAGCCGGCGGAAATCCTCCCGGGACCAGACCACGGGCACGGGGTAGAGCGGGTTGGCTTCCTTTCTGGCCCAGGTGATCATCTGCTCGATGTCCTCGTCCTTGATCATGTCGAACTTTTCGGGAAGTCCCATCCTGGCGTTGGTCTGTTCGATCCAGCGGATGAAATTGTTTGCCTTCTCCGCCTGGTTTTCGCCGCCGATGCCGCAGACATCCGCCAGCTCCGCCAGACGCTTGTGGGCGGAGGCGCCGAATTCCCGCATCACATGGGGCAGCAGAACCGCCATGGCCAGGCCGTGGGGAACGTGGTACAGGCCGCCCAGGGTGTGCCCCACCGCGTGGACATAGCCCACGCAGCCCCGGGTGAAGGCACGGCCTGCGTAGAAGGCAGCCCGCTGCATCTTCTGTCGGGCTTCCAGGTTGCTGCCGTCCTCAAACACCGTGAGGATGTTGTCGTAAACCAGCTTCACGGCTTCCTTTGCCAATTTGTTTTCCAGCTTGGTGTTGTAGGTGTGGTTGGTATAGGCCTCTACCGCATGGGCGAGGGCATCCATCCCGGTGGTGGCAGTGATGTGGGGAGGCAGGCCCACCGTCAGCTCCGGGTCAAGCACGGCATATTTGGGAATCAGGAAGGGGTCGTTGATGGCGGCCTTGCGGTGGGTGGCGGAGTCGGTGATCACCGCCGCAACCGTGGTCTCGGAGCCGGTTCCAGCGGTGGTGGGAATTGCTACAAAGGTTGGGATGGGCCAGTGAACCTTCAAAATCCCCTGGAGCTGGGAAATCGTCTTCTTGGGATGTACTGCCTTTGCGGCAATGCCCTTGGCGCAGTCCATCCGGGAGCCGCCGCCCAGGGCTACAATGGTTTTGCAGCCCTTTTCTTTGTAGGTTTTGTAGCCCAGCTCCACATCATCGCTGGTGGGGTCGGGATGGTCGAAGGTCTGCACGGCGTATCGGATACCGGCGGCATCGAATCCATCCAGCATGGACTGCACCATGCTCCAGCGCAGCATCCCCGTTTCGGTGACCAACAGCACATCGTTCAGGTTCTTCGCCTTCAGAAATTCCCCCAGCTCCTTGATCTTGCCGGGGCCTTCCAGATACTTGGGCATCCGATAGCCCAGAAAATAGTTGCCCACCTTCAGCACTGCCTGAAAGCTGCGGCACCAGATAACTTCCAATTTGTAAGAGAGCGACATCGATTTTTTCTCCTATCCTCCGGCGACAGGTGACATCAGCTGAACCCTGTCGCCGTTTTTTAGTTTTTGTTTTTTGCCTGCCGGTTTTCCGTTGACAAGGATGACGCAGCCGTACAGCGCCTTCCTGCTCAGCCCCAGCTGCGTCAACTGCGCGTATACTTCCTTTACCGTGTCCGCCTCCAGCTGCTGCTCTTTCATCCCGGAATCCAGCCGGAGCAGACCATAAAATCTGACCGTAATCATTTTATCTTCAAACGACGCAGCAGCTTCTCGGTGGGGATGCCGTTGTGATCCCAGCCCCGGGCCTGATAATAGGTCTTTTTCATGGTTTCCAGCGGCACCTTGGTCTTGGGATTGCCGGAATCCTGGGGTACGTCGGTGAGCCGTTTGGGCAGCTTGTCGTTGGCGGCGGAGATGCCGAATTTGGTGTTGATGAAGCGCTCCATGGTGTAGCCCCGCTCTCCGATTTCCATGTAGCGGCCAAAGTTCATTTTCATCCCCAGCGCCAGCTCGATCATCTTGGTGTGATGAAAAATCGGAAGGTGAATGGCGGCAACCCTGGGGTATTTGTTAATCAGCCGCACTGCCCAGCCAATGTGGGGCGCTGCGGCATTGACGGTTTTGGTGAGAATGCCGTTGGGCTTCGTCAGCAGGAAGCCGGGGAAAAAGGCGTAGGAGGTAAACAGGCACTGTCCCGATGCGGAAATGGTTTCCATCAAATCCTGGAAGGTCATGGTCAGGTCTGCTTTTGCCTTGGGCGTCTGGGAATCCATATGCAGACCCAAGCCCTCCATGATCACCAGGTATCCGCCGTTCAGGTGGCAGCCGCCCCGGTTGGATACCGCGTAGCCAAGTCCCTGCCCCACAGCCCGGCGGGGCTCATAGGCAGCCAGCTCCAGACCCTTGGAATGGATGGCGAATTCCTTGCCGCCGTATTTCTCGGACAATCGCTTGCTGCCCTCGGCCAGCGCATCGCAAATCCCCCGGCGGTGGGCAATGTCATCGAAGACCTGGGGCAGGTTATCGGTTTTCCCAAATTCCAGGCCGTTGTCCCACAAGCCTTTCTCGTTGGCCTCCATTGCCCAGGCGATGGTGTTGGCGGTGGAGATGGTGTCCATGCCCAATTCGTCCAGCTCGTAGTTCCAGTCCAGAATTTTCTGCAAATCGTTGTTGCAGATGTTGCCGCCCAGCAGGCCCAGGGTTTCCAGCTCGGGGCCCTTGACGGCCATGCCCTGCACCTGAACCGTTCGGGCGCAGCGGATGGGGCAGGTCAGGCAGCCCTTGTTGGTGATGTTGAATTCCTCCGCCAATCTCTCACCGCTGACCTGCTCGAAGTCCTCAAATTGACCGGCGGAATAATTCTTCGTGGAGAGGATCCCCAGCATCTGCATGGAGCTCACCAGACCCGCCGTGCCCATGCGGGGCAGCTGCTGGCCGGTGAGCGGGTGCTTTTGCAGGTACTCGATCCACTTTTTGCACCAGGCCGTGGTCTTTTCCTTGTCATGGATGGGGATGGTCTTGGTTCCAAAGGCGGTGATGGCTTTCAGATTCTTCCAGCCCAGCACGGCGCCCAAACCAGTACGGCCGGCGGCTCGCTCATCGCTGATGATTCCGGCGTATTTGACAAGGTTTTCTCCGGCAGGGCCGATGCACAGCTTTCCGAACCGTTTCTTCCCGGTGAGCTCTGCCAATTTTTCCTGGCACTGGCTCGTCCTCATGCCCCAAAGCTCGTCGGCATCGTGAAAGAGAAATTGGTCCTCGTTGATTTCCAGCCAGCGGTGGCTGCGGCACCTGCCCTTGAGGATCAGGGCGTCATAGCCCGCCTTTTTCAGATGGAATCCAAAGCTGCCGCCGCAGTTGGAGGAGGCCAGGATCCCGGTCTGGGGCGACAGGGCGGAGACATCAAACCGGGCGGAGCTGGGCGCTCCCGTCCCGGTCAGCGGGCCGGTGGCGATCACCACCCAGTTTTCCTCGCTGAATGGGCTTTCCTTGCCGGTCAGATGATCGCAGAGGATCCGGGCGGCCATGATCTTGCCGCCAAGATACAGCTCCCGCTGCTGGTCTGTCCAGGGATATTCGGTTACGGTCTCGGTGCTCAAATCCACCAGCATGACCTTTCCCATATAGCCTGCGTATTTTGATGCCATCGGTAATACCTCCTTTTTGTCATACCATGGGGATGGTCTCAAATTCCTGATTCAGCAAATCAAAATAGAAAATGGTTCCGCTTTTTACCGGGCGGCCCACCAGCAGCTGGACGCACAGGGCGCTCTGCAGGGAGGCGCACAGGGCGGGGGTGAAGCTCAGGACGCTCTTATTTGTGAGCGGGATGTCCTGGGGATACAGGGCTTCCATCAGACCGTCCCCCGGCATGGAAACGGCGGCTTGGGCGATCCAGCCCTGAACAGCGCCGTAGACATAGGGAACCTTTGCCCTGGCACAGGCAGATGCCAGAAGCCTGCGGCTTTTGATATTGTCCAGGGCATCCAGAACTGCGTCACAGCCGGAAATCAGCCGGGCGGCGTTGGTTTCCGTCAGATATTCTTCAATCGTCTCAACTTCTGTATCCGGGTTTACCCGACGGATTCTCTGAGCAGCAGCGGCGGCTTTGCCGAACCCCAGCAGGGGCACCTCGGACAGCAGCTGCCGGTTCAGATTGGAGGCTTCAAACACATCCCCATCCACCGCTCGGATGGCACCCACGCCGATCCTTGCCAGCTGGTCAATGAGATGACCGCCCAGACCGCCGCAGCCCACAATCAGCACCCGCTTCTTCCTCAGAAGGGCGCATTCCGCCTCGGTCAGAGCGGGAATGTTTCGTTCATATCGGGGCTCCATCCGTTAACCGCCTCCCACCGGGGAAAGCAATGCTCCGGGGCTCCGGCATGGCAGCCTTTTCCCACCCCCGGCACAGCATCGCGAATACACGAATCTCAATCATACATACCCTCCGACAAAGCATGGGATAGGCTCGGTGAACCCCTCTCTTTCCTATTATACTTATTTTCCGACGCACTCGTCAAGCCCCAACATGCCAACTGTAGGGGAGGCTCTTAGCCTCCCGCGCGGTACAAGCCCTCAATGATTACCCAGGTTGGGCGAATTCGTACCATCGTCCAACCTTGCACCATTCAACCAAACACTCAGGCTACCTACCTGGCGGGAGGCTACGAGCCTCCCCTACAGTGGCGTGTGCATTATTTTTTTGTACGCTAAACAACAATTTACCACTCTGCTGAGTCAAACCGATATGCCTATAATGTAAAATGAATCATCATTGGGGACAAGGGGCTTGAGAAATGGGCGGGATTCGCGTATAATGATGAAAATACGGGCATGGAGGTCTAGTATGCTGTTTGTGAAAACGCCGGAGGAGGTTCTGGCGATGATTCAGGCGGAGTTCTCTCCTCTGGAAAGGATGGAAACCGTCTCCCTTTCCTGCGCCATGGGAAGGATTCTGGCTCAGGATATTGAAGCGAAGGAATATGTGCCGGATTTTGACCGCTCCACCGTGGACGGCTTTGCGGTTCGTGCCGCCGATACCTTTGGCTGCAGCGATGCCATCCCCGCCATGTTGCCCCTGCAGGGGACGGTGCTCATGGGCGAGGGGGCGGCCTTTTCCTTAAATCCGGGGCAGTGCGCAGCCGTCCCCACCGGCGGGGCGGTGCCGGAGGGGGCCGACAGCGTGGTGATGCTGGAATACACCGAGGACTACGGCGACGGCACCATCGGCATCTGCAAGTCCGCCGCCCCCGGCATGAATATGATTTTCCGGGGAGACGATGTGTACCCCGGCAAGGTGATTCTGAAAAAGGGACGCAGGCTCTCCGACGCAGACATCGGTGCCCTGGCTGCCATTGGGCAGGTGCAGGTTCCGGTTGCGAAAAAGCTCACCGTGGGGGTGATTTCCACGGGGGACGAGCTGGTGCCGCCGGAGGTGCAGCCCGGCGCCGGACAGGTGCGGGATGTAAACAGCCCCATGCTGGAGGCCATGCTCACTGCCTTCGGGTGCAATGTCAAGAACTTTGGCATCGTCATAGACGACGAAGCACTTTTGGCGGAAAAGGTGAGCAGCGCTCTTTCAGAATGCGACGCGGTGCTGCTGTCCGGGGGCAGCAGCGTGGGGGTGAAGGACGCCGCCTGCCGGATCATTGAATCCCAGGGAACGCTTCTGCTCCACGGCATTGCCATCAAGCCGGGCAAGCCCACCATCCTGGGAAAAGCCGGTGAAAAACCCATTGTTGGACTGCCGGGGCATCCCGTGGCGGCCTACTTTATTACAAAGCTTTTTGTGCAGCCCCTTTTGGGACGGCTCATCGGACGGGATATGCCCGCCTATACCGTCACCGCCAGGGTCACGGAGAGCATCAGCGCCAATCACGGCCGGGCTCAGTACCACTGCTGCCGCCTGAGCAAAAAGGACGGTCAGCTGTACGCCCAGCCCATCCGGGGCAAGTCCGGCCTGATTACCACATTAGCCGGAGCCGACGGCTATTTCTGCATTGACCGGGACTGCGAGGGACTGCCGCAAAACGCGGAAATCCAGGTAACCATCACAGGGGGAGTGTAATACATATGGGATTTGAATATTTGACCAACGTACCTTTGACCCAGGCGCGGGAAGACTATCTTGCATTGCTTCGGGAAAATGGCTTTTGCGGGAAAATAGAACGCATTCCCGTTTTTGAAAGCTGCGGCAGAGTGACTGCCCGGGCGGTCTATGCCCACATCTGCGCCCCCCACTACGCCGCCAGCGCCATGGACGGTGTGGCCGTAACCGCCAAGGACACCTTCGGCGCAACCGAAACCACCCCTGTGAAATTGCAGCCGGGACAGTTCATCGTACTGGACACCGGCGACCCCATCCCCGAGGGCTGTGACGCAGTGATCATGGTGGAGGACATCGTGAAAAATGAGGATGGCTCCATCACCATCCACGCTGCCGCCGCCCCCTGGCAGCACATCCGCCAGATTGGCGAGGACATCTGCGCCGGAGAGATGATTCTGCCCAGCAACATGACCGTTTCCCCTGCTGCCATCGGCGCCATGATCGCCGGAGGTGTGCTGGAAATTGAAGTCATTCGGAAGCCCATCGTGGGCATCATTCCCACGGGAGATGAGATCATCCCGCCCTGCACCGACCCCAAGCCCGGCGACATTCTGGAATTCAACGGCGCGATCTTCTCCGCCATGGTAAAAAGCTGGGGGGCTGAGGCTCGGGTGTATCCCATTGTTCCCGACAAATTCGACAAAATCAAGGAAATGGCCGCGAAAGCCGCGTCGGAATGCGACATGGTGCTTCTCAACGCCGGTTCCTCTGCCGGGCGGGAGGACTACTCCGCCCAGGTGATTCGGGAGCTGGGGCAGGTGCTGTATCACGGCATCGCCATCAAGCCCGGCAAGCCCGCCATCTTAGGCTGCAAGGGGAACGTTCCCATCCTGGGCGTTCCCGGCTATCCCGTGTCCGGCATCATCGTCATCGAGCAGCTGTTAAAGCCCCTTGTTGACTGCTGGTTGGGTGTTCCCGCAGCGGCAGCCCAGTATGCCAAGGCCACCCTGACCCGTCCGGTGGTGTCGGGGCTCAAATACCAGGAGTTTGTCCGCACCCGCATGGGCTGCGTGGACGGCAGGCTGATGGCCTCCCCCCTGAGCCGGGGCAGCGGTGTGGTCAGCTCCTTTATGAAAGCCGACGGCATTCTGGAGGTGCCCCAGGGATTGGAAGGCTATGAAGCCGGGGCGGAAGTGAATGTCCGTCTGCTCAGCCCCATGGAAAAGCTCCAAAACACTCTGGTGGTCATCGGCAGCCACGACCCCCTGCTGGATGAATTGGCAGACATGCTCCACCTGGAAAATCCCGATCTGTACATGAGCTCCTCCCATGTGGGCTCCATGGGGGGCATCATGGCCATCCGCCGGGGCGAGGCCCACGCGGCGGGCTGCCACCTGTTGGATACAACGGACGGCAGCTACAACCGTTCCTTCATCAAAAAATACTTCCCCAAGGGCGGCGTGCATCTGGTTTCCTGCGTGGGACGCCAGCAGGGGCTGATGGTTGCCAAGGGGAATCCTTTGAATATTCAAAAATTCTCAGACATTGCCAGAAACGGAATTCGTTATGTAAACCGGCAGAACGGCTCCGGCACCCGCATCCTCACGGATTATCTGTGCAAACAGGAAAAGCTGGACACCGCCTCCATCTACGGCTATGACCGGGAGGAGCTGACCCACACCTCCGTTGCCGCACAAATCGCCAGCTCCAGTGCCGACGCCGGTATGGGCATCTACTCTGCCGCCAAGCTCTATGATCTGGATTTTATTCCCATCTGCATTGAGGAATACGACCTGATTATTCCCGATCACGCCTGGGATACGCCCATGGTGGGGCAGCTTCTGTCCATTCTGAAAAGCGATGCCTTCCGGGAAAAGCTGCTCCGTCTGGGCGGCTATACCCTGGAGAACCCCGGAGAAGTCATTCCGATATGATTGGCCCATTCCACAATGTGCGAGGTGCGTTATGATCGATGCATTTGGACGCAGCATCACCTATCTGCGCATTTCCGTGACGGAGCTGTGCAACCTGCGCTGCCGCTACTGTATGCCGGAGGAGGGGGTGTGCAAGAAAAGCCACGCCGATATGCTCACCGAGGACGAGCTGATTCTGGCGGTGGAGGCCGCTGCCGCTTTGGGCATCACCAAGCTGCGCATCACCGGCGGGGAGCCCCTGGTAAAGAAGAATGTGGTTTCCATCTGCCGCCGGGCTTCAAAAGTGCCGGGAATCAAAGAGGTCTGCCTGACCACCAATGGCGTTCTGCTGCCGGAATTGGCAAAACCGCTGCACGATGCCGGGGTGCGCCGCCTGAACCTGAGCCTGGACACCCTGAACCCGGAAAAGTACGCTTATATCACCAGAAACGGCCAGCTTTCCGATTTTTGGAAGGGGTTTCATGCCGCCATGGATGCCGGTTTTGAGAAGATCAAAATCAATGCCGTTCTGGTGGGCGGCTTCAACGATGATGAGATCGAGGCACTGGCGGAGCTGACAAGAAAGTATCCCGTGGACATGCGCTTCATCGAAATGATGCCCATGTGCGACAGCGAGGATTTTGATTCCTCTGCTTACATCCCCTATACCAGGGTACTGGAAAAGCTCCCGGATGCTGTGCCTGCCCAGCCCGACGGCGGCGTGGCGAAGCTCTACCATCTGCCAGGAGCCCAGGGCAATATCGGCCTCATCAGCCCGGTCAGCGCCCATTTCTGCGCAGACTGCAACCGCATCCGGCTCACCGCCGACGGAAAGGTGAAGCCCTGCCTGCATTCGGATGCCGAGTATTCCCTAAAGGGTCTAAGCTTTGACGGGATGCGGGAGCAGCTGGAAAAGGCCATTTGGAACAAGCCTGCCTGGCATGGCGACCTGGATGTCCGGCACCGCTCCCGGGCAGGTCGGAATATGAATCAGATTGGAGGCTGAAAATGTCGGATTTTACCCATTTTAACGATCAGGGACGGGCCAGAATGGTGGATGTGGGAGAAAAGCCCCTGTCCCAGCGCACCGCCGTGGCCGCCGCCCGGGTGCTGGTGAACGACCATACCTTTTCATTGATTCAAATCGGCGGCATGAAGAAGGGAGATGTGCTCACCGTGGCCCAAATCGCGGGCATCATGGGGGCAAAACGCACGCCGGACATCATCCCCATGTGCCACCCCATCCTGATGGACGGCATTGATCTGGAGCTGTCCTTGGATGAAGGCAGAAAAAGCGTGGAAATTCGGGCCGCGGTTTCCTGCGATGGCAGAACCGGCGTGGAAATGGAGGCTCTCACCGCCGTATCCACCGCTGCCCTGACGGTGTACGACATGTGCAAGGCGGTGCAAAAGGACATGGTGATTACGGACATCCGGCTGCTTTCCAAAACCGGCGGTGTCCACGGAGATTATTTGCGGGAGGAATGAACATGAGCTATACAGCGGCCGTCATTACAGTCAGCGACAAAGGCTACCGGGGGGAGCGGGAGGATACCAGCGGCCCCAACCTGGTAAGGATTCTGGAGGAAAAGGGCTTTCAGGTGACCTACACCGCCATGGTGCCCGACGAATCGGAGATGATTCAGGCGGAGCTTATCAAATGCGCCGATGAACGGAACATCGCCCTGGTGCTCACCACCGGCGGCACCGGCTTCTCTCCAAGGGACATCACCCCGGAGGCAACACTGAAGGTGGTGGAGCGGCTGACCCCGGGGATTCCCGAAGCCATGCGGGCGGAATCCATGAAGATTACCCCCAAGGGCTGCCTCAGCCGCAGCGCAGCGGGCATTCGCGGGCGGACGCTCATCATCAACCTGCCCGGCAGCAAAAAGGCCTCCGCCGAGAATATCCTGGCCGTCATCGACCCGGTGGCTCATGGCCTGGATATGCTCTACAGCGAAGGCAGCGCTGACTGCGGGAAATAAAAGGGAAAGTGCTTATCGGTTTGACTCAGCTAAGTGGTGCTTTAACGTACCAGCCATTCGTAGGGGCGGCTACCAGCCGCCCGCCAGGCAATGCAACTGAGTG
>CAMCKD010000040.1 GCA_945875335.1 uncultured Clostridia bacterium | reverse complement strand
CCTAAGCCGACTTCTTTGGTTACTTTCTTGTTCGGCGACAAGAAAGTAACACCCCTGCAGGCACTAACGATACTGAGCTGTTTCGTTCCATGCAACATTTCTCAAACCGTGACCAAGCCCTGCAAAAGTAAACTTTTAGGAGTTACTAACTACTACAGTGGGACTCCAATCAAAACAGGTTCTGGATACGGTTCAGGTATGCCTTGCTGTCGGGCATGTTGGTCTTGCCGAATACCTTTTCGATGTACTCGTTCAGGCTGCGGATCTCGTCCCGGACGAAGGTGATGTTCAGGCTTTCCAGCTTTTTCAGCACCTTCCGGGCCACGATGTAGTCCATGCCGTCCAGCTCCTTGCCGCCGCAGGCCACATACACGGGGATGAAGTCGTTCATCTGCTTGATGATACGGTTGCCGAAGGCCAGCTTGAAGCGGGTCTGCAAATAGCCGTCCAGCTTTTCCAGCTTGGCCTGGGTGGCTTCGCTGATGGGATAGTCCTGCTTGGCCTTTTCAAACATGGCTTGCAGGTGGGCGCTGGTGATGCGGCAGGGGCCCTGGGGCTCGCATTCAAAGGCGGACGCCCGTTCGTTGAGCTCGATGGGCATGGCGCGGTCATAGACCTTGTCGGTGATGGTGAAGGTGGAGTCGTCGTTGTTGGCGGTGCCGATGAACCAGATGGAGTCCGGCACCCGGATTTTGCCGTCAAAGAGCAGCTTGGGGTCGCTGGCCCAGGCGGTGGGCACCAGGTCCAGCACCCATTCGTCGTGGCTGGGCATTTCCAGTACGGAGAGCATTTCGGCGAAGTAATATTCGATACGGGCCAGGTTCATCTCGTCCAGGATGACCATGCTGGGCTCCTCCCGGTAGCCCGCTTCATACAGAGCCCGCAGGAATTCCGTCTCGTTGAACCGCTTGGAGAATTCGTTGAAATAGCCCAATAGCTCCGTCCGATCCCGGAAGGAGGGCTGCACGGAGACCATGGTGGCCGGGTTTTCCAGGAAGCGGCTGAAGGAGTGGGGCAGACTGGTTTTACCTGTACCGGAAATACCCTCCAGAATCAGCAGCTTACTGGAAGCCATGCCTGCCACAAAGCGCCGGATGATTTCGGGGGTGTAGTACAGGTGCATCTGGCTGCAGGCAAAGGTGCGGTAGTTCTCCACCAGCTGCTGCAAGGTGATTTCCTCGTCAAACAGGGGCGGTACATATTCGGCGTATTTCTGATCCACCAGCGCCAGCTTGGGGAAGCGGTTGTCCTCGGGGGCGGGGGCGCCGGTTCCGGCTTCCACCACATTGCCCTTTTCCACATGGATTTCGGCGGCGGCCACCTTGCCGCTCTGGGGGATGCCGGTGACATTGCCCAGGGTGGGGATGGTGTCGTCGGTCAAGGCGGAGGCACCCATATAGGGGATCCGCTCGGTGCCGCCCATGGTGTTGACCTTCAGGGCCAGAATCTTGTTCTTCTCGTCAATCAGATCCAGCACCTGCCGGTTCAGCCGTCCGATCTCCCGGTAGAGCTCGGTGTTGTCCACCTTGTCCTTTTTCAGCCGGCGGCGCAGCAGGGCAGAGCGCACCAGCAGCACCACCGCCAGCACGGGGATGGCAATGAGAATCAGCATGAGAATCACGGAGAGAATTTTCCCCAGAATCCCCACCGTGGGGAAATAGGTAAAGAAAATGGTGAAGTAATCCCGCCAGCCGGTGACCAGCAGCTTGACAGCGGCGGCCAGCACCCCGGCGAAATTATAAACCACCTGAGAGATGACCTCAAAGGCAAATTTCAGAAAATCACTCATGGTTGTCGTCCTTTATTCTTCGTTCTTCTTCGCGGCTTCCTCTCTCAGACGCTTTGCCTCCGCCAGGGCTGCTTCCGCCTCCGCCCGGGCGGCCTCCGCTTCTGCCTTTGCCTTTTCGGCCTCCTGCTTTGCCTTTTCCGCATCCGCCAGCAACGCATCGGGGGCACCCTCCTGGATGCTCTCCACCGCCAGGGCCTTTTTCAGGTCAATGCTGACGGTGATCAGATGGTACACCTGATAGACGAAGAACAACAGCAGGGGCAGCACGATCACCAGCAGGAAGCCGGTGCTGCTGGAGAGGAATTGCACCACCTTGCCGAAATAGGGCAGACGGCCCACATACTTGCCCACGATGTCCCCATCGGCGATGATGTGGGTATCGGCGATGACGTTGTTGTCACCCTTGGTCACATAGCTCCGGGCACCGTTCTGATTCTGAATTTCAGCGATTCGGTGGGTGTTCAGGGCAAATTCGTTGTTGATGATGGCATGGAAAGTAATGATATCGCCCTCTTCCAGGGTTGCCGGAGTACACTTGCGAATGATAATCAGGTCACCAGCATTGAACGTAGGGGACATGGAGTCGGACATGACGCTCAGAGGGGTGAAGCCCGCCAGATTTGCCACATGGTTGTTGTCCCTGGTCGCCAGGGTGGTAAAAGCAAACAGTGCCGCCAGCAGGATAACTGCCCAGAGGATCATGCTGACAAGTATTGTGGCTCCGCGTTTTAATGCTTTCATAGATCAATTACCTTTCTTTTTCTTACTGGGATTTGCCTTTTTTGTTAGGGTTGGAATCCTCGAGAAGGTTTCCGTCCTCGTCCGTTCCGGCAAAGCGAAGGCGGATGCTGTAGTCCGCGTCCCGCAGATCGTCGGTGCAGGCTTCGTCGGTGCCCTCCAACCAGATTCGGATAACCACAGGCTTGTCCACGTGGGCTTTTAGGGAGAAGAGGGTGTTGCTGTCGTCATATCGAATGGTATCGCTCTTGGGCAGACCGAAAACTCTGATTGCACCGCTTCGATCCGAGCTGGCCCCCAGACCGGGGTCGAAGATGCAGGTTTCCTCCGCCGTGAAGCTCAGGCGCATGGCATCGGGCAGCGCATTGTTGGGGGAGGAGATCAGGGTTCCGTCTTCCCCCTCACTGGTGAGGTGAACGACCATATCCTTGGTTGACATAAAATGCAGGGTGAATTCCAGATAGTATTCCTGCTTTGCCGCAGAACCATCCTCCAGGGTGAAGTGAACGCAGTCATCGGTGGTGACGGGGGTCAGCGGATTGTCCGCAGGATCAAATCCCTTTTCCCTTAGAATTCTCTGGGAGATATCCCGGAAGGAAAGGGTTTTAACATAGTCGTCAAAGACTTTGTGGGCATCCAGGTCGAAGCGGAGGCTTGAATCGCTGATGATTTCCATCCGCATGCTCCGCACTCTGGTTCTGTCGGCGATGGTCATCCACGCTGTGGTGGCGGCCGCGACGCTTACCAGCGCCATGAGGACCAGCAGGATCGATATGGAAAGGAGCCTTTTCGGCGGAGTTCCTTGTTTCACAGGCCCGCCTCCTCGCTAACCATCATGCCGTAGAAGGCCAGTGTCAGGGCGGCGGAATCCATAGCCACCTTTTCGCTGGTGCAGTCGGGATCACAGCCCTCCAGGTAGAAGAAAATGTCCACGGCGTAGATGTGATTCAGCTCCAGGGTGGCGATGGGCTGCTTGCCCGGGGTGTCGTTGGGGGAAATCTGGACATCGGTCAAAGAAATGGCCGGATCCTTCGCGGCGGTCACATTCCCACTGTTGTAGGAGAGTACCTGCCCATCGCCGATGGCAACGCCGCCGGGGCGGGTGTTGCCGGTGCCCTCGTTCACATCGCTTAAAGCGATGATGACGGGCGAGGCCTCGTCAAAGGTCAGTCCAAGCCGGGCGGCGGTAATCAGCTCTCCCTCCAAGGCCTCCACGATGGGGGTTTTGTCCAGGTAGAGGGCGACCTTGGTGCCCGAGGGCATTCCCTCCGCCTTGGCACGGAGGTAAATGGTGTCGTGATAGTAGAAGGACTCGTCCTGGGTGGGGAGAAAATCCTCTGCGAAATCGTCCACAGTCCTGGAATTGTAGACAAAGCTTTTCAGGTCGGCGGTGGAAACCGGCATCAGGGGAGCGGTCTGGGCTTTCAGCGGCACCTCGTTGTTGGCCGCCGCACGGAAGTCCTCTCCGCCATTTTGACTGACCTCCAGGTCCAATTCGTTGGAGCCCGCCCGGGCGGTGACCCGATCGGTTCCAACCTCTCGGTTGGCGGTGAACCAAGCAAAGGTGGCGGAGGTCAGCACCAACGCTGTGATGATTGCCGCGACACACAGGCCCCAGAGCGCCATGAGGTTTTTTTTCATCCTGCTCCGCCTCCTCTCAAAAATATTGATAAGCTAGTCGCTGGTTTCTTCTTTTACCGGCTCCCCGGCGAAGCCCAGCTGGAGGGTGATGTCCTGGCTGTGCACCGGATTGTAGCAGGCGGTGTCGCAGCCCTCCAAATACAGCCAGTATTCCACCTGGGCAATCTCCTCGAATGTCATAGACAGAAGCTTTTGGCGGTTCTCGGCATCGATCATGAAGTCGGTGACAGAACGGGCGGGATCGGGGACGAAGACCGGCTCGCCGTCGCCCTGGATGCCGGAGAGAACCACATCATCCTCCCGCACAGTGGGGCGCTGCTGGGCCTGCGCTGTGCTGCTCAGGGCATCCAGCTTGAACAGGAAGCTGGACACTTCTCCGTCTTCCTTGGTGATTTTCAGTCCCAGACGCCCGGCGGAGAGCACCTGATCGTCGCCGCTGATCTGCAGCGCGGGAGCGTGGAAATAGACGTCGCACTCGTCCCCAAGGTATTGCAGATACACCGTCCCGTGGATGGCCAGCTGTCCGGCTTCCTCGGTGGAATCCTGGAAGCGGATGCAGTAGCCCTCCCGATCCTGGGCCAGGGGAGTGTAGAATTTGGTCAGGTTCTCGGTGGAGACTGGCTTGAGCTCCTGGGGATGATCCGTGGGATTCAGGCTGCACTGCTGGTCAAAGGGGCCTTCCTGATTCTCAGAAATCAGCAGATTGCCGTCTCCCTTGGAGATTTTGCCCTCCATGGGGGTGACGTTTGTGAAGGTGCCCACGGCCAGGGTGATCCAGGCGTAGGTAACAGCGCTGACGGCAATCAGCCCGGCCAGCACGGCGGCGATGGCGGGGAGCAGCAGGGAGATTTTCTGCATTTTGTTCATGACGGCAGCCTCCTTACCCGGCAAAGCCAGCGAAGGCCAGAGCCACGTTTTTCATGGTCTGCCCCATCAGATTCAGCGTGCAGTCCTCGTCGCAGCCCTCCAGCCACAGGTAGATGTCAACCTTCACCGGGGTGCCGTAGCCGCCGCTGCCGTCGCCGGAAATGGTGCATAGGGAAACCGCTCCCGCCGGCACGGTGACAACCCCGGTCTGGGTATCGTAATTGCAGAAATTGGCGCTGGTGTAGGGGGTGAATGGGACGGTGGAGCCGTCGGTCATATCGTGGCGGAGGACGTAGCCGCCCTCCGGTTCCTTGGCGGCGTTGTCGTCGGCGTTGGGGTTGGGGTCGGTGTTGATGGCGAAAATATATTCCTGCCCCTGAACCGCCAGACCCAGCCGCATGGCGGTGGAAATGGGGTTGTTAGAGTCGGCATCCTCATAGCCGATGTCGGATAAGTAGATGTTCAGTTGATTGGAATTGGTGCGCAGATACAGGGAGGTTTTGTAGTAATGCACCGCCTCCACGCCGGGGCCGAATATGCTGGCCACCAGCCGGTAGACATTGGAATTCTGCGTTTCCACCGTGGCGAATTCCTCCACCAGCTGGAACCCGCCGGAGATTTTATCCGTGGACACGGGGACAAGCCTGCCGGTGAAATCCTCCATCACCGTGGAGGAGCGGTAGGGCCCTGCCTCCGTGTTGGAGATTTGCAGGGACACGCTGCTGCCCGCCGCCATTTCCACCCGGGTTGTGCGGGCGGTGGTATTGTAAACGTACCAGGCGTAGGTGGCGGCCGTCACGGAAAGCAGGGCCGCAAGCACCGCCAGAGCGGCCAAAGCCAGCCTGCGACGAAGAAGTTTTGAGGATTCCAACGCCCTGCTCCTTTCAGTTTACATAATTACCACATCATACAATAATACATCGTCATTATATCACCAAATCCCCAGGATTGCAATAAAGAAATGACAGAATTTGCTATCTTTTGATTTCCGTAATTGCCTGGGTTTTATCCGGCAAATTGTTGTTTTTGGTACACGCCACTGTAGGGGAGGCTCGTAGCCTCCCGCGCAGTACAGGCTTTCAGTTACCAACCAGGATGGGCGAATTCGAACAAGGCCGGACTGTGTACCATTCAACCAAACACTCAGGCTACCTACTTGGCGGGAGGCTAAGAGCCTCCCCTACCAGGTCGTCACACTTAAAAAATAATGTTTAACACACACGCTATTCGTAGGGGCGGCTACCAGCCGACCGCCAGGTTAGATGCCTGAGTGTTTGGTTGAATGGTACAAATGTGGGAAACTGGTACGAATTCGCCTGACATTTCTTGCAATTTTCAGCTTGTACTGCGCGGGCGGCTGGTAGCCGCCCCTACGAATGGCGAGTGCAAACAACAATTTCCCTGTCCGCTGCGCAAAGCCGATATCCCGATGATGCATAGGAAACCCCCGCACCGGGTACCACAACTACCGGGTGCGGGGGGAGGGGCAACTGCATATTACGGATAATACTTATCGGGCTAAGTCGGCAAGAAGTATTTGGCGAATTGCCATCGATAATCGCCGCATGACGGGGTAAGCTGCCTTGCGAAATGTGCGATATGATGGGGCGTGTAACGGGTACAGCCCGGATAAAAAAACATCCCAAAAGGCGCAAGCATTTGTGCCCTTTGGGACGCCCGCCATGCCACAACCATGGCGGAGGTATTTCCGAATCCCCCCAGCCCAATGGGCTGGGGAGGGGGAACGTTAGTTAGAGGTTAGCCGCCAGAGCCACCGCCGGACTGTGTGGCATTTGCAACTGCAAATCCAAGATTTGCCAGCACCTTCTGGGCGGTAATGGTAGAGACCATTGCGGAGTTACAATCGTAATCGCAGCCTTCCATCCAGATATAAGCTTTAACATTAACCACTGCATCAGCAGTTGCAAATGTATAAAGCAAATCAGCATTATTGGTGGCCGTAACGAAAGCATTACCATTAGCAGGTGCTGTTGCTAAAGGCAGGACACCAACACTGTTTGATGCATTATTTACAGTGATATTTGCAGCTGTGAAAGTACTGTTAATTGCTTTTGAAATACCATCAACATTAGTTGCTGCATCAATGGATGTATCGTAGTAACTTGTCAGGTGATCTCCATTAATCTGATAAATATAAGTCTTTCCGTCTACTACAAGACCAAGACGAAGTGTCTTTAAAACATCTTCATTAGCACCAGAATCCATGGTAAAGGTTGTATCTGTATCCAAATACAATTTTGTTCCCGCTACAGAACATTTGATATCAAAGTCAGTAGCATAATAATCTGTACCTGCTGTAGCAGCAACAAATCCAGACGCATAATCCTTGTTGTTTGTAGAGTCCATTGTCCATGCATTATCTTTTACAAATGTAAGTTCTGTGCCAGCACTTCCTACTGTTGATACAGGAACCATTTGTGTTAAGTTGTCTGTCAGTGGTAATGTGGTTTTCCAATTTGCTGCACCAGTTTCGGAAATAAGCAGTGTCTGTGCTGCTTTTGCAGTCACTGCTACAGTCTCAGCCGTAACCTTAGTATTGTTCACAAACCATGCATAGGTAGAACTGCCCAGCGCCAAAGCGGCAACCAGCACCATGGCAATGGCGGCCAGAAGCTGGCGTTTGATTGCTTTGGAATTCATAAATTGTTTTCCTCCTTTTTTGAGTTTTCCCCCGCCCGGTTTCCCGGCTGGGGTGTTGTTATACAAACCGCTGTTGTGGAGCGGTGGGTATATGATGTAAGCCCTTGGCTCCCCCGCTGGGGGAGCTGTCACGAAGTGACTGAGGGGGTGTCGTGGATGTGATGCGGGAGGCTGTTGCAAGACCGCCAGGCCATTCCCTCCGACCTCGCTTCGCTCGGCCACCTCCCTCTTAAGAGGGAGGCAAGAGCTGGGCTTACGGTTCTTCCTCCGTATTACCGGCATTTCTCCGATTGTACCAGTTGACCTCGCCGCCTTTATAATAATTGGGGGCGTCGTTGCCGGCGGCGCTGATGGGCTTGTCGCCGGTGAGGGTGTCCCAGATGTCCTGGACGTACTTGACCAGCAGGCTGTCCTGGTTGTCATCGTCGGCCTCGATGTGCATGCTGAATTCCACGGAGCCGCCGACGATCTTGTCCACGCACTCCGGGTCCTCGCCCTCCATCCAGATGACGATGGTGTACCTGTTTACATAACCTACCAGGAATTCATCCTCATAGAAGGTGCAGACGGTGGTGGGGGACTCGAAGTTGACGCAGTCCTTCTCCGGCTCCCCGGTGGCGGAGGGGTAGGCGTAGACGGTTTTCTTGCCGTTGCGCCACACGGCCACCCGCACCGCTTCCTCGGCGCCCTTAGAGCAGGCGTCCAGGGTGATGCTGGCCACGTAGGAAACATCCTCCTTGCCGGCGTTGCGGACATAGTAGGTGTAGGCCATGTAGTTCTCGCCGTTGTGGCCGCCGTCGATTTTGTCCACATCAGCGGGGATCTCGTCGGCGGAGATGTTGGTGGCATCCACCACGGTGGCGGCGGTGAGTCGGGCGGTGGGCTTGGAGAAATAGGGGTCCTCATCGATGGCAATGCCCTTGCGGAACAGCTCCAGGCGGTTCAGGTTGATGGTGAAGTTGCCCATCTTCTCCTGCATGAAGGCCGCGATGAACAGGGCCGCCACCACCAGCAGCAGCGCCAGAAACCAGAGCCACAGCTTGTCCATCCGCAGCAGCGCCGCGCCCATGAGCTTCCGCTTTCGATGGGGCATGTACATGCTGACGATGGTCTCCGGGTCTACATCGCCGCCCTTTTCCGCCAGCAGCTGCTCCAATTCTTCAATCCGCAGAAGCCGGTCGTCCTTCCGGCGGCGCTTTTTTTGCTTCCTTTTGGGCTTTTCGGGCTTCGGGTCAGGGGCGGGCTGGGTATCCTGAAGGATGGTATCGGGTGTTTCTGTCATAGCTTATACCGCTTTTTGATGTTGGTGACGTAATCCTGCATCTGCTGACGCTCCACGCTGTCGGCAAAGCGGAACTGGAAGCCGGCCACCCTTCGGAAGGGGCTGCCCTTGGGGGCCTCTCTCGTCCAGCAGACCACGGCAACCGCGCCGGCAATTTCGTGACCCTCCCTGGTGGTGCCGATGGAGGGAAGGGTGATGTCGCAGACCTCGCCAACGGCCAAGTTCCGATTCAGGTAGGATGCAAGACCGCCGGCGGAGATATCGAGGGTCATGCCCTCTTCGGGGGGGATGATGCCGTCCTCATTGGGCCGCCAGGTGGCTTGGGTGTAGCGGATGGGGATGGTCACCTTCAGACGTTCGTCGGTACGGCGGAAGAACTGCCGCTGCTCGGACACCCGGCGGATTTTCCAGCACCTGCGGATGCCCTCCTTCACCACGTCGTCGGCATAGCCCGCTACGATTTTGGTATCCGCAGCGGAGCCGTAGCAGATCAGAAGCTTCTGCTGATCGTCCAGCGGCAGGGGAGCCCCGTCCCGCATGGGGATGGAGATCAAAAAGGACGCGGTGTCCAGAGATTTGACGAAGGTACATATCAAATTGAATTCCGGCTCCTTGCCGAAGGGAACGTCCAGCGCCAGCCGCAGCTTGGTCCCGGAGCGGATTTTCAGTTCATCAGCCAAAGCCTGCCACCTTCTTCTCATACTTTGATACGTTATTATACCATCTTTCCCAAAGTCTGTCAATTTTTGTTTTCACAAAATAATGGATAGGTTATTGCAGCGAAATGATGAACTGTTGTTTTGCATACACCCTTGGCTCCCCCTCTGGGGGAGCTGCCGAAGTAGCGCACACTGGGGCTGAGGGGGTGTCGAACGTTCGTTGCGGGTACGCTTTAACCGACGACACCTCTCCCGACCTCGCTGGCGCTCGGCCACCCTCCCCAGAGGGGAGGGCAAGGGTGCGATAAACAACAATTTGTCTGATTGCAATTGATATCTGACGGGGCGGAATTGTTCCCTTTTCCAACAGGGCAATCCACACATTGCTTTTCTCAAACAACCGTGCTATAATACCCCCAAAAGCTGGAATGGGGGCGGTGATATGTATCAGCCGTTGGCGGATCTGCTGCGGCCGCAGACGCTGGATGAGGTCTATGGTCAGGAGCATATTCTGGGGAAGGGCGCGGTGCTGCGCAGGCTTGTGGACTCCGGGAAGGTGCCCAATATGGTGTTCTACGGCCCCAGCGGCACCGGGAAAACCACCGTTGCCAACATCATCGCCAAGCAGACCAACCGCACCCTGTATAAGCTCAACGCCACCACCGCCTCCACGGCGGATATCAAGGAAATCGTGGCCCAGCTGGATACCTTCATGGCCCCCAACGGGGTGCTGCTGTACCTGGATGAGATACAGTCCTTCAACAAAAAGCAGCAGCAATCCCTGCTGGAATACATCGAAAATGGGAAAATCACCCTGATTGCCTCCACCACGGAGAATCCCTATTTCTATGTGTTCAATGCCATCCTCAGCCGCTCCACCGTGTTTGAATTCAAGCAGATTTCCGCCGCCGCCGCCCTGCAGGCAGTGAAGCGGGCGGTGTCCTTCATGGAGCAGCGCTCGGGGCTGAAAGCTGCGCCGGAGGAGGGAGCGCTGGAATACATCGCCGGGGCCTGCGGCGGCGATCTGCGCAAGGCCATGAACGCGGTGGAGGTGCTGTTCTCCGCCGGGATCCCCCAGGAGGACAGGCTGCCCCTGACCCTGGAGGACGCCAAGGCCGTCACCCAGAAGAGCGCCCTGCGGGCAGATCGGGAGGGGGACAATTATTACGACCTGCTGTCCGCCCTGCAAAAATCCATTCGCGGCTCCGACCCGGACGCAGCCTGCCATTACCTGGCAAGGCTCCTGGAGGCCGGGCAGCTCCAAGCCGCCTGCCGCCGTCTCATGGTGATCGCGGCGGAGGATGTGGGCCTGGCCTTCCCCCAGATCATCCCCATTGTGAAGGCCAGCGTGGACATGGCCCTGATGCTGGGGATGCCCGAGGCCAGAATTCCCCTGGGGGACGCGGCGGTGCTGATGGCCACCTCCCCCAAGTCCAACTCTGGCCACCTGGCGCTGGACGCCGCCCTGGAGGATGTGCGCAAGGGCCTGGGGGGCGACTTCCCCCGGCACCTGCAAAACGTCCACACCGACACCTACACCATGGAGCGGGAGCAGGGCTACCTCTATCCCCACGACTATCCCAACCACTGGGTCAAGCAGCAGTACCTGCCGGATGCCCTGGCGGGGAAGCGCTACTATGAATTTGGCCCCAACAAGCTGGAGCAGTCCGCCAAGGCCTATTGGGACGCGGTGAAAAAATAAGGAGGAGCTATGGACATTCGGCTGAACGACATTCTTGTGATGAAGAAGCCCCACCCCTGCGGAGAAAAACGCTGGCTGGTGCTGCGTACCGGGGCGGATTTTCGCCTCCGCTGCTTAGGCTGCGGCCACGAGGTCATGACCCCCCGTCAAAAAGCGGAAAAAAACATCCGCACCGTGGAGAGAAAATCCGATTCCGACAAGTAATCCCCATCCCCCCTTCCCATGACAGGGAAGGGGGGGCTTTTAGGCAGCTGAAAATTGTTGTTTGAAGCGTTCATTTCGTAGGGCGGGGTCATGACCCCGCCGACCACGTTGCAGTTTTGAACAAGTACCATTCAACGGAAGCACTCACAAATTTGTTACCGACCGGCGGGGTCATGACCCCGCCCTACGAATGGCGTGTATGCCAAACAACATTTCGCTCCAATCCTGCGCAAAGCTGATTGGGGCGGTTCTTTTTCCCCAACGCTGTGGAGGGCATCGGCCCGTTTGCCGCTGATTGCCGGGCGACGCTGCGGGAACTTGCGGCGGCGCTCACCATCCAAACCGACCAACTTCTTTGCCCCGGGGCCGTATACTGATGGCTGTCCAACAGGGATGGGAGGTGGTTTCCTGGAGCGGATTGGCGTGGCTCTGGCGCTGAACTTCTGCGTCAATGCCCTGATGCTGGCGGCCACGGCGCGGATGGCTGGACGCTGGGTGCCCCTGTGGCGGCTGCTGCTGGGGGCGCTGCTGGGGGCGGTGTACGCGGCGGGTTGTATGGCCTTTCGGTTTTTGGGCGGGCTTTTCTGGCATCTTTTGAGTCTCGGGCTCATGAGCGCCCTTTGCTTTGGCTTTGATTGGAAGCTCATGGGCGTGTTCACGGTGCTCACCCTGTCCCTGGGGGGCGCGGCCCTGGCGGCGGGCAGGGGAGGGCTGTGGCAGCTGCCGCTGTATGGCGTGGGGGTCTACCTTTTGGGCAGATTCGCCTTCGGGCCCCCGGGCAGAAGGCTGCTGCCGGTGCAGATTCAGGGGGAGGGGAAGCGGGTCTGCCTCACCGCCCTGCTGGACACCGGCAACGAGCTCCATGACCCCATTACCGGGGAGCCGGTGCTGGTCATCGGCCGGGAGCCTGCGCAGGAGCTGACGGGGCTGACGGGAGAGCAGCTGCGCCATCCCCTGGACACCCTGACCCAATGGAAGGAGCCCGGCCTGCGGCTGATTCCCTACCGGGCGGTGGGGGCGGAAACGGGGCTGCTGCTGGCCATGAAGTTCCCGGTGGTGCAGGTGGGCGGACGGAAACGCCCGGGCATCGTGGCCTTCGCGGCGGAAAGCTTTGGGAAGGACTATCAAGGGATTGCAGGAGGGATGTACTGATGGTGTTGTTCGGTCTTTGGAAGCGGTACGGACTCTATTACATCGGAGGAAGCGACATTCTGCCCCCGCCCCTGAAGGGGGAGGAGGAAAAGAAAGCCCTGGCAGCCTTGGAGCAGGGGGATGAACAGGCCAGGCAGCTGCTGGTGGAGCACAATCTGCGGCTGGTGGTCTACATCGCCCGGCGGTTTGAGAACGTGTCCACCGGCCTGGAGGATTTGATTTCCATTGGAACCATCGGGCTCATCAAAGCCATCGGCACCTACCGGCTGGATAAGAACATCCGCCTGGCCACCTATGCCTCCCGGTGCATCGAAAACGAAATTCTCATGCACATCCGCAAGATATCCGGCATGAAGGCGGAAATCTCCCTGGATGAGCCCATCAATCTGGACTGCGACGGCAACGAGCTGCTGCTGTCCGACATCCTGGGCACCGACGCCGACGAGATCGCCCGGCCTCTGGAAGACGATGTGGACCTGTGCGTTCTGCGCCAGGCCTTGCAGGAGCTGCCGGGCCGGGAGCGGGAGATCGTGCTGCTGCGCTATGGTTTGGAGGGCAGAAAGGAGCTGACCCAAAAGGAGGTTGCCGAAAAAATGGGCATCTCCCAGTCCTACATCTCCCGGCTGGAAAAGCGAATCATGGGCAAGCTGCGAAAGGAAATGATCCGCCAAACCAGCTGCGCCTGACGCAGGGAAAAGATATAAGATATAAGATACAAGATATAAGATATTCCATAAACGAACCGTTTTTTTCAAAAAATAGGGAATTATTTGATGATAATAGTATGAATATCTAATATCTTATATCTAATATCTATTATCTCCTTTCCGGGCTGGTGATTTCTGACAAAATAGCAGTTGCATTTTCGTTTCTTCCGTGGTATAATTCGATACGGTCTGTATCGATATATTTTTGTATCGATTGAGAACTTTTTTGTCATATCGAGGATACACATGGAAGAAAAGAAGGTTTCCAAATCCGTTTTGAAGCGGCTGCCCGGCTATCTGGCCTATCTCAAGGGCCTGCCGGAGGATTCTCCCGCCCATATATCCGCTACCTCCCTGGCAAACGCGCTGGGCATGGGGGAGGTGCAGGTGAGAAAGGACCTGGCCATTGTCTCCGATGGGGGGCGGCCCAAAATCGGCTACCTGCGGGAAGGGCTGATTGCCGATATCGAGCAGTTTTTGGGCTATGACAACACCACCGATGCCGTGCTCATTGGCGCGGGCAAGCTGGGCCTGGCACTGATGGGCTACAGCGGCTTCGAGGAATATGGCCTGAACATCCAGGCGGCCTTTGATGTTGCTCCCACCATGGAGAAAACCGAAGAGGGCCAGCCCATCTACCCCATGTCCAAGCTGGAGCATTTCTGCAAGGTGCATAAGGTGCTCATGGGCATCATCACCGTCCCCGCCGCCAACGCCCAGGAGGCTGCCGACCGGCTGATCTCCTGCGGTGTCAAGGCCATCTGGAATTTTGCCCCGGTGCATCTGGATGTGCCCCCCCATATTCTGGTGCAGAATGAGAACATGGCCACCTCCCTGGCTGTCCTCAGCGTCCATCTGCGGGCCCAGATCAAGGAAGAGAAGAAGGAGCTTTGATTTCTGCACAGCTTCTCAACAGCAATTCACAGCCATTCACAGCTTCTCCACAGAGTTTTTCCAAAAGGCCGGAATTGGCAAGCAAACTGAAATTCCGGCAATTGTTTTGAATTTGCCTGAAAAATCAAAAAACCATCCATTTTTCATGTTTTTTATTTCAAAATCGCCCGGGTTTTCTGCGGACTGCGAGCTTCCCGCTCCTGTTCGCGCGCCCGGGCCTTTCCTTTTCTGACCTATGCTATCCTATATTATACTAATCTTACCTTACCTAACCTAACCTGGGTTAACCGGCGGTCAACCAAAACGCAGCCGCTGGTTTCCCATTGGTTAACCATAGCCTGCGGACATGAAAAAAGACTGCCCCAACAGTGTGAGGCAGTCATTTGTTATTTCTCGAATTCCTGGGCCACGTCCTTCAAAAGCTTGCGGATGGGCAGGTGCTGGGGGCAGATTTTTTCGCATTTGCCGCACTGGAGGCAATCGGAGGCTTTTCCCTGGTCACGGGTCAGGATATTCTGGTAGTAATAATCCTGGTTCCAGCTGTGGAAGATGGTCTTTTCGTTGAAGCAGGCGAAGAGCTCGGGAATCGGGATCGCTTTGGGGCAGTCGTTGTCCAGCACGCAGTAGTGGCAGCCGGTGCAGGGGATCATGTTCATGGAGTGGAAAATTTCGCAGACCTGATCCACCGCCTCCCGCTCTCTGGCAGAGAGGGGCTGGAAGTCCTTCATGAAGCTGAGGTTGTCCTGCATCTGCTCTGCATTGCTCATGCCGGAGAGCACCATGCAGACCTGGGGGAAGCTGGCGGCAAAGCGGATGGCGTAGGAGGCGCTGCTCCTGCCTTCGCCCAGGGCATCCAGCACCTTTTGGGCATTCTCCGGCAGATTGGCCAAACTGCCGCCCTTCACGGGCTCCATGACGATGACGGGCTTGCCAAATTTTTCGCAAATTTCATAGACCTTCCGGCTTTCCACGGAGGCGTCCTCGTAGTCCACATAGTTGAACTGAATCTGCACCACCTCCACCTGGGGGTACTCCGTCAGAATCTGTTCCAGCACCTGGGCCTTGTCGTGGAAGGAAATGCCGAAGTGGCGGATTTTTCCCTGCTCCTTCAGCTTCAGGGTGGTTTCGTAGGCGTGGCACTGCTTGTATTTATCAAAGATGGCCCCGTCCTGGGCGTGCATCAGGTAGAAATCGAAGTAATCCACTCCGCAGGCTTCCAGCTGCTGCTGGAAAAGGGGCAGGATTTCCTCCTCCCGCTGGAAAAAGTGGGTGGAGAGCTTGTTGGTCAGGATGTAGCTGTCCCGGGGATGCCGCTTCACCAGGCATTCCCGCAGGGCCGTTTCGCTGCGTCCGCCCAGATAGCCGTGGGCGGTGTCGAAATAGTTGAAGCCCGCTGCCAGGAAGGAATCCACCATCTCATTCATCTGGGAAAGCTCCACTTCTTCGCCTGCCATGGGTAGACGCATGCAGCCAAAGCCGAAGTTCCGGTGAATTTCCGGGAAGAAAGAATTGGCGCTCATTTGTCAGTACCTCCTGCTTATCGGATGAAATTGGTAAACACCCGAGGCTCTTTTTCGGGCAGACCGTAGGTTTCCTTGCCCAGGGCGATGCTCTTCATGAGAAAGCTCATGTTCCTTGCCAGCACCCGCATGACCTGCAAGCCCTCCAAATCCTCTGCCGCCTGGCCGGGCATCTGGCCGTGGACGCTGTTCCAATACTGGCTGGAGGCCACGGGCATGCCGGAGATGGTGAAGTATTTGTTCAGCTCGTCGAAGGTGGCGGACATGCCGCCCCGCCGGGCGGTGACCACGCTGGCGCCCACCTTCATGGTCTTGTCGAAGGGGGTGGAGTAGAACAGCCGATCCAGGAAGGCGATCAGGGTGGCGTTGGCGCTGGCATAATAAACCGGGGAGGCCACCACAATGCCGTCTGCTTCCTCAAAGCTTTTCGCCGTGGCGTTCACCGCGTCGTCGAACACGCATTTGCCCTTTTCCTTGCAGCTGCGGCAGCCAATGCAGCCCCGGATGTCCCGGTGGCCCACCTGCACCAGCTCCGTCTCGATGCCCTCCGCCAGAAATACCTTGTTCATTTCCTCCAAGGCAATGGCAGTGTTGCCGTTTGCATGGGGGGAGCCGTTGATCATCAATACTTTCATGGGAACCTTCCTTTCTTCTATTGCCTGTGACGGCGCAATGATTCTGATTTCATTTTAGCATACGTCTGCGCAAATGTACAGTGAATATCCTGCATTCTGCTATTCTTGACATGAATAGTGAAAAACGGTATACTGGATGGTGAAAAGGAGGCCTGGGATATGCTTGAATTCTCCCAACTGGAAATGCTCATTGCTTTTGCCGACCAACGCACCCTCTCCAAAGCCGCCGAGATGCTGCATCTGTCCCAGCCCACCCTGACCCGGGCCATGAAGCAGCTGGAGGAGGAATTCCGGGTGCCCCTGTTCGACCATCGGAAAAACCGGCTGACCCTGAATGAAAACGGCCAGCTGGCGGTGGAATACGCCCGGAAGCTGTGGCAGGAGGCGGGGGACATGGTGGAGCGGGTGCGCAGCTTTGACCGGGCGAAGCACACCCTGTCCGTGGGGGCCTGTGCGCCGGCGCCGCTGTGGGATTTGGTTCCGAGGCTTTCCAGTCTCTATGGCAGCCTGACCATCGGCTCAGAGATTCGGGAATGCCAGCAGCTGATACAGGGGTTAAACGAGGGCACCTATCAGATCATTGTCTTGCCGGAGCAAATCCGGGAGCCCAACTGGATTTCGCTGCCCTGGGGGCAGGAGCACCTGTTCTTCTCCCTGCCGGAGGCCCACCCTCTGGCCCATCGGCAGGGGCTGGAAATGCGGGAGCTGGACGGGGAGAATATGCTGGTGTTCAGCAACATCGGCTTCTGGCAGGAGCTTCTTATGCGGAAAATGCCCCACTCCCGGTTCCTGTTCCAAAGTGACCGGTTCAGCTTCAACCAGCTGGTGAGATCCTCGGTGCTGCCCTGCTTCACCACCGACCTGTCCATGAAACGCAACACCACCGACTACACCGGCCGGGTCAACATCCCCATCCTGGACCCGGAGGCCAATGTGACCTATTACTGCCATCTCCTCCGCTCCCAGGCAGAACGCTTCCAGGCCTTTTTGCAGGATATGCGCAGCAGAGAAAAAGATACCGATGAATGGTAAAATGTTGTTTGCGGGGAGGCCCCGCGGCCAATGCGTTACGAACCCCGGCAGCCAACCGACCATTCCTGGGCCCCTCGACCGGAACAGCTCAGTAAATTGTTGTTTAACGCACACGCTATTCGTAGGGGCGGCTACCAGCCGCCCGCCAGGTTATGAACTTGAGTGTTTGGTTGAATGGTATAAATGTGGGAAACTGGTACGAATTCGCCCAACATTTCTTG
>CAMCKD010000039.1 GCA_945875335.1 uncultured Clostridia bacterium | reverse complement strand
GGCGGGCGGCTGGTAGCCGCCCCTACGAATAGCGTGTTCGCTAAACAACAATTTATCTGCATGCAGGCGAAAATCGGCAGGCAATTCGCAAATTTTTCAAAAAATACTTGACATTCCCCCAGGTGGAAGGTTTATACTGGTAACAGAAAGAGGGTGCAGGCCATGAAGATCAACGAGGTGGAGGCTCTGGCGGGGATCGCGAAAAAGAACATCCGCTTCTATGAGGAGCAGGGGCTGCTGAGCCCCAAGCGGAACCCGGAGAATGGCTACCGGGATTATGGCGAGGAGGAGGTGCTGGTGCTCCGGCGGATTCGGCTGCTGCGGAAGCTGGATGTTCCCATTGACGAGATCCGGCTCATGCTCTCCGGCACCCACACCGTGGCCGACGGCATGCGGCGGCATCTGATCTCCCTGGAACGCTCCCAGCGGAACCTGCAGCAGGCCATCTCCCTTTGCCAGGAGCTCACCGGCCAGGATATCCCCATCTCCCAGCTGGACACGGAAGGTCTGCTTTCCCAAATGGAGGCCATGGAGCAAAGCGGCACTGCTTTCCGGGATGTGGCCGCCCAGGACATCCGCACCCGCTACATCGCCCCGGTGGCGGTGACGGCGGTGGTGGTGACCTTCATGGCGGCGCTCAGCGGGCTGCTGCTGTGGGCCTTTTCCGTCTCCCCGGAGAACGCGCCGCCCATCTGGTTTGTGCTGGTGCTGGTTGGAATTTTTGCCGCTGTGGGGGTGGGCTGCATTGCCGCATTGACCCAGCGGATTCAGGAAATTCGGAAAGGAGAAATTGACGATGCGAAAAAATATTAAGCGGGGCGCCATCATCAGCGCTGCGGTGGTGGTGGTGTTTTTCCTGGTGTATCTGGTGCTGCTGGCCACCGCTGTGTTGGAGGTGCCGGAGGACACCATCGGCATCCTGGCGGTGGTATTCGCCGGTGCCATCTTCCTGGCCATTATCGCCGGGGTGCTGCTTGCCCTGCGCCAGCGGCTGAAGGAAATCGATGGGGGCGAGGAAGAGGATGCAAAACAATACTGAAAAAAAGCGGGACGCTCTGAAGAGTGCCTGCCTGTACACCCTGCTCTGCGCCGTCAGTGCCGGGATGCTGCTGTATCTGCGCTGGCGGTATGCCCTGGGCGGCTTCGTGGGCGGCCTGATGCTGCTTTCATCACTGCTGGATCTGGGACTGATCGTTCCCATCTGGATATCATTCAAGGAAAGACTGAAAGAAATTGAAGGAGGAGAAGAAGATGCTGCTGCTGAATATTGATCACGTCCCCGGACGGGACATGGAGGCCATCGGACTGGTGAAGGGAACGGTGGTGCAGTCCAAAAACTTCGGCAAGGATTTCATGGCCGGAATGAAGACCCTGGTGGGCGGCGAAATCAAGAGCTACACAGAAATGCTGGTGGAGGCCCGCCAGATCGCCACCAAGCGGATGGTGGATGAGGCCAACGCCCTGGGCGCCGACGCCATCGTGAACATTCGGTTCGGTTCCTCTGCCGTGATGCAGGGCGCCGCCGAGGTCATCGCCTACGGCACCGCCGTCAAGCTGAAATAACCCCCCAGAAAACTGCCAGGCTCCCCCAAGAGCCGGGCGGTTTCTTATATTTTGTTTAAGTCCCCCATTCCCCTTGACACCGCCCCGGCAGGCAGGATAAAATAGAGGTAACATTTGGATTTAACGGAGCCGAAGATTGTTGGTTAACGCACCATTCGTAGAGCGGGGGCATGACCCCGCCGACCAGCTTCCGTTTTTTGCCCTGGTACCGTTCAACGAAAGTGCTTTCATCTCGTTACGTTTCGGCGGGGTCATGACCCCGCCCTACGAATGGCGTGTACGATAAACAGCAATTTACCCATACGATAAATTCATCTGATGATAAAGGAGCGATTTTATGAAACGACTGTGTGCATTTGCTCTTGTTCTGGTGTTCCTCTTTGCCCTGCTGCCGGGGGCGGAAGCGGAGGAAGCTTTCCGGTTCACCCGGGATAATTTCCCCAAGCTGGATGGCTCCACCTCCATGGTGCCTTTGGGTCAGGGCATCGCCAGCGTGCTGCTGGGAGAAAGCCGGGAGGATGCCGCGTCCCTGATCTCCTTCAACCGCACCACCCAATCCTTCCGCAACCTGTGCAGCGGGGATAGCGACCTGGTCATTGCCGCCGAGCCCAAAAGCGAGGTGTTCCAGGAGATGGCGGAGGCATCCTTCCCCTATGAGTTGGAGCAGATCGCCACCGAGGCCCTGGTGTTCGTGGTGAATGAGAACAATCCCGTCAGCTCCCTCACCACCCAGCAGGTGCGGGACATCTATGCCGGAAACATCACCAATTGGAGCCAGGTGGGCGGGGAGGACATGCCCATCGCGGCCTTCCAGCGCAACCCCACCGCCGGCAGCCAGGTGATGATGGAAAAGCTGGTGATGGATGGCACCCCCATGATGGAGGTTCCTTCCACCATGATTCCCGGGGAAATGGGCCAGCTCATCGAGGCCGTCCGCAGCTACGACAACGCCGCCAACGCCATCGGCTACACCGTGTTCTATTACGCCGCGGACATGCAGATGGCCCAGGGGCTGAAAATCCTGCAAATCGACGGCATCACCCCCTGCGCCGAAACCCTGCGCAGCCAGGAATATCCCTTCCTCAACGGCTACTATGCCTGCATCTCCGCCCTGGCCCCCAAGGACTCCCCCCAGCGTATCCTCTATAACTGGCTGGTTTCCGAGGCGGGGCAGCAGCTTCTGACTCTGGAGGGGTATGTGCCTGTCCAGGCCCCAGAGCAGACCGATGATGGCAGCAGCGTGTTCACCGATTACACCCGCTATACCCCCAACAATGGCACCCCCGCCCAATACACCGCCTTCGACTGCCCCAAGGACCACCTGGAGCCCCGGGACGATTACGGCGACATCTTCCCCTATGAGGGCGCCCAGCTCTACGGCACCTGGGGGGACAGCTCCGAGGATTTCCAGGCCGGAAACCTGATGGGCTTTTATAACCACGATGGCCAGCTGATCACCGACCCCATCTACACCAGCATCAACTGCTTCCTCCTGGACGACCGGGGCGGGGACTACCTGTGGGTGGTGTCCGCTGGGGATGGACGCTGCGGCATTGTTGCCCGGGACGGCAGCTTCGCCACAGAGCTCTGCTACGACAGCCTGTACCGGGTGGGAGACTTCCTGTTCGCCTCCACGGATTACGAAGCCCTGACCTTCCAGCTGCTGGACAAAAATCTCAACCCGGTGGCCACCCAGGAGGACTACACCTTTGATGGGAAGCGATACATCCCCCAGCTTTTCCAAAACGGCCTGACCCTGTGCTATCACCACGACCAGGACTGGAACGAGGAATACATCCTTCTGGATGAAAACAAGAACATCCTTCTGAAAACCCAGGACTACGTCACCTTCGATGAGAACGGCACCCTCTGTGTCTATGATGACGAATGGAACTGCACCCTGTATTACCCGGACATGACTCCCGTGGAGCTGCCGGAGGTAGGCGGGAATCAGTATGTGCAGGCTCTGGGCCGCCGGTTCTATCAGGTGTCCGGGGACGAGGGAGACTACATCATCGATGCTGGCGGCTCCCTCTTTGAGTGGGATTATGACAGCGCCATCTACGCCTGCGAGGATTGCTTCAGCGTGGTGAAAAACGGCCGTGCCACCCTCTATGATTCCAACGGCCGGGTAAAATTTTCCGATTTGAACCCGGAGTGGCGCTATCTGGGGGACAGTGTCTTCACGGAAACCAACGACAGCGAGCTGCTCCTGCACAAGCTGCCGGAGGACAAGTCCCTCTCCTTCCCCGGTGACAGCTTCGCCTACGCCATGGGAGAATGCTATCTGGTCAGCATCTGCACCGATGACCGCTGGGAAACCGCTCTGGTGGACAAGGAGCTGAATCTGCTGATGCAGACCGGCGGGGACGCAACCATACTGGACGATCTGATCACCGGGCAGCAGTACCTGCTCTGCTATGATACCTACGGCTTCTCCGGGGAGCAGCGGCTTTACACCGCCGACGGCCAGACCCAGCTCTTCCGCGCCAACGGCCGCCTGGGCATCCAGGGTGGATACATCACCGTCGCCAACGACTGGGCCTTCACCTGCTATGACCCCGACGGAAATGTGGTCTTCTGCTATCCCTATTTTGGCATGGCCTCGGGGGACTGAAATCTCACCCATTTGTTTAGAAAAGAAACCGTCACTTGCCCAAGTGGCGGTTTCTGCATTTTGCTATGATGGGCATGACTGCCCTCCTCATGCGCAGCGTTGTAAATCGGTAAATTGTTGTTTATCGCGCACTCTTGGCTCCCCCTCTGGGGGAGCTGCCGAAGGCTGAGGGGGTGCCCCCCAGATATACGGTATCAGGCTGTAAATTTCTGAGCGCATGCCCTCCCTTACTTGTAAGGGAGGGGTAGGGGAGGGATTCGCAGTACCAGGCAGCAAATCTGTACAAGCCGATGCGAAGAGGTACTATCCCATTGTTTCAGCTTCTACGAATTCGCCGAAGCTGGCTGCAAATCGTCAGTGCCTACTGCCCAATCCCCCCTACCCCCCTTTACACAAGGGGGGCATGGCTGGTGCGCACATCGATACCCGGTACATTCAAACCGACAAACAACAATTTGCACACATGTCGGGGCGGGCGGATTGGTATAATCTTTAATTTTTCATGAAACCCCTACAAAAGGGTGGAAAACCCGTTTCAGCTGTGCTATAATGTGCCTAAGTATACCATACGGAGAGAAATCATATGCTGGAATTACTATCCCCCGCCGGGTCCATGGAGGCGCTGCGGGCTGCCGTGCAGAACGGCGCGAATGCCGTCTATTTGGGCATCGGCACCTTTAACGCCCGTCAGGGGGCAAAAAACTTCACCCTGGAAACCCTGGGGGAAGCACTGAAATATTGCCATGTCCGGGGCGTGGACGTGCACCTGACCCTGAATACCCTGGTCACCGACCGGGAATTCAAGGCCGTATCGGAGCTCATCCGCAAAACCGCCGAGGCGGGCGTGGATGCCTTCATCGTCCAGGATTTGGGCGTGGCGCAGCTGTGCCGCCAGATCGCCCCGGAGGTGCCGGTTCACGGCTCCACCCAGATGACCGTCCACTCCCTGCCCGGGGTGCAGCTGTGCGCCGCCCTGGGGATGAAGCGGGTGGTGCTGAGCCGGGAGCTGAGCCGGGAGGAGATCCGCTATATCTGCGCAAATTCCCCCATTGAAATTGAAGTATTCGGCCACGGGGCCCTGTGCATGTGCTATTCCGGCCAGTGCTACCTGTCCTCCATGATCGGCGGCCGCTCCGGCAACCGGGGCCGCTGCGCCCAGCCCTGCCGCCAGAGCTACGGCTATGGCCGCTGGGAGAGCAAATACCCCCTGAGCCTGAAGGACAACTGCCTGGTGCACTATGTAAAGGAATTGGAGGACATGGGGGTCACCTCCTTAAAGCTGGAGGGCCGGATGAAGCGGCCGGAATATGTGGCCACCGTCACCGGGGTCTACCGCAAGGCCATTGACGAGGGCCAGGTGACGGAGCAGATGATGGAGGACCTCTACACCGCCTTCAACCGTCAGGGCTTTACCAACGGCTATTACACCGGCCGGGTGGATAAGAAAATGTTCGGCACCCGCACGGAGACCCGGGACGACCCCCAGTGGCTCCAGCAGGCCCGGCAATCCTACGAATCCGGGGAGACCTCCCTGGTGGATATCAAATTTCAGTGCGCCGTCACCGTGGATGGCTGCACCCTCTCCGTCACCGACCCGGAGGGCCGCACCTGCTCCATCCACGGCCCCAAGCCGGAGCTGGCCCACAGCGTGGCCTTGTCCGGCCAGGTGCTGAGCCAGTGGCTGTCCAAAACCGGAGGCACTCCCTATCGCTGCACCGAAATCCGCACCCACATCGACCCCGGTCTCACCATCCCCGCCTCCGCCATCAACGGCATGCGGCGGGAGCTCTTAAACCGGCTCACCGCCATCCGGGGAAGAATGGAGCAGCGCACCGTCCGGCCTGCCAAGGCGGTGCCCAACTACAAGGGCAACACCAAGCTCCCCGGCCTGACCATCCAGGTCACCACCCGGGAGCAGCTCACCCCCACCCTGGTGAACACGGAAACCGCCATGCTCTATGTGCCCATCCATCTGATGACCGAGGATCCGGCTCTGTGCCAGGTGCTGGGCAAGCGGGGGCGGGTGGCCGCCGTGCTGCCGAGAATCGTCCACGACGGAGAGCTGCCCAAGCTGAGAGCGGACATGGAGCAGGTGCGAAGCTTCGGCATCAAGGACGCATTGGTGGGAAATTACGGCCTGGTGATTCCCGCCAGAGAAGCAGGCCTCCGGCTCCACGGGGACTTCGGTCTGAATGTATTCAACTCCGCCGCCATGAACAATCTGCAGCGGATGGACTTTGCCTCCGCCTGCCTGAGCTTTGAGCTGACCCTGCCCCAGATTCGGGACATCAGCAAGGCCGTACCCACGGAGATTTTTGCCTACGGGCGGCTGCCGCTGATGCTCACGGAGCACTGCTTGATCCGAAACCGCACCGGCGAATGCACCTGCAGCACCGGCTTTACCAAGCTCACCGACCGCACCGGGGCAGAGTTCCCCATCATCAAGGATGGAAATACCTGCCGCAGTGTGCTGCTCAACGGCAAGAAGCTGAACTGGCTGGATCGGCAAAACGACCTGGCCCGGCTGGGGCTCTGGGCCATCCGGCTGTACTTCACCACCGAAAACAGCCGGGAGGTGGACCGGGTGCTCAGCGATTACCTGACCCCCACCCCCTTCGAGCCCGGCTTCTGCACCCGGGGCCTGTACCTGCGGGGGCTGGAGTGAGGGCGGAGATTGACCATTGGGCTTTGTAAAGATATAAGATATTAGATATGAGATATAAGATATCCAACGAATAACATCAAAAAATTAATATTTTTTCAGTAAACGGTTTGTTTATGGAATATCTTATGTGTTTATCGGTTTGACTCAGCAGAGTGGTTAATTGTTGTTTGTGTGACGAACCATTCGTAGGGCGGGGTCATGACCCCGCCGACCACGTTGCGGTTTGGAACATGTCCCATTCAACGAAAGCACTCACAAATTTGTTACCGACCGGCGGGGTCAGAAAACCGCCCTACGAATGGCGTGTTCGATAAACAACGATTTACCGGGTTGCTGACGAAAGCCAATATGCACGATATCTTATATCTTGTATCTTATATCTTGTATCTTATATCTTATATCTTGTATCTTATATCTTCCACAATCTTCTTCATTTCGATTCATTCTAACAAAGGAACCAACCATGAAGCAATTGATTCTGGCCTCCGCATCGCCCCGGCGGAGGGAACTATTGGGACTGTTCGGCATTCCCTTCACCGTGCGGGCAGCGGACATTGACGAAACCATGGACCTTTCCAAACCAGCCTATGACGAGGTGGCACGGGTCAGCTGCTGCAAGGCTCTGGCCGTGGAGCGGGGGCCGGAGGACGTGGTCATTGCGGCGGACACCATTGTGGTCTGCGGCGGGAAAGTGCTGGGCAAGCCCCACAGCCGGGAGGAGGCCACCCAAATGCTGAACCTACTCTCCGGCCGGGAGCACCAGGTAATGACCGGCTGCACCGTTCTGTATGGCCAGCGGCGGGAGACCTTTACCGAGGTGACCACGCTGCACTTTCGCCCCCTGTCCGACGGCGAGATCCAACGCTATGTGGATTCCGGCGAGCCCATGGATAAGGCGGGGGCCTACGGCATCCAGGGCGGCGCGGCCCTGTTCTGCACCGGCATCCAGGGAGACTACTACAACGTGATGGGACTTCCCGTCTGCCGCCTGGGCATGGTGCTCCGGCAGATGATGAACTGGGAGGAATAACATGAGGAATCTGTTCAACACAAAGCTGAAAATTATCCTGATTCTGGCGGTGCTGCTGACGGCGGTGCTGGCGGTGATGGCGGGCCTGACCAACCGAAGCATCCCGGAGCTGATGGTGCAGGGCATTCTGGCCCCCTTCCGGGCGGCGGGCACCTCCCTGACCAAAACCGCCGAACGATACTACAGCTATATGTTCCGCTATGAGGCACTGGAAGCGGAAAACGAAGCCCTGAAAGCCAGCATTGCCAAGATGGAGGACGTGGCCCGTCAGGCGGACGCCACCGCCCGTGAAAACACCCGTCTGCGCAAGGCCATGGCCCTGAAGGAGGTTCACGAGGACTACGACCTCACCGATGCCTATATCATCGGCTGGAGCTCCACCGACTGGTCAAATACCTTCACCATCAACCGGGGCTCCAACGTTGGCATTGAGGAAAACATGGTGGCCATCACCGAAAACGGTGAGGTGGTGGGTCTGGTCACCCAGGTGGGCTCCAATTTCGCCGTGGTGAAAACGGTGCTGGACTCCACCCTGGAAATCTCCGCCACCATCGCCACCTCCGGCTACAACGGCATGGTCAGCGGCGGCTACATCGACGGCAACGAGAAGTATCTGCAAATGGACTACCTGCCCTCCTCCTCCATCATCCGCAACAACGACCAGGTGGTTACCTCCGGCTCCACGGTGTATCCCCGGGGCCTGATTCTGGGCCATGTGGTGGATGCAGGCTTCAAGGAGACCGGCGTGGCCAAGTACGCCGTGCTGAAGCCTGCCGCGGAAATCAGCTCCCTGGAGCAGGTTTTCATCCTGACAAACTTCCGTACCGAGTGAGGGCCCTGACATGGCAGAAAAAAGCAACTCCCGTTCCTCCGGCACCCGTCGGACATCCCAGCGCAAGCGCAGCCAGCCGACAAAACGCCCGGCGAAGCGGCCCAAGCAAAAGCTGAAACGGGTGCATCGGAGTCTGGTTTCGGAATTCAAGCCGGATGCCCCCCGGGTCAGTCCCCTGAAATCCCTGCGCTTTACCCATCTGCAGTGGCTGCAAACCCTGCGGTGGCTGTGCTATATCGGTGTGTGCGTGCTGTGCCTGGTGATTCAGGATACCATTATGAGCCGGGTCTCCATTTTTAACGCCACCACCGACCTGGCCGTGGCCGCCATGCTGCTGATCACCGTCATCGAGGGCAGCGAGGTGGGCAGCGTGTTCATCCTCATCGCATCCACCATCTATTATTTCTCCGGCTCCGCTCCGGGGCCCTACAGTGTCGGGCTGCTCACGGTGCTGGGTCTCTGCGCCACATTATTCCGCCAGATCCTGTGGCACCGCAGCCGCAGCTCCATCGTGCTGTGCGCGGGGCTGGCTGCCGTGGCCTATGAAATTGGGCTGTACCTTGTGGGCCTGTTCATGGGTCTGACCCGGTGGTACCGGCTGCCCCGGTTCCTGCTCACCGGCGTGCTCACCGTGGCGGCAATGATTCCCCTTTATTATTTTATCTATCGCATTGGTCAAATCGGAGGCTATACATGGAAAGAATGACCCGATTTCGGTCGGCCATGCTGCTGGGCATTTTCGGCTTCGTGATGTTTTTGTACGCCACAAAGCTGTTTTCCCTGCAGATCATCGAAACAAAAGGCAACACCGACAACGCAACCACCTACTCCACCATCACCACCGTCCGTGCCGCCCGGGGCGATATCCTGGACCGAAACGGCAATGTGCTGGTGGGCAACCGGGCCAGCTATGACCTGGTTTTCAACCACTACGTTATCAAGTCCGCTGACCAGCGGAACCAATATCTGTATGACCTGCTGAAAAAATGCCAGGAGCTGGGCGTCAGTCACAACGACCACTTCCCCGTCACCGCCACCCGTCCCTTTGAATACACCCTGGACGACTACAACACCTCCTGGCAGCGCTACTACCAGAACTTCATGGTGGACTGGGGTCTGGACCCGGACATCACCGCTCCCCTGCTGGTGGAAAAAATGCGGGCAAGGTATGAGCTGCCCGAGGAATGGACCGACGAGGAGGCCCGGGGCGTCATCGGCCTAAGGTATGAGTTCGACCTGCGGGGCGTGACCAACCTGCCCAACTATGTGTTCATCGAGGACGTTTCCAATGAAAACCTGTCTGCCATTCTGGAGCTGAACACCCCCGGCCTGATGGTGGAATCCTCCACCGTCCGGGAATACCACACCCCCTACGCCGCCCACATCCTGGGCTACATGGGCGGTATGGACGACGCGGACTGGGAAAAATACAAGGACCAGGGCTACTCCATGGACGCCTACATCGGCCAGTCCGGCTTTGAGGAAGCCTTTGAAGAATACCTCCACGGCATTGACGGCAGCCGTCTGGACGTGGTTTCCAAGGACGGCGCTATTGTCCGCCAGGTATACCTGGAAGGCAAGGAGCCCATCGCCGGCAACAACGTGGAGACCACCATCGATATCACCCTGCAAAAAATCGCCGAGGACTCCCTGGCTGAGGTCATGCACAATTTAACCGACCCGGAGATCAACACCGCCGAGGGCGAGAACACCGGCCGGGACGCGGAAGGCGCCGCCGTCATCGTCATGAAGGTGAAAACCGGCGAAATTCTGGCCTGCGCCAGCTATCCCACCTTTGACCTGGCCAACATCGCCGACAAGGAGACCTGGGACGCCATCATGAATGACCCCCTGAAGCCCTTCTTCAACCGGGCCTTCGGCGCCAACTACGCCCCCGGCTCCACCTACAAGATGTGCACCCTGGTTGCGGCCATGGAGCACACCAATTCCAAGGGCGAGCGCATTCTGGACTATATGGAAACCATCCAGGATAAGGGCGTGTTTACCACACTGGAAGGCTTCAGCCCCACCTGCTTGCTGTACTCCTCTGTTCAGGCCACCCATGGCACCATCGATGCCACGGATGCCTTGAAGGTCTCCTGCAACTATTTCTTCTACGAGCTGGGCTATCGGCTGAAGTGGGAAATGCTGGACGAAACCGCCAAGGGCTTCGGTCTGGGTGAGCCCACCGGCATTGAGCTGACCGAGAAGATCGGCTGGCGGGCAAACCCCACCAGTAAGGCCGCCTCCTACACCGGCCCCGATGCGGTGTGGAACGCCGGTGACCGTGTTCTGTCCGCCATCGGCCAGTCCGAAAACCGTTTCTCCCCTCTGCAGCTGTGCGTCTACGCCTGTACCCTGGCCAACCGGGGCACCAGATACCGCGCTACCTTCCTGAACCGGGTGGCCTCCTCCGACTATCGGACGCTGATCAAGCAGAACGAGCCGGAAATCGCCAGCAAAATGGACATCTCCTACGACACCTATGAGATGTACATGACCGGCATGCGGAAGGTCATCACCGACATCGGCGGTACCGCCAACAAGTATTTCGGCGGCCATGAAACACTAAAGACCTTCCCCGTGGAGGTCTGTGCCAAAACCGGCACCGCCCAGCACTCCTCCGGCGGCTCCGACCACGGTGCCTTCATCTGCTTCGCCCCCAAGGACGACCCGGAAATTGCCGTGGCCGTCTACGGCGAAAAGGTGGCCCACGGAAGCTCCCTGGCCCCTGTTGCAGAAAACATCCTGGAAGCCTACTTTGAAATGGAAGCCGCCAGCGACGTTTTCACCTACGAAAACAAGGTGGGCTGATTCAACGCACAACACCAAAAAGCTGGACTCCTCATTCCGAGAAGTCCAGCTTGATTTTTTGTATATAACGACTTAACCGAAAAATTGTTGTTTGAAGCACTGGCGCTTACGGCGCCAGTGGCTCCCTTGTATAAAGGGAGCTGTCAGCGAAGCTGACTGAGGGATTGGGCAGCAGGCACTTATGCGAATGAAAAGGTTGGGCGAATCCGTACAAACCCGAATCATTAGCCTTCTACGAATTCGCCGAAATTTAATGCAAACCGTCAGTGCCCACTGCCCAATCCCCCCTACCCCCCTTTACACAAGGGGGGCATGGCCGGTGCGCATCGATACCCGGTACGTTCAAACCGATAAACAACAATTTGTCAGTCTATTTGGGGCTATTACCCCTCCTGTGCTCTTCTCTTCATCAGCTCCCGCATGCGGGTGGCGTGATCCAGCTCCCGCTTGCGGATGCGCAGGCTCTTGGGGGTGCATTCCAGCAGCTCGTCGTCGGCCAGGAATTCCAGGCACTGCTCCAATGACAGGTTCCGGGGCGGGGTCAGGCGGATGGCATCGTCGGAACCGGCGGCCCGCATGTTGGTCAGCTGCTTGCGCTTGCAGACGTTGACGGTCATATCCTCGTTCCGGCTGCAAATGCCAATGACCATGCCGGCGTAAACAGGAGTGCCGGGATTGATGAACAGCACGCCCCGCTCCTGCGCCGCGCCCAGGCCATAGGCCACAGCCTCGCCGGTTTCAAAGGCGATCAGAGACCCGGTGAGGCGGCGCTCGATCTCACCCTTCATGGGGGCGTAGGAATCCAGCACGGAGGACATGATGCCCTCGCCCCGGGTATCGGTGAGGAATTCGTTCCGATAGCCGAACAGGCCACGGGAGGGAACCAGGAATTCCAGACGATAGCGGCTGCCCATGGGGGTCATGCTCAGCAGGTCAGCCTTCCGGCGGCCCATCTTCTCAATGACGGAGCCCATGCATTCCTCGGGCACATCGGCCACCATCCGCTCGATGGGCTCGCAGGTCTTGCCATCCACCACCTTGGTCAGCACCCGGGGGGTGGACACGGAGAACTCATAGCCCTCCCGACGCATGGTCTCCATGAGGATGGACAGGTGCATCTCGCCACGACCCGCCACATTGAAGGCATCGGTGCCCTGCTCGGTGACGTGAAGGGACACATCCTTCAATAGCTCCCGTTCCAGCCGATCCCGCAGGTTCCGGGAGGTGACGTACTTGCCCTCCTTCCCGGCGAAGGGGGAATCGTTGACGGCAAAGGTCATTTCGATGGTGGGATCGCTGATCTTCACAAAGGGCAGGGGCTCCACGCACTCGGGCGCACAGAGGGTGCGGCCAATGGTGATATCCGCCATGCCGGAGAGGGCCACAATTTCGCCTGCCTTGGCCTCCTGGATGGGATTCTTGCCCAGGCCGTCGAATTCGTACAGGGCCACCACCTTGCCCTTGGTTTTCATTTCGGGGTCATGGAAGTCACAGATGGTGACCTCCTGGTTGACCTTGATGGAGCCCCGCTCCACCCGGCCCACAGCGATGCGGCCCACATAATCGTTGTAGTCGATGGAGGAAACCAGCAGCTGCAGCGGCGCGTTCTCGTCACCCTGGGGGGCATCGATATAGTTGACAATGGTCTCAAACAGGGGGGTCAAGTCGGTGCCCTGCTCGTCGGGGCCATAGGAAGCGGTGCCCTGACGGCCGGAGCAGAAGACGGTGGGGCTGTTGAACTGCTCGTCGGTGGCGTCCAGATCCAGCAGCAGCTCCAGCACCTCGTCCATCACCTCATGAACCCGGGCATCGGGCTTGTCCACCTTGTTCACTGCCACGATGACCTTGTGGCCCAGCTCCAAAGCCTTCTGCAGCACAAAGCGGGTCTGGGGCATGGGGCCCTCGGCGGCGTCCACCAACAGGATGACGCCGTTGACCATTTTCAGGATCCGCTCCACCTCACCGCCGAAATCGGCATGGCCCGGGGTATCCACGATGTTGATTTTATAGTCCTTATAGCGGACGGAGGTATTCTTCGCCAGAATGGTGATGCCCCGCTCCCGCTCCAAATCGCCGGAGTCCATCACCCGCTCCACGGTGGCCTGGTTCTCCCGGTAAATACCGCCCTGCTTCAGCATTTCGTCCACCAGGGTGGTCTTGCCGTGGTCAACGTGGGCGATGATTGCAATATTTCTGATTTTATCCTGAGATGCCATAAATTGCTCTCCTTTTAGGTTAGATTTCTTACTCTCAACAATAAAATATAGCACATTGCCAAAAGAAAAGCAATATTTTTGTGGAATATCACCGTAAATTTTTGGCCAATATCCCGCCCCTTTTCCGGCATTTTGCAACAACCCGCCCCGCCACCGTAGTAGGGAAAAAGCACAGCCTCCCGGGTTGGGAGGCTGTGGGACGGATCATTCCTCTTGGGATTCTTCCCCGTTTTCGGGCGGGGGCGTATTTCGGAAATAGTCGCTTTTTACCAGGGTCAGCAGGGAGTGCAGGAACAGCGCCCCGCCCACCAGAGCGAACAGAACCGCGGCGGCGATGAACTTCCAATCGCCTTGGCTGCTCTTCATCAGGTCATAGGCCAGATACACCAGATATCCACCGCCCAGCAGCCGCAGCAGCAGGGATGCCTGAGGTGGTTTGCTGCCGTTCATCAGCGCTTCTTCCGCTTGCTCAGCAGGTCGAAGGTGACGGCGCCCAGCAGGACGCAGCCCTTGACGATCTTCTGCACGTTGGTGTCGTAGCCCGCCAGGGACATGCCGTTGTTCAGGATGCCCATGATGAATGCGCCAACCACCGCGCCGATGATGGTGCCCACACCGCCGGAGGTGGCAGCGCCGCCGATGTAGCAGGAGGCGATGGCGTCCATCTCAAAGCCGTCACCGGCCTTGGGGGTAGCGGACTGGTTCCGGGCGGACAGGACGATACCGGCTACCGCAGCCAGCAGACCCATGTTGGCGTAGACCCAGAAGAACACCTTCTTGGTGTTGATGCCGGAGAGCCGGGCCGCCTTGGCGTTGCCGCCCATGGCATAGACCTGACGGCCAGCCACGGTCTTGGTGGTGATGAAATGGTAGATGCCGACCAGGGCAGCCATGAGGATCAGAACCACGGGGATGCCATTGTAGTTGGCCAGCTTCCAGAAGAAGAAGCCAACGATGAACAGGATCACCGCGTCCTTGGCAACGGTCTGCCACAGGGGGATGGTGGGAAGATTGTGCTTCTTGGCGGTGTGCTGGCTCTTGATCTCTGCCAGGATAATGAGGGCGCAGATCACAGCACCCACCACCAGGCAGATCAGGTCGATGCCCTTGCCCTTATTCAGGTCGGGGTTGTCGGTCATGATGCGAATGGTGGGCAGGAAGCCGGTGCCGATCCAGTTGTAGGAGGCGGGCAGGGGGCCCTTGGTCTGGGCCTTCAGAATGACGTAGCAAAGGCCGCGGCCCATGAGCATGGTGGCCAGGGTGACGATAAAGGGAGGAATCTCCAGCTTGGACACGAAGAAGCCGACAAACACGCCGAAGGCAGCGCCCACAGCCAGAGCGCCCAGCATGGCCACGGGAGCGCTGACACCGAAGTCCATCAGCAGGGTGCCCGCAACAGCGCCGCAGGCAGCGACCACGGAACCAACGCCCAGGTCAACGTTGCCGGTCAGAACGCACAGCAGCATACCAACGGCCAGAATGACCACGTAGCCGTTCTGCATAATCAGGTTGTTGATGTTCATGGGGGTCATGTTCTTGCCGCCGGTGAGGATGGCGAAGAACACATACACCACGATCAGCATGATCACCATGCCGTACTGCTTCATATTCAGCTGGGGCTTTTTCAGGGTCTGCGCGCCAGCCGTTTCCTTGGTTTCAACTTTACTCATGATACCTCTCCTTTTCTGTTGTGGGCCATGATGCATGCCATGATGGCTTCCTGGGTAATTTCATCGCCCTTCAGCTCGCCTGCGATTTCACCCTCGTTGATGACGTAGGTTCGGTCGCAGGTGCCGATGATTTCGGGCATTTCGGAGGAGATGACGATGACGGCCTTGCCCGCCTTTGCCAGCTCATTGATGACGCAGTAGATTTCGTACTTTGCGCCCACGTCGATGCCTCGGGTGGGCTCGTCCAGAATCAGCACATCCGGCTCGGTGAGCATCCACTTGGCCAGAACCACCTTCTGCTGGTTGCCGCCGGAGAGGGAGCCCACGGTCTGCTCAATGGAGTTGGTCTTCACATTGATGCGCTTGCGGTATTCCTCGGAACGGACGGTTTCCAGGCTGTCGTCCACCACGCCCTTTTTGGAGAAGAAGTTCTTCAAAGCGGACAGGGTCATGTTGAATTTGATGCTGTCAATGAGCACCAGGCCATAGGTCTTCCGGTCTTCGGACACATAGGCCAGATGATGGTCGATGGCCTTCTGGACGGAATCCAGCTTGACCTCCTGGCCGTTGATCTTCACGGTGCCGGTGATCTTCTGGCCGTAGCTGTGGCCGAAAATGCTCATGGCCAGCTCGGTGCGTCCGGCGCCCATCAGACCGGCCAGGCCCACCACCTCACCGGCGCGAACCTGGATGTTCACGTCCTTCAAAACCTGGCGGTCGCCGTCGTCGGGATGGCACACATTCCAATCCTTCACCTCAAAGATCACATCACCGATGGGGCAGCCCTCCCGCTTGGGGTAGCGGTTGGTCAGTTCCCGGCCCACCATGCCCTTGATGATCTGCTCTTCGGAGAAATCATCCACGCCCTTGTGCAGGGTTTCGATGGTCTTGCCGTCCCGGATGATGGTGATGGAATCGGCTACATAGCTGATTTCGTTCAGCTTGTGGGAGATGATGATGCAGGTGATGCCCTGGGCCTTGAGCTGCAGCATCAGCTCCAGCAGCTGGGCAGACTCCCGGTCATTCAGAGCGGCGGTGGGCTCGTCCAGAATCAGCAGGTTGGCATTCTTGCCCAGAGCCTTGGCAATTTCAATCAGCTGCTGCTTGCCCACGCCCAGGGTGTTGACGGGGACATCCACATTCTCGTCCCCCAGGCCAACCCGGGCCAGCAGGTTCTTGGCCTCCCGCTTGGTAGCCGTCCAATCGATGACGCCCCGGGTCTTCAGCCGCTCGTTGCCGATGAACACATTCTCCGCCACGGACAGATAGGGGCTGAGGGCCAGCTCCTGATGGATGATAACGATGCCCTTGGCCTCGCTTTCACGGATGTTGCGGAATTTGCAGGTTTCGCCCTTATAAACAATGTCACCGGTATACTCACCAAAGGGATAAACGCCGGACAGGACATTCATCAGGGTGGATTTGCCCGCGCCGTTTTCGCCGCAGATGGCCATGATCTCGCCCTGCTTCACCTGCAGGTTTACGTCGTCCAGCGCCTTCACGCCGGAGAATTCCTTGGTGATGTGGTTCATTTCCAAAATGTATTCTGACATTCTTTCAACTCCTTCGTGCCAGATTGTCGGTTCGGGGGAAGAGAACTCGCAAAAGCAAATGCTCTTCCCTCGAACCGGCGTTTTTTGGTTTACTCCGCAACGAAAGAGGCGGCGGCTAAGCCGCCGCCTCCGGTTGAGGAATGGAAAAGGGATTAGCCAGCCAGCTGCTCAGCAGTGTAGTAGCCGCCGCCAATCAGCAGCTCCTCGTAGTTGTTGACGTCAACAGCAACGGGGGTGCACAGGTAGGAGGGAACAACGATCACATGGTTGTCGTAGGTGGTGGTGTCGTTGATTTCGGGCTCGGAGCCGGTCAGAACGGCGTTGACCATGGTCACGCACTTCTCAGCCAGCAGGCGGGTGTCCTTGTAGATGGACATGGTCTGCTTGCCGGAGATGATGTTCTTGGAGGCCATCAGCTCAGCGTCCTGGCCAGTGATCAGGGGCCAGTTGGCCTCGGTGTAGCCAGCGCCTTCCAGAGCGGAACGGCAGCCGTAAGCGAAGCCGTCGAACGCGGTGGCGCAGATGTCCAGATCCTCGTCGGCGTACTCAGCAGCCAGGTAGTTCTCGCACCACTGCTGGGCGGTCTCCTGGGACCAACGCAGGATGCAGGTGTCCTCGAAGGAGGTACGGCCGGTCTTGCAGATCAGAGTGCCGTTGTCCAGGTAGGGCTGCAGAACCTTCATCAGGCCGGTGTACAGCAGCAGAGCGTTGTTGTCGTCGGGGGAGCCCATGAAGAACTCGATGGTGTAGGTC
>CAMCKD010000038.1 GCA_945875335.1 uncultured Clostridia bacterium | reverse complement strand
CACATTTCTTCCCGTCGAATCCCGTCGTCAAAAGACTTCATAAAAACAGTTGACAAACCCCCCTTCCCGTGCTATAATACCCAAGAATTCAGCACCCCCCTCAATATCGCGGAGTAGAGCAGTTGGAAGCTCGTCGGGCTCATAACCCGGAGGTCGTAGGTTCGAGTCCTGCCTCCGCAACCAAATTACCCCCGAAATCGTCCTGATTTCGGGGGTTTGCTATGCCTTTTGTTGGGTTTTCTTAGTATGACGTTTGGGATTCTAACACGTTTCTAACAGTTATGATTTTCTGCGGAGAAGAGCATGGGTGGTACTGCAATTTTGGTGTATCACCGGAATGTATGCTGAGGCTACCGTTATCTGGGCGGAATTACACAACTCTCAAACGCTGGGTCACCGTGGGCCGCTTCCCGTGCTGAATAATACCTCTACGAAATTACACAAGGGTTCGCTCCTTTTTGTTTGGTTTGTTGTTTTGTGGTGATTCAATTATATCACGAAATCGAGCGAATTTCTTCCTTTTTTTGTCATCTTTTTTCTTGTTTGGTGGGTTTTTGAACTGTGGATAACTTTGAGGGATTCAATATACCGAAACTCAAGATTGTTCATATCTTGATTTTCTGTAGAGGTGTGATATACTGTAATATGGATTATTGCACATGGATTCAGAAGTAATTAAGCAATGGAGGAAAGAAAAGTGGCGTTAAGAAAAAAGATTGGTATTGGGATATTGGCTATGGCTATGTTGATGAGCTGCCTGGTGGGCTGCGCTTCTAATTCAGGAAATAAGGTGCAAACAGTCGGAGAAGAACATAAGGAGCAGGTTACCCTCACCTTCTTTGGTAACAAAGCAGATGAAAGCAATGTTCATGTTATTGAAAGCATCATGAGTTCTTTCATGAAGGATCACCCCAATATTGTTATTACATACGAGTCCATCAAAGGAACCGACTACTACGATACACTGAATAAGCGTATGGAGAACGGCACCGGCGACGATATTTTCATGGTCAATCATGATACCATGTTGGAGTTTCATGCGAAGGGACAGGTAGCTGACTTGACGGGCTTATCAACCATTGACAGCTATACAGATGATCAGAAGAGCCAGTTTGTATCGGAGGACGGCATTTTCTGGCTCCCGACAACGGTTTCTTCCTTCGGTTTGTATTGTAATATGGACATGCTGAAAGAGCACAATCAGAGTGTTCCTACAAACATTAAGGAGTTTGAAGCTGTTTGTGATTACTTCCTTGGAAAAGGAATCACTCCCATCGTTGCGAACAATGATATCTCACTCAAGACAATGGCAATCGGTGTCTCTTATTTTGATGAATACCAGAGCGGCACGGAAGGACAGTTGTTTGCTGATTTGAATTCCGAAAAAATCGGCTTGGGTGAAAGCCTTGACGATGGACTTGCTGTCGTTGAAGGGCTCATTCAGAAAGGATATGTAGATGCGCCAGTTGCGCTGGAAACGAAAAAGACTTCCGGCGACCTGGAGGCTTTTGCAAAAGGTGAAAATCCGTTCATGTTGACCGGTGCATGGGCATCTAATCGCGTGAAGAATGACTTTGGTGCAACATTTAATTATGAAGTTCATCCGCTGCCTGTGCTGGAAGACGGTTCTTTGATCGTAATTAACCCTGATGTGCGTCTTTCTGTAAATGCAGACAGCAAGCATATCGAAGAAGCAAAACTGTTTGTGGAGTATTTTACGCAGGCAGAAAACCTACAAGCATTCTGTGATGACCAGTGTTCCATCTCCCCGCTGAAGAACGGAAAAGAATCCTCTATCAAGGAAATCCACCCCGTTGTGGAGTGTTTTGAAGAAGGTCGCGTGGTCATCGGAACGGATTCAAGATTGAATCTTCCTATTTGGGATGTAACGAAAGACGCAAGCCAGTCCCTGCTGAAGGGAACTGACATGGCAGCTGTGGTCAATGAGATTGATAACAGTATTCAGAAGTATCTGACTGGAAACTAATTTTGGGAGGCAGCTAATGGTGAAGGAGAAAAGAAAAAGAACAGGTTATTCGCTAATAGTTGCCATCGGTTTGTTTCTGTTGATTGCTGTTCTGCTGTATGGCCTGTACTTTGTAAATGATGTCAGGACCGAATTGTGGAACAGTTCTCTCTCTACAATTATTGAGAATACTGACCGTGCCACCGATATGATCACCGGTAAGATAAACGCAGAAAAGCGCAGTTTGCAAGTACAGGGCAACGCGTTGGAAAGCCTTACTTCCTCAGACATTGATACGATAGGCTTCTTATTGGATGGATTTGATTCTAAGGAGTATTCGGTAACGCTGGTAGTGGGAGAAACAACCTATCCGGCAAAAAACAGTTTCACCGAGGCACTTCCGAATGTTGCAGACACAAAAATAAATATTGTACCCCCGTTCATTAGCAGCAACAGTGGCAAACGCGTAATTGCACTAACGCAGACGCTGACATTCCAAGATGGTGTTACCGGATCTTTCATTAGAGAGATCCCTGTTAATGATTTGAACGACGCTTTTACGGTTTCCTTTTTCCAAGATCGCGGCCACTCATACATGATTGACGGACAGGGAGATATTTTATTCCGTTCTGTGACAACCAGCGGAAATAAGACTTCTCACAATCTGTTTTCAATTTTTGAAGATGAAGCTGGAAACGACCACGCCACAATCAATGAATTGAAAGAGCTTGTTGCAAACGGCAGATCCGGCTGGGCAATACTTAAATATAACGGGCTGGATAAGCTGTACTGCTTTTCACCGATTGAATCGACTTCATGGCTGTTGGTTTCTGTCGTTCAGGTGGATCTTATCACCGAACAGACACAAAACATTCTGAGGCAAACATTCATTCTCTCGGGGCTTATCTTATTTGGATTCTTATTTCTTATCGGGCTGCTTATTATCAGGGAACGCCAAAATCAGAAACGGATTGAAAAAGAGAATAGCCTGGAAAAGCGGATGATCATTGCCTCTAACTCTGAAGTAAAGACCATTGTAATGGGTGTAAATCTGGAATCGGACTCCTATAACATCATTTCGCAAATTCAACATGAAGGCTACAATATTGCCCATACCTCTAAATTCTCAGAACTCATTGCTTCGTTTGCTGATCTTGTTGACGAGGAATATCGGGAAGAATATAAGCGCTGCTTTGGTATTTCAAATCTAAGGAAACTGGCCAGCCAAGAGCACAAGTTTGAGTATCGGGAATTCTCTATCCAGTTGAACGGTGAAAAGCACTGGATTGCCGCAGAAGCAGTATTGGTAAATGATGAAGACAACCCGGGTAGTCTCGTTTACTCTTCCAGAGTGATCGACGCTGCTAAAAAGGAAGAAGAGGAAAGACGCGAGGTTCTGCAAAATGCATTGAATATGGCTGAACAGGCGACCAAAGCGAAATCGGTATTCTTGAGCAATATGTCTCACGATATTCGTACTCCTATGAATGCAATCATCGGATTCGCCACCCTTGCTTCTGCCAACACCTCAAATGAGGAAAAGGTCAAAGATTATCTTTCCAAGATTCTGTCCTCCAGCCAACACCTGCTCAGCCTCATCAATGACGTGCTGGACATGAGCCGAATCGAGAGCGGAAAAATCAATCTGGAGGAGACGGAAGCCAACCTGTCGGATATCCTGCATGACATCAAAACCATCATCAGCGGTCAGATTCACGCCAAGCAGCTGGAGCTGTATATGGATGTGATGGATGTGACCGATGAGGATGTATATTGCGACAAAACCCGCCTGAATCAGGTTCTGCTGAACCTGCTGTCCAATGCCATCAAGTTTACCCCTGCCGGCGGCACGGTGTCTGTCAGGGTTGCCCAGCTTCCCGGCGCACCGGTGGGCAAAGGGCTGTATGAAATCCGGGTGAAGGACACCGGCATCGGCATGAGCCAGGAATTCGCCGAAAGAATCTTCGAACCCTTTGAGCGCGAACGCACCTCCACCGTCAGCAGAATTCAGGGTACCGGTCTGGGTATGGCCATCTCTAAAAACATCATCGACATGATGGGCGGAACCATTGAGGTACATACACAGCAGAATAAGGGCACGGAGTTTGTCATCCGTGTGGCGTTGCGTCTCCAGTCAGAACACCGCTCCGTTGAGAAAATCGCAGAGCTGGAAGGACTGAAGGCCCTTGTGGTGGATGATGATTACAACACCTGCGACAGCGTCACAAAGATGCTGACACAGGTGGGAATGCGTTCCGAGTGGACGCTCTACGGCAAGGAAGCGGTTCTCCGCGCAAAGAACTCTTTCGAGCGGGGTGACGCTTTCCATGCCTACATCATCGACTGGCGTCTGCCGGATATGAGCGGCATTGAGGTTGCAAGGCAGATCCGCCGACTTGGTGATAATACACCGATCATCATCCTCACTGCCTATGACTGGTCCGATATTGAGGAAGAGGCAAGAAACGCCGGTGTGACCGCTTTCTGCTCGAAACCGATGTTCATGTCTGACCTGCAGGAAACACTGCTCGCTGCCATCGGGCAGCAGCAAGCCGAAAGCGGCGACATTCTTCCTCACAGGAATGATGCCCTTGATTTTCAGAACAAACGCCTGCTGCTGGTTGAGGACAATGAGTTGAATCGTGAGATTGCCCTGGAGATTCTGGGTGAGTACGGCTTCCATATCGATACAGCGGAAAATGGCGCCATCGCCGTGGAGAAGATCGCATCTTCCAAGCCTGGTGATTACGATTTAATCCTGATGGATATTCAGATGCCCATCATGGATGGTTACGAGGCAACGCGCCGCATTCGTATGCTGGATAATCCGGCGCGCTCGGGAATCCCGATTCTGGCGATGACCGCCAACGCATTCGACGAAGACCGCAAAGCAGCCATAACCGTAGGTATGAACGGTTTCCTCAGCAAACCGATTCAGATCGAAGAACTCATCCAAACCCTGCAAAGCGTGTTTGGGCGTAACAAGATGTAAAGGGGTTCTTTGCCGCAAAAACACCGGATTTCAAACGAAATTCGGTGTTTTCTTAACTTTTTGAGGGAACTGAATTTTTCTTTTCTCAGTACACGAAAAATTTGTGCTATGTGTTAAAATCAACGGCCATGTTACGGGGTTAGAACGCAGTGGATTGGGTAGATTTTTGTGGTGCCCAACAATTTGCCGTCAGTCCAAAAAACATGAAATATGATACTTTTCATCTGAGGGAAAAAGATGTATAATAGGCTGGATACGCGTCGAGATTTCTGTGCGTCAAATGATTTCAATGAGATTCAGAGGAGGTTTTCTATGGATTACGCAAAAGAATCCCTTCGGCTCCATGGCCAGTGGAAGGGCAAAATTGAAGTGAAGGCCGTTGTGCCCGTGGAAACGAAGGAGGATCTGTCCCTGGCCTACACCCCCGGTGTTGCCCAGCCCTGCCTGGAGATCCAGAAGGATGTGAACAAATCCTATGAGCTGACCCGCCGCCACAACCTGTGCGCCGTCATCACCGATGGCTCCGCCGTTCTGGGCCTGGGCGACATCGGCCCCGAAGCGGGTATGCCGGTGATGGAGGGCAAGTGCGTCCTCTTTAAGGCCTTTGGCGATGTGGACGCCTTCCCCCTGTGCGTCAAGACCAAGGATGTGGACGAGTTCGTCAACGCCGTTTATCTGATGTCCGGCTCCTTTGGCGGCATCAATCTGGAGGATATCGCCGCCCCCCGCTGCTTTGAGATCGAGCGGAAGCTGAAGGAAAAATGCGACATTCCCATCTTCCATGACGACCAGCACGGCACCGCTGTCATCACCCTGGCGGGTCTGACCAACGCCCTGAAGGTGGTTGGCAAGAAGAAGGAGGACGTGAAGATCGTCACCTCCGGCGCGGGCGCTGCCGCCATTGCCATCGTCAAGCTGCTGCTGAGCGCCGGTTACCAGAACATCGTCATGACCGACCGCACCGGCGCCATCTATGAAGGGCGGGAGGGTCTGAACTGGATCAAGGAGGAAATGGCCCAGGTCACCAACCGTCAGAAGGAAACCGGCAAGCTCTGCGACGTGATTCGCGGCGCGGATGTGTTCATCGGCGTTTCCGCCCCCGGCACCCTGACCACCGAAATGGTGCAGACCATGGCAAAGGATGCCATCGTCTTCGCCTGCGCCAACCCCACCCCCGAGATTTTCCCCGAGGACGCGAAAAAGGGCGGCGCCAAGGTTGTCTCCACCGGCCGCAGTGACTACCCCAACCAGATCAACAACGTGCTGGCCTTCCCCGGCATCTTCCGGGGCACCTTCGATGTCCGAGCCTCCGACATCAACGAGGAGATGAAGATGGCCGCCGCCAACGCTCTGGCAAGCTTAGTCTCCGACGAGGAGCTCAGCGCCGACTACATCATCCCCGCCGCCTTCGACAAGCGGGTGGGCCCCGCCGTTGCCAAGGCCGTTGCCGAAGCCGCCCGAAAGAGCGGCGTTGCCCGGATTTGATTGATCGGATTGAAGCAGACAAGTGGTGCATTAACTGAGTGTTCGTAGGGCGGGGTCATGACCCCGCCGATTGGTAACAATATTTGAGCGCTTCCGTTGAATGATACCAGGGCGAAATGCGCAACCTGGTCGGCGGGGTCATGACCCCGCCCTACGAATGGTGCGTCGCAAATCAGCTATATACATCTTTTGCTGCTCAACCCAGAACCTGACGTTGACAATCAGGGGTTCCATTGCTACAATAAAAACAAATCAGAAAAAGGAAGTGCCCTCTATGAAAACAGAAGAAAAAATCAGCGCCGAGGAAGTCAAGCGGGTCAAGGCCCTGGGCTGCCTGAAGGACAAGCGGTATGAGGATATTTTCAACGTTCGGGTGCTGACCCGCAACGGCAAGATCACCGCCCAGGAGGCCCGGGTGATTGCCGAAGCCTCCGAGAAATTCGGCAGCGGCAGCATCACCATGACCACACGGCTGACCCAGGAGATTCAGGGCGTTCCCTATGACAAGCTGGAGGCCCTCTTTGCTTTCCTGGCGGAAAACGGCCTGGAAACCGGCGGCACCGGGGCCAAGGTGCGGCCCGTGGTCTCCTGCAAGGGCACCACCTGCCAGTACGGCCTGCTGGATACCTACGACCTCAGCGAGAAGATTCATCAGCGCTTCTATGAGGGCTACCACGACACGAAGCTGCCCCACAAATTCAAAATCGCCGTGGGCGGCTGCCCCAACAACTGCGTCAAGCCCGACCTCAACGACATCGGCATCGTGGGCCAGCGGGTGTTCCAGCGGGACCTTGAAAAGTGCCGGGGCTGCAAGAAATGCCAGGTGGAGGCCAACTGCCCCATCAAGGTTGCCCACGTCCAGGACGGCAAGCTGAACTGGGAGGGCTGCAACAACTGCGGACGCTGCGCCAACAAGTGCCCCTTCCACGTCACCGACAGCTTCGTGGAGGGCGCCAAAATCTACATCGGCGGCCGCTGGGGCAAGCGCACCGCCATGGGCCGACCCCTGAGCAAGATTTTCACCGATATGGATGAGGTGCTGGAGGTCATCGACCGGGCCATCCTCCTGTTCCGGGACGAGGGCATCGCCGGTGAACGCTTCGCCGACACCGTCACCCGTTTGGGCTTTGAGTACGTCGAAAAGAAGCTGCTGGCGCAGTAACGCACAGTTTTCACACCGCCACTGTAGTATCTTGTCACAATTAAAAATGCACTTTTCGTAGGGCGGGGTCATGACCCCGCCGAAACGTAACGTGATGAAAGCACTTCCGTTGAATCGTGCCAGGGCAAAATGCGCAACCTGGTCGGCGGGGTCATAACCCCGCCCTACGAAAACATAGTGTTTTCTTATTAACTCGATACAATAAAAAATGGAGCCTTCCGGTTTTGGAAAGCTCCGTTTATTTTTTGATTGCCTGCAGGAGGGCGGCTTTTTCGTTGGGAAGGCTCCCGTCCAGCACCTGTTCCAGCAGCCAGTTCAGACCTTCACCGATTTGCCTGCCGGTGCAGCCCAGGGCCATCAGGTCGCTGCCGTTGACCGCCAGGGATTTGAGGGTCAGGCGGCCCTCCTCCGCTTCCAGCCGTTCCAACACCGCCCGGATACGGGGGTAGCGGTCGCTGTTTTCGTGCTCGCTGGTGCCCTTGCCCTTCATGTCCGCCTCCTGGAGCCAGAGCAGCTGCTCCAACCGCTCCCGGCCATAGCGGGACAGACTGCGGCGCAGCAGCGTTTCCTCCGGCTGGAGCACGGTCATGTGGTGGTCAATGAGCCACACCGCCCTCTCTCGCAGGGCTCCGGGGGCTCTCAGCCGCTCCAGCACCCCCTCCGCCATCCTTGCGCTGACCTGGGCGTGGCCCTTGAAGTGGCCCCGTCCGTTTTCATCCTGGGTGAAGCAGGGCACCTTTCCCACATCGTGGAGCAGCGCCGCCCACCGCAGGGGCAATGCAGGGGGAACGGCCCCGGTGACGTGAGCGGTGTGGGTGAACACATCGTAGGCATGGTGGGGCGAATGCTGCTGGAAGCCCAGGGTGGGGGCCAGCTCCGGGACGGCTTGGGCCAGAATGGGAGCGAACCGCAGCAAATCCTCGGCATCCGCCTTCAGCAAAAAGCCGGACAGCTCCTCAAACACCCGCTCCCTTGCCAGCCCCTGAATCAGCGGCGCCAGAGAAATCATGGCCGCCATGGTTTCTTTCTCCACCCGGAGATGGAACCTGGCGGCAAAGCGAATGCCCCGCAGGATCCGCAGGGAGTCCTCCCGGAACCGCTGCTCCGGCTCCCCCACGCAGCGAAGCACTCCGGCTTTGATATCCTCCCTTCCTCCGAAGGGGTCTGCATAGCCGCGAGTGGGGGACCAGGCGATGGCATTGACGGTGAAGTCCCGCCGAGCCAAATCCGCTTCCACCTCCGGCACAAATTCCACCCAGTCCGGGTGGCGGTTGTCCCGGTAGCTTCCTTCCCGGCGGAAGGTGGTGATCTCCACCGCCTGACCGGGCAGCAGCAGCTTCACAGTGCCGTGCTTCACCCCGGTCAAATCCTGGGGAACCTGCCGAAAGATGGCGGCGGTCTGCTCCGGCAGGGCGGCGGTGCACAGGTCATAGTCCTGGGGCGCAATGCCCATCAGGCCATCGCGCACACAGCCCCCAACCAGATAGGCGGCGTGTCCCTCCTGCTCCAGCGCCCGGAGGCATGCTTCGATCTGCTCCGGCAGCACCATCGGCTTATTCCTCCGCCGGACGCAGCCGGGCCATCTCCGCCTCCATCCACACGGCAGCGCCGCAGAAGAAGCAGACATAGATGCCCTGGGCGCAGGCGGCGGCGCAGAAGTAGACGGCCATCAGCCCGATGCCGAAGTAGTAGGGTCTGTCCGGCAGTCCCGCCGCCCGGGCCATCCGATGGTAGGCGCCCAGGGAAAGGGTCAGCACCGCCCCCAGGCCCAGCAGATAGTTCATCAGCTGGGGCACCTCACTGAAAAACTGGTAGTATTCCATCAGCACCAGCACGCACAGCACGCAGGGGCTGAGGGTCAGCAGGAAGAAGGGCTTTTTCTTCATGAACTGCATCACGGCGGAAACAGCCAGAGAGGCCGCGGCGGCGATCACGAAGATTTTGTAGATCAGCACCAGAACAGCGGGTCCCTTGGTGGGCTCCAGCAGCAGCGTCAGAATTCCGGCGGCGAAAAACAAATCGCTCGCTCCCCCGATCACCGGGCTACCCTGGCCCATTTTGGTGCGGCGGGTCAGCAGCAGCGCCCCCACGATCACGCAGCCGGTGAGCACCAGCAGCAGGATCTCCGGCCAAGTCCTGCGGGGCAGCAGGCCGGACACCGGGTCCTGCACAAAATGCTCCATCATCCAGCCGTGAAGCCACCAGGCAAACAGGCCCAGCAGCAGAAAGACCGGCGGCAGCAGGCTCAGCTTTTTTTCTTTACTCATGGCAATGCCTCCTTTTATGAAACCATCCAGTTGATCACCATTGTTATCCCCGCCAGCACCGGCTGGTGGAGCAGATAAATCCAGAGCGAATGCCTGCCCATGGCGCACAGCAGCCAAATGGGAGGGCATTGGGGAGAAATCCGGGGCAGACGGGTCTTTTTCTCCCGGTAGAGCCGGCGTCCCAGCGCCGCCCCCAGCAGGAAGAAGCCCAGGTTGGGAAGCAGAGGGAAAAAATCCGAAGAACCGAACCAATCCGGGCAGAAGCCAAAGGGAATCAGCATCCAGCTCACATCCAGATACACCTGCTCCAGCACCAGTCCCGCCGCCGTCAGGATTGCTCCCAGCAGGACCATCCCCCATTCGGGCAGCCGGCGCAGCCAGTGCCACAGCACCATGCACACACCCAGGCAGTGGAGGGCGCCAAAATAGATGATGATGCCCTCATCCGCCACACCCAGCAGGTACATCCCGGCGGTGACGGCGGTGCACAGCAGCCCGCAGAGGAACACCAGGATGCCCCGCTTGAGGCTGCGGCTTCCTAAGGTGGCGCTGACGCCGGAGATCACCAGGAAGACGAAGCCGCAGTTGTTTTTGATGAACGCACACCACTCCGGCTCCTGCCAGGAGAACACGCCGAACAAATCCACCAGGTCATACATAAAGTGGATGAGGATCATCCCCAGCAGCGCCAGGCCCCGGGCGGCATCCAGCTCCCAGATGCGGTTTTTCATCAGGCCTTCTCCAACGCGGCGTTGGCTTCCTCCTCCAACACCCGGTAGGCCACCTTGCCCACCAGGGTCTTGGGCAGCTCCTTGCGGAACTCGATCTCCCGGGGCATGGCGTACTTGGCAATGTGCTTGGTGCAGTATTCCAGCAGCTCCGCCTTTAATTCCTCGGTGGGCTCCACCCCGGGCATGGGCACCACATAGGCCTTCACCCGCTGCACCCGGTAGGGGTCCTTCACGCCGATGACGCAGGACAGCAGCACCTTCTCGTGGCCGTCGATGATGTTTTCCAGCTGGGAGGGGTAGACATTGTAGCCGGAGGTGATGATCATCCGCTTCATCCGCTGGCGGAAGTACACGAAGCCGTCCTGATCCATGTGGCCCAGGTCGCCGGTGTGGAGCCAGATGCGTCCGTCGTAGTGGCGGCGCAGGGTGGAGGCGGTCTCCTCCGGGTTATCCATATAGCCCATCATGACGGTGGGGCCGGAGACACAGATCTCGCCCTCGATGTTGGGCTCCACCTCGTTGGTGGTGCCGGGTTCCACGATTTTATAGAAGGTATCCGGGAAGGGCACGCCGATGGAGCCCGCCCGGGCATAGTCCTTGGGGGTCAGGCAGGAGGCGGTGACGCATTCGGTGGTGCCGTAGCCCTCCCGAATCTGTTCCGAGCAGCCGTGGGCCTTCAGGAAGGCGTCCACCTTCTTTTTCAGCTCCGGGGACAGGCTGTCGCCGCCGGAGAAGATGCCCCGCAGGAAGCTCAAATCCGCCCCCTCCAGCTTCTCCGCCCGGAGCAGTGCCTCGAACAGGGTGGGCACGCCGGGGATCAGGTTGGGCTTCTGCTTCACCAGCACCTCGGCATAGGTGTTCACATTGAACTGGGGGATGAGGATGCAGGTGCCGCCGGCAACCAGGGGCGTGTGGATGCCGATGCCCAGGCCGAAGCCGTGGAACACGGGCATCACAGAGAGCATCTTCATATTGGAGATTTCCTCCATGGTAAACCCGGAGGCGGCGATGGTCTGCAGTGCCAGGGCGTTGAAATTCAGGTTGGACAGCAGGATGCCCTTGGTGGTGCCGGTGGTGCCGCCGGAATAGAGGATGGCGCCGCAGTCGTCGTATTTCCCGTCGTAGGCGGGGAGCACCTGGGTTTTGCCCGCCGCCACCATTTTGTACCACAGGGTATAGCCGGTCTTCGGCAGCTTCTTAATGGCCCGGGCCCCCTTGGTCATGGGGTACAGCGCTCTCAGCGCCGCGGGCAGCTCGTCCGCCACCTTGGCAATCAGCACCTGGCAGGGGTTTTCCAGCTGGGGCAGGATTTCCGCCACCTTGTAGTAGAACTGATCCAGGGTCAGAATGGCCTTGGATTTGGAGAAATTCAGGTAAAAAGCAATTTCCTGGGCAGCGGACAGGGGGTGGATCATGTTCGGCACCGCCCCGATCCGGTTCAGAGCATAAAAGCAGTCCAGAGCCTGGGGCGTGTTGGCCATGCAGATGGTCACCCGGTCACCCTTGCGGATGCCCATTTTGTACAGGCCCTTGGCAGCGGCCTCGATGCGCTGCATGAATTCCTGATAGGTGGTCTTCTTGCCCATGAACACATAGGCGACATGATCCGGGTTCCGTTTTGCCGCCTGGGCCACCATCTGATACATGGTCAGATGGGGATAATCCAATGAAGCGGGGGTATTCCCGTAATATTTCAGCCAGGGGGAGGAAGAGGATAAGCCCATATTCGATTTTCCAATCCTTTCTATATGATCCCAAACGGGGGAGTGTTGAAGATATTATAGTATTATACCACGATTTTCCCGGTTTTTCTAGCCCCAAAATTCCCAGCCCAGCGGATGGTTGTCACACATAAAAATTGTTGTTTGCAGAGTACCCTTGGCTCCCCCTCTGGGGGAGCTGCCGAAGGCTGAGGGGGTGCCCCCCAGATATACGGTATCAGGCTGTAAATTTCTGAGCGCATGCCCTCCCTTACTTGTAAGGGAGGGGTAGGGGAGGGATTCGCAGTACCAGGCAGCAAATCTGTACAAGCCGATGCGAAGAGGTACTATCCCATTGTTTCAGCTTCTACGAATTCGCCGAAGCTGGCTGCAAATCGTCAGTGCCTACTGCCCAATCCCCCCTACCCCCCTTTACACAAGGGGGGCATGGCCGGTGCGCATCGATACCCGGTACGTTCAACCCACCAAACAACAATTTTTCGCGCTGCTGGGACAGCCGATATGCACAAAGAGAGAGCCGGTTGGCTCCCTCTGGTGGTTTGTTCAGTATATGCAAAAATCCCGAACGCTTGCGCATTCGGGATTTTTGGTGACCCGCCGGAGATTCGAACTCCGGACCCACTGCTTAAAAGGCAGTTGCTCTGCCGACTGAGCTAGCGGATCAGATATGGCTGGGATGGCCGGATTTGAACCGACGAATGCCAGAGTCAAAGTCTGGTGCCTTACCGCTTGGCGACATCCCAATGTGCTGGTGCGTCGCGCCCCTGGTCGGACACACGGAGCATTATATCATGGAGGAAACTTTTTTGCAATCCTTTTTTGAAAAATTTTATAGAATCCAACTGGTTGGAACTTTCCCTTGCTTTTTCCCTGGGAATACGGTATAATTTTTGCCGGATAGAAAAAAATATTCACTTTATCACCATAGAACAAGGAGTGTGACCCATATGGAAAACCTGGAAAATGAACTGACCCCCGAGCAGGAGGAGGAAACCAGCATCCTGACCCTCACCGACGAAAACGGCGAGGACGTGGACTTTGAATACCTGGACTGCCTGACCTATCAGGGCAAGGAATACCTGATCCTCATGCCCGCCGACGAGGCCGAGACCCAGATCGTCATTCTGGAAGTAGAGCCCGTGGACGACGAGAACGAAAACTACCTGGCCGTGGAGGACGAGGCCATCCTGGACGCCGTTTACGGCATGTTCAAGGAAAAATACAAGGATGTCCTCACTTTTGAGGATTGATTCCCACAAAAGCACCCCAAAACGGGGTGCTTTTTGATATTATGAAAGACATAAAGTGTTGTTTAGCGCACACGCCATTCGTAGGGGCGGCTACCAGCCGCCCGCCAGGTTCGTTAACTGAGTGTTTGGTTGAATGGCACAAATGTGGGAAACTGGTACGAATTCGCCCGACATTTCTTGTGATTTTCAGCTTGTACTGCGCGGGCGGCTGGTAGCCGCCCCTACGGATGCTTCGTCGCACAAACAACAATTTACTGCGGTATGCACCCCGTTTATGATTCCTGCTCCCGCAGGATATCTTGAATCAGATACTGGATGAACTCCCTGCACTGGCCGCAGCCGGTGCCGTAGCCGGTGCGCTTCTGAACCTCCTCCGGCGTTTTCGCGCCCTGGCGGATGGCAGCCTGGATTTTGGCGTAGGTCACATTTTTGCAGTGGCAGGCTTCCTTGTTGGCATTTTTCATGGGGCATTTTCCCTTCCTAGAATTGACGTTTTCACCTATTATATCCCAAACCCTGGAGAAAAATCAAGATGCCCGGCCATGTTCACAGAATGTCTATTGCATTGGGCTGCCGGGTTTGATAAAATCCGATTGTGGCAAAAGTCCACAAAATGACGATGAAAGGAGAATTTCCATGAAATTCCTTTGCCGTGCCAAGCGTCCCCTTTCGGTGGTGCTGGCGATTGTTTTGATTTGCGCGCTGCTTCCCGGGGCGGCGGCAAAAGCGGAGGAGGAGCCCTCCTACTCCGCGGAGCTGAAGCTGGGCGACCAGACCTATTGGCTCAGCATTGATGTAAAAAATCAGGTGTTTGCCCTCCAGGCTCAGCTTGGCGGCAGTCAGCTGGGGCTCTTTGCCAGTGAGGATGCTTTTATTTTGCAGGACACCCTGCTGCTGGGCGGCGTTTACGGCATTGACCTGAAAAACCTTGATAAAAATCTGCCCGGTTCCGTGTTTGCCCCGGATTCCGGCAGCGTTCTGGCCCTGGATCAGCCCCTTTATGACGCGGTGCTGGGCAGCGGCAAGAAGCAGGATGCCTCCCTGGGCATCATCGGCGGTGCAGACGGCCCCACGGTTCTCTTCACGGGCGGCGCTCTGGTTTCCAGCCTGCTCAGGTCCGCCAGCACCAAGGTGGCTCCGGGGACGATGACGGTGGGGGGCCAGACCGTCAAAACAACGGACACCACCGTCTCCCTGGATGCCAAGGGTCTTGCCAAGCTGGCGGGGCAGCTGCTTGCCGAAATCCAGGATGACGAAGCGGCCAAGGCAGCCCTTGCCCAGATTCTCGACAGCCTGGAAGCCCCGGAGCTGAACGGGGCTGACGGACAGCAGACCGTGACCCAGCTCTTCCAGGATTTGGACAAGACCACCGCCCAGCTGGAGGAAGCCCTGACCCAGGCCGGCGCCGCCGTCAGCTTCACCTATCGGGTGGACAAGGCATCCAAAAAGCCCCTGGAAGCCTCCGCTTCCCTTTTCCGGGACGGCCAGCCCCTGACCCTAGCGCTGAACGTGGAAGAGGACTCCGACAGCGCCTTTGCCCTCCGCTTCCGCAGAACCCAGGGGGAGGAAACCACCTCGCAAATCACCTTCCGCTGGAACAAAGCGGAGGAGACCTATGTGTTCACCGTGGAAAACGGGGAGGAACGGGACGAGCTCACCGGCACCATCCAGACCTCCCCCGACACCATCCTGCTCACCGCCGACACCGCCAACGGCCAGGCCCTGAACGACAACTCCCTGACCCTGCGGCGCAGCGACCCCGTCGTCCTGCCGGAATTCCAGGATCTTATCACCATGAGTGAGGACGGCATCCTGGAGGTGCTCCAAAGCGCCATCATGACCGCCCAGGAATTTCTGAATTTGGCAGTATAAAAATTCATCTCTCTATTGAATTTTGAAACTGACTTTGCTACAATGATATTGAACTTGCATGGCTTTTTCCGAATTTTTACGGAAAAGCAATCCATGATGCAAGAAAAGGAAGGATGTAAAAATGAAAACCCGCACCAATGCCCTCAGCCGCGTCTTTGCCTGGGCGGTTGCCTTTGCCCTGGTGTTCTCTCTGGCGGCTGTTCCCGCCTCCGCCGAGTCCGGCGCTCTGTCCGCGGAGCTGCTTATCTCCTCCGAAGAGATGAATGTCTCCGGCAAGGTTGCTCTGGACGTGGAGCAGGCCATGCTGATGATCTCCGCCGTTATGACCTCCGGGGGAGATGCTTTTACCAATGCGATCTACCTCAGCCCTCTGGCTTTCATCGTGGAAAGCGACCTGGTGGGGGGCAGCTACGGTCTTGACCTGCCTGCCCTGGCTGACAACCTGCCCAACTCCATCTTTGCGCCGGATTCCGGCTCCGCCTTTGCCCTGGACGAGGAAACCTATTCTCAGATCATGGAAATGTTCAGCGGTGAGCTGACCCTGGAAATCCCCGAGGAAATTCCCGATGAAATTCAGGACATCACCGGCAACCCCGCGCTGACCAATGCTGCCGCGGTGCTGAACGAGGCTCTGATGGAGCCCATGACCAAGGCCGCTGAAAACCTGGTGATGGAATCCGCCAATGTGACGGAGATCATCAATGGCAGCAGCGTTGATGCCACCCAGATGAAGGTCACCGCCGACGGCGACGCCATCCTTGGCTTCGTGGAGGCTCTGATCACCACCCTGCAGGCCGATCCCGCTGCCCAGGATGCCATGGTTACGATGCTGGATGCCATGAACGCCTCTGGTGTGTACATGGAATACAGCGGCAGCGAAATGGTGCGCAAGCTGGTGGAGGAAGGCGACCAGATCATGGAAGAGCTTCGGGCTCAGATTGCCGAGAATGGCCTTGCGGTTACCGTGGGCGCCAGCCTCAGCAGCGCCACCGAGGCTCCCGTAAAGCTCTCTATGGATATTCAGATGAACGGCTCCACCATGAGCTTCAACATTCTCATTGCGGAGACCCTGGACTTCTTCCGGGCCGAAATGCTGGCCGATGGGCAGATGGGCCCCGCCATTCAGTTTGAAATGCTCCAGGATTCCGAAAGCGCCACGACCTTCAAGCTCTCTGTTTCCGAGGGGAATAACGTGGAGTCTGCCAGCATTGCCCTCTCCCTGGATATGGCCGAACAGACCTTCCAGCTGGCCGTGTTCTCCGAGGGCACTACCTCCACCATCTCCGGCTACTTTGTCACAGAAGAAAATCTGTTCTCCCTCACCGTTGATCAGGTGAACGGCCAGGAATTCGGCGGCACTGCCACCCTGAACCTGCGCAGCGACGACAGCTTCACCGCGCCTGACTTCTCCGAAATCACCGCCATGAGCGAGGAAGAATTCTCCGCCCTGGTGCAGTCCGTCACAGAGGTTGTAAGCCTCTTCACCGGCACTGCCGAATAATACACACCATCAATCACTTCGCCGCCCTGCTGCAAATGCGGGGCGGCGATTTTTCATGGGAGTCTGTAAGCCCAGTTTTTTCCCTTTCGGAATTTCAGAAGCTTCCCTTCTCCTGCCAGTGCGGACAAAATCCGATTGGCGGTGGAGGCGGATACCTGCAGAATGCTGCATACATCCTGATTGGTGATGCTGTCATGATGGTGCAGATATTGCTCGATCCGATGCCAGCGAAGCTGCTGGGGGTTTTCGGGGGCTTCGGCTGTTTGAATGGCTTCCTCTAACGCCTGGCGGATGGCGGACAGCATAAACTCGATAAAGCAGGTGGATTCCGCCATCAGGTTGGAGGTGTTGATGGCCCGGTAGTATTCCTCCTGCCGGTCATGAATGATGGATTCCACCGGGAGCCAGGCGAAGATGGGCTTCCATTGGGTCAACAGCAGCGTGTGCCACAGGCGGCCGATGCGTCCGTTGCCGTCGGCAAAGGGATGGATCAGCTCAAGCTCATAGTGGAACACGCAGCTTTTGATGAGCATATGGCAGTCACTGTCCCGGGTCCAGGTCAAAAGCTCCTGCATCAGTCCCGGAATGTAATCCGGCAGACTGCCCAAATGCAGAATATTCCCCTGTCCATCTACCACTCCCACCGGGCGGGAGCGGAAGCAGCCGGACTCCGTCACCAGCCCCCGGGTCATGACGGCATGAGCATCCAAAAGATCATCCATGGAGTAGGGATCCAAAGTGTCCAGCATTTCATAGATCTCATAGGCATTTTTTACCTCGGCAATGTCCTTGGGGGGAGCAAGAACCCGTTTCCCGTTCACCACTGCCGTCACCTGATCCAGATTCAGCGTGTTCTGCTCAATGGCCAGCGAGGAATAGATGCTCCGAATGCGGTTGGTGCGGCGCAGCATTGGGTTTGCCGACAGACCTGCCGTGGCGTTCACATGCCCTACCAGCTCCGCAATGACTGCTACCTGCTCTAAAATCCCGGTTGTAATATCAAAGGGCGGTTTTTTGGAATACATGCCTTTCACCTCGCCATAATCATAACATTTCATCGCCCATTTATCAACTGCAAATGAGTGATGAAATGAGCGATGAACACAAATATTCCAACAATTTACCCCCGCTGACCCGCTGCAGGTTTCCAATCGGTTCGATGAACGGCAACGCCTAGTAGGTTGTAACGCATAAAAATTGTTGTTTATGCTACGAACCATTCGTAGGGGCGGCTACCAGCCGCCCGCCAGGTTGGTAAATTGAGTG
>CAMCKD010000037.1 GCA_945875335.1 uncultured Clostridia bacterium | reverse complement strand
TCGGTGATCAGCAGGTAGGCGTCGTCCAGCACGGCCTCCATCTTGTCGGTGTCGGTGACCATGTAGGGGGAGATATAGCCCCGGTCAAACTGCATGCCTTCCACCACGTCCAGGCCGGTTTCAGCGGTCTTGCTCTCTTCGATGGTGATGATGCCCTCGGTGCCCACCTTCTCCATGGCCTCGGCAATCAGCTTGCCGATGGACTCGTCGCCGGAGGAAACGGTGCCGACCCGGGCGATGTCCTCAGAACCGTTGACGGGCACGGAATTGGCCTTGATGGCCTCCACGGCGGCGGCAACGGCCTTCTCGATGCCCTTGCGCATGACCATGGGGTTGGCGCCGGCGGACAGGTTCTTCAGGCCCTCACGGGTGATGGCCTGGGCCAGCAGAGTGGCGGTGGTGGTGCCGTCGCCGGCAACGTCGTTGGTCTTGGTGGCGACCTCACGGATGAGCTGAGCGCCCATGTTCTCAAAGGCATCCTCCAGCTCCACTTCCTTGGCGATGGTCACGCCGTCGTTGGTGATCAGGGGAGCGCCGTACTTCTTGCCCAGGACAACGTTTCTGCCCTTGGGGCCGATGGTAACCTTGACGGTATTGGCCAGCTGGTCAATGCCGGACTGCAGCTTCTTGCGGGCGTCCTCGCCGTAAACAATCATCTTTGCCATAATGAAAAACCTCCTTAGTCGGTAACAACAGCCAGGATATCATCCTGCTTGACAAACTTGTAGTCCACCTTGTCGATGGTTACATCGCTGCCGGTGAACTTGCCAACCACCACCCGGTCGCCGGGCTGAACGGTCATGGTCACGTCCTTGGTGCCGGGGCCAACGGAAACAACCTCGTAAATCGCGGGCTTTTCCTTGTTGGTGCTGGCCAGGATGATGCCGGAGCTGGTGGTCTCCTGTGCCTCGTGCTGCTTCAGCAGGACGTTGTCTGCCATAGGCTTGAGTTTCATAATTCTTTCCTCCAAAAACCATTATTTAGACTGCATATCCCTGGGGGACTGCAAATATCTACATCGTTAGCACTCTTACTTCCTGAGTGCTAACATATAATAACGCACACCGAGAGAAAAAGCAAGCCCCAAAATGGTATTTTCCGTAAATAATTTGTGAACCGTTCTATGAAATGAAAAGCCCATCCCCGCCGATTGACGGGAATGGGTTTATCAGATGAATTGGTGTCATACATAAAAATTGTTGTATGTCGTGCAGATTTTCGCCCAGCCACTGTAGGGGAGGCTCGCAGCCTCCCGCGCGGTACAAGCTTACACTGCCGAATCAGGTTGGGCGAATTCCTACAAACGAAAAGCTTTTGAACGAAATAATTTGCAGTATGTACCGTTCAACCAAACACTCAGTTTACCTACCTGGCGGGAGGCTGAGAGCCTCCCCTACTAGGCAGTTAAGCTTAAAACTTAACTTTTGTAGGGCGGGGTCATGACCCCGCCGCAACGTGACAATTCGGAAATGCTTCCGTTGAATGGTACCGGGGTGGTCATCGGAACCTGGTCGGCGGGGTCATGACCCCGCCCTACGAAAACGTATAGTTTTGGGATTAACACGCTACTACAGTGGCGTGCGTGTTGTGTTTGCATGCTGAATCAACCAGAAACGCATCCATACAAACCATCCCCCCGGAAGAATCTTCCCAATTTGGGCATAGAATTTCTTCCGGGGGGTTAGAATGTATAAGTCACCTGCCCACGATGGTGCCGGGGGCGTCGGTGAAGGTGGAGCGTACCTCCAGGCGGATGCGGTTGTCCCGGGCCAGCTCCACGCAGCGGTCGTGGAGTACCTGAGCACCCCGACGGGCCATGGAGAGCATTCGGTTGTAGCAGATGTAACGGTACCGGCGGGCGTTGGGATATTGCCGGGGGTCCCGGTCATAAACGCCGTCCACATCGGTGTAAATCCGGCAGACATGGGCATGCAGGGCCGCTGCCAGGGCTACCGCCGTGGTGTCCGACCCGCCCCGGCCCAGGGTGGTCAGGTTTCCTTCCCGGTCAATGCCCTGAAAGCCCGCCACCACGGCGATTTTTCCGGCTTCCAGCGCTGCCTGAATTCTTTCCGGGTTCACCGATTGAATTCTGGCGCAGCCAAAGCAGTCATCGGTTTGGATTCCCGCCTGAAAGCCGGTGAAGCTCACCGCCGGAACGCATTGCTGCTGCAGTGCCATGGCCATCAGGGCGGCGGACATCTGCTCCCCGGCGCAGAGGTAGGCATCCATCTCCCGCTGAGACCGGCTGGCGGAGACGGCCTTGGCATTTTCAATCATCTCGTCGGTGGTGTCTCCCTGGGCGGATACCACAACCACCACCTGGGTTCCTTTTTTCGCCAGCGCCGCGGCAAGCCCGGCGGCGTGGTGGATGTGCTGGGGACTTGCCAGGGAGGAGCCCCCGAATTTCAAAACCATCCGCATATTCATCCCTCCTGCCACCATGCTATGTCAAACCGGGGCGAAAGGTGTAGCAAAAAAAGCTGCCCCGGAGGCGGGGCAGCAGATTCCATATGGTTTAACCGGCGAGGATTTCGGACTTGATCACGCCCCGGGTGGCGTTCAGCCGGGACATCAGCTCTTCAATGGGGATGGTCAGATCCATGGTGGCGGCGGAGATGGTGATGACGGCGGTGCCGTTGGTGGGAACGATGGAATTGATGGTCATGATGTTGGCTTGGGCTTCGGCAAAGATGGCCAGAATCTCGCTCAGGCGGCCGGGCTCATCGTGAACCAGGAGCTGGAAGGTGATGATCCGGCCGGTCATCATGTTTTGGAAGGGGAGGACGGAATCGCGGTACTTATAAAAAGCGCTGCGGCTGATATCCGTCATCCGGGTGGCTTCGTTGACTGTGGACGCTTCGCCGGTGGAAAGCAGACGTTTGGTCTCTGCTACCTTCAGAAATACCTCCGGCAGGGCGGACTCCTCCACCAGATAATACCGCGGTTTTGATGTCATAAGCGACCTCCTGTTGTTCGGATGTGTGCCTCACGCGCACACACGTTCTCATATTATGTATTCTAACACATATTTTTGAAATTTCAACCCCTATTAGGCTGGAAACTCAAAAACTGATGTGGCAGAGATATTAAGATATAAGATATGAGATATGAGATATAAGATAAATGAGGCAAAAGCAAGCCGAAAGAAAGCTGCGCACCCGGAAAGAAGCGCGCCGGGAGGAGGTTCTTAGGGGGAGGGCGGCTTTGGCGTCGGGAGTGCGACACTCAGCGCCTCCCCCTAAGCCGACTTCTTTGGGTACTTTCTTGTTCGGTGACAAGAAAGTACCCCGCCGGAGGCTGTAACGGATATTGAGCGGTCTTGTTCCATGAAACATTCTCAAACTCTTGAGTCCACACTATAAAGACTAGATGTTGGTATAACAAACAACTATTTCCTGCTGAACATTGCGAAGCTGCCCCACCAGGGGAAAGGAGGAAGGTCATGCAGCTGAAAATGAGAAAAATGTTTCTTCTCGCCCTGGCGGTGGCGGCGGCCTGGGTGGGGGTGCGGTATTTGCTGCCGGTGTCCATGCCCTTTTTGCTGGGCGGGGGACTGGCCCTGGCCGCGGAGCCGGGGGTGAAATTCCTCTCCAGGCGGCTGCGGTTTCCCCGGTCGGCGGCGGCGGGGATCGGGGTGGGGGCGGTGTTTGCCGTGCTGTGCACCCTTTTAACGCTGCTGCTGGGGCTGCTGCTGCGGCAGCTGCGGGCACTGGCGGGGATTCTGCCCCAGATGGAGCTCACGGTGAGAGCAGGGCTGGACTCCCTGCAGGCCTGGCTTTTGGAGCTGGCCCAGCGAACCTCCCCCGGGGTGCGGACGGTGCTGCAGCGCAATGTGGCCCAGTTCTTTTCCGGCGGCGCGGAGCTGCTGGATCGGTTCACCGGGTACGCTCTGTCCTTGGCGGGGAATTTACTCAGCCATCTGCCGGACAGCGCCCTGGGGGTGGGCACGGCGGTGCTCTCCGCCTTCCTGATTTCGGCGGAGCTGCCCCGGATTCGCTGCTGGCTCCAGAATCATGTGCCCCAGGGAAGGTTCGATGCCGCCATCGCCTTTTTGAAGAAGCTGAAAGCCACCGCTGGTCAGTGGCTCATCGCCCAGGTGAAGCTCCTGGGCATCACCTATCTGCTGCTGACAGGGGGCTTTCTCCTGCTGCGGGTGGAGTATGCCCCGGTGTGGGCTTTGGCGGTGGCGGCGGTGGATGCCTTCCCCATTCTGGGCACCGGCACCATTCTGGTGCCCTGGAGCCTGGTGTGCCTGCTGCAGCATGACAGCGGCAGGGCTTTGGGGCTGCTGGGGCTCTATGCCGTCACCGCCCTGGCCCGCTCCACGTTGGAGCCCAGGCTGGTGGGCCGTCATCTGGGGCTTGACCCCTTGGTGACGCTGATTGCCCTGTACACCGGCTTCCGGCTGTGGGGCCTTCTGGGGATGTTCCTCATGCCCATGCTGGCCATTACCGTGATTTCCATGCTTCCAGAAACCAAAAAAGAGCAATAACGAAAAAAAGTATTGTGCTTCCCGACTATTTTTGTTATAATATCTGGAAAAGCTTTTTGGATGTGTATTGCTGTGAAATATGGAATTTGGAATGTATCGAAACCGAACCCCCAGGCGGTGGACAATCTGCGCCGGGGGGGCTACCCGGAGCTGGCGGCCCGGGTTCTGGCGGCCCGGGGCATCACCGACCCCCAGGCAGCCCATGAGGCTCTGGACTGCAATTGTGACCTGCCATCACCTTTCTTGCTGACGGAGATGGACGTGGCCGCCGGACGGGTGGGCTGTGCCATTGAGGCCAAGGAAAAAATTGCTGTCTTCGGCGACTATGATGTGGACGGCATCACCGCCACCTGCCTGCTGACGGATTTCCTGCGAAGCTGCGGGGCGGACTGCATCAGCTACATCCCCGGCAGGCTGGAGGAGGGCTACGGCCTGAACCCCATCGCCATCCACAGCCTCCATGACCAGGGGGTGAAGCTCATTGTCACCGTGGACTGCGGCATCACCGCCGTGGAGGAGGCGGAGCTTTGCCAGCAGCTTGGCATGGAGCTGGTGATTACCGACCACCACGAATGCAAGGACAGGCTCCCCCGGGCGGTGGCCATTGTGGACCCCCACAAGCCTGATGACACCTATCCCCACCGCTGTCTTTCCGGCGTGGCCCTGGCCTTCAAGCTGGTCTGCGCCCTCAGCGGCGACACGGAGCGGATGCTGACGGAGTACGCGGATATGGTGTGCCTGGGCACCGTGGCGGATGTGATCCCCCTGGTGGGGGAGAACCGAGTGTTTGTCTCCCGGGGTTTGGAGGCCCTGCGTCATACCACCCGGCCCGGGCTGGCGGCGCTGATGAAGGAGTCCGGCTGTGACCCCGCCTCCCTCAACGCCTCCTCCATTGGCTTTATGCTGGCTCCCCGGATCAATGCCGCCGGACGGATGGGCCAGATCGACCTGGCGGTGGATTTGTTCATGACCCACGACCCCCAGCGGGCCAACCAGGTGGCAAAGGGGCTGTGCGAGCTGAATCGCCAGCGCCAGCAAATCGAATCGGAAATCTACCGGCAGGCCATCTCCATGCTGCCCCAGGGCCAGGTGCCCGATGCCATTGTGCTGGCGGATGAGGGCTGGCACCAGGGCGTGGTGGGCATCGTGGCCAGCCGGATCGCAGAGGAATACGCCTGCCCCACCTTCCTCATCTGTCTGGATGGGGAGCACGGCAAGGCCAGCTCCCGCAGCCATGGGGGCTTCAACCTGTTTGCCTCCCTCACCGCCCTGTCGGAGCTTTTGGAGAGCTACGGCGGCCATGAGCTGGCGGCGGGCTTTACCATCACCCGGAGCAACATCCCGGAATTCCGCAGGCAGATTTCCGCTCTGGCGGCGGAGTATTTTTCCGGCGAGACCCTGCGCACCAGTCTGGACATTGACTGCGTGGCCCCCCCGGAGCTGATGACCCTGGCAGAGTTCGACGCTCTGGAAATTTTGGAGCCCACCGGCAGCGGCTGCCCCAAGCCGGTGCTGATGCTTCCCGGCCTGACGGTGGAGCGGATTACCATGGTGGGCAGCGGCAAGCATATGCGGCTGCGGCTGCGGAAGGAACGGCAGATTTTCAACGCCATCTATTTTTCCGTGAACACCGACACCGTGAACCTGCGCCCTGGGGAAGTGGTGGACGTGGCCTTCCTGCCCCAGATCAACACCTTCCAGGGAGAGCGGCTGCTGCAGCTGAATGTGGTGGATATCCGCCCCAGCTGTGCGGCTCCCTGCGGCACCCAGACCGCCCACTACCGGGCATTGCTGGACGGCAGCCTCACCCCAGAGGGGGCAAAGCTGCTGACCCCCAGCCGGGCCATGCTGGCAACGGTGTGGCGGTATCTGGCCTCGGTGCAGGGCAGCGCCATTCAGGAGTCCCCGGTGTGCCTTTGCCGGAAAATCGTCCGCTGGTCGGGAAAGCCCCTGGAATTGGAGCAGCTCATGACCTGCCTGGACATTTTCCGGGATGTGGGCCTTTTGCAGCAGCAGCGCATGCACAAGTACATCACCATCCGCCTGACCCCCGGCCCTAAAAAGGCGGATTTGAACCAGAGCGCCACCATGCAGCTGCTGCTGCATTGGATGAATCCATAATGATTTCACGTTACGCCCAAATCCATTTCACGCAGCAAAACGGCAAATTGTTGTTTGCAGAGCACCCTTGGCTCCCCCTCTGGGGGGAGCTGCCCCAGTGCGCACACTGGGGCTGAGGGGGTGTCAAACGTTGGTTGCTGGTACGCCTTAACCGACGACACCTCTCCCGACCTCGCTGGCGCTCGGCCACCCTCCCCAGAGGGGAGGGCAAGGGTGCGTTAAACAACAATTTGTCAATCCCAGTCAAGCTGATTGGCATATTACGTTCGCCGCGCAGGAAGGGGATTGCCCCCAGATCGAAAGAGAGTTGATTGACTTTGGAAACCTTTGAAGAACATTATGACTCCATGTGTGCCGCCATTGCACGGAGAATGCCCACCGCGGACATGGATCTTATCGATAAGGCCGTCCACTATGCCGACGACAAGCACCGCCAGCAGAAGCGCAAGGACGGCTCCCCCTACATCATCCACCCCCTGGCCGTGGCGGAAATCGTGGTGGAGATGGGTCTGGACATGGATGCCATTCTGGGTGCCCTGCTCCACGACTGCATCGAGGACACTGATGCCTCCCACGAGGAAATCGAAAAGCTCTTTGGCCCCACCGTTGCTGAGCTGGTGGAGGGCGTCACCAAGCTGACCCGGGCCAATTTTTCCTCCACCGAGGAAGCCCAGATGGAGAATCTGCGCAAGATGTTCATGGCCATGAGCAAGGACATCCGGGTGGTGCTGATCAAAATCGCCGACCGGCTCCACAACATGCGCACCATGCAGTATCAGTCCCCCGCCAAGCAGATCATCAAGTGCAAGGAGACCATGGATGTCTACGCACCCCTGGCCCACCGGCTTGGTATGCAGAAGATGAAATGGGAGCTGGAGGACACCAGCCTGCGCTACCTGGCTCCGAAGGAATACACCGAAATCACCAATTATCTCCAGGCCCACCGGGAAAAGGACCAGGCCTTCATGCAGTCCATCCAGTTTAAGATCACCGACCGGCTCAACGCCATGGGCATCCAGAACACCACCTATGGCCGCATCAAGCATGTGTATTCCATCTACCGCAAGATGGTCTCCCAGGACAAGACCATGGATCAGCTCTATGACATCTATGCCTTCCGGGTGATCGTCAACTCCATCCCGGACTGCTATAACGTGCTGGGCCACATCCACGACCTGTTCAACCTGGTGCCCGGCCGGTTCAAGGATTACATCTCCACCCCCAAGCCCAATATGTACCAGTCCCTGCACACCACCGTCATCGGCTCCGAGGGCATCCCCTTTGAGGTGCAGATTCGTACCTGGGACATGCACGAAACCGCCGAGTACGGCATCGCCGCCCATTGGAAATACAAGCAGGGCACCGGCTCCGGCACGGAGAAGGATTTCGAGTGGGTGCGCCGTCTGCTGGAAAGCCAGCAGGACGCGGACGCGGAGGAATACGTCCAGTCCCTGAAAATCGATATGTTCGACGACGAGGTCTTCGTCTTCACGCCCAAGGGCCGGATCGTCTCCCTGCCCTCCGGCTCCACCCCCATCGACTTTGCCTACGCCATCCATTCCGGGGTGGGCAACTCCATGATCGGGGCCAAGGTGAATAACCGCATTGCCAACATCGACACCCCTTTGACCAATGGTGACATTGTGGAGGTCATCACCTCCAAAACCGCCAAGGGCCCCAGCCGGGACTGGCTGAACATCTGCCAGAGCAACCAGGCCCGCACCAAAATCAAGCAGTGGTTCAAAAAGGAGAAGCGGGAGGAAAACATCGTCCACGGCAAGGCCTCCTTTGAATCGGAGATGAAGCGGGTGGGCCTGCCCCTTTCCGCCCTCAACGATGAGGAATTGGAGCCCCATCTGCTGAAAAAGCTGGCCTTCGACAGCTGGGACGATATGTACGCCGCCATCGGCTACGGCGGTCTCACTGCGGTGAAGGCTGTGGGCCGTATCCGGGACGATGTTTCCCGGGCGGTGAAGGCTCAGAGCGCCGAACGGAACGTCAGCCCCCTGCGCTTAAACCCGGATTCCGAGGCGGTGAAGCAGAACCGCCACGCGGTGAATGGGGTCATCGTGGAGGACATCGATTCCTGCATGATCAAGTTTGCCAAATGCTGCACCCCGGTGCCGGGGGACTCCATTGTGGGCTTCATCACCAAGGGCTTCGGCGTCTCCGTCCACCGGGCGGACTGCCCCAATGCCCAGAACCGGGACGACCCCCGGCAGGCTGCCCGCTGGGTGCGGGTGCGCTGGGCATCCCAGGAGGAGCAGCCCTTTGAGACCACCCTGGAGCTGGACTGCCTGACCCGGGATGGCTTGGTGCTGGATGTGGCCACGGTGCTCACCACTGCCCGGGTGCGGGTGAAGGAGCTGGCCGCCAAGGATCTGCCCGGAGGCAGAAGCACCTGCCTGATTCGGTTTGAAGTTAAAAATGTGGCGGAGCTGGAGGTCATCCGCAACCGGCTATTGAACATCCGGGATGTCACCGGCTCCCGGAGAGGACAGAATTGATATGAGAGCAGTTTTAACAAGAGTGAAAAGCGCCTCCGTCACCATCGACGGGGAAGTGGTGGGCAGCATCGGCCAGGGATTCCTGATCCTCCTGGGGGTTGGCCCGGAGGACACGGAGAAGGAATGCCGCATCCTTGCGGAAAAGGCCCTGGGACTGCGGATATTTGAGGACGAAAACGGAAAAATGAATTTAGGTCTGGAACAGGTGGGGGGCCAGGTGCTGGTGGTGAGCCAGTTCACCCTCTATGGCAACTGCCGCAAGGGCCGCCGCCCCAGCTTTGTGGAAGCCGCCGGGCCGGAGCTGGGGAACGAACTTTATGAAAAGTTCCTGGCTGTCTGTGAAGAGCTTGGGTATCCTCCTCAGCATGGCCGCTTCGGCGCGGACATGAAGGTGGCGTCTGTGAACGACGGCCCCGTGACCTTGATCCTGGATACCGACCAGCTGATGAATACCCCCAGGCACTGATTTTCGCCCCTACTACTCTGTAACACTTAAAAGTTATTATTAGATATAAGATACGAGATATGAGATATAAGATATAAGATAAATGGGGCAAAAGCCAGCCGAAAGTAAGCTGCGCACTCCGAAAGAAGCGCGCCGGGAGGAGGTTCTTAGGGGGAGGGCGGCTTTGGCTTCGGGAGTGAGACATTCAGCGCCTCCCCCTAAGCCGATTTCTTTGGTTACTTTCTTGTTCGGCGACAAGAAAGTAACACTACGCAGGAACGAACGAATATTGAGCGGTTTCGATCCATGCAACATTTCTCAAATCGTGACCCAAGTGGCATATTCAATTCTAAAAAGGAGAATCCCCTATGGAAATCACAACGCTGACTTTGGGCGACTATATGACCAACTGCTACATCCTCCGGCAGGAAGCTTCTTCCAAATGCCTCATCATCGACCCGGGGTATGAAGCCGGGCGGATTCTTGCGTTTTTACAGGAGAAGCATTTGGAGCCGGAGGCCATTCTGCTGACCCACGGGCATTTTGACCATGTGGGGGCGGTGGGGGACATTGCCGCCGAGACGGACTGCGATGTCTACATCAGCGCCGCCGATCTCAGTCTGCCCCCCATGATCACAAACGGCAAGCTGTTCTACACCCACACCTATCCCGCTTCCGGCACATTGAACCTGGCGGGGCTGACCCTTCGGATTCTCCCCACCCCCGGCCATACGCCCGGTTCCGTCTGTCTTCTGACGGGGGATACCATCCTCTCCGGGGACACCCTGTTCCGGGGCAGCTGCGGCCGGACGGATCTTCCCGGAGGCAGCTGGGAGCAGATTGCTTCCTCTTTGAAGACACTGGCCGCTCTCCCCGGGGACTACCGGGTGCTTCCGGGCCACGGAGAAGAGACAACCCTGGAATGGGAACGGAAGCACAACCCCTATCTCGGTCAATAAAAGGAGCCATCCTATGAAGCTGACCCTTTCCGGTCATGATGACCGCTATGCCGTGGAGCAGCTGCTGCTGTCCCTGTTCCCGGAGAATACCCCCTTGGAGGCGGTGTCCTCCCTGCACCGGGGGCCGGTATGGATCACCGTCCGGGCTTCCATCACCCTGGATGGGAAAACCGCCCAGGCCATCCGGCGGCTGAAAACCGGGGAGGAAACCGTCCGCCTGCGCCGCAGAGTTCTGCAGCAGAGCATTTATCTGGCGGCGGTTCAGCTCCTTCCCACCCAGCCTGCCTGGGGCGCCCTGGCGGGAGTCCGGCCCACCAAAATCACCACCAAGCACCTTTTGGAAGGCGGCACCCCCAAATCCGCCGAAGCGCTTTTGAAGGATGTGTACTTCGTCACCCCCCAGCGGCGGAAGCTGGCGCTTGACTGCTCAGAATCCACCGTGAAGGCGGCGGGGCTGTTGGAGCCGGGGGACATCTCCCTGTATGTGGGAATTCCCTTCTGCCCCACCCGCTGCACCTATTGCAGCTTCGTCAGCCGGACGGTGGGGAAAAAGACGGAGCTTTTGGAGCCCTACCTGAATGCCCTTTTGAAAGAAATTGAAGTCACCGGCACCCTGCTGGAAAAATCCGGCCACCGGGTGCGTACCATTTACATAGGGGGCGGCACTCCCTCCACCCTCTCCACCGGCCAATTGGAACGGCTGATGGATGCCATTGCCGCCGCCTTTGATTTGTCCCACTGTCTGGAATACACCGTGGAGGGAGGAAGGCCGGACACCCTGGATGAAGAAAAGCTTCGGGCCATCCATAACCACGGGGCGAACCGCATGAGCATCAACCCCCAGACCATGGAGGACGCCGTGCTCCATGCCTGCGGGCGGCCCCATAAGGCAGCGGACATTGTCCGGGCCTATCACCAGGCGGAGGCGGCGGGCTTTGAGGCCATCAACATGGACCTGATCGCCGGTCTGCCCCAGGACACCGTGGCGGGCTTCCGCCGCAGCTTGGATGCGGTGGCGGCGCTGCGGCCCTCCAACATCACCGTCCACACCCTGGCCCTGAAAAAGGGCGCCGACCTGTTTGAAAAGCGGCAGAGCCTGCCCACGGCCCAGGAGGTCACCCAGATGGTGCATTACGCCAATGAGACCCTCTCCGCCCTTGGCTACAAGCCCTATTACCTGTACCGCCAGAAGTACATGTCCGGCTCCTTTGAAAACGTGGGCTGGAGCCGGGACGGGCTGGACTGCCTGTACAACATCTACATGATGGAGGAGATACACACCATTCTCTCTCTGGGAGGCGGGGGCATGAACAAGGTCAACCTGCCGGACGGGCGGCTGCAGCGCTTCCACAACCCCAAATTCCCGGAGCAGTATATCGAGCTCATTGACCGGGTGCTGGAACAGAAGAAAGAGCTGTTTGAATTGCTTTGACCAAAGCTTGCCCCCCTCTCTGAGGGGGGTAGGGGGGAGTGACGTTACAGGGATGCGATCGGGTTCCAACATTTTGCAACTTGGTTCCTCTGAAACAACACCACCCCCTCAGCCTCGCTACGCTCTTGGCTCCCCCAAAGGGGGAGCCAAGGGCGAAAAAACGGAAAGGACACATTCTTGTGGATACATTGATTGCGAATGTCACTGCGGTGACCATGAACCCCAAAATGGAAGTGATTTTTGGGGCCTACATCGGCATTGAACAGGGAAAAATCGTCTCCTTGAGCAAAACGGCTCCCAAGGAGCCTCCGAAGACCGTCATCGACGGCACCGGCATGGTGGCCATTCCGGGCCTCATCAACTGTCACACCCATCTGGCTTCCTCGGTGCTGCGGAGCCTGACAGACGATTTGAGCAACCAGCAGGCCTTGGAAGAGCTGCTCAAAAAGGAAGCGAAGATGGACTCCCGCTGCGCCCGGGCGGCGGCGCTGCTGAGTATTGCGGAGTGCCTGCGCTTCGGCGTGACCTCGGTGTCCGATCTGTACTACTATCCCGATGCCACCGCCAAAGCCGTGGCGGAATCCGGCATCAAGGCCAATCTGGCGCTGTCCAGCTATCGGTTCATCGACCAGAACGAGGACTTCGATTTCGACACCGACGAGCAGTGCCGGGAACTGGTGCGCATCACGGAAAAGTGGAACGGCTTCGACGAGGGCCGGATCAAAATTGACGCCGGCATCTACGCCGAGTACACCAGCAACTACAAGCTCTGGGAGGGCCTTTTGGGCTACGCCAGCGAGCAGGGCCTGGGGGTTCAGCTCCACCTGGCCCAGACCCCCGGTGAGGTGGAAGGGTGCCTGGATCGGACGGGCATGAACCCGGGAGAGCTGTTAAACTGCCACGGCCTCTTCAATGTCCCCGCCACCGCCGCGGGCTGCGGTTATTTGGAGCCCTTTGAGCAGAAGCTGTTGGGAAAGAAAAAGGTCACCGCCGTGGCCCTGCCTCTGGCCGCTGCCAAAAACGGCATGGGCTGCACCAAAATCTTGGACTGCGTGCAAGCGGGCATGAACGTGGCCCTGGGCACCGACGGCGCGGTGGAGACCGGGAATCTGGACATGTTCGAGGTGATGCGGGGCGCGTCCCTCTCCGTCCGGGCCCAAAAGCAGGACGCTTCGGCCCTGCCCAGCTCTGCGGCGCTGATGATGGCCACGGTCTGCGGCGCCCAGGCCCAGGGCAGAAGCAAGGAATGCGGCATGCTGCAGGTGGGCATGGACGCGGATATTGCCCTGGTGGATTTCACCGCCCCCCATCTGATGCCCTGCCACAATGTACTAAACGGCCTGGTGTTCTCCGCCAAGGGGGGAGACGTGGCCATGACCATGGTCAGAGGCAGGATTCTCTACCAAAACGGAAAATTCCCCACCATCGACCTGAGTGAGGTGGTGCGGGAGCTGACGGAGGAAGCCATTCCCAAGCTCTTCCAGAAAGAGGAAACGCCCAGTCCGGCTCAAAGCTGAGGAGGATACCATGTCTGACGCCCAGAAGAAGCAAAATTTCCTGCAGGGTACCGCACTGCTGGCCATGGCAACGGTCATTGTCAAGCTGATCGGCGCGCTGTACAAGGTGCCCCTGAACGCCATCATCGGCGAAAAGGGCTTCGGCTATTTCAGCACCGCTTATGAAATCTACAACATCCTTTTGATGATCTCCACCGCCGGCCTGCCCGTGGCCATGAGCCGGATGATCTCCCAGGCCAGCAGCCTGGAGCATTACGGCCAGGTACGGCAGATTTACGCCACCGCCCGGAGGATTTTCCTGATCCTGGGCATCAGCGGAAGCCTTCTCATGACGGTATTCTGCCGCCAGCTGGCAGCCTTTTGGAACCAGCCGGATGCCTGGGCCGCCATCGGCTTTTTGGGGCCCTGCGTGCTGCTGATCTGCGTCATGAGCGCCTACCGGGGCTATTTCCAGGGCCAGAGCAACATGATCCCCACCGCCGTTTCCCAGGTGCTGGAGGTGGTGACCAAGCTGATCGTAGGTATGCTGGCCGCCGTGCTGTTTTTGAAGGCCACTGCCAGCATCCCCCTGGCGGCGGGCGGCGCGATTTTGGGCGTGACCGCCAGCTGCATGGTGTCGGTGGTGTATCTGTGGAGCCGGTTCCGCAAGAGCTACCGGGTGCTCCCCGAAACCGGGGATACCCCCCAATCCTTCGGCGAAACCGCCCGGGAGCTGCTGAAAATCGCCATCCCCATCACCGTCAGCTCCACCTGCCTGTCCATCATCACCTCCCTGTCCAGCAAAATCTATATGGGTCAGCTGCTCCGCTCCGGGGTGAGCCAGGAATCGGCGGACATCATGCGGGGTGTCCATGTGATGACCCAGACCATCTACAACATGCCCTGCGCCTTCATCACCCCCATCACCGTCAGCATCATCCCCGCCATCACTGCCCAGATCACCCTGAAAAAATACCGCCAGACCCGGCTCACCGAGGAATCCGCCATCCGCATCACCGGCATCATCTCCATGCCCTGCGCTGTGGGCCTGACGGTGCTGGCCCGGCCCATCACTGCGCTGCTGGGGCGCTATCATGGACAGCTTCTGGATTTGTCCACTCAGATGATGACGGTGCTGGGCATCTCCATTGTGTTCAACGCCCTGGTGCTGGTGACCACCGCCATCATGCAGGCCCACGGGAATGTGAACCGCCCGGTGGTGAACATGCTGGTGGGCGGCATTCTGAAGCTGATCGTGGTGTACGTCCTCACGGGCAACCCCGCCATCGGCATCGTGGGCACCCCCATCGGCACATTGCTCAGCTATGTGGTGATCTGCGTTCTCAACATCTTCTCCATCCGCTCTTTGGTGGAGGATCCGCCCCACATTGTCAAAAACCTGATCCGGCCCCTTCTGGCTGCCCTCATCATGGGCGGCGCGGTGTGGCTGTGCTGGTGGGATATGAACATGATGGGCATTACCAGCAGCGCTTTGCTGACGGCGGTGCCGGTGTGCGTGGGCGTGGTGGTCTACCTGATCGCCGCCGTGGTGCTCAAGGTCATCACCAGAGAGGACTGCCTGCTGCTGCCCAAGGGTGAGAAAATTGCCAAGCTGCTGAAGCTCTGATTTTCCAAAACCCTTTTTGAAAACGGTAAATTGTTGTTTGCTGCACCAGCCACTGTAGGGGAGGCTCGTAGCCTCCCGCGCGGTACAGGCTTTCAGTTACCAACCAGGATGGGCGAATTCGTACCAGTTTACCACATTTGTACCATTCAACCTAACACTCAGTTGACAAACCTGGCGGGAGGCTAAGAGCCTCCCCTACAGTGGCTGGGCGGAAATCTGCACGCTAAACAACAATTTGTCGGATACTGAGAAAAATAAATTTTGAAAGAAAACTCTTGCTTTTTGGCGCATATTATGTTAATCTAGGGAAGCTTAAATATTTTTGTATTGCAAATGGGCGGTTTTGTCCCATTTGACTTTGAAACGAAGAGAGGAAACAATGATGAATAAAACCGAACTGATTGCCGCCGCCGCCGAGCGCTCCGGCCTGACCAAGAAGGATGCCGAAAAGGCCCTGAACGCCGCCATTGATGCCATCACCGCCGCCCTGACCCAGGGTGACAAGGTGCAGGTCAGCGGCTTCGGCATTTTCGAGGTGAAGGAGCGGGAAGCCCGCATGGGCCGCAACCCCCACACCGGCGAGGCCATGGAAATCGCCGCCTCCAAGGTGCCTTCCTTCAAGGCCAGCAAGACCCTGAAGGACGCCGTCAGCAAGTAATCCCATGCGGCTGGACAAATATCTGAAGGTCTCCCGCCTCATCAAGCGCCGCACCGTGGCCAATGAGGCCTGCGACAATGCCCGCATCAGCGTCAACGGGCGGCCCGCCAAGGCCAGCTATGACGTAAAGGTGGGGGACAAAATCGAAATCTCCATGGGCGGACGCACCGTGGCAGTGGAGGTTTTGCAGGTGGCAGAAAGCGTCCGCAAGGACGATGCCGCTGCCATGTATAAGGAATTATAAAAAACTTGCCTTACCGGGTTGCTGGTAAGGCAGTTTTTTTGAGAGTGGATATTGCACTCCATCCAACAGCCAAAAAGAAATAACCCTCGACCTGTTGCCTGCGCACTGTAACTGTTGAGGGTTATTTTCTGGTTTCAGCAGTGCTTTCCCTCGCTGGAGCTTCCTTCGTACATTGAACTCGCTTGGCGAAAAATACATTTCTTCCTATTGCATTCCGCTTTCTTTCTGGTATAATATGGCTTATAGGCCATTGGCTTATAAGCCAATGGGAAAGGAGGATTGCCTTTGGCGAATACAGAAGTGAGTCTTCCCACGAAGAATCGGATTTTGCAGACCTGTGTCCGGCTCTTTTTGGAGAAGGGCTATAAAAAGACTACCATGAGCGAGATCCTGCACCAGAGCGGCGCCTCCAACTCCAGCTTTCAGAACCTGTTCCAAACCAAGGACGGGGTGCTGATGGAGCTGGTGGGCTTCATGTTCTCCGGCCAGTTTGACATGGCCCGGGCTTCTGTGGGGAATCTGCCCCCGGTGTACGTTTACGCTGCCGAGACCGCCATCCAGCTCACCCTGACGGAGCTGAACGAGAACCTGCGGGAAATTTACATTGTGGCCTATTCACAGCCAAAGATTCTGGAGTTCATCATCCGGCAGACCGCCAAGGAGCTGCATCAGATTTTCGGCTCCTATTTTCCCGGGCTCACCGAGGAGGACTTCTATCGGCTGGACATCGGCTCCTCCGGGCTCATGCGCTCCTACATGGCCCGGGCATGCGACGAAGCGCTGACCCTGGAGCAGAAGCTGCACTGCTTCTTGCTGTTGAGCCTGGGGGGCTACCATGTTCCCCGGGAGGAGGCGGAGCAGGCTATCGCCTTTGTGGACTCCCTGGACATCCGGCAGATCGCCCAGCAGGTATTGAACGAGCTGCTGCGTTCGCTGCAGCTGCACTTTGCGTTCACCCTGCCCCGGAATGACCTCGGGAGCGGTTCGTGCTGATCGCTCAAACCGGGGCATTTCAAATCCGTTATATAGTACCTTCTATCAAAAGGAGCTGAGTTTCTTGAAAAAGAAGTTTTTAGCCGCATTAATCTTGTGTGTGTTTCTGTGCGCCTGTGGGTCGGGCTCTATTGGTAAATTCTCTCTCAACATCAACAACAACTGTACCTTGTTGGAACCTGGAGAACCCCTGACCACGCCCGATACTCCCCCCGCCCCCGAAGGCATGTCCTTTGCCGGCTGGACCTGGACGGTAAGAGGAGAAACTCTGGATTCCATGCCCGCCACCATGCCTCAGGCTGATGTAATCGGTATGCCCATCTGGGTGCCCAATAGCTACACTCTCACCATTGACGGCACCAGCAGCCAGGTGGCCTACGGCACGACCCTGACGCCTCCCGCCTCCCCCACTGCCAAGGGTAAGAGCTTCACCGGCTGGACTTGGACGGTAGGCGGCAAGACTGTGGATGCCATGCCCAAAACCATGCCCGCGGCGGATGTCACCGCTGTAGCCAACTGGAAGACGAATAGCTACACCCTTACCATCAACGGCACCAGTACCACAGTGGCCTACGGCACGACCCTGACGGCTCCCGCTGCGCTCACCGCCCCCGAGGGCAAGAGCTTCAGCTGGATTTGGACGGTAGGCGGCAAGAAAGTGGATGCCATGCCCAAAACCATGCCCGCGGCGGATGTGACTGCCGTAGCCAACTGGACGGTGAATACCTACACCCTCACCATCAACGGCACCAGCAGTCAGGTGGACTACGGCACAGCCCTGGCCGCCCCCGCCGCCCCCACTGCCCCCGAGGGCAAGAGCTTCGGCGGCTGGACCTGGACAGTGGGCGGCAAGACTGTATCCTCCATGCCCAAAACCATGCCCGCGGCGGATGTCACCGCCGTAGCCAACTGGAAGACGAATAGCTACACCCTCACCATTAATGGCACCAGCAAACAGGTGGCCTACGGCACAGCCCTGACGGCTCCCCTCGCCCTTGCTGACAGCGAGAACAGCGCCTTCAATGGCTGGATTTGGACGGTAGGCGGCAAGAAAGTGGATGCCATGCCCGCCGCCAATGTCACAGCTACCCCCAACTGGCTGTTGAAGTCCCACGATTTTGATGTTATCCCCATTGTGGAAACCTACACCCTTACCATCAACGGCGAAAGCAAACAGGTGGCCTATGGCACCACCCTGACCGCTCCCGCCAACCCCACCGCCGAGGGTAAAACCTTCACCGGCTGGACTTGGACGGTAGGCGGCAAGACCGTGGCTTCCATGCCCGCAACCATGCCCGCCGCAACTGTCACCGCTACGCCCAATTGGACGGTGAACAGTTACACCCTCACCATCAACGGCGCCAGCAGCCAGGTGCCCTATGGCGCAGCCCTGACCGCTCCAGCCAACCCCACTGCCCCCGAGGGTAA
>CAMCKD010000036.1 GCA_945875335.1 uncultured Clostridia bacterium | reverse complement strand
CCCTACTACGACAACGGCATCAAGCTGATCAACGGCTCCGGCGAGAAGATGGACGAATCCGTCATTCGCCTGGTGGAGGCCTACATCGACGGCGACCTCTTCGCCTTTGACCGCCACTGGGATGAGCTGCCTCTTGCCAAGCGGGAGCAGATCGGCCGGACGGTGGACTATGTGGCCGGGCGGAACCGCTATGTGGGCTACCTCATCAGCCTGGGCATGTATTCCTTCAAGGGCAAGCGCATCGGCCTGGACTGCGCCAACGGCAGCTCCTGGAACATTGCCAAATCTGTGTTTGACGCCCTGGGCGCCAAGACCTACGTCATCAACGCCGAGCCCGACGGCTACAACATCAACCAGAACGCCGGCTCTACCCATATCGAGGTGCTGCAAAAGTATGTGGTGGACAATGGCCTGGATGTGGGCTTTGCCTATGACGGCGATGCCGACCGCTGCCTCTGCGTGGATGAAAAGGGCAACATCGTCACCGGCGACCATATCCTCTACGTCTGCGGCAAGTACATGAAGGAAAAGGGTCTGCTGCCCGGCAACACCGTGGTTACCACCGTTATGAGCAATTTCGGCCTGTACAAAGCCTTTGATGAAATTGGCATCGAGTACGCCAAGACCAAGGTGGGCGACAAATACGTCTATGAGCACATGATGCTCAACAACAACCGCCTGGGCGGCGAACAGAGCGGCCACATCATCTTCTCCAAGCACGCCTCCACCGGCGACGGCATCCTCACCAGCCTCATGGTGATGGAAGTCATGCTGGACAAGAAGAAGCCCCTCTCCGAGCTCTGCCAGGGCTTCACCTTCTATCCCCAGGTGCTGAAAAACGTTCGTGTTGCAAACAAGGCAAACGCCCAGAACGATGAAGATGTCCAGGCTGCGGTGGCCGATGTGGCCGCAAAGCTGGGTGACACTGGCCGCATTCTGGTTCGTGAGTCCGGCACCGAGCCCGTCATCCGGGTGATGGTGGAGGCCGAGAGCCAGGAGATCTGCCAGGAATATGTGGACAACGTGGTGGAGGTCATCCGCCGCAAAGGCCACGCCGTTTGATCCTCACCCCTGCCCCAAAAGGGCAGGGGTTTTGACGTACAGGCCAGAAGTAGCAGCCTGTAACACATAAAATTGTTGTTTATAGGGATGTTTCGTAGGGCGGGGTCATGACCCCGCCGAAACGTAACGAGATGAAAGCACTTTCGTTGAATCGTACCAGGGCAAAATGCGCAACCTGGTCGGCGGGGTCATGACCCCGCCCTACGAAAGCATGCTGTAAACATCAATTTTTAAGCGTGACATTGTAGTAGGGGAGAATAGCCCTACTACAGTGTCTGGGGCAATCAGACAGCACTTTCCTGGGCCGTGGCTGGTATCTTCTGGACGGTTGGAAAAAGGCTTGTCTTTCTGGGAGAAATGTGATAGACTGATAAAATCAATCTCTTGAAAGGAACAAGAACATGAAAAACTGTAAATTCTGCAATGCAGAGCTGCCCGAGGGCGTGTCGGTTTGTCCTGCCTGCGGGAAGGATAATCAGCAGACCCTTTCCGGCGGAAAGACTGTGCTGGCCATTGCCGCTGTGGTGGCGGTGGTGATTCTGGCGGTGGGCGTGCTGCTGGGCATGAAAATCGGCGGGAAGCAGCCGGAGGAGGATGTGGTTCCCGCTGTGTCAGAGGAGGTTACCACGGAGGCAACCGAAGTGGTGGAGACCACAGTTGAAACCGAGCCCCCCACGGTTCCCGCAGACGGCAACCCCGACGACGCCACCTGCAAGGGCAGCTACACCGCTGAGGACGAGGCTGTCATCGCCGCCCGGGATAAGGTGATCGCCACCGCCGGGGAGCATGAACTGACCCTGGGTCAGCTGCAGGTGTACTATTGGATGGAAGTGCGCAACTTCATGAGCCAGTATGGTGCCTATGCGGCCTATTTCGGCCTGGACATCAACCAAAGCCTGGATACCCAGATGTGCTCTGTGCTGGAAGAGCCCCGCACCTGGCAGCAGTATTTCCTGGAAGCAGCCCTGAACTCCTGGCACAACTACCGGGCCATGGCCGCCGAAGCCGATCTGAACGGCTTTGAAATGACGGAGCTTCAGCGCCAGGCTCTGGAGAACGCCGCCGAAGAGCTGGATGAGGCAGCCAAGGCCAACGGCTATGAATCCGGCATTGCCATGGTGCATTCCAGCCTGGGTGCCGCTGCGGAGCTGGAGGATTATGTCTACTTCATGGAGATGTACTATAAGGCCAACGGCTACTACAATCAGCTGGCCAACCAGTTCCATCCCACCGAGGAGGAGCTGGATGCCTATTATGAGGAACACGCCGATGGCTACGCTGCCAGCGGCATCACCAAGGAGCTGAAATCCGTGGATGTGCGCCACATCCTGATTTACCCCGAGGGAGCTGACGGCTCCAACATCTTCACCGAGGAATTCAGCGAGGAAGCCTGGGCTGCCGGTGAGGAAACCGCTAAGGCGCTGCTGGAGCAGTTCCTGGCAGGGGAGCAGACCGAGGAAGCCTTTGCCGCCCTGGCCAATGAGCATTCCCAGGACCCTGGCTCCAACCAGAACGGCGGACTGTATGAGGGTGTCACCGAGGGCGAAATGGTGCAGGCCTTCAACGACTGGTGCTTCGACGAGAGCCGCCAGCCCGGGGACACCGGCGTGGTGAAAACCGAATATGGCTACCATGTGATGTATTTCAGCGGCAGCCAGTCCCTGTGGCAGCAGTATGTGGAAAGCGACTACGTCACCGATAAGACTGGTGCTCTGGCTGATGAAATCACTGCCAAATGCCCCATCACCGTCCAGTTCGGCGATATTCTGCTGGCGCTGTCGGATTTGACGTAAAATATTATGAAAAAGCGGGTCACCCCAAAAGGTGGCCCGCTCTTTTTCGATCATTTATTTGGCTTTCCCACGGGAATATTGGTTTTTTCCCGGAAAGCATCCAGCAGTGCGTCGAGGTTTTCCTCGCGGGTGAAGCGGTAGGCTTTTTCCTTGCCGTCGTAGCATACCACAAGATAGCATAGGGTGCCGTAGATCTTCCCCTGTTCAAAGAAGCCCTTTGTCACACCCAGCCGCTTGTAAACACGCTGAATGGCGGAAAGGGGGATATAGCCCACTCGGCTGAGGCCGTACATTCCCACATACAGCGCCTTGTCTCCCAAGCCAAAGTCCTCATAGTGGGTGCAGTATCCTCTGTCCGGCCGGAGAACCTCTGCTGGAAGCGTTTGATTGGATAGAACCCTGGGTGGAATGTACATAAAAACGATCCTTTCTCAGCCCTTCTTCAGAGCCTTCTCTCCCTTGGGAGCCATGACGATGAACAGAACCAGCAGCACCACGGCAATGCCCACGCCCAGAATCTTGGAGATGGGGGGCAGAAAGGAGATTCCGCCCAGATACAGCTTGCTGTCGAATACGAAGGAGACGGTGACGGCGGTCATGAAGGCAGCGGGCACAGCGCAGATGTAGGCGTTCTTTCCTTCGTGACGCAGGTACATGGCGGAAGTCCACAGGACGATGGCGGCCAGAATCTGGTTGGTGGAGGCGAAGTAGTTCCAGATGGAGGTGTAGTCCAGCTGAGAAACCAGGACACCCAGGCCCAGCAGGGGAATGGTGAGGAGCAGGCGGTTCTTGTAGCTCTTCTGATCCAGATGCAGGGCATCGGCAATGGTCAGACGGGCGGAACGGAAGGCGGTGTCGCCGGAGGAAATGGGGCAGGCAATAACGCCCAGCATGGCGAGAATCGCGCCGAAGCCGCCCATGGTGGTGGCGCAGATGTTATAAACGCAGCCGGACTGGCCAACAGCCATGGCTTCCTTCAGGCCGGTCATCAGGCCGCCCTCGATGGGGAACAGAGCGCAGGAGGCAGCGGCCCAAACCAGGGCGATGGCGCCTTCGCAGACCATGGCGCCGTAGAAGACCGAGTGAGACAGCTTCTCACTCTTGCAGCAGCGGGCCATGATGGGGGACTGGGTGGAGTGGAAGCCGGAGCAGGCACCGCAGGCCACGGAGATGAACATGGCGGGGAACACAGAGGTTCCGGCGGGGTGCATATTGCGCAGGGGGAAGATCTCGGGAATCTCATAGCCCTTGGCGATGGTGCCGAAGCCCACGCCGATGGACATGACGATCAGGCAGATGCCGAACAGGGGGTACAGCTTGCCGATGATCTTGTCCACGGAGAGGAAGGTGGCGATGAAGAAGTAGGCAAACACGATGGTCAGCCAGAAATACTTATTGGTCAGGATGCCGGTGGAGCCGCCCTGGCCGCACAGATAGCTGAGAAGACCTGCGGGGCCCACGGCGAACACCACGCCCACCATGAACAGCAGCACCACGGAGAAGACGCGCATCACCTGCTTCATCACGTTGCCCATGTACATACCGGTCAGCTCGGGGACGCTGAGGCCCTTGTGACGCATGGACATGAAGCCGGAGGCGAAGTCATGAACACCGCCGCAGAGGATGGTACCGAAGGTGATCCACAGGAACACACTGGGGCCCCACATGGCACCGCCCACAGCACCCCAGATGGGGCCGAGGCCGGCAATGTCCAGAAGCTGAATCAGGAAAATTCTCCAGGTGGGCATGACCACATAGTCAACGTCGTCCTCCATGGAGACTGCAGGGGTTTCCCGATCGTCAGGGCCGAAGGTATTGGATACGAATCTGCCATAGATGAAGTATCCGCCGATGAGAAGCGCCAGACATACAAAGAAGCTAATCATAAAATACCCTCCTAATTATTTATCTGCCTTTAGGTGCAGACGTAAACGTACAGCAAGAATGGTGGCGCATCCTTGCTGTCCTCCTGCATTACAGCGCACACGACTGTGAAAGTCAACAAATATCTTCATAATTTATTCAAATTATTGTCATATATGCTGCCGCCCCCACCCGGCGAATCGGTGGTGATCAGTCACGCCAGAAACAGGGGAGGATGACTGGCGTATCACACTTACAATTGTTGTTTATCGCACCAGCCACTGTAGTAGTTTGTCACAATTAAAAATCTACTTTTCGTAGGGCGGGGTCATGACCCCGCCGACCAGGTTGCGCATTTTGCCCTGGCACGATTCAACGAAAGTGCTTTCATCTCGTTACGTTTCGGCGGGGTCATGACCCCGCCCTACGAAAGAAAACTTTTAGGAGTTACTAACTAGTAGGGGAGGCTCTTAGCCTCCCGCTAGGTAATGAAATTGAGTGTTTGGTTGAATGGTACAAATGTGGAAACTGGTACGAATTCGCCCGACATTTTTAGGATTATGACCTTGTACCGCGCGGGAGGATAATATCCTCCCCTACAGTGGGGCGTCTCTATAAACAACATTTTCCCATCCTGCTGGCGAACAGTCGATAAGCACAGGCCTATTCATTGACGAAAAAACCGATGCAAGGGGGTGAGCCTTGCATCGGCTTTTGCAAAGGCAACCCCGCACAATGGGAGCTGCGGGCTTCGGCGGATTTTTTGCCCCAATCGTGCAGTATGAAAAATGGGAAATACACAAAGTATTCCCACATTTTCCATACTTTCTCTTGGAGCAGAATCTCGCGCCGAATCTCCTTGTCCCATTATGCGGTGTTGCCTTAAGCTTCAAAGCCGTCGGTGAGGGAGGTGGTGGAGGCGGCGCCGATTTCCCGGCCTTCCATCAGGTCGGCGAACTGAGCGCCGGTGATGGACTCATTTTGCAGCAGGAATTCTGCCAGGGCGTTGAGCTTCTCGCTGTTTTCTTGAAGGATTTTCCGGCAGTGGTCATAGGCCCGGTCAATGAGGGACTTGACCTCCTGGTCGATGGTGCCGGCCACCTGCTCGGAGTAGCTCTTGGTGGTCTGGTAGTCCCGGCCGATGAAGACCTCGCCGTCGTCCAGATAGCTGACAGTGCCGATCTTCTCGCTCATGCCGTAGCGGGCCACCATGTCCTTGGCCAGCTTGGTTGCCCGCTCAATGTCATTGGAGGCACCCACGGAGATGTCTCCCAGGAACAGCTCCTCCGCCGCCCGGCCGCCCAGCAGGGCCACAATCTGCTCGTACATTTCGTTCCGGGTGGGGTTGGAGGAATCCTCATTGGGCAGCGACCAGGTGGCGCCCAGGCTCCGGCCCCGGGGGATGATGGAGATGTGGCGCACCGGGTCGTGGGTGGGCAGCCGGTACATGGCAACGGCGTGACCGGCCTCGTGAATGGCTGTGGTTTTCAAATCCCGCCGGGAGGCCACATGGCTCTTCTTCGCCGGGCCAGCCAGAATCTTCATCATGGCCTCGTCCACATCCTCCATGGTGAAGGCGGGACGGTTGTTTCTCGCTGCCAGAATGGCGGCCTCGTTCAGCAGGTTACTCAAATCCGCCCCGGTAAAGCCGGAGGTGGAGCGGGCGATGGTTTTCAGATTCACGGATTCGTCCAGCCGCTTATCCTTGGCGTGTACCTTCAGGATGTCCTCCCGACCCTTCACGTCCGGGCGGTTCACCTGAATCTGCCGGTCAAACCGGCCGGGCCGCAGCAGAGCGGGGTCCAGAATGTCCGGCCGGTTGGTGGCCGCCAGGACGATGATGCCCTCGGTGCGGCCGAAGCCGTCCATCTCCACCAGCAGCTGGTTCAGGGTCTGTTCCTTTTCGTCGTGGCCGCCGCCCAGGCCGCTGCCGCGCTTGCGGCCCACGGCGTCGATTTCGTCAATGAAGATGATGGCAGGAGCCAGCTTCTTGGCCTGGTCAAACAGGTCCCGCACCCGGCTGGCACCAACGCCCACATACATCTCCACAAAGTCGGAGCCGGAGATGGAGAGGAACTGTACCCCCGCTTCTCCTGCGGTGGCCCGGGCCAGCAGAGTCTTGCCGGTGCCCGGAGGGCCCACCAGCAGCAGACCGTGGGGGATTCTGGCACCCAGAGCGGTGTATTTGTCCGGGGCACGGAGGAAGTCCACAACCTCCTGCAGCTCTTCCTTTTCCTCGTCGGCACCGGCCACATCGTCGAAGGTGACCTTTTTGTTGTCCGGCACCCCCAGCACCGTCCGGGCCTTGCCGAACTGGGACATGGGATTGCCGCCGCCGTTCATCCTGCCCACCAGGAAGGTCCAAAGCAGCAGCAGTACGCCGCCCGTCACCAGCAGGGGCAGGATAAAATCATAGGGGGTGTAGCTCTTGTCTGCCACAAAGTCATAGACCTCCAAAACCCCGGAGGCCATCTGCTCATCGAAGAGCTCCTGCATTTCCGCCCGGAACCCTGCCGGGTCTGCAAGGCCGGAGGTGATGGTGGTTTTGCCGTTGTAGGGAGCGCGGAGGATCAGGGTGATGTTGTTCCCTTCCACCAGGAACTGGGACACCTGCTCCCGCCGGAACAGCTCCACCAGATTGGAGTAGGGGATGGTGTTGGTTTTCTGGCCGAATTTGCCCAGGGCCCAGCTGAACACCAGCAGCAGCACCATCAGGTAGATCAGCGGTATGATATTCCTGCGTTGATTTTTCAATGGCGTATCTCCTTATTTTTCGTAAACGTCGCTTTTCAGAATGCCCACATAGGGCAGGTTGCGATACTGCTCGTTGTAGTCCAGGCCGTAGCCAACCACAAAGGCATTGGGCACCGTGAAGCCCACATAGTCCGGCTTCAGGGTGATGCCGGGCTTCCGGCGTTCCGGCTTATCCAGCAGGGTGCAGATTTTCAATGAGGCGGGGTTTTTGGACAGCAGATGCCGGTAGGTAAAGTCCAGGGAGTTGCCGGTGTCGTAGATGTCCTCCAGAATCAGCACATGGCGGCCCTGGATGTCCACGGTCACGTCCCGCTTTACCACCATGCCGCCGGTGGAGCTGGTGCCCTGGTAGGAGGACAGCCACATAAAGTCCATCTGGCAGGGCACCTTGATTTGCCGCACCATGTCCGCGTAGAAAATGACCACGCCCTTGAGAACGCCTACAATGACGGGGTTTTTGCCCGCATACTCCCGGGTCAGCTCTTCGCCCAATTCCCGGATTCTGGACTGAATCTGCTCCTCGGTAATGAGAATCTGCGCAATGTCTTGATCCATTTTTCTATTTCCTCCTGCCCTATGTTTTCAGGATTTTTATTTTCGCAATGTCGCACACGCCAACTGTAGGGGAGGCTCTTAGCCTCCCGCCAGGCTACAAACCTGAGTGTTTGGTTGAATGGTACAATGTTCAGTATCGTACGAATTCGCCCAACCTGATTCGACATTCTAAGCTTGTACCGCGCGGGAGGCTACGAGCCTCCCCTACAGTGGCTGGGCGGAAATCTGTACGCCAAACAACAATTTGTCCGTATGCTGCGTTATCACTCACAGCGGCTCCACCAATAGATAATGGGTGGGTTCTTCTTCCAGCCTTTGCAAATTGGCTCCGAATTGCCCTGCCCAGAGGACGCCGGTATCGTCTGCCAGGATGGGGATGCGGTTTCTCTGGGGGGCGCTGATCTTTCGGTCGATCATCAGCTTTTTCAGGCTTTTGGTGCCCCCGGATAGGCGGATGGCGTCCCCCGACTCCCGGCTGCGGACTTGAAGGGGGCCGTGGATGCACACCCCGAAGCCGCCGTTGGGTTCTTTGGCACAGGAAACCCGGATGCCCCACTGAGGCAATTCCGCCGCCCCGGGGACGGGCACCTGACTTTTGGAGGGGGCCGTCTGGGCAGAGAGCACCGTCAGCCGGTCATAGTCCCGGGCGATGGTCACTCCGCCGGGGAAATTCATTCTGGCGGAGGGCTTGTCCGTGCAGAGCAGCCCCCGGGCGGCCCCGATGTGGGACTGCTCCGGCTCGGGAATGCCGCTTTGCTTCAAAAACCGTTCCAGATACCGCCCCTGCAGTGCCGGGGACATTTGGCGCAGCCTGGACACCGGGGGCAATTCCGGCTCCAATTGGCTTTGCAGATATTCTTCATCCTGCCGCAGCCGCCGGGCCATGGCGGATACCCCCAGGGAAAAGCCGGGGTTTTCGGCGGTCAAAAGAGGCATGACGCTGTGGCGGATGCGGTTTCGCAGGAAGGCGTCAGCGGCGTTGGAGCTGTCCTCCCGGTGGGGCAGGTGGTATTCTTCCAGAAATGCCTCCACCTCCTGCCGGGTAATGTCCAGCATGGGGCGGATGATTTGTCCGTTTACCGGCGCGATGCCCCCCAGCCCTTTGAGGCCGGTGCCCCGGAGCAGGTGCATCAAAACGGTTTCCGCGTTGTCGTCAGCGGTGTGGGCGGTGGCGATTTTCCCGGGGAGGCTGCGCAGAAAGCCGTACCTGGCTTCCCGGGCGGCGGCCTCCAAGCCCTTCTTTCCCGGCTGAATGTCACCGCTGCCCACGGTCAGGGGGATGCGGTACCCGGCGCAGAACTCCCTGACGAAGGTCTCATCGCCGTCGGATTCCGCCCCCCGAAGCCGGTGGTTAAAATGGGCGGCGGCTACCTCCAACTGGAATTTTTCCCGGAGCAGGTACATTCCAAACAGCAGCGCCACGGAATCTGCGCCCCCGGAGACGGCGCAGACTACCCGCTCCCCCGGCTGCACCAGCCCGGCTTCCAGGGCGGCGGAGAGCTTATTCAGCATGCTTCCACTCCCGGTCATTGAACAGCTGGAACTGGGGCAGCCACTGGAGCTTCACCGTGCCGGTTTCACCGTGACGGTTTTTGGAGACGATGCACTCGGCCACGCCCTTGTCCTCGGTGTTCGGATTGTAGTATTCGTCCCGGTACAGGAACATGATCACGTCCGCGTCCTGCTCGATGGCGCCGGATTCCCGCAGGTCGGACATGATGGGCCGCTTATCCGTGCGGCTTTCCACGGCACGGGACAGCTGGCTCAGGCAGATCACCGGGATATTCAGCTCTTTGGCCATGATTTTCAGGGCCCGGGAGATTTCACCCACCACGGTGACCCGGTTTTCGCTGTTCTTGCCATAGCCGGAGCCGGTCATCAATTGGAGGTAGTCGATGATGACGAGACCCAAATTGTCCAGTCTGCGGCATTTGGCGTTGATCTCCGCCACGGTGACGGAGGGGTTGTCGTCGATGCGGATGTCCGTCTGGCTCAAGGCGGCGGAGCCCATGCAGAGCTTGTTCCATTCCTCCTCGGAGAGCTTGCCGGTGGCCATTTTTTGGCTGTCCACCATGCACTCGGTGGACAGCAGACGCATGGCCAGCTGCTCCCGAGACATTTCCAGGTTGAAAATGGCCACGGTCTTGCCGTACTTTTTGGCCACGTTCATGCCGATGTTCAAGGAAAAGGCGGACTTGCCCATGGCGGGGCGGGCGGCAATGAGCACCAGGTCGGACTTGTTCAGGCCGTTGATCTTGGTGTCCACGTCCCGCAGCCCGGTGGACAGGCCGGGGATGGCGGAGTCGGACTGGCTCAGCTCTGTCAGCCGGTCAAAGACCTTGTGCAGCGTGGTGCCGATGTGCTCCAGGCTGTCTCCCCGTTCGCCCTTGCGCAGGGCGTAGATTTTCTTCTCGGCGGATTCCAGAATCTCCGAGGAGGAGCCCAGCTGCTCGGAAACCATGTCGGAGATTTCGGAAGCGGCCTGACCCAGACCCCGGAGCATGGCCTTCTCCTGGACGATTTTGGCGTACCGGCCCACGTTCACGGCGGTGGGTGTGATCTCCATGAGCTGGACGATGTAGTCCCGGGAATTGTCGTGATAGACCCCCAGCTCCTTCATCTTGTCCAGCACGGTCACCGGGTCGATGGTCTGGGAGAAATTGAACATGGTGTAGATGGTTTCAAAAATCTCCCGGTTCTGTTCCAGGTAGAAGTCCTCCGGCTTCACCGTACCCACCACGTCGGTGATGCAGCGGCTGTCAATCAGGATGGAGCCCAGGACTGCCTGCTCTGCCTCCAGGGACTGGGGCACCTGGCGGGCGGTTAATTCTTCATCCATGTGCTCGCCCTCCTTCCGTAAAATGATTTCCTCTCAGCAAGTAGATATAAGATATTAGATATGAGATATAAGATATTTAACTTTGTGCTTTTCGGTTTTGATCAGCCACTCGCGAAATGGTAATTTGGAGGGTTTTTCGCACAATCTCGTAGGGGCCGATGCCCACATCGGCCCGTTGCACACGGTACGAATTTGCCGAAAACGTTTGGTAATTGGAATGTGTTACCGCGGGGCGATGTAGGCATCGCCCCCTACGGTGGAACCGCTCATCTCACCGATAAATCACAACTTTCTGCTTACCGGGCAAACCCGATATGTACAATATCTTATATCTTATATCTTGTATCTTGTATCTTATATCTTCTTTTGCGTGTTTAAGCCTCTTCAATCTTCACCGTCAGGGGGGCGGTGATCTCATAGCCCAGCTTGCAGGTGACGGTGTAGGTGCCTACATTCTTAATGGGGTCGGAAATGACGATTTTCCGCTTGTCCAGGGCAATGCCATTGGAAGCCTTCAAGGCGTCGGCGATTTCCTGGTTGGTGATGGAGCCGAAGAGCCGGCCTGCGCCGCCGCCCTTGGCCTTCACCACCACCGTCAGCTCCCGCAGCTTCTTGGCGGTGTCCATGGCCTCGGCCTTTTCCCGGGCGATGCGCTCCTGGGTGGCCTTGTCGTTCATGCGCATGGTGTTCACCGCGTCGGCGGTGGCCTCAATGGCGATCTTCCGGGGCAGCATAAAGTTTCTGGCGTAGCCGTCGGAAACCTCGATCATCTGGCCCTTCTTGCCCTTGCCCTTCACATCCTGCAGCAAAATAACCTTCATATGAATTCTCCTTATCCTTCATAAAATTTATCAATGGATTCTACCAGCTGATCCAGGGCCTGCTTTACGTCGGCGCCCTTCAGCTGGGCCCCGGCCACCATGGCGTTGCCGCCGCCGCCCAGGGGCTCCAGAATCACCTGCACATTCACCTTGCCCATGCTTCTGGCGGAGATGATGACCTGGTCTTCATCCGGGAAGAGCACAAAGGAGGCGGTGATGCCGGATATATTCAGCATATCGTCCGCCGCCTGGGCTGCCAGGGGGCGGGTGGTGGTGTAGTTCAGAGCGGCAATGGCCAGCTCACTGCGGTACAGCTTGGCGGATTTGACGATTTGGTATTTGGCCACCGTATCCTGGAAGTCGTTCTGCATCAGAAGCTTGACCTCTGTGGTGTCGGCTCCCATTCTCCGCAGAGCGGCGGCTGCCTCGAAGGTGCGCTCACCGGTGCGGACATTGAAGAACTTGGTGTCCATGCAGATGCCCGCCAGCAGCGCCTTTGCCTCAATGGGCAGCACATCGCCGCTTTCCGCGCCGTAGGTGATCAGCTCCGTCACCAGCTCGGCGGTGGAGGAGGCGTAGGTTTCATGGAGATTGACCACCACGGGGCTGATATAGTCCGCCGCCCGCCGGTGGTGATCCACCACGCAGACCTTGCCAATGGCTTCCAGCAAAGGCTCCCACTCCACCTGGTCGGGGCGGTTGGTATCCACCACCACCAGGATGCTGCCGTTGTCGCAGGATACCATGGCCTCCTGGCCGGAGATGAACACATCCTGGTATTCCGGCACCTGCAGGGCCTCGGTGATCATTCGGTCAACGCTGTTTTTCTCCAGATCAATGACGATGTTTGCCTGCTTGCCCTTTTTCCGGCACAGGCAGCAGATGCCCATGGCCGCGCCCAGGCTGTCCAGATCCGCGTTTTTGTGACCCATGACGAACACCCGGCTGCTCTGGCCGATGAGCTCCATCAGGGAGCTGGCGGTGACCCGGGAGCGCACCTTGCTGGTGTAGTCCGCCTCGATGCTGCGGCCGCCGAAGAAGGTGAAATTCACCCGGTCCTTGATGACGGCCTGGTCGCCGCCCCGGCTCAGGGCCATTTCGATGCCCAGGGCCGCGAAATTGTAGCTTTCCTCAAAGCAGCTGCCGTCCACGCCCAATCCGATGGATACCGAAGCCGGCAGTCCCGTGGGGCTGACGATCAGGTGTACCTCTTCCAAGAGGGAGAACTTGTTGCTTACCGCGTCGTCCAGGTCCCGCTTTTCAAACACGAAGAGGAAGCGGTTCTTTTCCAGCCGCCGCAGCAGCCCGTGGTAGGGCTCCGTCCAGTGGGTGATGGCGTCGTTGAGCTTGGCGTTCAGGGTGGAGATGGCACCCTCCGTCAGGTTCCGGGTCAGCTCTTCAAAATTATCCACCATGATGATGGCAACCACCGGCCGGGAGCGGATGTATTCGTCCCGCACCTGGTAGAGCTCCGTCAGGTCGTTCAAATAGATGACGCCCACCAGAGGAGGGCCGTTTTTCTCCTTCACTGCTGTGCCGAAGAGCCGGTAGCTGCGCCCGTTCAGCTCCAGGTCCCGGGGGCACTCGGTTTTTCCCGCGGAGAGCCACTCGGTTTTCACCCCGGGGAGCACGTCCTCCAGCTGCCGGTTGACGGAGGTAAGGGTCAGCCCGGTCAGCTCGGCAAACTGTGCGTTGCACCAAACCACGCTCTGATCTCCCAGCTGCACCAGCACCGCCGGAAAGGGGCTGGAACCCTGGCCGGAGCTTTCCAGCGTGTCGGTGGCATGCTGCAAATACTGCCGGATCCGCCGGTTGCTGGAACGCTGATGGCTCAGGTGCACAAAAAACGCCGCCCCGGTGGCTGCCAGCTCCGCCGCTCCCAGCAGGTACTGGCCCACGAGAATGGAGCCCATGCTGAAGGCAATCATCAGCACATAGTAAGCCGCCCGGGATGGCCGGAACAGCCGCATCAGCTTTTTGTCCACTTGACCTGCCTCCTTCCGACGATGGAAATTCAGTTTATTATAGCAAATTTCCTTCTGCGATTCAAGTGCATTTCCATGGGATTTGAACAGTTTTCCCGTTTCCATGAAAATAATAGTATACTTTTGCCCCAAACTGTGCTATACTGATACCATCTGGTGCGGGTGGGCAGACCCGGCCTACCGACGGGAGCGGTTTATCTCCCGGAAAACATAAACAGAAAATACGCGGGCGTTTTTGGGAAAAAGGCGATTCAGGGCCGGATTTTCCAAAATCGGCTGCCTGCTTTTTGTGTGCAAAAATTCAAAATGCTGATGGATCGATCACGATTGGATCGACAAATTGTTGTTTGCAGAGTACCCTTGGCTCCCCCTCTGGGGGAGCTGCCGAAGTAGCGCACACTGGGGCTGAGGGGGTGTCAAACGTTGGTTGCTGGTACGCTTTAACCGACGACACCTCTCCCGACCTCGCTGGCGCTCGGCCACCCTCCCCAGAGGGGAGGGCAAGGGTGCGCCAAACAACAATTTATCTCCGATTCCATGTCCATCAGCGTCCCATATGAAAGGAGTTTAATTTCAAATTGGCAGAAAAACTGAAAATTATCCCTCTGGGCGGTCTGGATGAAATCGGCAAGAACATGACCGTTCTGGAATACGGCAAGGACATGATCATTGTGGACTGCGGTGTGGGCTTCCCGGATGAGGACATGTACGGCGTTGACCTGGTGATTCCCGACTTTTCCTATGTGATCGCCAACTCCCGGAAGCTCCGGGGCATGTTCATCACCCACGGACACGAAGATCACATCGGCTCCATTCCTTATTTTATGAAGGAGGTCATCTGCCCCGTCCACGGCACCGCCATGACCAATGGCCTGATCAAGCTGAAGCTGGAGGAGCACCGGCTGGACGACAAGGTGAAGCTCATCACCCACAAGCCCGGCGACGTGGTGAAGGCCGGATGCTTCAGCGTGGAATTCATCCATGTGAACCACTCCATCGCCGACGCGGTAGCCTTCGCCATCCGCACCCCTGTGGGCACCGTGGTCATGACCGGAGACTTTAAGATCGACCCCACCGCCGTGGGAGGCATGACCGACCTGGCCCGCTTGGGTCAGCTGGGCAACGAGGGCGTGCTGGCCCTGCTGGCCGACTCCACCAACGTGGAGCGCCAGGGCTATACCCCCAGCGAAAATGTGGTTGCCGAGAGCCTGGACCGGCAGTTCAAGGGCTGCGACCAGCGGATCATCGTCACCACCTTCGCCTCCAACATGCACCGCATTCAGGCCGTGCTCACCACCGCCCAGCGCTATGGCCGAAAGGTGGCTGTCACGGGCAGGAGCATGGAGAACATGCTGAAGGTGGCCCAGGAGCTGGGGTACCTGAATGTGAAGCCCGGCACCATTGTGGACATTGCCAACATCAAGAGCCTGCCCAAAAACAAGGTGGTCATCGTCTCCACCGGCTCCCAGGGCGAGAACATGTCGGCGCTGTATCGGATGGCCTTCTCCACCCATAAGCAGGTGGAGATCACCGCCGGTGACCGGATCATCATCTCCGCCTCCGCCATTCCCGGCAATGAGAAGGCGGTGTCCCGCATCATCAACGAGCTCTACCGCAAGGGGGCTGAGGTGGTGTATGAAAAGAGCGAGGGGCTCCATGTCTCCGGCCACGCCTGCCAGGAGGAGCTGAAAATCATTCACGCCCTGGTCAAGCCCCGGTTCTTCCTGCCCGTCCACGGCGAGCAGCGGCATCTGCAGATTCACAGCAAGCTGGCCCAGTCCATGGGCATGAGCCCCAGGAACATCCACATCGGCGAACTGGGCACGGTGTTTGAATTCACCGGCAAATCCTGCAAGGAGGCTCCCGCCGTCACCGCGGGCAAGGTCTTTGTGGACGGAACCGGCGTGGGAGATGTGGGCAGCGTGGTGCTCCGGGATCGGAAGCACCTGGCCCAGGACGGTATGCTGGTGGTCTGCGTGAACCTGTCCAGCCAGAATGGAGAGCTGATCTCCGGCCCGGACATCATCACCCGGGGCTTCATCTATGTCAAGGAGTCCGACGAGCTGATGGAGGAGCTGCGCCAGGTGGCCATCGAGGCCATTGAACGCTGCCAGCGCAAGCGGGTCCGGGATTGGAGCGCCATCAAGTCCGCCATCAAAAACGACCTCAGCGGCTACCTTTACAAGACCACCAAGCGCAACCCCATGATTCTGCCCGTCATCATGGAAATCTGATTCATGAAAATCTACTTTGCCCCCTTGGAGGGGCTGACCGACAGCATCTACCGGCGGCTACACCACAAGTATTTCCCCGGTGTGGATGCCTACTTTACCCCCTTCTTCTCGCCCACCGTCCACCGCAGCCTCACCCCCCGGGAGCAGCGGGAGCTGCCCATGGCGGATACCCTGGGCTTTCCCGTGGTGCCCCAGCTGCTGACGAAAAACGCCGAGGATTTCCTCTGGATGACCCAGGTCTGCCAGGAGCGGGGATACCGGCAGGTGAATCTGAACCTGGGCTGCCCCTCGGGCACGGTGGTTTCCAAGGGCAAGGGCAGCGGCATGCTGGGAAGCCCAGACACCCTGGATGGCTTTTTGGAGCAAATTTTCTCTCAAACGCCCCTGCCCATTTCCATCAAAACCCGGGTGGGCGTCCAGTCCCCGGAGGAATTCCCCCGGCTGCTGGAAATCTTCAACCGCTACCCTCTTGCGGAGCTGATCGTCCACCCCAGGGTGCGGAAGGATTTTTACGACAGTCCCCTGCGGATGGAGTGCTTCCGGCTGGCTTTGGAAGAAAGCAAGTGCCCTGTGTGCTTCAACGGCAATCTGTGCAGCACCCGGCAGCTGGATGCCTTCCAAAAGGAATACCCCCGCACCCAAGCGGTGATGCTGGGCCGGGGCCTCATCGGCGACCCGGGCATGCTCACCCCCGGGGGCACCGATGTTCAGAAATTGGAGCAGTTCTATCATGAGCTGCTGGAAGAATATCTGGTGGCCTTCGGCGGCTCCCGCAACGCCATGTTCCGCCTGAAAGAGAACTGGCGCTATCTTCTGTGCCGCTTCCAGGACACTGAAAAACTGGCCAAACGCCTGCGCAAAACCACCGATTTGGCAGAATACCGCTCCCTCACCACCCAGCTTTTCGCCCTGCCCCTGGAGCAGGAGCTGATTCCTGATTGGTAACAGATTTCATAAACAGAAAAAGAGAGCCAGCCCGAAGCTGACTCTCATTTTTTGTTATTGCCTGGGTACCACACATTCAATAAAATGCGGCGTTCCATCCTCCAAGCTGATGTTGCAGCTCGCCCTGTAGGGAAATTTGGACTGGCTGTCCAGAACCAGCACATGATCGGTGTTCTGGGACACAAAACCATCGTCCACCCCCACAAAGCAGAACACGCCTTCGTCGCTTTCTCCATAAGCAGAGGTGGCACGGTCTCTGTGTGCCAAAACAAATTCACGCCCCAGCTTATCGATACACGCGTTGATTCCAATTTTTCTTGCTGCTTCGACGCTCAACAATTCACTCTGCCTCCTTTACAGAAAATATCAATACAGCTCCGGGTGGTGCTCCAAAGAATCTGCCTCGGTGATTTCCCGGATGATGCGGCAGGGGACGCCGGCGGCCAGGGAATTGGGGGGGATGTCCCGGGTGACCACGCTGCCCGCGCCGATGACGCTGCCTTGGCCGATGGTGACGCCGCCGCAGACGGTGACGTTGCCCGCAATCCAGCAGTTATCCTCAATGGTGATGGGCTTGGCGTATTCCTGGTCGGTGTAGGTGCCGTCGGGCTTTTGGTAGGGGTTCCGATCCTGCCAGCGCAGAGGGTGCATGGGCGTCAGCAGGGAGACGTTGGGGCCGAAAAACACGTTGTTTCCGATTTTCACCGGGCAGACATCGATGCAGGTGAAGTTGAAATTGGCGTAGGAGCCCGGGCCGATGGAAGTGAAGCAGCCGTAGTCAAACTGGATGGGCCCCTGCAAATAGAAATCCCGGCCCTGAATGCCCAGCTCCTTCATAATCTCCCCCCGCCGGGCCTGGGTCTCCGGCAGGGCGTTGTATTCCATGCAAAGTCCATGGGCTTTGGTTCGCAGCTCCACTAATTCCTCCTCCGAGGGGTCATAGAGCTTGCCGGACAGCATTTTCTCTCTCTGCGTCATATCAATTGCTCCTTCTTCACCATATTATATAGAAGTATCTTTTATCTCATCACAATGGTGCCGCCGCCAATGACGGTATCGCCCTGGTACAGCACCACCGCCTGGCCGGGGGAGATGGCCCGCTGGGGCTCGTCGAATACCACTCTTGCCAGACCACCATCCTCCGGGTAAACTGTGGCGGGCTGGTCGAACTGGCTGTGGCGGATTTTGGCGGTGACGGAAAGGGGCTCCGTCAGTTTCTCAAAGGGGAAGAACACCCAGTCCTTGGCAACCAGCTCCCGGGAGAACAGGGCTTCGTTGGGCCCCACGGTGACGGTGCCTGCCGCCATGTCCTTGCCGCAGACGTACACCGGCTCCCCCATGGAAAGGCCCAGCCCCTTCCGCTGGCCGATGGTGTAGCACACCGTGCCCCGGTGGCGGCCTACGACTTCGCCCTGGAGATTGATAAAATCCCCCGGCTCCGACGCCTTGCCGGTGTATTCCCGAAGGAAGACGGTGTAATCCCCCCCGGGGACAAAGCAGATGTCCTGGCTGTCGTGCTTCCGGGCGTTGACAAAGCCGTGCTCCTCGGCGATTCGGCGCACCTGCTCCTTGGTCAATGCGCCAAGGGGAAATTGGGTGCGGCTCAGCTGCTCCTGGGTCAGGCAGGCCAGAAAATAGGTCTGATCCTTGGCCCTGTCCGCCGCCCGTTTCAGCAGATACCGCCCGGTGGCGGCATCCCGCTCTACCCTGGCATAGTGGCCGGATACCACCCAATCGCAGCCCAGCTCCTGGGCCCGCTGCAGCAGCTTTCCGAATTTCAGGTACCGATTGCAGTCGATGCAGGGGTTGGGGGTGCCGCCCTGATAATAGGTGTCCACGAATTTGTCCATGACCTGGCGCTGAAATTCGTCGGTGAAGTTGAATACATAGTGCCGGATGCCCAGCCGTTGGGCCACGGCTCGGGCGTCCTCCACATCGTCCAGGGAGCAGCAGGTTTTGCCGCCCTCGGGAGAAACGGTCTGCCCGCTGTAGAGCCGCATGGTGGCGCCGATGCATTCGCAGCCAGCCTCCAGCATCAGCAGCGCCGCCACAGAGCTGTCCACCCCGCCGCTCATTCCGATCAGTGCTTTCATGTTGTACCCTCCGATGATGTTTTATACATTATATATAGATGTATTTATTTCACCAACGCCATCGTAGGGGCGGCTACCAGCCGCCCGCAACGTTGGACGCCTGAGT
>CAMCKD010000035.1 GCA_945875335.1 uncultured Clostridia bacterium | reverse complement strand
CACTCAATTTACCAACCTGGCGGGCGGCTGGTAGCCGCCCCTACGATGGCACCCCTACAAACAACAATTTACCGTTTTTCCAAGCCTGTCAACATGATTGTAAAAATCCCCTCTCCGTTTGTCAACCCATTTTACAGAAAGAAGTTACACCCATGCAAGACATGACCAAGGGCAGCATCGTTGCCCACCTCATTCGTTTTTCCATCCCCATGATTCTGGGCAACATCCTGCAGCTGACCTACAACGCGGTGGATTCCATCATCATCAGCAAATTCCTGGGGGAAAACGCCCTGGCGGCGGTGAGCACCTCCGACCCCATCTTCACCATTCTGGTGCTGGGTGCCTCCGGCATCAGCCTGGGAGCCTCGGTAATGATCAGCAAATTCCGGGGCGCCGGGGACGCCGAACAGGTGAAGCAGGAATTTGCCACCACCCTTCTTTTCGGTTTCTGGTTCTCCCTGGGTGTTTTCGCCCTGGGACTGGCGCTCTCCGGGGCCATGCTCCGCTGGATCCAGACCCCGGCTGCGGCCATGGGGGAGGCAAAAACCTATCTTCGGATTTACCTGGTGGGCTTTTTGTTCACCTTCCAATACAACGTGCTGGCCTCCTCCCTCCGGGGGCTGGGGGATTCCAAAACGCCGGTGTATTTTCTGGGGCTGAGCTGCGGGCTGAACATCCTTCTGGACATCCTTCTGGTGGCTCTGATTCCCCTGGGCGTTGCGGGAGCCGCCATTGCCACGGTGATCTCCCAGGGCGTTTCCGCCCTGTGCTGCCTGATCTACATCAGAAAGCGGATTCCCCAGCTCTGCCTCACCCGGGAGCAGCTTCGGGTCAACCGGGGTCTTTTGAAGGAAACCCTGCAGATCGGCTTTCTCACCGCCCTGCAGCAAGCGGCTCAGCCCATTGGCAAGGTGTGCATCCAGGGGGTGATCAACGCCCAGGGAGTGGTGGCCATCGACGCCTTCAACGCCGGGTGCAAGCTGGAGGATTTCGCCCGTATCCCCACCCAGAGCATCGGCAACGGCATCATGACCTGCACCGCCCAGAACCGGGGAGCGGGTCAGGAAAAGCGGATGTACGACAGCTTCACCAAGGGTCTTTTGCTGGCGTTTTTATACTTCCCCCTGATATTCCTCGTGACCCAGCTGATCAAGGAGCCCGCCATTGCCCTGCTGTGCCCCGACGGGGCGGAGGAAATTGTGGCAGCGGGAGTCAGCTACATCGGCCTGAAAGCCTTCTTCTTCCTGATGCCCGGCATCAACAACGCCATCCAGGGCCATTTCCGGGGCCTGGGCATGATGAAGGTGGTTCTCTTCGGTACGGTGCTGCAAACCACCATCCGAACGATCTGCGTCTTCTTCTGGGTGCCCACCATGGGCATCAACGGCGAAGCCTGGGCCTGCTTCACCGGCTGGGCCTGCATGGCGCTGGTGGAGTACAGCCTGTATTTCTATTGGCGAAAGACCGGAAAGCTCCGGCAGCACTGAATTTCCCCCATTCCCTTTTCGCCCCTTTTGGATTATAATACATTTGTCAGCATCCAGTAAATTGTTGTTTATCGCACCCTTGGCTCCCCCTCTGGGGGAGCTGCCGAAGTAGCGCACACTGGGGCTGAGGGGGTGTCGAACGTTCGTTGCTGGTACGCTTTAACCGACGACACCTCTCCCGACCTCGCTGGCGCTCGGCCACCCTCCCCAGAGGGGAGGGCAAGGGTGCGCTCTACAAACAACAATTTACTGTCTACCATATGCACACAGAAATCATCAAACAATGGAGGATCACTATGGAAAAGCTAAACTATGCGGTTCTGAAAGCGTCCGGCTATGACGGATACATCCTGGAAAACGCCCCTGAAAAGGTGCTGCAATTCGGCGAGGGCAATTTCCTCCGGGCGTTCACCAACTATTGGTTTGACGTTGCCAACGAAAAGGCGGGCTGGAACGGTAAATGCGTCCTGGTCAAGCCCCGGGGCAGCCATGGCCGGAAAACCCAGATCGAGCTGCTGAATGAACAGCAGGGGCTCTACACCCTGTACCTCCGGGGCAATGTGGCCGGAGAAAAAATCGACCGCAAGCGGGTGATCTCCTCCGTTTCCCGGTGCCTGAATCCCACCGACTCCAAAGAGGATTTTGACGCTTTGATGGCCCTGGCGGAATCCGACGATTTGGAATATGTGGTTTCCAACACCACCGAGGCCGGCATCGTGTTTGACCCTGCCTGCCAGCTCTCCGACACTCCCTGCGCCAGCTTCCCCGGCAAGCTGACCCAGGTGCTCTACCGCCGCTGCCAGGCGGGCAAGGGCGGCCTCATCATCCTGCCCTGCGAGCTCATCGACAACAACGGTAAGGAATTGCAGCGCTGTGTCAACCAGTACATCGACCTGTGGGGCCTGGACGAGGGCTTCCGTACCTATGTGAATGAAGCATGCACCTTCTGCTCCACCCTGGTGGATCGGATCGTCCCCGGCGGCATCAAGGACGAGGCCGAGCTGAACCGGCTGGCTCAGGAAAACGGCTACATTGACGAGGTAATCGACGTGGGCGAGGTGTTCGGCGTGTGGAACATCGAAGGCCCCGCCTGGCTGGAGGACAAGCTGCCCTTCAAGAAAGCGGGCCTGAACTGCCCCGTGGTGCCGGATGTGGTGCCCTACAAGAAGCGGAAGGTGCGCATCCTCAACGGCGCTCACACCGGCTTTGTGCTGGGGGCCTATCTGGCGGGCTATGACATCGTCCGGGACTCCATGCACGACGATGCCATCCGGGGCTTCATGAACAAAATGCTCTATGAGGAAGTCATCCCCACCCTGCCCCTGGACAAAAAGGACTTGGAGGACTTCGCCGCCGCCGTCCAGGATCGGTTCGACAACCCCTTTGTCAACCATGAGCTCATGAGCATCTCCCTGAACTCCACCTCCAAATGGCGAGCCAGAATCATGCCCACCTTCCTGGATTCTGTGGAGAAAAACGGCACTCTCCCCCAGTGCATCACCATGAGCTTTGCCGCCTACATCGCTTTCTACACCAATGATATCCAGGAGCTCACCGACAAGGCCCTAGTCTGCCGCCGCGTAAAGGGCAACACCTACGGCTGCTCCGACGACCGGTGGGTGCTGGAATTCTACTACGACCATCGGAATGACTCCATCCCCGCTCTGGTTCACGCCGTCATGACCAACGAGCAGATGTGGGGCCAGGATCTGACCCAGGTGCCCGGCTTCGAGGCCGCCACCGTGGAAAACCTGAACAAAATCCGCACCCAGGGGGCACTGGCTGCCTTTGCCTCCTGCCTGTAAGGAGAATCCAATATGAACGACATGATCCACATCCACCCGGCCGACAATGTGGCCGTTGCATTGAAGCCCATCCCCGCCGGCACCCAATTTGAGGGAGTTACCGCCAAGGCGGACATTCCCCAGGGCCACAAAATGGCGCTGACCGATCTGGCGGAAAACGACCAGGTGGTGAAGTACGGCTTCCCCATCGGCCACGCCGTCCAGCCCATTGCCGCCGGAGAATGGGTGCATACCCACAACATGAAAACCAACCTCTCCGGCCAGCTGGAATATGGCTACCATCCAAAAATCAATCCCCCCGCCCCCCAGGCACCCGGCACCTTCCAGGGCTACCGGCGGAAGAACGGCCAGGTGGGCATCCGCAATGAAATCTGGATCATCCCCACCGTGGGCTGCGTCAACGATGTAGCCAAGGCCCTGGTGCGGGAGAACCAGGATTTGGTCACCGGCACCGTGGAGGGGCTTTACACCTTCCCCCATCCCTTCGGCTGCTCCCAGACCGGGGCCGACCACGCCCAGACCCGGAAGCTCCTGGCGGCGCTGACCCGGCACCCCAACGCGGGCGCCGTGCTGGTGCTGAGCCTGGGCTGCGAAAACCTGACCCATGAGCAGTTCCTGGAGGAATTGGGCCCCTACGACGAAGACCGGGTGAAATTCCTCACCTGCCAGCAGGTGGAGGACGAATTGGAAGCGGGCCGGGAAATCCTGACCCAGCTGGCCGCCTACGCCGGGCAGTTCCGCCGGGAGCCCATCCCTGCCTCGGAGCTGGTGGTGGGTATGAAGTGCGGCGGCTCCGACGGTCTGTCCGGCATCACCGCCAACCCCACCGTGGGTCGGTTCTCCGATCTGCTGGTTGCCCAGGGCGGCTCCACCGTGCTCACCGAGGTGCCGGAAATGTTCGGCGCCGAGGGCTTCCTGATGGATCGGTGCATCAATGAAGAGGTCTTCCACAAGGCGGTGAACATGATCAACGGCTTTAAGGAGTATTTCCTCCGCCACAACGAGGTGGTCTACGAGAACCCCAGCCCCGGCAACAAAGCGGGAGGCATCACCACCTTGGAGGACAAGTCCTGCGGCTGCGTCCAGAAGGGCGGTTCCGCCCCCATTATGGACGTGATTGGCTACGGCGACCAGGTGGTGACCAAGGGGCTGAACATGCTCTACGGCCCGGGCAACGATTTGGTGTCCTCCACTGCCCTCACCGCCGCAGGCGCTCACCTGATTCTCTTCACCACCGGCCGGGGCACCCCCTTCGGCGCTCCCGCCCCCACCATGAAGCTGGCCACCAACACCCCCTTGGCTCAGAAAAAGGCCAACTGGATCGACTTCAACGCCGGTGTGGTAGCCGACGGCGTCCGCACCCTGGACGAAGCCGCCCAGGATTTGATGGCGCTGGTGCTGGAAGTGGCCTCCGGCAAAAAGACCCGCGCCGAAGAAAAGGGCTTCCGGGAAATCTCCATTTTCAAAGACGGCGTGGTGCTGTAACCCAAAATAAAAGAACTGCCTCTTGGACTCACTCCAGGAGGCAGCTTTTTTATAAGATGCTGAATCGAATATCAGAAAATTGTTGTTTGCACACGCCATTCGTAGGGCGGGGTCATGACCCCGCCGAAACGTAATGAGACGAAAGCACTTTCGTTGAATCGTGCCAGGGCAAGATGTGCAACCTGGTCGGCGGGGTCATGACCCCGCCCTACGAAGCGTTAAACAACAATTTACCGGGCAGGGGGCATTATGCGTAGCTATGAATGCCGGGCAGCAGGGTATTGACGCCGATGTAGGTGAACACCACACAGGCAAAGCCGATGACGGCGAAGATGGCGGCGCTTTTGCCCTTCCAGCCCCGGGAAATGCGCAGGTGGAGGTAGATGGCGTAGATGAACCAGGTGATCAGCGCCCAGGTCTCCTTGGGGTCCCAGCTCCAATAGCTGCCCCAGGCCTGCTCTGCCCAGATGGCCCCGGTGACGAGCACCATGGTCAGGAACAGGAAGCCCAGGGACACCGCCCGGTAGCTGATGAAATCCAGCTTCTTCCCCTCCGGCACATTCTTCTGCCAGAACTCAGAGCCGGACATCTTCTCCCGGAGCAGAAACATGGCGGACACCGCGCAGCTGACGCCGAAGGAGCCATAGGAGATGATGGCGGTGGACACATGCAGGGCCAGCCAGCCGCTTCTGAGGGCCGGCATCAGCTCCCGCACCTGCTTGTTCTGCAGGGCAGCGTAGGCAATGATGACCAGAATCACCGGCGTGGCAAAGGCACCCATGGCCCGGAAATGGAACCGCCACTGGAACACTAGATAGCACAGGCAGATGCCCCAGGCAAAGCTGGAGGCAAACTCATACTGATTGGTCAGGGGCAGCCGTCCCGCCCCGATGCCCCGCACCACCAGGGCCAGGGTGTGGGAGACAAAGGCCGCCGTCATCAAAAGATTGGCGTACTTCCCCGCCTTCTGGCTTTTCAGGGCAAAGAACACAAAAAACAGGATCATGGCCGCCGCATACAGCCCAAAGGCGGCATAGAAGAAGATTTTCTCCACCAACAGGAAATTCATTTTGTTCCCTCCTTGATTTTTTCGGCCAGCTTTTCCCGGAACAGCAGACTTCCCTTCCGGCTGCGGCCATAGACACGCCAGTGTCCCTCTTCCTCCATCAGCCAGATTTCCTCCGTCCGCAGATAGAAGGCAATGAACAGGGCCCCCAGCAGCACCGCGCCGCCCACCCCCGCCAGCCAGGTGAAGGGGTCGCGCTTGATTTGAATGAGGGTATAGGAGCGGGGGTTGGAGAAGAGGATGGTATAGTCCGATACGGTGATTTTTTCATCGGCGCGGAGCACGTTCATCCCCAGCAGCTCCCCGTTGTAATACAGCATGTACAGATACCCGGGATCGACGATGCTGCCGGAGGCGGAGGTGGGCATGCCGGTTTCGTCCTGGGTGTAGTCGGGGTAGAAGGCCCGGAGCATCACCAGCAGCTCCGGCCGCCCCTCCACCGCCCGGTATTCTCCGGCGCAGAGGGTGTCTGTCTGAATCAGTTCCTCCCCCTTGTAGACGGCCATGTCCGCCGCCCAGCCGGTGGAATTCTGGTAGAAACGCAGGCCATTGGCATCCCAGGGGTGGTTCACCGAGGCCTGGCCGCTCCAGCTTGCGCCGGTGGCAGGGTTTTTGAGGGTCAAGGACGCGGTGTACTGCTCCACCGTGTCGTCGGGCCGGAGCTCGATGGAAAAGTCGTCAATGGAAAGCTGTAGCCCGGTGTCCCCGATGGGCTTTTCCTCCCCGGGCACCCCGTAAACCGTGTAGTTCACGGTGAACATCTGCCCCAGCGCGAAGCCGAGAATGATGATGAAGATGCCCAGGTGGGTCAGCCAGGCACCCCAGAAGCCGATTTTGTTTCGAATGGCGTAGCGGCCCCTGTCGATTTGCTCCCATTTTCCAAAGCCCATTTCCTTCAGAAGCGTTTCCGGGTCGCCGGAGAACACCAATCCATCCTCCCCGGCGGGCAGGGGCCGGGTTTTCTGCTTCATTTTGTTCAAGATGGGGCGGATGTGCAGCAGATTACAGCCCAGCAGATTGCCGCACAGCAGCAGCGTCAGCAGGATGAACCACCAGGAATGGAACACATCATCCAGCCCTGTGGCAAGAATCAGCCCACTCCACCCGGGGTAGGCGCTTTCATACACCGCCTGAATCTCCCCCTGGGGAATCACGCTGCCCCCAATGCACACCAACACAAAAAGCCCCAGAATCACCAGGGCAAACTGCATGGAGAACAAAAATCGAAGGGCTTTTTTTACTTTATCCATGGAGATACCTCCCATGATTTTGATACGGCTGCTGAAAAACGGCAAATTGTTGTTTGACGCATCAGCCACTGTAGGGGAGGATATCATCCTCCCGCGCGGTAAAAGGTCAAACCAGCAGAAATGTCAGGCGAATTCGTACCAGTTTCCACATTGATACCATTCAACCAAGCACTCAGTTTACTAACCTGGCAGGCGGCTGGCCCCCCAACTAACTTGTAACAATTAAAAATACGCTTTTGCAGGGCTTAGTCACGATTTGAGAAATGCTGCATGGAACGAAACCGCTCAATATTCGTTAGTGACTGCATAGTGTTACTTTCTTGTCGCCGAACAAGAAAGTAACCAAAGAAGTCGGCTTAGGGGGAGGCGCTGAATGTCTCACTCCCGAAGCCAAAGCCGCCCTCCCCCTAAGAACCCTCTCCCGGCGCGCTTCTTTCGGGGTGCGAAGGTTTTTTCCGGCTGGCTTTTGCCTCAATTATCTTATATCTTGTATCTTATATCTTATATCTTCATCTCACTGACATCAACTTTTAGGTTTTACAACCTACTACAGTGGCGTTGCGAAAACAGGGGAGCCGGGATGGCTCCCCCATTGAAATTACTCCCTCAGCTCCACGGCCACGCCGTGGGGCAGGCAGACGATGATGCCGATGGTGTCCTCGGTGAGGGCGGGGGTGTGGACACAGATCTGGTTGTCGCAGTCGGATTCGGACACGTAAGCCCTTCCGTTCTCAATTACCAGCGTGTTGTGCCAACTGCCGTCCGCCGGGCCGATGACCACGGTGGCGTCGGTGTGCAGCGGATAGGTTCCGTACTCCACCCCGTTCACCGTGACCAGCACCTGAGTTCCCCCAGGGAGGAAAAAGTAGACGATGGCTCCCGCCGCCGCTGCCAGCACCAGAATCAGTGCCAGCAGCCCGGCGAGCTTGCGGTTGGAAATGTTCATGGGGTATTACGCGGCGTGGAACAGCTGCATTCCTTCTTCGATTTTGGCAGCGGCCTTGTCCAGGCAGGAATTGGCCTGCGCGGAGTTGTGAGCGCCCTCGCTGTTTTCCACATACTGATAGTCGAAGAACCACTGGGCATGGCGGTACAGCTGCCGGATGGCATTCAACTCCTCCTCGGTGTACTCCCCGGAGGCAACGGCTTCGGCCAGCTGATCCTTGAAGGCGGACAGGCTATTGCCCACTTCCTTCTCCCGGGCGGTGACCTGATTCTGGATGTCGTGAACCTTTTGCACCATGTCCACATCCTTATGGCAGGCGGCGCAGGTATCCAGAATGGCGGGGCTTTCCAGGGGGCTCACCAGGTTGTGGCTGGTGTAGCTCACGCCGTTTTCGGTGACCTTTTCCATGTGGCAGGAGGCGCAGCTCAGGCCGAATCTGGCGTGGATGCTGCCGTTCAGGTAGGTTTCCATTTCGGGATGCTGGGCCTTCAGCAGCTTGGCGCCGGTGGAGGGCTGAGTCCAGTCGGCAAAGTCCATTGCATCATAGTATTCCAGCATGGCCTCGGGGGTCATTTCGGCAATCTTGGTATAGGGAATGGTGGTGGCCTTGGTGTCGGGCTCGAAGTAATATTCGATGTGGCACTGGCCGCAGGACAAGGTGGCGGCATCGATGCCGGTCATGTCCAGCTTGTCGTTGAAATAGTCATGGGTCACCACCAGCTTGCCGGAGTCGGCTTCGTTGGCGTGGCAGTTGTAGCAGCCCACGCTCTCGTTCATGGAGGCCATGACCTCGTTAAAGTCCAGGCTGTAGGCGCTGACGCCCTGATCCTGCACCAGCTTGGTGAAGTCGGCGGTCTTGCAGGTCAGGCAGTTGGCCAGGGGGTGGGGACGGGCGGTGTTGGCCAGGTCCTCCAGGCTGTATTCATGGCCCCGGGCGCTGTCGTACTGCTTGGCAAAGCCGAAGCCCTCGTAGAGGTTCACCAGATAGGGGTCGGTTTCCAGATAGGGAACAACATAGGAGTTCTCACTGGTTGCCTTATAGGAGGCAGTGATCTCCGGGAACTTCTCCGCCCATTCATCGGCGGTGATGATGGAAGTGGAGGCGGCAACGGGAGCCTCGGTGACTTCCTCAGTAGGTGCCTCGGTGGGAGCCTCGGTCTCGGCGGGAATCAGCACCCCGGCCTCAATCAGGGCCTGGGTCACCGCGTGACGGGCTGCGTCAGAGGTAATGGTGGCGCCGGCCATGCCGTCCACATCGGTGGACTGGGCAGCAATGATCTTTGCGGGCATCTCCTCCAGCACCACACCGCCCAAAGAGGGGGTCTCGTCGGCGCCGGTGAGCTTTACATCCACAATCCTGCCTTCCGCCACGGTCACTTCCGCCACGATCTCGCAGAACATGCCCTGGGCCCTGCCGGTAAACACCTCACCGGGCACCGGCGCGTTGGCGCGGTTATAAATGCAGATGCAGGCAGCCAGGACAGCGAAGCTGACCGCGAAGCCAATGAGCCATTTGAGGAGTTCATTGGCCGCCAGCTTCACGGGGCATCCTTGTTTTTTTGCCATGGTATCATCTCTCCTTTATATTTTGATTTTACAGAAAACGAATGGACTTGGTGGGGCACTTCTCCACGCACTTGCCGCAGCCAACGCACTTCTCGGGGTCAACCCGGGAGAGGTTATTCTCCACGGTGATGGCACCCTGCTCGCACTGCTTGGCACAGATGCCGCAGCCGATGCACCCGGCGGAGCAGGCCTTTTTCACCATGGGGCCCTTGTTCTTGTTGGAGCAGCGGACGGCCACCTTGGTGGTGCGGTCGTGCATGCCGATAATCCCCTTGGGGCAGGTCTTGGCGCACAGACCGCAGCCCACGCAGAGCCGGGGATTCACCACGGCAATGCCGTCCTTGATGGAGATGGCACCCTGGGGACAGACCTTCACGCAGCTGCCCAGCCCCAAACAGCCATATTCACAGCTCATAAAGGGCAAGCCGCTGAGCACGGCGGAGCGGCAGTCGGAAATGCCCACATACTCCGCCTTGGCGTGGGTGGCCTCACAGGTACCGGCGCACTGGACATAGGCGCACTGGGGGTCCTGGTCGATGGCCTCCTTGCCCAGGATGGCGGCGATTTTGGCGATGTTCTCGGTGCTGTTGCCGGGGCAGGCATCCACCCGGGCTTCGCCCTTCACAATGGCCTCCGCCACCGCGTCGCAGCCGGCATAGCCGCAGGCGCCGCAGTTGCTGCCCCGCAGGCATTCCCGGACCTGGGTCACCCGGTCGTCCACTTCCACATAGAACTTCTTGCTGGCGGTCACCAGAGCCAGGCCCAGAACCAGGCCCACCAAGCCGATGACTAGGGTAGAAATAATCACAGTTTGCATACATTTCCCTCCATCAAGACAGGCCGCCGAAGCCCATAAAGGCCATGGCCATCAGGGTTGCGCACAGCAGTACGATGGGCGCCCCCCGGAAGGGAGCGGGAATGGCTTCCTCGTCGATGTGCTCCCGAATCTCAGCCAGCAGTACAATGGCCACGGTGTAGCCAATGGCGGTGCCCAGACCGGCAACCACGCTCTCCAGGATGGTGTACTCATTCTGCACGTTGGTCAGGGCCACGCCCAGCACCGCGCAGTTGGTGGTGATCAGGGGCAGGTAGATGCCCAGGCTCTGATAGATGGCGTGGGCGTTCTTTTTCAGGAACATCTCCACCATCTGCACCAGGGCGGCAATCACCAGAATGAACACGATGGTTTTCAGATAGTCCAGCCCCAGAGGCGCCAGCACGAACTGATACAGCAGCGCCGCCACCAGAGAGGCCACGGCCAGTACCGCGGTTACCGCCAGGCCCAGAGACAGGGAGGCTTTTTTCTGCTGGGACACGCCCAGGAAGGAGCAGATGCCCAAGAACTGGCTCAGCACCACGTTGTTCACCAGGGCGGTGGTCACAATAATCATAATGAGACTGCTCATACGTTGGCCTCCTTTTTATCGCAGGAAGAGGAACCGCACTTGGCGCAGCAGCCGTCGCAGCCCTCCACCACTTTGTTGGCCCGGGTCTTGATGCCGATGGCGTTCATGATGGCCACCACAACCGCCAGCACCAAAAACGCGCCGGGTGCCCGGACGAAGAAGGCGATGGGCTCAAAATTACCGGGCAGGGCGATGCCGAAAATGCTGCCGGCACCCAGCAGCTCCCGGATGGAGCCCACGATCACCAGGGCGATGGTGAAGCCCAGACCCATGCCCAGGCCGTCGAACAGGCTGAGCAGCGGGGGATTCTTGGAAGCGTAGGCCTCGGCCCGGCCCAGGATGATGCAGTTGACCACGATCAATGGGATATAGATGCCCAGGGACGCGTAGAGGGACTCCATATACGCCTCCATCAGCAGCTCCACCACGGTGACGAAGGAGGCCACGATGACGATGAAGGCGGGCAGCCGCACCTCATCGGGAATGACCTTCCGCAGCAGGGAGATGACCACATTGGAGATGGCCAGCACCACCAGGGAGCTCAGACCCATGCCCAGGCCGTTGATGGCGGAGGTGGTCACCGCCAGGGTGGGGCACATGCCCAGCATCAGGATGAAGGCCGGGTTTTCCTTGATAATACCGTTATAAATTCTTTCCCAATAGGCTTTCATGGTTTCGGCCTCCTTACTTCAGATTGGCCGCAAAGAAATCCAGTGCGGCATTCACGGCATCCACCACGGAGCCGGAGGTGACGGACGCGCCGTTGACGGAGTCGATGGTATCGGCCCCTGCGGAAGCGCCGCCCTTGTTCAGGGTCAGCTTGGCAGCATTCACGCCCACGAACTGGTTCATAAAGTCGGGCTCGCCGCACTTCATGCCCATACCGGCAGTCTCATGGAGCTCGGTGAAGGAGATGCCGTTCACCGTGCCGTCGGCCTGGATGCCAACCACCAGGGCCAGACCGCCGTCGAAGGACTGGGCGTTGCGGACAGCCACAGCATAGCCAACCACATTGCCCTGACCGTCCAGACCGGCCAGTGCGTTGGTCACGGTGACGGAGCCATAGGCACCCTGGCTGGCTTCCACGGCGGCCTTCAGCTCGTCGCCGGAATCAAAGGAAACAGCACCGGGCAGAACCTCCAGGAAAGCGGCCTGGTTGGCCCGCTCCTGGTTCTCGGCGATCCGATCGGCGGTCATGACATACACGCCGCTGAGGGCTGCACCGGCAACCAGGGTAATCACCAGCAGGATGATGACGGGCTTGGGAATGGCCTTCTTAAAGTCCTTGGGGATGCGGAAGGCAAAGGGCAGGGGGATGAACAGCTCGTCAATGATGTTGCTGAACATGTTGGCCAGCAGCACCGCGTAGGTGGTGGAGTCGGCGGAAGCGCCTTTCACCCGGAACAGGCCGATGAGCACGCCGGTGACGCAGCCGTAGAGCAGCTGGCCCTTGGTGGTGGAGGGGCAGGTCACGGGGTCGGTAGCCATGAAGAAGGCGGCCATCAGCAGTCCGCCGCCCAGCAGCTGGGGCAGCAGGTAGGCAGGGTCGATGCCGTGCCCGCCGAAGATCATGAGGAACAGGGCGGTGGAGCCGATGGTGGCGGTGGGGATCTCCCAGGTAATGCCCCGGGCCAGCAGCAGGTACACGCCGCCGGCAATCAGGCCCAGCGCAGAGCTGCCGATGACGCCGCTGGTATTGCCCATGGCCAAAGCCAGCATGTCAATGGTCTTTCCGTTTGCCAGCTCCGCCAGAGGGGTGGCAGCGGAGACACCGTCCAGGGTGTAGCCGGTCATGGCAGTGCCGAAGGAGATCAGCAGGAAGCTCCGGCCTGCCAGGGCGGGGTTCATAAAGTTATGGCCCAGGCCGCCGAACAGGCACTTGACCACGAGAATTGCGAACACAGCGCCCAGAACGGGGATGTACACCGGGACGCTGGCAGGCAGGGTCAGGGCCAGCAGCAGTCCCGTGAGGATGGCGCTGCCGTCGGTGACGGTGTTATTGCGCTTCGTCACCCGGTCAAAAGCGTATTCCGTCAGCACTGCCGCCGTGATGGACAGCAAAATGATCAGCGCGGAATACCACCCATGAGCCCAGACGCCCAGAACGGTGGTGGGCAGCAGCGCCAGCAGCACGTCCCGCATCACCGCCTTGGTGGAAAGGCTGCTGCGGTCATGGGGCGCGCAGGAAATATGCAGTAATTCACTCATTGGCGTTTGCCTCCTTACTTCTTCTTTGCCGCCATGATCTCGGCCTTGGTCACCTTAAACAGCTGCATCAGAGGCCGCTTGGCCGGGCAGGTGTAGGTGCAGCAGCCGCAGGCAATGCACTCCAGGCCGTAGAGCCGGTGCTCGTAGCGCTCGTAATCCTTGCGCATAGCCGCCACCTGCATCAGCTGGGGGGACAGGCCCAGGGGGCACACCCGGTTGCACCGGCCGCAGCGCAGGCAGGCGGTGATGGTCTCCTCCCCCACGGTGTCGTAGGACAGAGCGGTGATGGCATTGTTGTTTTTGCAGATGGGAACGTCCAGAGAGGACAGAGCCACGCCCATCATGGGGCCGCCGAAAAGCACCTTTTTGGGCTCCATGCCCTCCTTCCAGCCGCCGACAGCCTGAACCAGCTCCGCAGCCGAGGTGCCGATCTTCACAAAGAAGTTGCCGGTATCCTTCACGCTGTCGCCGGAGACGGTGACGGTGCGCTCCATCAGAGGCTCATTGAAGCACACCGCCCGGTAGATGGCCCGGATGGTGGCCACATTGTCCACCACGCAGCCCGCATCCGCCGGGAGCATGCCCAGCTTCAGGTGCTTGCCCGCGATGACGCTGATGAGGGAACGCTCGCCGCCCTGGGGGTACTTGGTTTTCAGGGGCATCACGGAGATTTTCTCATGACCGGCGCAGGCAGCCTGCATGGCGGCGATGGCCTGGGGCTTGTTCTTCTCGATGCCGATGACGCCCACGGCCTTGGGGAAGAGCCGCAGGATGATCTCCAGACCCTCCACGATTTCCCCGGCACAGGAGCGCATCAGCTGGTCGTCGCAGGTGATGTAGGGCTCGCACTCGGCGCCGTTGGCAATGATGTAGTTGATTTTCTCCGGCTCCTTCACCGTCAGCTTCACATGGGTGGGGAAGCCGGCGCCGCCCATGCCCACGATGCCGGCGGCCTTGACCTTGTCCAGGATCTCCTGGTTGGACAGCTTGTGGTAGTCGGTTTTCACGCCCACACCCTCGGCCAGGGTGTTTTCTCCGTCACTGGTGATGACGATGGCCTGACCCATACCGCCTGCGGCAGTGGGGCGCAGTTCAACAGCCTTCACCGTGCCGGAAACGGAGCTGGCAATATTCGCAGACACAAATCCGCTGGCTTCGGCGATCAGCTGCCCGGCAAGCACCCGGTCACCCTTCTTCACCACCGGCGTGGCGGGCTTTCCGATGTGCTGGCTGGTCAGGAACACCAGATCCCCCTGGGGGGTGTAGGGAATCAGAGGCTTTTCACAGGAAAGCTCCTTCATCTCTTCGGGATGGACGCCGCCTCGGAATGTTCTTTCTCCCATAGACATCTCTCCTTATAGTATGAGTTCTGTATCCGATAAGGGGGAGCATGTGAAAGGCACACTCACCCAGCTTGGGTATTTTCTCATTATAGCGGATAACAACGAAAAACGCAAGGATTTCAATGATTTGGCAATCATAAATCGAATCCAAAGTTTTTGTGCAGTTTGTCCCGGAAAAATGCTGGCTTTTGTTTTCATTCGGTTTAGAATCCCGTGGTAATATATGCCCGAATCACTTGACGAATGAAATAAAACCAATTATGATCGATTCAGCATGTTGACAAATTGTCGTTTATCGTGCAGATTTCCGCCCAGCCACTGTAGGGGAGGCTCGTAGCCTCCCGCCAGGTTTGTCAACTGAGTGTTAGGTTGAATGGTACAAATGTGGGAAACTGGTACGTATTCGCCCAATATTTCTTGTGATTTTCAGCTTGTACTGCGCGGGCGGCTGGTAGCCGCCCCTACGAATGGTTCATCGTATAAACAACAATTTATTTGATAAATGATCCCATAAGCATCCAACAGAAAGGAGAGGACGGCTTTGATCAATATTCTCGTTGCCGATGATGACAAGAACACCCGGCTTTTGATGAAGGCGATTTTGGAGGCGGAGCACTACCATGTGTTCACCGCCGAGGATGGGCAGCAGGCGCTGGAGCTGCTGGATCGGGAGCACATCGACCTGGTGGTGCTGGACATCATGATGCCCAATATGGATGGCTACGAATTCACCGCCACATTGCGGGAAAACAACAACACCCTGCCCATTTTGATGGTTTCCGCCAAGCAGCAGCCGGAGGACAAGCACCGGGGCTTCCTGGTGGGCACCGACGACTATATCACCAAGCCCATCGACGAGGAGGAGATGCTGCTGCGGATCAAGGCCCTGCTGCGGCGGGCAAAGATCGTCAGTGACCGGCGGATCGTCATCGGGGATGTGGTGCTGGATTACGATTCCTTCACCGTCTCCCGCCCCGGCCAGGTGCAGGAGCTGCCCCAAAAGGAATTTCTGCTGCTGTATAAGCTGCTGTCCTACCCCGGCAAGATTTTCACAAGGATCCAGCTGATGGATGAAATCTGGGGCATGGACTGCGAAACCGGCTGGGAGACGGTGACGGTGCATGTGGGCCGTCTTCGCAAGCGCTTTGAGGGCTGGGGGGAATTCAGCGTAGAGTCCGTCCGGGGCCTGGGCTATAAGGCGGTGAAAAAGGAATGAAACACCAGAAAAGAGGCATTTCCCTGACGCTGCTGTTCGCCCTGCTGACCTTCGGCATTCTGGCGGCCTCGGTGGCGGTGGCGGCGGCCCTGAGCTATGTGCTCACCCGGTTCGGCATCCTGCCCATTCAGGCGGAGGCCTTCCCGGAGAGCTTACAGCTTTTGATTTTTATGTCCGTCATCAGCGTGATCGTGGGCGCGGGCCTTTCCACCCTGGCGGTGCGGATCCCCCTGCGGCCCATCAACTGGCTCATTGACCAGATGAACCGGCTGGCGGATGGGGATTTCCAGGCCAGGGTGCATTTCAAAAAGCCCATCAGCATGATTCCCGCCTTTTTGCAGGTGGAGGAGAGCTTCAACAAAATGGCCCGGGAGCTGGGGGACACGGAGGTGCTCCGCCAGGATTTCGTGAACAATTTCTCCCATGAATTCAAGACCCCCATTGTCTCCATTGCGGGGTTTGCAAAGCTTTTGCAGCGGGCAGACCTGGACGAAGCCCAGCGCCGGGAATACATCGACGCCATTGTGGAGGAATCCGCCCGGCTTTCCAGCATGGCCACCAATGTGCTGAAGCTGACCAAGGTGGAAAACCAGACCATCCTCACCGGGGTGACGGAATACAACCTCTCCGAGCAGCTGCGCAGTGCCGTGCTGCTGCTGGAAAACGACTGGACGGCCAAGCACATCGAGCTGGACATGGAGTTCCCGGAGGTCAGCATCCAGGCCAATGAGGCGCTGATGAAGGAGGTCTTTATCAACCTGCTGCACAACGCGGTAAAATTCTCCCCGGAGTACGGCCCCCTCCAGGTGCGGATCATCCAGGAGCAGGACGCTGTCCGGGTGACCATCGCCAACAGCGGGGAAATCCCGGAGGCGGATTTGAAGCGGATTTTTCAGAAATTCTATCAGGCAGACCGCTCCCACGGCTCCGCGGGCAACGGGGTGGGGCTGGCCATTGTGAAAAAAATCGTGGAGCTCCACCAGGGCACCGTGGAGGCCGAGAGCAAGGGCGGCGCGGTGATTTTTACGGTGACGCTGCCCAGGGAGGCAGGAAAGAAATGACAAGAGCTCTGTTTTTCACGGTGCTGGGATACCTTTCCGGCAGCGTGCTTTTTGCCCGGGTGCTGGCAGGGCTTCTGGGGAAGGATATTCTGGGAAAGAGCAAGGACAAAAACCCCGGCGTCTCCAACGCCTTTCAGTACGGCGGCTTCCTGTGCGGCATGGGCACCCTTTTGGGGGACCTTCTCAAAGGCTTCTTCCCGGTGTGGCTGTTCCTGCGGGGGCCGGAGAGCGGAGGCGCTCCCGCTCTGGCCCTGGCGCTGGTGGCGGCAGCCCCGGTGGTGGGTCACGCCTTTCCGGTGTACTATGGCTTCCGGGGCGGCAAGGGCATTGCGGTGAGCTTCGGCTGTCTGCTGGGGCTGCTGCCTGATTGGCAGCCCTTCGCCTTTTTCGCCGGATCCTTTCTGTTTTTCTCCCTGGTGGTGAAGGTCACTCCCCATTTTCAAAGAACCATTGTGTCCTACTTGGCGGCGCTGGTGCTGCTGGCGCTGTCGTCCCAGCCCGGTGAAGTGGTGCTGGGCTTTTTCCTGATTTCCTGTGTGGTCTGCCTGCGGCTGCACATGAGCAAGGAGCCCCGGGAGGCAATGCAGATGCAGCTTTTTTAATCCCAAAAATCGGAAAGAAGAATTAATTTGGAAATTTTGATTTTATCCTGCGGCACCGGCGGCGGACACAATTCGGCGGCCTTCGCGGTGCAGGAGGAATTCCTGCGCCGGGGCTGCGGCGTCACCCTGATGAACCCCTTTGACCTGTGCGGCGGGAAGGTGGCCCAGCGGGTGGACAGCGCCTACATTGACCTGGCCCAGACTGCTCCCAAGGGCTTCGGGGCCGTTTACGCCATCGGCAACGCCTACCGCCGTCTGCCCTGGCGTTCCCCGGTGTACTTTGCCAATGGCCTAGCCGCCGAGGCCTTGGGGGCCTATCTTCGGGGCCACCCGGTGGACGCCATCGTGATGACCCATCTGTACCCGGCTGAAATGCTCACCTATCTGCGCAATCACGGCGAAGCCCTTCCCAAAACTATTTTTATCGCCACGGACTACACCTGCATCCCCTTTACAGAGGAAACCGACTGTGACGCCTATGTGATCCCCTCCCCCATGCTTACCGGGGAATTCATCGCCCGGGGCATCCCCCAACAGCGAATCTATCCCCTGGGCATCCCTGTCCGCCAGGCCTTTCGTTCAGCGCTCACCCGGCAGCAGGCGAAACAGGCACTGAACCTGGCGTCGGACAAGCGGTATCTGCTGGTATCCGGCGGCAGCATCGGTGCGGGGAAGCTGGAAAAGACCATAAGGCTGCTGTGCGGGATAACGGAGGGAACGGATTACCGTCTGATCGTCATCTGCGGCAGCAATGCCTCCGTCTCCCGGCACCTGGAAAAGCGTGGGCATGCCCGGGTGCAGCTGCTGGGAAAGACCGAGCGAATGGCGGAATATCTCCGGGCCTGTGACCTGTATTTCACCAAACCCGGAGGCCTCTCCACCACCGAGGCGGCGGTGATGGAGGTGCCCCTGGCCCTGCTGCCTCCCATCCCTGGCTGCGAAAGCCGCAACCGGGCCTTTTTCACCGGCACCGGCATGGCCACTCCGGCGCAGCCAACCCCCGGCCAACTGCAGGAAATCCTGTCCCTGCTGAACCAGACGGAAAGGCTGGAACACATGAGCCTGTGCCAGCGGTCCATCATCCCCAAGGATGCCGCCCAGAGAATCTGCGATTTGACCGCCGCCCTGGCCGCGGGAAACCCGGCAAATGATGCCCATCCCTCTTGACAACCGCCGGGAACTGACCTCCCGCATACAGATGGGAGGGCATGAAATGAGAGCGGCAGGGTGTCATATCGCATCATTCTATTGACAGAAAGCCATAAAACCGATATCATTAGCATCAGCCGGGCAAATTGCTGAACTGCCCTGCGCTTCAACAATATCACAAAACATACAAAAAGGAGAACCTGTTTGAAAAACATGAAATCATTGGCAGCTGTGGGCTAACCGGGAGGTTGGCAAATCCACATTTTACCGCCAGACCTCCCGGGAGATGGAAGCCATTTTCTCAGGAGGAACGAAATGAACCGCGAAAACAAACGCAAGCAATTTGAAAAGGGCTACTATCGCACCCACCCCTGCACCGACAGCTTCACCTGCACCCACTGCGGACGGCTGGTGACCCCGGAAAGCGCCGGGAGCAGCCACCGCAACCACTGCCCCAACTGCCTGACCAGCCTCCACCTGGACATCGAGCCGGGAGACCGGGCCTCTGACTGCGGCGGCATCATGGAGCCGGTGGCGGTGTGGGTGCGGAAAAACGGCGAATGGGCCATCATCCACCGCTGCCGCCGCTGCGGATGCTTCAGCTCCAACCGGGTCGCGGCGGACGACAACCCCATGAAGCTCATGAGCATCGCCCTGCGGCCCCTGACCCAGCCCCCCTTCCCCCTGGAGCGGATCGAAGAGCTCACCGCCCTGATGGCAGGAGAGGGCACCATCCACCCATAACCCACCAAACGGCACCCCAAGGGGTGCCGTCTCTATTGAAAAATAGATTGGCAAACATCAATCTATATGATAATGTATCGATAATAATCTATGTGTATATCGACTTTCGTCAGCAACCCGGTAAATTGTTGTTTATCGTGCACGCCATTCGTAGGGGCGGCTACCAGCCGCCCGCCAGGTTGGTAAATTGAGTGT
>CAMCKD010000034.1 GCA_945875335.1 uncultured Clostridia bacterium | reverse complement strand
ACTTCGGCAGCTCCCCCAGAGGGGGAGCCAAGGGTACTCTGCAAACAACAATTTTATGAAAATGTGGACTGCTGAAAAACGCTGCCGTCTGGGCGATGCAGGCGGCAGCGGTGGGGGTTATCGGGTCTCCCGGGAGGAGAGGTATTTTCTCACCATCAGGGCCACCTTAAAGACGATGGCATGGTCGAACTGGCGCAGATCCAGCCCGGTGAGCTTTTTGATCTTTTCCAGCCGGTACACCAGGGTGTTGCGGTGGACAAAGAGCTTGCGGGAGGTCTCGGAGACGTTCAGGTTGTTCTCGAAGAACTTGTTGATGGTGAACAGGGTCTCCTGATCCAGAGAGTCGATGGAGTTCTTCTTGAACACCTCGCACAGGAAAATTTCGCACAGGGTGGTGGGCAGCTGATAGATGAGGCGCCCAATGCCCAGATTCTCATAGTGCATGATGCTCTTTTCGGTGTCGAAGACCTTGCCCACCTCAATGGCGGTCTGGGCCTCCTTGTAGGAGTCGGCCAGCTCCCGCAGATGCTCTGCCACGGTGCCGATGCCGATGACGGTTTTGATGCGCAGTTCGTTTCTCAGAGTGTCTTCCAGGTTGACGGCAATCTTTTCCAAATCCTCGCTGGTGGTGCTGGCGGTGATCTGCTTAACGATGGCCACATCCGTCTCATTGACGCTGAGGACGAAATCCTGGAGCTTGTCGGGGAACAGGCCGGAGAGCACATCCACGGTTGCCACATCGTTGTGGCCAACCTGGCGAATCAGGAACACCGCCCGGGGGGCATCGGTGGCAAAGTGCAGCTCCTTGGCCCGGATATAGATGTCGCCGGGGAGGATATTGTCCATGATGATGTTTTTGACGAAGGTGCCCCGGTCATGCTTTTCCTCGTAAAAGCCCTTGGCATCGCTGAGGGCGATGTAGGCCATGCTGCAAAAGCTCCTCGAAATCTCGTCGTCACCGGTGCAGAACACGGCATACTCAAAGAAGTTGGAATTGCCCACAATGGCCTTGAAGCACTTCTGACCGAAGGTGACCATATTGTCACCGGCGTTGCCCACCTTCAGGGCGGCATCGCTCCAACGCTCCCCCAGCAGGGAGGCATCGGTGCAGGAAACCACACTGCCCTCGGTATCGATGACGCCGAAAGTATGGTCGGGGATATCTCTTAGCTGGACGATTACACTCTGGAAAACACTGTTGGACATATGGCTGCCTCCTTAGTATCTTGCATAAATGCACATTTCATAAAACTGTAGTATCAGTATACACATCTTTTGCGCATTTTGCAAGTACCATTTGACATTTTATTGCAAAAACTTACACGCTTTTTAGGTATTATTCCAACAGCGACAAAGGTCTATGCCGAAAGGACGCTTTTTTTATACAGCAAATTGATGGAATCTGGTTCATAGCGGAAAAAATTCCACAATTTTTCGTCAAAATGGCTATTTTTCTGATTCTCCCTGTTCCAGCAGCTCTATTTCCTGCTGTGTCAGGGGCCGCACCTGTCCCCGGGGCAGCTCCCCCAGAGTCAAGCAGCCCTCCTGCCGCCGCTCCAAATAGAGGACGGTGAGATTCCGGGCGGCCATCATCCGGCGCACCTGATGGTATTTCCCCTCGCAAATGGTAATCAGGCTCTCCCCCGGCCCAATGGGTTCCAGCTTCGCGCTGCGGCATTGGGTGCCGTCTGCCAGGGTCAGCCCCTGGGCAAAGGCGTCAATATCCTGCTCCGTGGCGGTGCCCTCATGCCGGGCATAGTAGCGCTTGGGAACCTGGCTTTTGGGGGAGATGAGCCGATGGAGCAGTTCTCCATCATTGGTAAACAGCAGCAGCCCTTCGGTGGCCTTGTCCAGTCGGCCCACGGGCTTCAAATCCAGATGCCGCAGCTGCGGGGGCAGCAGCTCCATGACGGTTTTTTCCCTGGGGTCCTCCGTGGCGGTGACGTACCCTGCCGGCTTGTTCATCAGAAACACCGCCCGGTATCTGCCCCCCAGCGCTGTCCCATCCAGGCAGACGGTTTGCAGGCCCGGGTCAATTTTCCGGCTGCCGTCCTTTTCAGGCTTCCCGTCCACAGTGACCCGGCCCTGCTTCAAAAGCTGCTTCACCTGACTGCGGGTACCGGCCCCGCTGTCAGCAAGGAATTTATCCAATCGTTCCATTGCTTCTCCGTTCTATCCCCCCGCCCCAGGACATACAGTGGAGTATCCGAACTTGCAGGAGGGAATTCTATGATGATTCTGACCGCGAAGGTCGATTTCAAAAAAATCATGGTCATCTTGCTCTCCCTGGCCGCCGTGCTGCTGGCGCTGATTCTGGTGTTCGGCGGCAAGGACGAAGGGGCAGCCGCCACCACCGCAGCAGTATCCGCCAACGACGACCGGGTGAAATTTTTAGAGGGCTTCGGCTGGCAGGTGACCCCTACCCCCAAAGAGGCCTCCCAGGTGCGCATTCCCGAGGAATCCGGGGAGATGTTCCGCCGCTACAACGCCCTGCAAAAGGGCCAGGGCTATGACCTGAGCAAATTCTCCGGCAAAAAGGTCATGCGCTACGTCTACGAAATCACCAACTACCCCGGTGCCCAGGAGCCGGTGTACGCCACGGTGCTGGTGTACAAAAACAAGGTCATCGGCGGCGACGTAACAGACACCGCCGCCCAGGGCAAAATCCGCGGCTTCCAGATGCCCGTAACCGTCCCCCAAGCCACCCAGCCCGCCACGCAGCCGACCACCCAGCCGACAACCCAGCCCACAGCCCAGGAGTAACAAAAGTCTACCACATAATTCCGCTCTTGACAAGCGTCGAAAGCTGTGCTATTCTGAAAACACAAATGAAGAGTATCTTCAGGGCGGGGTGCAATTCCCCACCGGCGGTGACAGTCCGCGAACGCTTCGGCGCCGAATCGGTGTAATTCCGATACCGACAGTATAGTCTGGATGGAAGAAGATGCGCAATATACTTGCGTTTATTTTCGCCCCCTGAGTGTACCCTCAGGGGGATTTTTTCGTTTGAGGTGAAGAAAAATGAGCAAATTATGGTCAGAACTTGTCAACAATGTGAGCTTTGTTTTCGTATGCACCCTGGTGCTGGTGGCGCTGGCGATCGTCTCTTCGCTGGTGGAACGGAAGCTTCCCCAGCTGCGCAAGGTTTCCAGAGCCCGCCGGGTCAGCATCATCGGCATCTGCTCTGCCCTGGCGGCGGTGCTGCACATTCTGGACTTCCCCCTGCCCTTCCTGGCTCCCGGCTTTTATAAGCTGGACTTCTCCGAGGTTCCCGTGCTGCTGGCCGGCTTCTTCCTTGGACCCAGCGCCACCGTGGCCTGCGAGGGCGTCAAGATTCTGCTGAAGCTGCTGCTGAAGGGCACCTCCACCGCCTTTGTTGGGGATTTTGCCAACTTCGTGGTGGGCTGCTGCTTCGTGCTCCCCGCCGTGGTGTTCTACCACATCCGCAAAACAAAAACCGGCGCCGTCATCGGCCTGGTCATCGGCACCCTGTGCATGACGGTGTTCGGCACCGCCTTCAACGCGGTGTACCTGCTGCCCAAGTTCTCTGAGCTGTTCCATATGCCCCTGGACAAGATCATCGCCATGGGCGCTGACATCCACGCGGGCATTTCCAGCGTCAGCAGCTTCGTGTTCTGGTGCGTAGCCCCGCTGAATTTAGTAAAAGGCGCAGTGGTGTCCCTGCTGACCATGCTGCTGTATAAGCACGTCGCCGCCCCCCTGTTCCAGATCAAAAAATAAGGACATATTGATTTATCCGGCAAAAAGATAAATTGTTGTTTGTACACGCCATTCGTAGGGCGGGGTCATGACCCCGCCGATCGGCAGCAAATTTGTGAGTGCTTTCGTTGAATGGGACATGTTCCAAACCGCAACGTGGTCGGCGGGGTCATGACCCCGCCCTACGAAACATCCCTATAAACAATAATTTGTCTGTTAGCTGATCCATGCAAAACATTTTTTCGCACCGCTGCGGTTTGATGCAGCGGTGCGATTTTTTGGGCTTATTCCATTTTCAGGATCAGTTCCAGGATTCTCTTGGCGCAGTCCCGAACCTGCTGCCGGCTGACTCTTCCGTCAGCCACGGCTTCCAGGACGGTTTCGGGGTAGCCGTTGGCCATCTTCAGGTCGTTGCCTGCGTTGACCTCCCGCCAGTGCTCGCCTCTTGTCCACCAGTCGGTGGTGACGATGCCGTTAAAGCCCCACTCTCCCCGGAGGATGTCGGTGAGCAGCTCTTTGCACTCGGAGGTCTGCCAGCCGTTGACCAGATTGTAGCTGGACATGATCATCCAGGGGTCTGCCTCCTTCACGGCAATTTCAAAGCCCTTGAGGTAGATTTCTCTGGCGGCCCGCTCGGAGAGCCGGGAGTCGCTGCTCTTGCGGTTGGTCTCCTTATTATTAAAGGCGAAATGCTTGGGGGTGGCCGCCACCTGCTGGGACTGGATGCCCTGAATCATGGAGGAGGCCATGGTGCCCGCGATCAGGGGGTCTTCGGAATAATACTCAAAGTTCCGGCCGCACAGGGGGCTGCGGTGGATGTTCATGGCGGGGGTGAGCCAGCTGCCCATGTTGTTCTCTTTCAGCTCCAGGGCACCGGCTACGCCCACTTCCTCCACCAGCTCCCGGTTCCAGGTGCTGGCCAGCATGGTGGCGCAGGGCCAGGCGGTGGTGTACACCTCCAGCTCAGGACGGATACGGACGCCGGCAGGGCCGTCGGCGGTCATGATGTTGGGGATGCCTCTATCCCGGTTGTTGCCGATGCCGAAGGTGTTGGCAACGCCGGTGTTGGGCTGGCCGCCCAGGAGCCACACCTGCTCTTCCAGAGTCAGGGTGTCCAGGAATTCATCCAGGGATAGCTTCCCCTCGGCTACATCGGCAAGCTGGGCGGGCTTATCAACGCCCCAGAGCTTGGTTCTCTTCTCAAACCGGGTCTCGGGCATCACGCCTTCCAGGGTCTCATACTCCGCCTCGGTGAAGGGGCGGGTCAGCTCCTCATACTCGCCCTGCTCCAGTTCCTCAAAGGAGCCGTCGGACAGCATCCGCTTTTCCAGCTTTCTGGGCTTCAGATGCTCGGAAAGCTGCTCCACCACCACGTTTTCTTCCAGGCCGTAGGAGAGAACCTCCCGGACCTGGCGGACGTTGGTGCCGACGAAGATATGGTAGTCCCCCTGCTCCAGCACCCAGGCGGATTTTTGCACCTTGCCCAGGTCATCGTAGGAGGCCATGTTGCCCACGGGCATGGTCAGGGTCAGCACGGTCTGCTCTCCGGGGGCCAGCAGCTTGGTCTTGGCGTAAGCGCCCAGCTCCATGGCGGGCTTGCCCAGCTTGCCCTGGGGAGCGGAGAAATAGAGCTGGATCACCTCCTTGCCGGGGCGGCTGCCGGTGTTGCGAACGGTGACGTTGCAGTAGACCATGCCGTCGGCCACGGCGCAGTTGGGGGCGTTCCAGTCGAAGCTGGTGTAGGACAGGCCGAAGCCGAAGGGATAATTCACCCGCTCCTTGGCTTTTTCCAGGGTCTCAAAGTAGCGGTAGCCCACATAGATGTCCTCATAATACTTGACATAGGTGGTGGACTCGTGGAAGGACTCGGTGAAGGGGTAGTCGGTCAGATCCTTGGCGTAGGTGTCCACCAGTCTGCCGCTGGGATTCACATCGCCCACCAGGATATCGGCGGCAGCCAGAGCACCCTCCATGCCGCACTGGCCGATCATCAGGGCGCCCTCGATTTTCTCATCCTGGCAGAACCAGCAGGTATCCACCATGCCGCCCACGTTCAGGGTGACGATGACATGGGCAAAATGGGCCTTGGCCTGGTTCACAAGCTCCGCTTCCTCGTTGGAAAGGTAGAAGTCTCCCCGCTGGAAAATGGCTTGACCAGCCTTGCGGCGGTTGTCCTCTTCCTCCCAGAAGCTGCTGACGTCGGATTTCTCACTCCCCGCAATGTCGCAGGAGCGATCCCAGCCCTCGCCGGAAAAGCGGCAGATGGCCACAATGGCGGTGTCGGAGAAGCTGGCGGCAGCCTCCCACTGTTCCGCGCTCAGGGCGGGCTCCTTGGTCATGCCCGGCTCTCGTCCCTGGGCGAACTGGGCCTTCAGGTCGGCGGCGTAGAAATCGTGGAGGCCCTCATAGAGCTGAACCTTGCCCTCGCCTTCCTTGATTTTCAGTCCCTGGAACAGGCTGCGGATGTAGGCCACGGACACCTCGCCGCTGCCGCCGCCGCCCTTGATGTATTCCTCTCCGGCCTTGCCCAGCAGCACCACCTTTTTCCCGGGTGCCAGGGGCAGGACGGCGTTGTTGTTTTTCAGAAGGACAATGCCCTCCCCGGCGGCCCGGCGGGACAGCTCAATGTGTTCCCGGCTGCCGGAGACCATTCTCCCCGCCACCCCCGCGCCTTTGCAGGGCTGGTACAAATGTCTAAGCCATTTCATTTGGATTTCCTCCTTATTTTTCACAGCAAAATGCTGTTTTTCATCACGTTTCCGGCTCCATGCCGCACTGGGCGATCCGGGTGCGCAGCCAATTGCCCCGGAGATATACTATATAAAATACCGCCGCCGCAATCATCCAGCTGATGGGATAGCAGAGGGTGAGCGTTCTCAGGGTATGCCACCGGCGCACCACCGTCGCCAGCCAAAGAATGCGGAACAGGCAGACACAGCTCCCGGTGATGACCGTAGGCACCACGGAATAGCCCACGCCCCGCATGGTACCCCCGAACACCTCGATGGGCATGAACACCACATTAAAGGGCACGATGGAGAGCATGATGAAGCTGCCCACGGCGATCACCTCCGGGTCATCGGTGTAGATGCCCAGAATCTGGGTGCGGAAGGTGAGAATCAGCGCCGCCACCGCCCCCACCAGGGCCACGCTCATGGCCAGGCAGACCCAGACGCTCTGGCGGATGCGGCGGTACTTCTGGGCCCCGAAGTTCTGGCCCACAAAGGTGGTGACGGAGACGCCAAAGGCACCCGTAATCATCCATGTGATGGAGTCGGTTTTTCCGTGGGCCGTCCAGGCGGCCATAACCACATCCCCGAAGGAATTGACCCCGGATTGGATGAGGATATTGGAAAAATCAAAGGTCACAAACTGCAGCCCTGCCGGAACCCCAATCCGCAGAATCCGGCCCAGCAGCTTGGGGTCAATCCGCAGCCTTTTCAGTTCCAACTGATCCTCCGGCTGCTTCATCAATACCAAGATGGGCAGCACCGCACTGATAAACTGGGAAACGGTGGTTGCCAGCGCCGCACCGGCCACCCCCATTTTCAGCACCGCCACAAACAGGATGTCCAGCACCACGTTCAGCACGCAGGTGGCCATCAAGAACAGCATGGGCCGCCGGGAATCCCCCATGGCCCGCAGAATGCTCGCCCCCATGTTATACACCATGGCGCCCAAGGCACCGGCGAAATAAATCCGCAGATACACGGCGGCATCGGCCAGGCAGTTTTCCGGCATGTTCATCAGCCCCATGACCCAAGGACCCAGGCCAATGCCCAGCACCGTAATCATGGCTCCCAGCACCAGCGACAGCGCCACGCCGGTGTGCAGCGCATCCTTTACGCCCTGCCGGTTTCCCGCGCCGTAATACTGGGAGAGAATCACGGTTGCGCCGGAGCTAATGCCGATGAAAAATCCATTGACCATATTCACCAGCGGCCCCGTGGCACCCACCGCCGCCAAAGCGGTGGTGCCAACCACTCTGCCAACGATGATGGTATCCACGGTGTTGTACATCTGCTGGAAAAAGGTACCCATTAGAATGGGGAAAAAGAAAATCAGCAGCTGCTTCCAGATAACGCCTTCCGTAATCTGCCGCTGACCTGACTGGGTTTGCATGGAATAATCCCCCCTTGTTTCTCATTGGGATTCTACCACGTTACCCCCAAAAAGTCCATGGAGTTTTCATGTTTTTTCCAAATGTACACATTGGATTTTGTAAGCAATACAGCAAATTGTAGTTTTTCGTTTCGTAGGGCGGGGTCATGACCCCGCCGGTCGGTAACAAATTTGTGAGTGCTTTCGTTGAATGGAACATGTTCCAAACCGCAACGTGGTCGGCGGGGTCATGACCCCGCCCTACGAAATATCCCCAATAAACACCAATTAATCATTTGCGTGCCGCCGAATCAACAAATCTAGGGTCTTATTTTTGTGTGTTATGCACAGAAATACAAATGCCTCTAGGATAAAATACACAATTTTGCATTTTGACGAAAATAAGCATTGAAATCCGCTTTTCCTTCGTGTATAATGTCCCTATTCGGGTGTCTGCAAGGCACACCATCCCGAAAGGAGTTTTTTCTACTATGTACACTGTCAACGCCATTCGCAACGTCTGCCTGCTGGGTCACAGCGGAAGCGGCAAGTCCGCTCTGGCAGAGAGCTTGCTCTACATGACCGGTGCCATTGACCGTATGGGCAAGAATGCCGACGGCAACACCGTTAGCGATTATGATCCCGAGGAGATCCGCCGCAACATTTCCATCTCCACCTCTGTGATTCCTCTGGAATATCACAACACCAAGATCAATCTGCTGGACACCCCCGGCGGCTTCGATTTCACCGGCGCCGTGATGGAGGCTCTGCGGGCTGCTGACGCGGCGATTCTTGTGATCTCCGCCAAGGACGGCATCACCGTGGGCTTTGAAAAGGCCTGGAAATACTGCGAAGAGCGGAACATGCCCCGATTCGTCTACATCTCCAAGGTGGACGAGGACAACTCCGATTACAACGCCACCTTTGAAGCCCTGCGGGAGCGCTACGGCAACAAAATTGCTCCCGTCATCGTTCCCATCTGGGGCGCCGACAAGAAGGTCACCGGCATCATCGACGTGCTGAACAAGCGCGCCTACGAGATGCAGAAGCTGAAGAGAGTGGAGATTCAGGTGCCCGAGGACAAGGCTTCCGTCATTGAAGAGTTCAACGACGCTCTGAAGGAAGCCGTGGCTGAGACCGACGAGGCGCTGATGGACCGCTTCTTCGAGGGTGACGACTTTACCTACCGCGAAATGATCACCGGCCTGCACCAGGGCGTGGAGGACCTGAGCCTGTTCCCCGTGCTCTGCGGCTCCGGTGTCACCTGCCTGGGTTCTCTGATGCTGATGGATCACATCATTGAGCTGCTGCCCAACCCCGTGGAGGGCAACTACCACAAGGCCACCACTGCCGACGGCAAGGTGGAGGAATTCGTGGTCTCCCCCGGCGGCGTTCCCTCCGCTTTTGTGTGGAAGACCGTTTCCGACCAGTTCGGCAAGTATTCCTTCGTGAAGGTGCTCTCCGGCGAGATCAACTCCGACACCACCCTGGTCAACGCCCGTACCGGCGAGACCGAGAAGCTGGGCCGCCTGTACTCCATGTGCGGCAAGAAGAACACCGAGGTCAAGGTGCTTACCTGCGGCGACATCGGTGCCATCGGCAAGATGGACAAGGTGAAAACCGGCGACACCCTCTGCGACCCCAGAAAGGTGGTCAGCCTGAAGCAGATCCCCTACGCCGAGCCCTGCTACTCCATGGCCATTGCCCCCAAGGTCAGGGGCCAGGAAGAAAAGGTGGGCACCGGCCTGAACCGGCTGAACGAGGAAGATCCCTCCTTCACCACCTATATGAACCCCGAGACCAAGCAGCTGGTGCTTTCCGGCGCCGGTGACCAGCAGCTGGACGTTCTGGTTTCCAAGCTGAAGACCCGCTTTGGCGTGGACGCTGTGCTGAGCCCCGCCAAGGTGGCCTACCGGGAGCGGATCAAGAAAAAGGTGGAGGCCCATGGCCGTCACAAGAAGCAGACCGGCGGCTCCGGCCAGTTCGGCGATGTGTGGATTCGCTTTGAGCCCCAGGACGAGCAGGACGATATGATCTTCGCCGAGGAAGTGTTCGGCGGCTCCGTGCCCCGCAACTTCTACCCCGCCGTTGAAAAGGGCATCCAGGAAGCCGTTCAGAAGGGCCCCCTGGCCGGATATCCCATGGTCGGCCTGAAGGCTGTGCTGTACGATGGCTCCTACCATCCCGTAGACTCCAACGAAATGGCATTTAAGATGGCCGCCATCCTGGCCTTCAAGGAGGCTATGCCCAACGCCATGCCCACCCTGCTGGAGCCCATCGGCTCTCTGGCAGTCACCATTCCCGACAGCTACATGGGCGATGTCATCGGCGACCTGAACAAGCGCCGGGGCCGCGTGATGGGCATGAATCCCGCTGGGGACGGCAACACCATCGTGGAGGCTGAGGTTCCCATCGCCGAGATGAGCAGCTATGCCATCGACCTGCGCGCCATGACCCAGGCCAGAGGCTCCTTCTCCCTGAAGTTTGAGCGCTACGAGGAAGTGCCCAAGGCCAACCAGGCAAAGATTATTGCCGACGCCAAGGCCAACGAGGACTGATTGCGCTTTTTCCCCGGGGCTGTTTCACGCAAGTGAGGCAGCCCCGGCTGTTTTTGCCGCTGGTAAAAAATTAAAGGTTTTTTAAGTTGCAAATTGCCGGAGCATGTTTTATAATGAGAGCAAACATTCTATACAGAGCTCTTTCGTCGCATTTTGCGAACAACAGGAGGAATCAACATGTCCAACAAAAAGAAATCCGCCCTGATTGCCCGGGTGCTGGCGCTGTGCCTGGCAGCCTCCGCCCTCGCCGGCTGCTCCAACAAGCCTGCCCAGTCCCAGGTTACCACCGCTCCCACCGAAATCACCCAGGCCACCCAGCCCACCCAGCCTCCCGCCGGCTCCTTGGCCCATGTGGAAGCAGAGGGCAGTCTGCAAGCCTGGGAGCTGTCCGCCCAGGTGTGGAGCAGCAGCAACGGCGCTACCGTTACCCTCACCGCCCAGCCCAGAGCCTATGAAAATGGCCAGGGTGCTTCTCTTGTGGTTCGTCTGGAGGGCAAGGAAGTGGAAAACGTCTCCTGCAATTGGGACGGCAATTACTTTACCGCCTCCGTTGACCTGGAAGCCGCCGACGGCTACGAATATGAATGCGTGTTCTTCCCCGCCCAGGGCGCCGGAGAGCACTATACCCTCAGCGATGCCTACGATTCTCTGGTGTACATGAAGCGGAGCCTGGATGCCTACTGCAACCTCTACATCTCCGACTTCAAGGATGCCGACGGCAAATTCACCGTCACTGCCGGTTGGGCCAGCGTCCAGCTGCCCCAGCTCACCACCGCAGGCACCACCATCGGCTTCCAGAAGGCTCAGCTGGTCTTCACCCTCAACGGCGAGACCATTGAGACTCAGGACATCGACCTGCCCAAGGGCGAGGGCGAGGGCAGCTATGAAAGCAGCCTTTCCAACATCAGCTTCACCATGCCCCAGATGGATGACGACTATCAGCTGGATCTGTCCCTGGTGGTCACCCTCACCAATGGGGAAGAACTCACCGCCAATGGAGGCAGCTGGTTCTACAACAACAACGAACTGAAAATGGCCGCAGGCTGATGCCATGTTCCTCTTCCGGCGCTCCCCCACGGGTGCGCCGGTTTTTTCTTTTCACGATGGTTCTCACCGCATATTGGCAAATTGTTGTTTATCGCACAAAAATAATGCACACGCCACTGTAGGGGAGGCTCGTAGCCTCCCGCCAGGTTTGTCAACTGAGTGTTAGGTTGAATGGTACAAATGTGGGAAAATGGTACGATTTCGCCTATCCTGGTTGGCAACTGAAAGCTTGTACTGCGCGGGAGGCTACGAGCCTCCCCTACAGTGGCTGGGCGGAAATCTGCACGATAAACAACAATTTGAACATGTGACATTAGGCTGTGCATTTATGGAAGGCCGAAACAATCTCCGGGTTTCTTTTCTTCTCTGAAAAAGTATCTTCCAGTCCAATTTTGGAAGAAACGTCCGTACCAGAGCTTACTTTTCCTGTCAATGTATTTTTTTCACAAATTTCTGCATGTCCCATTCTTTTTTATGTGAATACTATAAAAACCGAAAAAAAAGCAAGTTTCGGGATTGATTTTATCCGACTTTTGGCATACAATATGAGTCGTACGGGTTTGCGTATGCTTCAAACACTGCAACCGGCCAGGAGGTGGGGTTCTTGCTGAATATCGTCTTGGTTGAGCCGGAAATCCCCCAGAACTGCGGCAACATTGCCAGAACCTGCGCCGCCACCGGAAGCCGCCTGCACCTGATTCGTCCCCTGGGGTTTGACATCTCCGAAAAGGCTGTCAAACGGGCCGGGCTGGACTATTGGCACCTGGTTGAGGTTTTCGACTATGAGAATCTCCAGGATTTCTTCTCCAAAAACGATGTGAAGGAAATGTGGTGCCTGTCCACCAAAGCGCCCCGAAGCTATGTGGAGGCGGAATATCACGATGGCTGCTATCTGTTCTTCGGCAAGGAAACCAGGGGTCTGCCCGAAAGCTTCCTGGCGGAGCATTTTGAAAGCTGCGTCCGAATCCCCATGCGCGAACAGGCCCGGAGCCTGAATCTGAGCAATGCCGTGGCCATCACCACCTACGAGGCACTGCGCCAGCTTCACTTCCCCGGCCTGAGAGATTTCGGAAAAATGAGGGGCTCCCTCTAAAAATGAAATTACATATGGAGGAATTGTCATGAATTACAACAAGAAGTCCATTGAGGATATTGATGTAGCGGGCAAGCGCGTTCTGTGCCGCTGCGACTTCAACGTCCCCACCAAGAACGGCAAGATCACTTCCGACAAGCGCATCGTCGCTGCCATGCCCACCATTGAGTATCTGGTAAACCATGGTGCCAAGGTCATTCTGTGCTCTCACATGGGCAAGCCCAAGGGCGAATGGAAGCCCGAGCTGAGCCTGAAGGTGGTTGCTGACCGGATCAGCGAGCTGCTGGGCAAGCCTGTCGTCATGGCTGCCGACGTGGCCGGCGAGGATGCCAAGGCCAAGGCCGCCGCGCTGAAGGACGGCGACGTGATGCTGCTGGAAAACACCCGCTTCATCAAGGGCGAGACCAAGAACGATCCCGAGCTGAGCAAGGCCCTGGCTGACCTGGCCGACATCTTCGTCAACGACGCCTTCGGCACCGCTCACCGGGCTCACTCCTCCACCGCCGGTGTGGCCGACTACCTGCCCGCCGTGTCCGGCTTCCTGGTGAACAAGGAAGTTTCCATCATGGGCAAGGCTCTGGCCAACCCCGAGCGTCCCTTCGTGGCTATCCTGGGCGGCGCCAAGGTCTCCGACAAGCTGAACGTCATCAACAATCTGCTGGAAAAGGTGGACACCCTGATCATCGGCGGCGGCATGGCCTATACCTTCCTGGCCGCCAAGGGCTACAGCGTGGGCACCTCCCTGCTGGACAGTGAAAAGATCGACTACTGCAAGGAAATGATGGCCAAGGCGGAAGCCAAGGGCGTGAAGCTGCTGCTGCCCATCGACACCGTGGTGGCTGCCTCCTTCCCCGACCCCATCGACGGCGATGTGGACGTGCAGACCGTTCCCGCCGACGCCATCCCTGCTGACAAGATGGGCCTGGACATCGGCGAGAAGACCCGGGAGCTCTTCGCCGACGCTGCCAAGTCCGCCAAGACCGTTGTCTGGAACGGCCCCATGGGCGTGTTTGAGAATCCCACCCTGGCCAATGGCACCATTGCCGTTGCTCAGGCTCTGGCCGATTCCGAGGCCGTGACCATTGTTGGCGGCGGCGACTCTGCTGCAGCCTGCGAGCAGCTGGGCTTTGCTGACAAGATCACCCACATTTCCACCGGCGGCGGCGCTTCCCTGGAGTTCCTGGAAGGCCTGGAGCTGCCCGGCATTGCCTGCCTGCAGGATAAGTAATCCCCCTGGACCCTATCTCAGGAAAGCAGCATACAAAAAGATTGAAGCAAAAATATAGAGGAGAATCAGAGAAATGAACAGAAAGTACCGTAAGACCGTGATTGCCGGTAACTGGAAGATGAACAAGACCCCCTCCGAAACCAAGGAGTTCATGACCCAGCTGAAGACCATCATGCCCAGAGGCCGCTGGTGCGATGTGGCCCTGTGCGTGCCCGCCGTCTGCATCCCCGCTGCCGTCCGCGCCATGCGTGAGACCCGGGTGGGCATCGGTGCCGAGAACTGCAACCCCAACCCCTCCGGCGCTTACACCGGTGAGATCGCCACCAACATGCTGGTGGATGCCGGCTGCAAGTATGTGATCATCGGCCACTCCGAGCGCCGCGCCATGGGCGAGACTGACGCCGATGTCAATGCCAAGGTTCTGGCCGCTCTGGAAGCTGGCCTGGTGCCCATCATGTGCTGCGGCGAGACCCTGGAGCAGCGGGAAGCCGGCATCACCGACGAGTGGATCGCCATGCAGATCAAGCTGGGCCTGAAGGGTGTGCCCGAGGAGAAGATCCGCAAGGTCATCATCGCCTACGAGCCCATCTGGGCCATCGGCACCGGCCGCACTGCCACCCCGGAGCAGGCGGAAGAGGTCTGCGAGAACATCCGCACCGTGGTGCGCAAGCTGTATTCCTCCAAGAACGCCCGGGCCATCTCCATCCTGTACGGTGGCTCCATGAACGAGAAGAACGCCTTCGAGCTGCTGGCTCAGCCCGACATCGACGGCGGCCTGATCGGCGGTGCTTCCCTGGTGCCCGAGAAGTTCGTGAAGATCATCGAGGCTGCCAACCAGCCCACCGTGTAATTTCATTTTTCAAAATGATTTCAGCGCAGCTGCTGTTATGGCAGCTGCGCTGATTGACCTTGTGCACTGGAAGGTCTGATACCATGAAAACACTTCTTCTTTCCGCCTCCGATCCCGCAGCCCCGGCCATTGCGGCAGAGATCATCCGAAACGGCGGTCTGGTGGCCATCCCCACGGAGACCGTTTATGGCCTTGGGGCAAACGGCTTGGATGAAAACGCGGTTGCCAGCATTTTCGCCGCCAAGGGGAGACCCCAGGACAACCCCCTGATTCTCCATGTGGCCCAGAGCAGTGAAATTGAGAAATTCTGCCATTCCATCCCCGCCTCCGCCTATACTCTGGCGGAAAAATTCTGGCCCGGCCCCCTGACCATGGTGCTGCCCGCCCGGGACATCGTACCCAAACGCACCACCGGCGGGCTGAACACAGTGGCCGTCCGCTGCCCGGACAACGACACCACCCGGGCCATCATCCAGCTCTCCGGGGTGCCCATTGCCGCCCCCTCCGCCAATCTCTCCGGCAAGCCCTCCACCACCACCGCAGCCCATGTGCTCCACGACCATGACGGGAAAATCGACGCCATTGTGGACGGCGGGCCCTGCCGGGTGGGGGTGGAATCCACCATCGTGGATTTGACGGATGCCCGGCCTCGGCTGCTGCGGCCCGGCGGAATCACCCCGGAGCAGCTGATGGAGGTGCTGGGAGATTTGGTCATCGACAAGGCCGTCACCGCCCAGATCGACAAGGATGCCGTGGTAAAGGCTCCGGGGATGAAATATCGCCACTATGCCCCTGCCGAGCCGGTGGTCATCGTCTCCGGCAGCCGGGAAAAGGCCGCTGCTTACATCCATCGTCATTTCGTTCCCGGTGACCGGGTACTGTGCTTTACCGAAGAGCTGCCCCTGTACCGGGACTGCGCTCCCCTGGCCTATGGCAGCGAGGCGGATGTGAATTCCCTGAGCGCCGGTCTGTTCGCCGCCCTGCGGGAGCTGGACGACCCGGCCATCCACCAGGTCTACGCCCGCTGCCCCGTGGGAGGGGGCGTGGCCTACGCGGTGCAGAACCGGCTGAAAAAGGCCGCTGCCTTCCACATCGTAGATGCGGAGGAAGCGCCATGATTCTGGGCATCACCGGGGGTACCGGCTGCGGCAAGACCACCCTGCTGGGACTGATCCGGCAGCGGGGCGGACTGGTGCTGGACTGCGACCAAATCTACCACGAACTTCTTTCCTCTGACCAAGCCATGCTGGGGGCTATGGAGGCACGATTCCCATCGGCATTTTCCCAGGGAGAACTGAAACGAAAGAAACTGGGGCAGATCGTCTTTGCTGACCCCCAAGCTTTGGAGGAGCTGAACGGCATCACCCACCGGGCCGTCCGGGCAGAGGTGCTTCGCCGCCTTTCCGCGAAGCCCGCTCTGGCGGCCATCGATGCCATCGGTCTGTTTGAAAGCGGCTTGAATGCGCTATGCGACATCACCATTGCCGTCACCGCCCCATTGGAAGCCCGGGTGGCACGGCTCATGGCAAGAGATGGCATTTCGGAAAGCTACGCCCGCAGCCGCATTGCCGCCCAGCATGACGAAAGCTGGTACCGCAGCCGCTGCGATTTTGTTCTGGAAAACAACGGCTCTCAGACCGACTTCCAGAAAAAATGCATTGCTTTTTTGGATGCAGAAGGTATAATGTAAGGTAGCTGTCAATCTTTACTGGCAACCAGACAAATTGTTGTTTGTAGGGATGCCATCGTAGGGCGGGGTCATGACCCCGGCGAAACGTAACGAGATGAAAGCACTTTCGTTGAACTGTACCAGGGCAAAAAACGGAAGCTGGTCGGCGGGGTCAGAAAACCGCCCTACGAAACAACAAACAACATTTTACTTCGTAAATCAGAAAAAACATAAAGGAGAAAGAAAATGACCACTGAAGAACTGCGCAATTCCATTCTCAGCGCTCCCAAAAATGGCTACACCAGGCTCACCGATGAACAGCGGAGCGAGATGGAGGCCTACGCCCTGCGTTATCGGGCGTTTATGGACGCCTGCAAGACCGAGCGGGAGGCCACTGCCTGGGCCACCGAAATGGCGGAAAAGCACGGCTTTGTTCCCGCCGTTCCCGGGATGGAAGTGAAGCCCGGCGACAAGATCTACATGAACAACCGGGGCAAGAGCTTTCTGATTGCCGTCATCGGCAAGGAGTCTCTGGCCCAGGGCGCCAACATCTGCGCTGCCCATGTGGACTCCCCCCGGATGGATGTGAAGCCCCAACCTTTGTATGAGGACTCTGAAATCGCCTATTTCAAGACCCACTACTACGGCGGCATCAAGAAGTACCAATGGACCTGCGTACCTCTGGCCATCCACGGCGTGGTGTGCAAAAAGGACGGCACCAGCGTCACCGTGACCATCGGCGAGGACGAGAACGACCCCATCGTCATGGTCTCCGACCTTCTGATCCACCTGGCCGCCGATCAGATGAAGAAGGGCGCCAGCGAGGTGATTGCCGGTGAGCAGCTGAATGTGATCCTTGGCACCGAGCCCATCCAGGGCGAGGGCGCTGACCTGGTGAAGCTGAATGTGATGAAGCTGCTGAACGAGAAGTACGGCATTGTGGAGGATGATTTCCGCAGCGCAGAGCTGACCATTGTCCCCGCCGGAAAATGCCGGGAGGTGGGTCTGGATCGGAGCCTGCTGGGCGCCTACGGCCACGACGACCGGGTCTGCGCCTATGCCGAGCTGGAACCCATCTTCAACCTGGAAATGCCCACTCACACCGCCGTGTGCATCCTGGCGGACAAGGAGGAAATCGGCTCCGTGGGCATCAGCGGTATGCAGAGCCAGGCCTTTGAATACTTCATGGAGATCCTTTGCGACGGCCAGGGCGTGAAGCTGAGCCACTGCTTCGCCAACTCCTTCTGCCTGTCCGCCGACGTTTCCAACGCCTACGACCCCAACTTCCCCGAGACCTGCGACCGGCGGAACAACTCCGCCCTGAACTACGGCATCAGCATCTGCAAATACACCGGCTCCCGGGGCAAGGGCGGCGCCTCCGACGCTTCCGCCGAAGCCATGCTCCACGTCCGCAAGACCTTTGAGGACAATGGTGTGATGTGGCAGATCGCAACCCTGGGCAAGGTTGACCAGGGCGGCGGCGGCACCGTGGCGGCTTACATGGCAAACCGGAACATCGTCACCGTGGACGCCGGTGTGCCTGTGCTGAACATGCACGCTCCCATGGAGCTGGTGAGCAAGCTGGACTGCTACATGACCATGCTCGGCTGCAAGGCCATCTACCTGGCATAACCCCAATAGAACTTACCGCCTCCCCGGCTTGTCCCAGGGAGGCGGTTTCTTTGATATGGATAAGGAGTACCCCTGCATCATCAGCCATACGAACGGCAGGCATGCATTTGGCTAATCCTTCCCGTAGCCGGGCGGATTCAAGGCTTTCACCTTATAGAACGTGCGCTCACTGGGCGCACCAGCTAAAAAATCCTGTATTTTGGTTTTAAGCTTATTCACAAGCTATCTTATGTATTGAGCGCTAAAATCTCACTCTTGTCCATGTAAACATTTTTATTTTCATCGATTTCATTTTTCTCGTGGTATTCTTTATACGCATTCAATACACTATTCAATTTCACACTGCTAAGTTTATCTGTTTGTCTGCGATAAACTGATAACGTGTCAAAGTATTCCACCCTGATTGTATTATCAAGCTGTACATAACTATCTTTGTCGATAACCGTTTCTTGAGGATTGTCAGAGAAAATAGTTTTATTACTCCTCATTGCGGCTTTATACTCTTTACCATCTAAGGAATCAATCTGAGCAAGTTCAACCACATTAAGGCTATTGTCTATGTCAACTATCAAATAAGGATGCTTGACATTTGCAGTCATACCGACATTATTATATCGAATTTTCAGAGATAAAACCTGGCCAACCGCTAAATCCTTCATACTGTCATCCTGTCCATTACCATAATGATATCAGAATACTGCTTACGATATTCTTCCACACGCGATAAAGAATCCATACGCTGATCTGCTTTCGCATAGTGATGATGTTTATCCACCCATTCAGAATCTTCATGTGACAGCTCAATGAGTTCATCTAACGTTGCATTCTCGAAAACAGCATAGATTTTATCAAGATATGACTGAATATCGCCCGGTAATGTCGATACCTCATTTCTGCTCAGGAGAATAGAATAATTTGTCTGCACGGAAGGTGCAACCGCCCCATTGTCGTACGCATACAAATCTTCTGAAAACAGTTTTTCTCCAGTCTTTGCAATATAGATATTTTGAGCAAGATGCAAGTATTTATTGAGCCGCGCATTTCCTTCATAGAAAGAACGTCCATTCTTTCGCACCAGATTCTTATTAAACAAACTCTTTGACATATCTTTTGACAGTAAATAATTAGCAATGCAAACAACATCTTGTGCCATAACACTCACTTCCCTTTCATTCTCTTTTTTTATTATACACGAAATGAAACTTTGTCAACAATGACGCATCCAAATTCAAAAAGAACTAAAACTGATTGTCTTGGAATTTGGATAGCAATACTCCTGATCCCACTCGTAAGCGTAGCTGTATTCCCGCATCATACCGTTTTCCTCTGATGAATCGGAACCGTATGCTTTTCAACAAGGGAACTCACGATCTTCTCCAGACTGCCGGGATTTAACAGGTACCTACGGATTCTGTCCTTATCTTCGGAGTACAGCGGCATACCTTCCATGGTCATGGAACTGTCAACTTCCCGTACAATCGTTTCAACATCACGCATGACGCGCACCCCCAATCCTTTTTGTTTATTATATCACACTTTGCCTGCTCCTGCAATGGAATTATTTCTATGATAGAAAGCAAATTCGACATCTTTCTGTCGAAAGATGTCGAATTGGAGGTACCGCCCAGATTTGAACTGGGGAATGAAGGTTTTGCAGACCTTTGCCTTACCACTTGGCCACGGTACCATATGAAATAAGGAACGCAGAGCGTTCCTTATCTGTTTGGAGCGGGTGACGAGGCTCGAACTCGCTACCTCCACCTTGGCAAGGTGGCGCTCTACCGGATGAGCTACACCCGCATC
>CAMCKD010000033.1 GCA_945875335.1 uncultured Clostridia bacterium | reverse complement strand
GAGATACGCTTCTCCAGCTGCTGAGCGATGTTCTCAGCCACCAGCTGAGCGTTCAGGTCGGGGGAGCGAACCTCAACGATGTTCAGGTTGACGCTCTTGCCCAGCTTGCCTTCCACATCCTTGCGCAGGTTCTCGATTTCGGCACCAGCCTTACCGATGACCACGCCGGGGCGGGAGCAGTGGATGTTGATCTTGACCTTGCCATTGCTGCGCTCGATCTCGATCTTTGCGACGCCAGCGGCGTACAGCTTGTTTTTCAGATACTTACGGATGTTGTAGTCTTCGACGACCAGGTCACCGACCTTGTCCTCGCGGGCGTACCAGTGGGAATCCCAGTCCTTGATCACGCCAACCCGCAGTCCATGGGGATTAACTTTCTGTCCCATAGCTACCTCCTGATTAAGCCTTCTCGCTCACACCGATGGTGATGTGAGTGGTTCTCTTATTGATCCGAACGAAACCACGACGGGATGCGATGCGGCCGCGCTTCAGGATGGGGCCGGGGTTTGCAACAACGGTGGAAACGTACAGGTTTTCAGCGTTCATTTCGTGATTGTGCTCGGCGTTCGCAACGGCGCTCTTCAGCAGCTTGGCCATGGGCTCGCAGGCAGCCTTGGAGGTGCCAGACAGGTACGCGGCAGCGGTCTTCACGTCCTGGCCCCGGATCATGTCGCAAACCAGCTTCACCTTGCGGGGGGACATGCGGACGTACTTAACATGTGCAAATGCTTCCATTTTCGTACCTCCTTACTTGGAATTTGCGGTCTTGCTGCCAGAGTGACCCCGGAAGGTTCTGGTAGGAACGAACTCGCCCAGCTTGTGGCCGACCATATCCTCGGTGATATAGACGGGAACGTGCTTGCGGCCGTCATGGACAGCGATGGTGTGACCGACAAAGGAGGGGAAAATGGTGGAGGCCCGAGACCAGGTCTTCAGAACCTTCTTTTCACCGGCCTTATTCAGCTCCTCAACGCGCTTATACAGCTCGGGAGCTACGAAAGGGCCCTTTTTGATACTTCTGCTCATTTCATTTCCTCCTTACTTGCTGTTTCTGCGCTTGACAATGAACTTATTGGTGCGGTTCTTTGTCTTACGAGTCTTATAACCCATAGCAGGCTTGCCCCAGGGAGTCACAGGGCCGGGACGGCCGACAGGGGCGCGGCCCTCACCACCACCGTGGGGATGGTCGTTGGGGTTCATGACGGAGCCGCGGACGGTGGGACGGATGCCCATGTGGCGCTTCCGGCCGGCCTTACCGATGTGGACGTTCTCATGGTCCAGGTTGCCCACCTGACCGATGCAGGCGGTGCAGTTCATGCGGACGTAGCGGACTTCGCCGGAGGGCAGACGAACCTGAGCCAGCTCGCCTTCCTTAGCCATCAGCTGAGCAGCGCCGCCGGCGGCACGAACCAGCTGTGCGCCGTGGCCGGGCTGCAGCTCCACATTGTGGATCACAGTACCAACAGGGATGTTGGCGATGGGCAGGCAGTTGCCGGGCTTGATGTCGGCAGCGGCGGAGGAAATGACCACATCGCCAGCCTTCAGACCGTAGGGAGCCAGGATGTAGCTCAGGGTCTCATCCTCATACTTGATGAGGGCGATGAAAGCAGAGCGGTTGGGGTCATACTCGATGCGCTGCACGGTGGCGGGCATATCGGTCTTCTGACGCTTGAAGTCGATGATGCGGTACTTGCGCTTGTTTCCGCCGCCCTTGTGGCGAACGGTGATGTGACCGTAGGAGTTGCGACCAGCATTCTTCTTGAGGGTCTCAACCAGGCTACGCTCAGGTTTTGCCTTCTTATCCACACCGTCGAAAGCGGAAACAGTCATGTTTCTGCGGGCCGGGGTGTAAGGCTTGAAAGTTTTAATAGCCATTTGCGTTTCTCTCCTTTATTGAGATTGGTTTAGACCATACCCTCGAAGAACTCGATGGTCTTGGAGCTCTCAGTCAGGGTGACGATTGCCTTCTTGTACTCAGGCCGCTTGCCCATGGGATAAGCACCGGTGCGCTTGGCCTTGCCCTGCATGCGGACGGTGTTGATCTTCGCAACCTTGACGCCGAAGATCTGCTCGATGGCAGCCTTGATCTCGGTCTTGTTGGAGTCCACGTCCACCATGAAGACGTACTTCTTATCAGCCACAGCCTCCATGGACTGCTCGGTGATAACGGGTCTTCTGATAATATCGTAAATGTTCTTCATTATGCGAATACCTCCACGATCTTGGCCAGGGAAGCCTGATCCACAACCAGCTTGTCGGCGTGCAGCACGTCGTAAACGTTCAGCAGGTTAGCGAAGGTGACCTGGCAGCCGGCGATGTTGCGGCCGGACTTCACAACGTTCTGGTCAACCTCAGCGGTAACCACCAGGGTCTTGGTGGTGCAGCCGACAGCGTTCAGGAACGCGGCGAACTCCTTGGTCTTGGGGGCGGCCATCTTGATGGCATCGATGACGACCACGGACTGCTCGGCAGCCTTGGCGCTCAGCACGCTCTTCAGGGCCAGGCGCTTTGCCTTCTTGTTCATGGCGAAGCTGTAATCCCGGGGCTTGGGAGCGAACACAATACCGCCGTGAGTCCACTGGGGAGCACGGGTGCTGCCCTGGCGGGCGCGGCCGGTGCCCTTCTGACGCCAGGGCTTGCGGCCGCCGCCGGAAACCTCAGCGCGGGTCAGAGCGCTCTGGGTGCCCTGGCGCTTGTTGGCCAGGTGATTCTTGACTGCCTCGTGAACGACGGCAGCGTTGGGCTCAATGCCGAACACAGCTTCGGGCAGTTCGATCTCGCCAACCTGCTTGCCAGCCATATTGTAAACTTTCGTAAGCATGATTTAAGATCTCCTTTCCTTAGCCTCTTGCGGAAGCCTTCTGGGGATTTCTGCCGGAAGCCTTCTGCGGGTTCTTGCTGATGCCGGTCTCGACGTTCTTGACCTTGTTGTTCTTCACGGTGTTCCGCAGGTACACAAGACCGCCCTTGGGGCCGGGGATGGCGCCGCGGATGACGATCATGTTCAGCTCTGCGTCAACCTTCACCACGTCCAGGTTCTCGATGGTGACCTGCTCGCAGCCCATCTGGCCTGCGCCGATCTTGCCGGGGAAGATGCGGGACTGGTGAGAGGAAGCGCCCATGGAACCAGCATGACGATGGACAGGGCCGCCGCCGTGGGTCATGGGGGTGCGGCCAGCGCCGTGGCGCTTCACAACGCCCTGGTAGCCGTGGCCCTTGGTGATGCCGGTCACGTCGATCTTGTCGCCGGCAGCGAAGGTGTCAGCCTTGATCTCGTCGCCCACGTTCATTTCGGCGGCCTTGTCCAGCTTGAACTCCTTCAGGTACTTCTTGGGGGCAACGCCAGCCTTCTTCAGGTGGCCTGCCTCAGGCTTGCTGAGCTTGGACTCCTTCACGTCGCCAAAGCCCAGCTGGACGGCAACGTAGCCGTCGGTCTCAACGGTCTTCTTCTGAGTGACAACACAGGGGCCTGCTTCCACAACGGTAACAGGGATCACCTTGCCGCTCTCATCGAAGATCTGGGTCATGCCCACTTTTTTGCCGATGATTGCTTTCTGCATGTTTGGTTTCTCCTTTAATTAGGTTATTGGTTGACTTCCGCATTGGGACAGAAGCCAACATGACCCGTCCGCCCGATGCCAGACAGTGCGGGCAGCGGTAACTCCCGGAGGAATTACAGCTTTATCTCTATCTCAACGCCAGCGGGAAGGTCCAGGCTCATCAGGGCCTCGATGGTCTTCTGGTTGGGGTTGAGGATATCGATCAGTCTCTTGTGGGTTCTGCGCTCGAACTGCTCACGGCTGTCCTTGTACTTGTGAACAGCGCGAAGGATGGTCACGACCTCCTTCTTGGTGGGCAGAGGGATGGGGCCGGAAACCTGAGCGCCGTTGCGCTTGGCGGTCTCCACGATCTTTGCAGCGCTGGAGTCGATCAGCTGGTGATCGTAAGCCTTCAGCCGAATGCGGATCATTTGCTGGTTTGCCATAGTTTGTTTTTCCTCCTTGATGTGACGTACTCAGTTGTGAGATGGCTGGGTACGGTCGAGCGCTTCTGTCCGCGCCTCCGTGCGTATCATTCCAGGGCATGAAAATTGGCCGACAAGCGCCGACCATTCTTCCAGCCTGGCGATATACGCCAGCGCAAAAGAAGCGTTCAGCCGCCCGATGACCGGACATACTCCGCAGAAGTTACCGTCTTTCAACGCAATCTCCTGCATCATCGCATTGCGCAGCGCAGTCTTTCCCCGCACGCGCAGGGATATGATACCACCACGCCGCCCAATTGTCAAGCATTTTTTCAGAATAATTTACAAAGTTTCACCCAAAAATTCAGTCATAATAGCGATTTTTTATGACGGACACCTGCCCACCCGCAGTGGACAATTTTTACGATTCCAGAAACTCACTCTTTCCAACCAGAGGATTTTGATGTATAATCCATAATATATTGTAACGCTCTGAGCAAAACATTAAATTGTTGTTTGTTGCACAAGCCATCGTAGGGGCGGCTACCAGCCGCCCGCCAGGTTGGAAAATTGAGTGTTTGGTTGAATGGTGCAAATGTGGGAAATCGGTACGGATTCGCCCTGCCTGGTTCAGTATTGTAAGGTTGTACCGCACGGGCGGCTGGTAGCCGCCCCTACGATGGCATCCCTACAAACAACAATTTATCACTGCCTGCTCCGGCGTTTTCAGGAGGTATCCCATGGTCAATTCTCTGTTCTCCCGCCTCAGCCGGGAAAAGGAACGGCTTGCCACTGTTTTCCTTGCAACCCTGGCCTTCGGTCTGATTGCCCACGGCTATGGGTTTCTGAACTTCACCGTCTCCCACGATTCCATGAATGAATTCTGGCTTTTTCAGCAGATGGGCTACTATTCCGGCACCGCCGCCCAGTGGAAAATCGCCCTGGGTCGGTTTCTCAGCCCCGTGTATCAGCTCCTTTTCCGGGGCGAGACGGTGGCTCCCTGGTTCAGCGGCATGCTGGCGCTATGCTGGATTGCCCTGGCAGCCTGGGGCACGGCGGCGCTCTTTGACATCCGGGAGCGCTGGCTGCTGATTTTCACCTGCGGCATCTTCACCGTCAACCTGTCCGTCACCGCCCTCACCGCCAGCTACCTCCACGATCTGGATGCGGACATGTTTGCGGTTCTGGCGGCGGTGCTGGCAGCGCTCTTCTGGAAGCGGGGCACCTGGCATCAGCTGCTGACCATCCCCCTGCTGGTGGTCACCTTGGGGATTTATCAGAGCATGCTCTCGGTGTACATCAGCCTTGTGATTTTCCTGTGCATCCTCCGTCTTATCCAGGCAGACCAGGCCAAATCCGTCTTTCTGGACGGCCTCCGGGCCATCGGACTGATGGCGGCGGGAGGAATCGTCTATTTCCTTCTTTCCAAGGTGGTGTGTTCCCTGCTTGGCCTGGATTTGACCACCCAGGAAAACGGGATCGCCAACATGCTCACCGGCTCCAACGGCATTCTCTCCCTTCTGACCGCCACCTTTCTGAGCTGGGTAACCCTTTTCATCACCGAAGCTCCCCGCGTCAACTTCCTCTTCCACGCCCTGCTGTTCCTAGCCGCCCTGGTGCTCCTGTTTCTTCTCTTTTCCATAAAAGAGCTTCCCACGCCCAACAAGCTGCTGATCGCGCTGCTGCTGGTGCTGCTCCCCTTGGGCATGAACGTCTCCGCTTTCCTGAATAACGGAGAAGTGCATCTGCTGATGCTCTATGCGGCCTGGCTCGTCTATCTGCTGCTTCTGCTCCTTTGCCGTCGGGTCGCAAAGCCGGGAATGACGGTTTTCTGCTGCATCCTGATTGGGCTGATTCTCTTTTCCAACGTCCGCTTTTCCAATGAGCTCTATACCCGCAAGGATCAGGAGCGCCAAGCCACCCTGTCTCTCATGACCCGGGTCACTCAGCAGTTGGAGCAGACCGAGGGCTACATCCCCGGACAAACGGAGGTTGCCATCCTGGGCACCTCGGATTTCCAGTCCCACCCAGGCTACCGTCAAACCTATGAAACCGTCGGAGCTGTCTTCCCCAGCCCCATCTCCACGGAGGATTTCTACGGTGCCTATTTCTCCACCGTCCTGCAAACCCCCATCCGCCTGTGCGATTCCACCCGCCGGGAGGAACTGAAAGCCCAAGCCGCAGACCTCCCCGCCTTCCCCGACAAAGGCTGCACCGCCTGGATCGACGGCACCCTGGTGCTGAAGCTTTCATAAACGATATGGTGCTTTAGAAGATATAAGATATTAGATATGAGATATAAGATATCCAAACAATCAACATCAAACAATTCCATATTTTTCAGGAAAAGGTTCGTTTAAGAAATATCTTATATCTTGTATCTTATATCTTATATCTTCCGCTAAGTACATCTTCTGCTGATTAAGCCGATAAACATATCTCATATTGTATACTTTACCTATCAAGGAGGCCCCTATGAAACGATTTCTTTCTTTGATTCTTTCCGCCCTGCTGATGCTGTCCCTGGCCACCGCGGCCTGGGGGGATTGGGAGGGTGAACCCCAGCGGTGCATCGATCTGAGTCTGGAGTGCAGCCCTTCCACCGGCTACAGCTGGACAGCTTCTTCCGGCGATGAAGCCGTCGCCTTTATTCAGGAGCTGGGCATCACCACCCAGGAAGAGGACATCCACCTGGTGGGTGCCCCCGCCACTGCCGCTTTCCGCATCTGCGGTGAGGCAGCGGGCACGGCGGAAATCACCTTCGCCTATGCCAGAAGCTGGGAGGATGAAGCGCCTGTCATCTCCTTCACCGTCCCCGTCACCGTGGACGAAGGTCTGAATGTCACGGCATCCAGCAAGATCGCCCTGCCCCGGGAGAAAGGTACCGGCTGGAGCTTTGAAATGGCCGACGGCAGCATTCTGGAGGTGACAGATCAGGGCGGCGACGAGGGCGACCAGATTTTCAGTCTCAAACCCTTGAAGAACGGCTTTGAGGAAATAACCTTCGCCTGCTTCTCCCTGGAGGGTCAGATTCCCGGCGTCTTTACCTACCGGGTGATGACCGAGGGAGAAACGGCTGCCATTTATGAAATCGAGTACACCAGCGCTCAGGAAACCTTCTCCCCCGCCTTCCGATTCACCACCACGGACTTTGAAGGCAATGAGGTCACCGAGGGCATTTTCGCCGGGCACAGCCTGACGATTCTGAACTTCTGGGAGCCCTGGTGCGGCAGCTGCGTGACCGGAATGCCCTTCCTCCAGCAGATCAGCCAGGAATATGCCGACAAGGGTGTCCAGGTCATCGGCGTGTTCGCCACCCCAAATGCAGATGAAGATGTCAAGGCCGTATTGGAAAAAGTCGGGGTAACCTACCCGATTCTGCGCTACGTCCGGGAGTTCGGCCCCATGCAGACCGGCTATGTGCCCACCACGGTGATTGTGGACGGCACCGGCGCCATCGTTCACGGCCCCTTTGTTGGCGGCATGAACTATGCCAGCTGGTGCGCCCTGGTCGAGGACCTGCTATGAAAAAGAATCTCCCCGCCCTGCTGACCCTGGCCGCCGCCGTCCTGCTCATTGTGGTGGGCATCTTCCAGGGGCAGCCCACCCAGGTGCTTGCGAAGGCCGTACGAATCTGCATGGAGTGTGTTGGCATTGGATAAAAAACGTTTTGGCATTCTTGCCGCCGCCTCTTTGATTCAGAACGCCTACTTCAAGGGCTTCTTCACCGGGAAAATCTACCAGGGCGCGGCAAAAAACATCTGCGTTCCCGGACTGAACTGCTATTCCTGCCCCGGCGCGGTGGGCTCCTGCCCCATCGGCTCCCTGCAGAGCTTCCTGTCCGGGCTGAAATTCCGTTTCCCCTATTATGTTGTCGGTCTGCTGCTGTTCTTCGGCGCAGTGCTGGGGCGGGCAGTGTGCGGACTGCTGTGCCCTTTCGGTCTTTTGCAGGAGCTGCTTTACCTGATTCCCGGCGTTCCCAAGAAGAACCGTTTTCCGGGAGACAAGGCGCTGCGGTATCTGAAATATGTTGTTCTGGTGCTGCTGGTCGTCGTGCTGCCCCTGTGCTTCGCCCTGACCCCCTTCTTCTGCAAATATCTCTGTCCTTCCGGCACGGTGGCGGGGCTTCTGCTGGCCCTCCGGGACAAGCTGGTGCGGGCCCAGCTGGGCGGCATCTTTTTGTGGAAGGTTTCCCTGCTGGCAATCATCCTGGGTGCCTGCCTGTTCCTCTGGCGTCCCTTCTGCAAATACCTGTGTCCCTTGGGCGCCATTTACGGCCTGTTTAATAAATTCGCCCTCTACCGCATGGATTTGGACAAAGAAAGCTGCATCCACTGCGGGAAGTGTGCCCGCGCCTGCCGCATGTGCGTCGATCCCAGCCAGTCCCCCAACAGTCCCGAATGCGTCCGCTGCGGCGACTGCGTCAAGGCCTGCCCTGCCAAAGCATTGAAGCTGGGCTTCCGCCGCAAAAAAACCGAGCCCAAATAATTCCAACAAAAAAACGCTGTGGCCAAATTCTCAGCCACAGCGAAATTTTTACATATTTACCAGCCAACGGCGATGGTGTAAGTGCCGCTCTCTTCCAGGTGGGCTTCCAGCACATCTCCCTTGGTGCAGGTGACCAGCTCCCAGCTTTCCCCGTCCTGGGCCCGGAAGAACAGCGCCACCGTCCGTCCGGCGGTTGTCCAGACCTTGAAGGTTACGTTGTATACCTCTTCCTCACAGCAGATATTCTTGGTCTGGAGCACCGTGATGCGGCCCGGAACCAGCTTGCAGTCCGCGGGAATCAATTCCGCGCCCCGTTCCGCCGCATCGTCCAGCTCCTCGGCAGAAGCGCACTGGGCCTTGTCCGGCTGACTCAGGGCCACCCCCGGAGTGGACATCAGCAGTTTGATCATATCGGCCTCCTCCGCCAGCGCGGGAACGCAGAAGACCCCCAGCAGCAGCGCGGCGGCCAGGACGATGGACAGCAGCTTTTTCATGGATGCTCCTCCTTCATTGAATTGGTAAAAATGCACACAGCTTTCATCCTCATTATAGCCCGGCAGCTTCCGACTGTCAAGTTATAATGACGGAATTTACCGTATAAACAGGTCTAATTTGTGTTAGATTTTTACAAATTCTCACTTTTGTTCTTCGGCATCCCCGGAGTCGGTTGATATTCAGAGGCAAAGGCACCATAATGATGCAAAACGATCCACGCCTCAGGAGGAAGAAATCACGAAAAAGCCCATTGCCCCGCTGGTGCTGTTGGCACTGGTGGCGACGCTGCTGCCCATCAGCACGGACGCTGCGGATAACAAAACCCAGATCGTCCAGGTGCTGGGCATCACCGAGGGCACCGCCGAAGAGAATGTATATCCCATGTACCATCTGAAAGAGGCTCAGCTCAAGGAATACTGGGAAGCCGCCGAATTTTTCAAAGAGGAAGATGTGGTGCTGGTGCTGGAGCATATGACCATGATCCGCCAGCGGACGATTTCCAACAACGGCGACCCTGTTGAATGCTCCTTCCGTGCCTGGGGCACCGGCAACAAGTTTATCATTGCCTTCTTCCGGCCTGCAGACGAAACCGAATGGAGCGTAGAGGCATTCGCCCAGGGAGAATACCTGGACGTGACCTTCCCCGGCGACGGAGAGTACGCCCTCGCCTGGGCCTGGTAATTTCAAAACCCTGGCTTCCGCCAGGGTTTTTTATGCATATCCGCTTTGCTCATAGTCCGGCAAATTGTTGTTTATCACTTCGTAGGCGGGGTCATGACCCCGCCGACCAGGTTGCGCATTTTGCCTTGGCACGATTCAACGGAAGTGCTTTCATCACGTTACGTTTCGGCGGGGTCATGACCCCACCCTACGATGGCATCCCTACAAACAACAATTTGTCTTTATACTGAGTCAAACCGATAGGCACATTTCTATGAAATCCCCCTGGGCAAGCCCAGGGGGATTTGAAATAGATTACATATCGAAGGGTTCCATGGAGAGGACGGGGTGGCCGACCTCGGTCAGGAAGTTCATCAGGGCCTCGGGATCCTCGGTGCAGATGGTTTCATCGGCGATCATGTCGGTGAAGTTCTCCACGCCGTACATCTCCAGAGCGGTAGCATCCAGGCGCTCCCGCATCTGATCCTTCAGCATCTTGGGCAGCCAGACGATACGGCCGGGGCCGCCTTCGGCTGCGATAAACTTCTTGGAAGCGATGAAGTGCTTGCCGTGGCCCATGAAGCCGGGGGTCTGAACGCCGCCGCCGGTCATGGAGGCCATCTCGGAGAAGGTCATGCCCAGGGGGGTCATGCCGGCATGCTCACGGCAGGTGATAACAACGCCCATGGACACGGGCTCCACGCCGCAGATACACTCGAAGCAGCCGCAGGAGGTCATGGGGTCCTGGAACAGGGAGTACAGAGTGACCCGCTCCAGAGCGCCGTGAGAATACTTGGAAACCGCCTCGTTGACGGACTCGTAAGCACCCAGACGCTCGTCGGTGCAGCCGGTCTTGGGAACGATCTGGCAGGGACCGTTGGGGTCCAGCTCCTTGGTGGCCTTGGCATCCAGCCAGGACACGGCGCCACACAGGCCCAGACGCTCGGGAGTGACGATACACACATGGCTGGGAGAGAAGGCCTGGCACATGATGCAGGTGTAGAACTGCTCCACGGACTCGTCGGTCATGGAGGACAGACGGGCGTCACGACGGTCGAAGACCTGGTTGGCAGCGGCCCGCAGCTCCTTGTTCTTCTCGGGGTCAACCACGATGTGCACCTGGCACTTGTCCACAACGGCCTCGAACTCGCTCTTGACCTTGGCGTACAGCACCTCGCCCAGGTGGCGGAACTTGAAGCCGGCCTCGAAGTCGGCCTTGCTGATACGGATACGGATCATGTCGCGCTGGCCGGTGTGCATCACGCCCTCGATGCAGTTCAGCCAGGAGTGGATCTTACGCTCCATGACGGACTCGAAGTCGGGCTGCATGGCCTTGCCGGCAACATCCACGGTGTAGGACAGGGAGATCTTGGAGCCCACGGGGATCTCGTCGATTTCGGGGCCTTCCACGGTGATCTTGTGATCCTCCACCTCGCTGGCTTCCTTGGTGGCCACCAGCTCGAAGCAGTCCACGCGGGAGCCGTCCACTTCCACCTGCATGTCACCCTTACGGATGATCTCGCCCTCGAAGGCGGTGGCAAAGGCGACAGGGATGTCGATGTTGGTGATCTTCAGCTTGATGTCCCGGGCCTCCAGAGAGGTGGCGTTCCACTTGGAGGTATCCAGCTGCTGAATCAGGGACTTGGGAACACGGAACATGTTCTCGGTCTCGTTGGAAACAACGGGGAAGCCCAGGCAGATGGCACCGGCACCATAGGACACGATCTCATCGGACAGGGGCTTGTAGGCGTTGACGAAGGCGCGGACGCGGTCCATGGTGTACTTGGCCAGGGCCTTGAAGTCGCCGGGCTGGATGTTGCCGAAAATCAGGGCAGCCCGGAGAGCAACGGACACAACGTGAATCACGGACTGCATCTCATAGCCCAGGGGCACCACGCGGACGTTCTCGCCCATCTTGTAGCCGGCATCGGCGCACTGCTTAATGCACTCGCCGGTGAGGGTCACCAGGATGCCCTGGCTCTGATAGGACTTGACCAGAGCCACGGTCTCCGCGGGATCCTCAGCGCCGCCGATGATAACGGCAACACCGGGGATATCGCCGGTAACCAGGGGCACGCCCAGGTTACGGACGAAGGCGTCGGACAGGTGGCCCAGCTCGGGCTCGGCATAGGGAGTGGCCCCGTGGATGTACTTCAGGGCTTCCAGGAACTCGGCGCACAGGGCGGAGGCGATGCCGGACTCAAAGGCGTCGTGCAGACGGTTGTTCCGGGTCATCTTGGCCTTGATGGTGGCCATGGCGGCCTTCATCTCGCCCAGGTTGGTGATCTTCTCGCCGGTCACTGCGTAATAGCAGGGCAGGCTGTAAGCGGTGTCGGGGAAGGACACGCTCTCGCCCTCGCCGTACTGGGCGATGGCGCTGTCAATGGCGGCGACGGTGCGGTCGTAGTTGTAGTCGTTACCGCCGAAAACTCTGTCAAAAAGTGTCACAGTTTTTCCTCCTAAATATCATCACGATCCAAAATCGCTTTCATTTTCCGAATCTCTTCGATTGCCGCAGGACAGAAGTCATAGGGAGATTTCCCCTGCCTGTCCGCATCCATGATCTCAGGATTGTAGTGGATGAAGCCCAGCAAATCCTCGGCGGGGATGGACTGGCGGACGAAATCCTCGTCGGCTGTGTCCCGAATCTTGTTGGCCACCACCCGCACCCGGCTTACACCCAGATCGGATGCCAGGCGCTTGACATTGTGGTAGGTCTGCACGGATCGGGCACCGGGCTCAATGACCACCAGGAACTGATCCATGTTGGCCGCCGTGCCCCGTCCCAAATGCTCCAGGCCCGCCTCCATATCCATGATGACCACGTCGTTTTTGCGGTAGGTCAGGGCGGACAGGATGGACTTGAGCATCACATGCTCCGGGCAGACGCAGCCGCTGCCGCCCACATCCACCGTGCCCATCACCAGCAGCTTGACGCCGTTGACCTCTTTGGAAAAGGTGTCGGGGATGTCCGCCACATAGGGGTTGAGCTTGAAGAACTTGTTGGCGGCGGTGGCGCCGGTGCGCTCCTCCACCAGAGTGCGCATCTTTGAAATGGGGACGATGGCGTCCACTTCCTCCTGGCTCAGGCCCAGCGCCAACCCCAGGTTGGCATCCGGGTCAACGTCGGCGGCCAGGACGGTGCGCCCCTCGTCGGCGTAGAGCCGGGCCAGGGTGGAGGACAGGGTGGTCTTGCCCACGCCGCCCTTACCGGTAATCGCTAGTTTCATTGGGAAAGGACCTTCCTTAGATGCCCAGGGCGGCACGCTTGGCTTCGATGCACTCGATCATCTTGTCGCCCAGCTTTTCGATGTCGGTCTCCACCACGAACTTGGCCTCGACCCACTCCTTGATGCCGTCCTCGCCCTGCAGCAGGCGGGTGACCTCGCTGGAGCCCTTGGAATAGGGATCAACGCCCAGGAAGGTCTCGATGCCGGTGGCAACGACGTAGTTACCGATGGAAACGGCCTTCTCAGACATCCATTCGGGAGCGCAGCCCACCACGGGAACCTGGGAGATGTTGATGCCCCAGTCCTTGGCGATGTCGGCAGCCAGGATCATCATACGGGAGATATCCACGCAGGAGCCCATGTGCAGCACGGGAGGAATGCCAGCCAGCTCGCAGACCCGCTTCAGGCCAGCGCCGCAGTATTCCTTGGCCTTCTCGGGATCCATCAGGCCGGCCTTGGCAGCAGCCTGGGCGGCGCAGCCGGTGGTGATGACGATGATGTCGTTTTCCAGCATCTTCTTCATCAGGCCGATGTGGGCAGTGTCGGGACGAACCTTGGGGTTGTTGCAGCCGACCATGGCCACGGCACCGCGAAGGACGCCGGAGTGGACGCACTCGATCAGGGGCTTGGTGGTGCCGAACTCATCCAGCTGGGAGTTGGCAACGCCGTCCAGCACCTTCTTGATGGCCTCCACAGAGTAGCCAACACGGGCATTCTGCTTCAGATTGGGGATGTTGACCAGCTCAGGATCACGGTTCTTGAAGTTCTCAATGGCCATCTTCACGATTGCCTTGGCGTTCTCACCGGCGGTGGCGGAGGAGAAGCGGATGAACTCGGAATCGGGGATCCGGGCGATGGGAGAGGTGGTGATGAACTTGGTGTGGAAGCACTTGCTCAGGGGGCCCAGGGCGGGGAAGATGCACTGCACGTCCACCACGATGGCTTCGCAGGCGCCGGTGAGCACCACGTTCTCCTGGTTCAGATAGTTACCGGCCATGGGAATGCCGTGACGCATGGCGACCTCGTTGGAGGTGCAGCACACGCCGGAAACGGTGATGCCCTTGGCGCCCATGGACTTGGCGTAGGCGATCATCTCGGGATCGTTGGCGTAGTAGACGATCATTTCGGACAGGCTGGGGTCATGACCGTGCACCACAATGTTGACATTTTCCTTCTCCATGACACCGATGTTGGCGGTGGTGTCCACGGGCTTGGGAGTGCCGAACAGAACGTCGGAGAACTCGGTGCCCGCCATGGAGCCGCCCCAGCCGTCGGACAGACCTGCCCGCAGGGCCTGACGAATCAGAGCTTCCGGCAGAGAGGAGCAGCCCATGTGGGTCATGTGCATGGACTGGGAGACCTCCCGGTCGATGGCCCGGGGCTCGATCTCGGCGTCATGCCACAGCTTCTGGGTATACTCGGGAGCCCGCTTCAGGAAGCGCTGGGTGCCGAAGGGCTTGCCGTACTCCAGCAGAGCCATCTCGGCGACTTCGTGAGCCAGGTCGTAGATGTCCTTGCCCTCGGTTTCCACGCCCCACTCATGGGCGATGCGGATCAGCTTTTCGGGGTCTTTGACGGTGTAGTTGCCGCCCTCCTTGGTCTGGTACAGGGTGTGGCAGATTTCACGGCCATGGTCAGAGTGGGTGGCGGCGCCGCCGGCAGTGAAACGCAGGTAGTTACGGGCCACGATACCGTGAACGTCGCAGCCGCAGATGCCACGGGGGCTCTTGGGAGTGACACGGCAGGGGCCCATGGAGCAGATCCGGCAGCAGGTACCTGCTTCGCCGAAACCGCAATGGGGAGTCTGGTTCTTGACACGCTGCTGCCAGGAGTCCGCGCCTACCTTCTTGCCGGTTTCCAGCAGAGAATTGGTGGCGGCTTCCATCTCCTCAACAGTGATTAAAGATGCCCAATCCTTCAAAGTGATTTCCTCCTAAAAAAGATATTCAAATGAAACAAACAATACATGATGACAGTTGTGCATAATGTATCGATAATATTGTACTAATTTCTGGACAAGTTGTCAATTGTCACTTTGGCAGGAAAACGCCCGATATTTCCATCCCCCACGGGGGGATTTTTGTTACATATGCAATTTTTTCATTTTGGAGTGGTAATTGTGAATCCAGTGTAAATCTTTTGGGCCGCCCCTTGTCAATTGGCAAAATCCTGATATAATAACCCTACCAAACTGAATTGAGGTAATCGTCATGAAAAAAATGCTTTTCATTATGAATCCCTATTCTGGAAAGCGCCGGGCAAACCGGTATTTGGTAGAGATTCTGGAAATGTTCAACCGGGCGGAGTATCTCGTCACCGTCCACATGACCGCCGGCCCCGGGGATGCAACACAGGTGGTAAAGCAGCTGGCTCCGGGGATGGACATTGTGGTCTGCTGCGGCGGCGACGGCACCTTCAACGAGACGGTGGCAGGCTTGCAAATGGCCGGGGTCGATGTGCCCGTGGGCTATATTCCCGCCGGGTCTACCAACGACTTCGCCGCCAGCCTGAAAATTCCCACGGAGCCTTTGGAGGCCGCCCAGGAAATCGTGGAGGGCAAGCCGGTGTACTACGATGCCGGAAGCTTCAACGGGCGGTTTTTCTCCTATGTGGCCTCCTTCGGCGCCTTCACCAGAACCAGCTACACCACCCCCCAGTCCATCAAAAACGCCCTGGGCCACACCGCCTATGTGCTCAGCGGCATCTCCGAGCTGTCCCAGATTCGCACCGAGCATGTGAAGCTGGAAATCGGGGATGAAATCGTGGAGGATGATTTCCTCTTCGGGGCCATCTGCAATTCCACCTCCGTGGGCGGCATTCTGACCCTGGACCCCAAGCAGGTGGACATGGCCGACGGCAAGCTGGAGGTACTGCTGGTGCGCTCCCCCAAGAGCCTTTTGGAGCTGGCAGACTGCATCGCCGCTGTCCAGAGCCAGCAGTACAACAACTGCGAGATGATCACCTTTCGTTCCGGCGGCCAGATCAAAATCACCGCCGACCCGGAGATGCCCTGGACCCTGGACGGAGAGCGGGAGGACGGCCACCGGGAGATCACCATCAACAACACCCACCTGGCCTACCGGCTGGTGCAGACGAGGGACGACGATGCATAATTCCGCCCTTTGCTATCTGCTCCGGGGAAACGACGTGCTGATGCTCCACCGGGTAAAAAAGAAAAATGACATCAACAAAGACAAATGGATCGGCATCGGCGGCAAATTCGAGCCGGAGGAAGCCCCGGAGGAATGCCTGCTGCGGGAGGCCAAAGAGGAAACCGGCCTGACCCTCACCTCCTGGCGCTGCCGGGGGGTAGTGACCTTTCTGAGCGAGGGCGGCGAGGGGGAATATATGTACCTGTTCACCGCCGACGGCTTTGAAGGGGAGCTGAAGGAATGCGACGAGGGCGACCTGGAATGGGTCAGCCGGGAATTTCTTAGCAGCCTTCCCATGTGGGAGGGGGACAAGATTTTCCTGGACTTACTGTGGCAGGATGCCCCCTTCTTCCTGCTCACCCTCCGCTACCGGCAGGACACCCTCATCGAAGCCGTGCTCAACGGAAAGAAAATCCGCTGATTCCCCAGACCCTTGCCCTCCCCTCTGGGGAGGGTGGCCGAGCGAAGCGAGGTCGGGAGAGGTGTCGTCCGTTGGATGGTACCAGGTTACCGCTTTTGAGTTAAGCCTACCCTTACTTGGCAAGGGGAGGGCATGACTCAGCTTACCTGTACTGTTCATCCGGGGGACACCCTCTCCGCCCCAGTGTGCGCACTGGGGCACCTCTCCCTCTGGGAGAGGCAAGAGCCTATCGTTTTGGTATTATCACACTACTACATTTGGACACACCAAAAATGCACCCTTGTACATTTTCGTGACAAGGGTGCATCTTTTATTCTGCTTTGGGGAACACCAGGGTCACCTTGAACAGGTCGCCGTCCACCAGCAGCTGCAGCTGGCCCTTTTGCAGCTCCATCAGGCTTTTGGCGATGTTCAGGCCCAGCCCGCTGCCCTCGGTGTTTCTTGAGGAATCTCCCCGGACGAAGCGCTCCATCAGCTCCTCGGCGCTGATGTTCAGCTGGGCCCCGGAGATGTTCTTGAAGGAGATCACCGCCTTGTCCTCCACCGCCCCCACGTCCACATACAGCCGGGTGCCGGGGAGGGCATATTTCACCGCATTGCTCAGCACATTGCTCATGGCCCGCCACAGCAGCCGTCCATCCGCCAGCAGGAACACTTCCTCGCTGCCCTGGTGGAACACCGGGGTGAGCCCGGCGGCGGTGAGCTTGTCGGCGAATTCGCCCAGAGCCTGGTTCACCGCCTCCACCGCGTCGATTTTCCCGATCTCCACCTGGATGTTGCCGGTGGAGGCCTTGCTCATTTCCATCAAATCCTCAATCAGCTTCTTCATCCTTTGGGACTGGCGGGACAGCACCTCCAGATAGGCCTTCTCCTGCTCCGGGGTGTGGGGCATCTGCAAAAGATCCACATAGTTGATGATGGAGGTCAGGGGCGTTTTGATGTCGTGGGACACGTTGGTGATCAGTTCTGTCTTCATCCGGTCGGATTTCAGCTGCTTCTGAGCCGCCACCATGGCCACGTCCGCCAGACCGTTGAGTTCTTCGGCAAACTCCCGGAAGGAGCCGATCAGGTACTTGTCATCCACCTTGGATTCCAAATCCCCGCTGCGCATCCGCTTGGCTCCTTCCAGCAGGGCACCGAAGCAGTTGGCCCCGTAGAGCACCACCGCCAGAGCACCGAAGCACCAGAGAATCACCATGCTCTCCATGCGCTCCCCCACCGCCACCAGCAGCCAAAGGGCCAATACCGCACCCACCAGCAGCCACTGCCAGATCAGGGGCAGCCGGGAGAAGAGCCGCTCGCAGTATCTCCCAAATTGCCCCAGCCAGTGGCGGAGCAAGGCAAAGGTCTTTTTTATGATATCCCAGCCCAGAACTGCCAGGGCGGAGGCGAATTTCCACAAATCCTTCAAAAGCCGCTTTCCCTGCTTCCACAGCCAGGGCAGCAGCTCGGTGAACACCCGCCGCACCAGGCCCCAAACCGCCACACACACAGCGGCAGCGAATTTCCACAGGCTCAATGCCAGGCCCTTGCCCTTCTGCCACAGCCTGGGCACCACCAGCAGGCACACCGCCCAGCCCTTTTTCACCAGCCACAGACACAGCTTGATGCAGCGGCCGGTGACGGAATTCCAGAACCAGTGGCCACCCTTCATCTTCACCTGGGCGGCGAAGGCAAAGCAGAAGCCCACAAAGGCCAAGCAGCACACATAGCCCATGACGCCCCCCAGCTGAAGCAGTGCGAAAAAGCTTTGACGTTCAAGCCGGCTGATATCCAGCTCATCCAGTATCTCCACACAGAGCACCGCCACCAGCACCACGCCGCCGGCGTACAAATCCAGGGGCAGGGCGTTCAGCCCTCCGGCCTTGATTTCCGAAGTCCCTTTCCTGCATCCTGCGGCAGCGCAGAGGTAGACGGCGCAGATGGCAAACAGCAGGACACCGCCAATGAGGGCAGCGTACACCATTTCCTTGTGTTCATACAGCATCCCGAGAAAGGCGAAGCTCTCCACCGGCTCCACCGCCCCCGGGGCCAGGGACAGCTTCAGCGTAACGGGGGTTTTCAGGGTGGCGTTCCGGGCGGTGTAGCTGACACCGCCGTGGGTATCGTCACCACGATACATATGGAAAGCGCCCTTTTCCTTCAGCGCTTCATCGTCATAGCCCTCCGCCAGAAATTCCTCGTAGCTCAGGCTCTGAAAGCTGTATTCCAGCTCCTGCTCCGTTTCCGGCAGTGCTGGGGAGGAATACAGGGTTTTTCCGTTTTCATCCAGAATCTCATAGGCGTAGCCGTCTTCCTTCACCCAGTCACGATTGCCAATTTTTCGAAGCAGCTCCGCTTCCTCCTCGGGCATCCCTCCGTATTCCCGGGTGGCCCAGTTTTGCGCCAGCATCAGCGCCTGATAGGAAAGGGCATGCTCCTCCTGCTCCTGGGCCAATTCTTCATAGCTCTGACTTCCCAGAAGATCTTCATGGGCCAGCACAGCCAGCCCCAGTCCGCCTCCCACCGCAGCCAGCAGCGCCAGGGCACACAGGGCCACGGCAATGAATTTCAGCCACAACGCATGTCTCATGGCTTGGCCTCCATTTTATAGCCCTGGCCCCACATGACCTTGAGATACCGGGGCTCCGAGGGATTGATTTCAATTTTTTCCCGCAGGTGCCGGATGTGGACAGCCACGGCCCCCTCGCTGCCCAGGGCCACCTCCTGCCACACGGATTCATACAGCACCTTGGTGGAGAACACCTTGCCAGGGCTGGACATCAGCAGCTTCAAAATGGCGTACTCCGTGGGGGTCAGGTTCACCGGCTCCCCCTCCACCGTCACCACCTTGGTACGGTCATCCAGCACGATGCCCCCCAGGGTCAGGGTGTCGGCATCCTCCGTCCGGCTGCCCAGGCTGGAAAATCTTCTCAGCTGGCTCTTCACCCGAGCCAGCACCTCCACCGGGGCAAAGGGCTTGGTGATGTAGTCGTCGGCCCCCACGTTCAGGCCCAGCACCTTGTCCTCAGTCTCACTTTTGGCCGTGAGCAAAATGATGGGCGCGTTGGAAAACTCTCGGATTTTGGAGGTGGCGGTGATACCGTCCATACCGGGCATCATGATGTCCAGCAAAAACAGATGGATGTCGTTCTCCCGGGCCAGCTTCACCGCGTCCGCCCCGTTGTAGGCCTCCAAAAGCTGATACCCCTCCGGGGCAAGATAAATTTTCAGCGCGTTCACAATATCCGGCTGGTCATCACAAATGAGAATTTTGTACATTCCTTCCCCTCCTTCTGGTTGATAATGATAGTATATCACTCAAATTGTTAAGAAGATAGTGGGGTAATTCTTAAAATCTGTTTAACACACAATGTGCGTATCGGCGTTGCTCAGCGATATGATTCTTTAGCGCACCAGCCATTCGTAGGGGCGGCTACCAGCCGCCCGCCAGGCAATGCAACTGAGT
>CAMCKD010000032.1 GCA_945875335.1 uncultured Clostridia bacterium | reverse complement strand
ACCCACATATCCGGCAGGCCCATGCCCAGCCGGTAGTCGAAGCCGATGCCGCCGTCGGAAATGGGCAGGCACATACCGGGCATGCCGGACATGTCCTCGGCAATGGTGATGGCCTTGGGGTTCACCTGACGAATCAGCTCATTGGCCAGCTGCAGATAGGTGATGGCCTCGGTGTGGGTGTTCATGGAGAAATACTTGTCGTTGGAGTTGAAATCGGTGCCCAGGCCGTGGTCGTGATACAGCATGGAGGTGACGCCGTCAAACCGGAAGCCGTCGAAATGGTACTCGGTCATCCAGAATTTCAGGTTGCTCAGCAGGAAGTGGATGACGCCGGTCTTGCCGTAGTCAAAGCACTTGGTGCCCCAGGCGGGATGGTCGCCCTTGGGGCCGTCATGGAAGAACTGCCAGGTGGTGCCGTCGAACATGTTGATGCCCTCGGCAGTGTTCTTTACGGCGTGGGAATGCACCACGTCCAGCAGCACCCGCAGACCCATCTCATGGGCCTTGTTCACCAGGTATTTCAAATCCTCGGGCTTGCCGAACCGGCTGGAGGCGGCGAAGAAATTGGAGACCTGGTAGCCGAAGCTGCCGTAGTAGGGGTGCTCCATAATGGCCATCAGCTGCACGGTGTTGTAGCCCGCCTTTTTGATCCGGGGGAGGATGCAGTCGGCGAACTCCCGGTAGGTACCCACTCTGCCCTCCTCCTGGGCCATGCCAACATGGGCTTCGTAGATGTACAGGGATGATTCACCCTCAAAATTCTGATCCGTCCAGGGGTATTCCGCCCGGTCGTCCACGATCTCGCCGCTGAACAGGTAGGTCTGGGGATCCTGCACCGCCCGGCGGATGTAGAGAGGGATGTGCTCCGTCCGGGTCATGTTGGCATCCACCACGGTCTTCACCTTGCAGCCAGGCCACAGGGCATCATCACCCTCCAGGAAGATTTCCCAGTTGCCGCCCCCGATAGGCTTCAAAGGATGGCTGGTCTGGTTCCAATTGTTGAAGTCACCTTCCAGATACAGCTGATAGGCGCTGGGGGCCCACTCCCGGTAGACCCAGCCCCCATCCACATGGTGGAAGCCAAAATAGTCGTGGGCATTGGCAAACTCGTTCAGGGTCTGCCCGTCAGCCAGAAGCCGCGCCTTGGTGGCACGGTAGAGGAACATTCGCAGGTCGATGTCACCCGTGAAGGGGGCGAGCTGGGGATTCAGTTCCAGAATTCGATACATAATGAGGCTCCTTTCATCTTTCAAAATGCTCATGGATGTGCATTTGTAATTTTTCCTTCAGCTCCGGCAGGCTGTATTTTTCCCGGCGGCGCAGCCGAAGCTCTTCCCGCAGAAGCTGCAAATTGGCCAGCTCCTCCATCAGACTTCCGTTGGCGCTGAGCAGGTTGTCCACCGGCTCCCGGCGGGCGGGGAAGCCCCCGCTCTGGTAGCGGTCAATGACGATTTCATACCGTTCCATGGCCAATTTCACTGCGTCGGCCCAGGATAGATACAGCTCCCGGGCGGCATGTTCCCCGATTTCGGCCATTTTTCCGGGGTGGGCCAGCAGCTCCGTCAGACAGGCCGCCATGCTCTCGGGGTTCTCTTCGATCAATAAGCCGTTGCGCCCATGGGTGATGCCCTCCGCGGCGCAGCTGCCCTCGATCAGCACCGAGGCCAGGGAACAGGCCGCCGCCTCCCGCACCACCAGCCCATTGGTATCGAAGGTGGAGGGGAAGAGGAACAGGTCAGCCCGGCAGTACCAGGCCCGGAGCACCTCCCGGTCCCGGATGGCCCCCGTGAAGACGCATTTTGGGGCAATGCCGCAGTGCTGGGCGTAGGCGGTCACTTCATCGAAATCCGCTCCGGAGCCGATGAACACCATGCGAAAATCCCTGCCCTGCTGGTGAAGCTTCGTCAAAGCGTCCAGGGTGATTTTCAGCCCCTTGTACCACATCATCCGCCCCACAAAGAGGAAGACGGGGACGCCCGCGGGAAGGTCATACCCTTCCGTGGCCTGGGCAATTGCTTCATCACCCACCCGTTCCCGGGGCATGTCCACCCCGTTGGGCATGACCACGCACTGGCCCTCATAGCCCAGGGAACGCAGATTATCCGCCGCCCCCTGGCTCACGGCCCATACTTCATCGCAAGCGTTGATGTTCTGCACCAGAGCCTTGATGCTCTTTTCCCGCAGGGTTCGGCTTTTCATAATGTTGGCGATGTCAATGTCAAATTTGGTGTGGTAGGTCAACACCAATGGGGCATCCACCACCCGGCGCAGCTCCCGGCCCAGCACCGTGGAGATGATGGGGCAGTGGGCGTGGAGCAGGGCGACCTGCTTGCCGGAAAGCTGCTTTGCAATGTCTGGGGAGAAGGGAATGCCCGCCATATAGCCCCCGGTAAGTCTCCGAAAGTCCAGGCTGGGATAGCGGAGGATGGGGTAGGGAAAGCAATCGTCGCAGCTGTCCGGGTGGGCTGGGGTGATGACCACCGCTTCCTCCCCGGCATCGGTGATCACCTGGGCGTAATTTTTCACGGCGTTTGCCACCCCGTCGATCAGGGGCGGAAAGGAATCGTTCAGTAAGCAAACAGTTTGATTTGGTTTCATAGGAAAAACGCGCTCCGAAAAATGGGGAATTGTGGATTCCGCCAAAGAGGAATCCCTTTACATTATAAAAATACCACAAATTGCCCACTTCGTCAACCTAAAAACAAAATCGGAGCAGCCCACACAGAGCAGCCCCGGGAAATGATGGTTTAGGTTTTATTGGTAAGCAAATTGTTGTTTGCAGAGTACCCTTGGCTCCCCCTCTGGGGGAGCTGCCGAAGTAGCGCACACTGGGGCTGAGGGGGTGCCAAACGTTGGTTGCTGGTACGCTTTAACCGACGACACCTCTCCCGACCTCGCTAGCGCTCGGCCACCCTCCCCAGAGGGGAGGGCAAGGGTGCGCCAAACAACATTTTATCCTTCCACTGGGGTGGGGGATGGGGTGCCGTAATGCTTTTTCAGCCAAACCATGGCCTGCCGGTAGCCGTCGAAGCCCTGGCCCTTGATGGTGTGCTTGCAGGCCAGGCCCGCGTAGGAAATCTGGCGGAAGGGTTCTCTCGCGTCCACGTCGGAGATGTGCACCTCCACCGCCGGGATGGACACGGCCTTCAGAGCGTCCAGAATGGCCACACTGGTGTGGGTGTAGGCGGCGGGGTTGATGACGATGCCGTCCACCTTGCCATAGGCCCACTGAATCTTGTCCACCAGGTCGCCCTCGTGGTTCGACTGGTACTGCTCTACCTCTACGCCTAATTCCCCGCCCCAGGCTTGGAGCATTTGGAGCAGGTCGGCAAAGGTATTCTTGCCGTAAATGCCCGGCTCCCGGATGCCCAGAAAGTTCAGATTGGGGCCGTTGATGACGAGAATTTTCATAGTCATTTCTCCTTTTTATCCAGCAGCGCCAGAATTTCCGCCAGGGTCTGCTCCGCCGGGCCGTCGTTGGAGACAACAGCATCGGCGAAGCGGTCATACAGGGGGCGGCGCTTTTCAAACATCTCCGAGAGCTTCCCGGCCTGGGACAGGGGCCGCCCATCGGTGGGCAGCTTGGCAATCGCCCGGGTCAGCCACAAAATGGTGGCGTTCTGGTGGAGCAGTGTGTAGTTCCGCTGCTGGGTCACGCAGCCGCCGCCGGTGGCGATCACCAGGCCGCTCTGCCTGCCCAGCTCAGAAAGGGTGTCGCTTTCCATTTGACGGAAGGCGGCTTCCCCCTCCTGGGGGATGATGTCCGTGATTTTGCGATTCACCCGGGCTTCCAAAGCTTCATCCGCATCCACAAAGCGCTTGCCGGTTTTTTCGGCCAGCAGTCTTCCAATGGTGGTCTTGCCGCAGCCGGGCATTCCGATGAGGACGATGTTTTCCATTTCCAGCCGCATTGCGTGGTGAATCCCGTCAATCCGGCTGTCGGGGATGGAGCAGCCTGTGAACCATTCGGCGCTTTCCTTGGCCTGGGCCACCAGCATCCAAAGCCCGTTCATGGCAACCAGGCCCCGGCTTTCCGCGTCCAGGAGGATCTGGGTTCTGGCCGGGTTGTACACTGCGTCCAGCACTCCCTCCAACTGTGGGAACAACCCCAAATCGATGGGGCTGACGCCGGTGTTGGGGTACATGCCCACGGGGGTGGTGTTCACAATGACGGAGGCATCAGCATGGAGGTGGAGATTCTGATAGTTGTTTTCCCCAGAACGGGAGATGATGACCACCCTGGCCCCCAGCTCCCGCAGAACCGCCACCGCCGTGTTGGAGGCCCCGCCGCTGCCCAGCACCAGAACCTTTTTGTTCTCAACGTCCAGGCCGCTGCGCTGCACCAGATAGCGGAAGCCGAAATAGTCGGTGTTGTGTCCAATCAGGGTTCCATCGGCCCGGCGGACAATGGTGTTCACCGCACCCAGCCGCTGGGCCACCGGGGTTAGCTCCGTCAAATAGGGAATGACATCCTTTTTATAGGGGATGGTCACGTTCAGCCCCTCAAAATCCCCGTTTTTCAGGAATTCCTCCAGCTCCTGGGGCTCCTTTTCAAAAAGAGTATACTGGTAGGAGCCCAGCTCCCTGTGAATCTGGGGGGAGTAGCTGTGCCCCAGCTTCCGGCCAAGTAATCCGCACCGCATTTATACCACCTCTGTGTAGCTGCCCAGGTATTTGAATTCCTCGCAGAAATCCTGAATTTCGCACATCAGCTCCACGAATTCCTGGGAGTAGATGGAGGTTTCTAAATCGAAATAGAACATGAACTCGAATTCCCGGTCGGGCAGGGGCCGGGATTCCAGCTTGGTCACGTTGATGCCCAGGGTGTAGAGCCGGGCCAGCACCTTGTACAGTGCGCCGGGCTTGTGGTTCAGAATCATCATGATGCTGGTTTTGTCCGAGCCGGGGTAGATTTCCAGATTCTTGCTGATGCAGATGAACCGGGTGCGGTTGTTGCCCTTGTCCTGGACGCTGGAGGCGATGTTGTCCAGCCCATAGAGCTGGGCGCAGGAGCGGCTGCTGAGGGCGGCCACATCCTTCCTGCCGGATTTTGCAACCATCTCCGCCGCAACAGCGGTATTGGCCACCGCAGAAACGTTGACCCCCGGGAGCCTGCTCAAAAATCCCGCGCACTGGCTGATGGCCTGCTCATGGGAGTAGATTTCTTTGATGTCCTCCAGCTTGGTACCGGGGTTTACCAGCAGATTGTGGTCAACTTTCAGCCGGAAGGTGCGGATAATAGAGAAATTGTGCTGGATCATCAGATCGTAGACCTGATTCACAGACCCGGCGGTGGAGTTTTCAATGGGCAGAATGCCATATTGGCACATGCCCTTTTCGATGGCGGAGAACACGGCATCAAAGTTTTTGAAATACATGATCATGGGGCTTTTGAAAATCTTCTCGCAGGCCAGCTGGGAGTAGGCCCCCTCCACTCCCTGGCAGGCCACCATGGGGGACTGGGGGAAGAGCTTGGGAGTATTCTCAATTGCCTGGGTGATTTCCTGATACAGCGGGGTCTGGTTCCCGTTGCGCTTGGCCTGGTAGCTGCGGCTCAGCTCAAAAATGGTGGAGTAGAGGCTTCTGGTATAGCCTGCGAATTCCGGCCCCGCCTTGGCTGCCACCTCCTGCAGAATCTCCCGCTCCCGGGCAGGGACGAAGATGGGCAGATTCCGCTCCCTTTTGTAGTCCGCCACCTTGGCGGAGACCTCCATCCGGGCACAGAAGAGCTTTACAAGCTCGTTGTCGATTTTGTCAATTTCCGCTCTCAGTTCGGTAATATCCATGAGGCTCCTTCTTCCTTTTTGCTTTATCGGTTTCATTGGCGGCAAATTGTTGTTTAACGCACCCTTGGATCCCCCTCTGGGGGGAGCTGTCAGCCTGAACGGGCTGACTGAGGGGGTGTCAAACGTTCGTTGCGGTTACGCTTTAACCGACGACACCTCTCCCGACCTCGCTGGCGCTCGGCCACCCTCCCCAGAGGGGAGGGCAAGGGTACGCTAAACAACAATTTTTATGTGTGCCACCCTACTGCAGTGGCTGTGCAATTTTGTTGCCCGGAAAATGATATCCCGCTACAGCGTCCGCAGGTAGTTTTCAATATCAAAGGGCTTCAGCGGTTCATCCTTTTTTAAGTACAGCGGGTGGTGGGGGTGCCCCTTTTTGGTCACGGCGCCGGCGCAGTACCAACTGGCGCCGTACTCCTTGCCGATTTGCAGCATATCCCGCAGGCAGGCGGAAAGGTAATCCCGCTTTTCGATGATGGAGCCCCAGGCTGCCCAAATGGCGGGAGCATCGGAAATGGACAGCACATAGCGGAAGGCCTCCATGTTCTCCCGGTGCAGCGCCGGATTGCAGCGGCGCTCCATGGCGTTGGGGTCGGTGGCCCGCTGGGCATAGACGTTGAACATCAGGAAGCTGTCGTACCCGTTGCCCAGGGCGATTCGCTCCACGGATTTCAGGGTGTTGTCCAGTGCGCCGGGCCGGGCGGTGGAGGGGTTGATGCCGATGCAGATCAGGGGTTTCTTCCCCCGGGTTCCCAGGATGTACCGATAGTCGCAGTAAAAATTGGGGGCATAGAGCCATTTTTGAATGTCATAATCCCCCGATGGGGTGTTGGCAGCTTTCAGGGCCTCTTCAAAGCTAACAAGCTCCAAGGTGGCGGTGTCGCCGGAGGGGACGTGCATCAGCCTTCCTCCTTCTCGTGGGGGAACCACCAGCTCTTGGAGGGGTCGTAGAAGTCGCACTGGTCCATCTCATGGCCGGTTTCCAGGCACCAGCCCGCAAAGGCGGTGTCCATAAAGGGATAGACCCCCTCCATGGTGGACTGGACAGACACGGTGGAGCCGTCGGTCAGGGTCAGCTCAATGACGGTGCTGCCGCCGGTGATGACATAGAGCTTCTGGCTGACGATTTCCGAATAGCGGTGCTCCTGGGATCTCCGTCCGAACCGGCACAGCAGGAAGCTCTCTCCGTCATAGAAGATGCCGTAGCTCAGATAGTGCACCGCCAGCCCAATGCCCATCAGCAGCACCACCACACCGGCCCAGAGCAGCACCTGCTCCCCAACCATGCCGGTGATGATGCCCAAAATGCCCAGAACCGAGAACATCACGCCGAAGATGCCATACCGCTTGCTGGCCCGAACCGCCAGCCCGGAACGATGCTGGGCCTTGCTGCGAAAGAGCCCGGTGAACAGCTTGTCCACCCCCCAGCAGATGGCAAACACCAGGGCGGCAATGAGTAAAATGACAATCGCCTGCATTGTTTTTCTCCTTTTATGCCCAAATCACTTCATCCACGGGGATGTCGAACTGCTCGGTTTCCAGCTTTTCCACCATTTGAAATTCGTAGCACAGGGCCAGGGTGGGATGCTCCGGCTCCCGGGAGAGGAATTTATCGTAGAAGCCGCCGCCGTAGCCGATGCGGTGTCCCTGGGGGTCGAAGGCCAGGCCGGGCATCAGCACCAGGGCGGTTTTGTCCTCCGCCACCGGGCCGTCGGCGATGGGCTCCGGGATGCCGGAATAGCCCTTCTCCACCTGGGTCAAGTCCTCCAAGTAGATGAATTTCATCTCGTCCCCATAGACCTTGGGCACCGCCACCCGCTTGCCGTCGGCGATGGCCCGCTCCAGGATGGGCCAGGTGCGCACCTCCTGATTGTAGGGCAGGTAGCCATAGAGGGTGCATGCCCTGCGATAGGCGTCACTTTCCAGAAATTTTTGGCACAACGCGTCACTGCGGATTTGAATTTCCTCCTGGGTCATGGCTCGTTTTCTGGCCCGAATGGCGCTGCGAAGCTCCTGTTTATTCATTGGGTTCCTCCTTGGGATGGACGGTCTGGAACATGCGGAACCAGAGGAAAATGGCGATCTGGCCCGGGATGCCCAGCAGGAAAACCTTCCAGGCGTTGAAGCCCAGGAAGGCACGGATGGATGCGTAAATGCTCAGCAGGCTCCCCCACACGATGGCGGAGATCAGCACCTTGTTCCACCGAAAATCGTGCCAGGCAGAGCGCAGGCTCAGCAGCACAATGGCGTTGACGGGAATGGCGTAGAAAAAGGCCAGCCAGCTATTGGGAATGGAGAAGGAGGAAAAGACCACAAATACGAAAAGGGCCACGAACCACACCAGGGTGGTGGACAGAGCCAGGATGATGTTCTTATTGGCCTTCCGCTTCAATGCCTTTTCGCTGACCTGGGTCATGGCCCGCTCCAGGGTGGTGGGGTTTTCCGGCAGGGCATTCACATCCCCCAGCAGGGCATCCATCGTAATGCCAAACTGGGCGGCAATCTGCATCAGGGTCAGCACATCGGGGATGGACTCCCCCCGCTCCCATTTGGAAACCGCCTTGTCGGAATAATTCAGCTTTTCCCCCAGGGATGCCTGGGTCAGCCCAGCCTGCCTGCGGTAAAATGCAATATTCGCCCCAATGCGGGCCTTCACCTGTTCGTCGTCCATGGTCACCCTCCCAGTTATAATCCAGTTCAGTTTATCATAAATGGGGCCGGATTGCAAGCAAAACCAGCCCCGCCCTTGCCCTCCCCCCTGGGGAGGGTGGCCGAGCGCAAGCGAGGTCGGGAGAGGTGTCGTCGGTTAAAAAGTGCCCGCAACAAACGTTCGACACCCCCTCAGCCCCAGTGTGCGCTACTTCGGCAGCTCCCCCAGAGGGGGAGCCAAGGGTGCGCGAAACAACATTTTTCACAACCCCGCCTACTAGGAAAGCGCCGCCACCTCGCCCACCAGGATGATGGCGGGGGGCTGTGCATCCTTTGCCAATTGGGCAATGGTTTCCAGGGTGCCCCGGATGCAGACGGGATTGGGGGCGTTTCCGCCGGAGAGGACGGCGGCGGGGGTGGAGGGACTCTTGCCGTTTTTTATCAGACTTTCCACAAGGAGGCTCAGCTTGCCAAGACCCATGAGGAACACCAGGGTGCCCTCCAATTGGGCGTATTTTTCCATATCCGGCGGCAGTCCCCCGGTGTCCGCCGTGTGGGCGGTGATGATGTGCAGGCTGCGGCTCACATTCCGGTGGGTGACAGGGATGCCATACTCCGCCGGAATGCCAATGGCCGAGGGGATGCCCGGCACCTGCTGGCAGTCAATCCCCGCCGCTTCCAGAGCCAGCCTTTCCTCCCCGCCCCGGCCAAAGAGATAGGGGTCGCCGCCCTTCAGCCGCACCACCATCTTGCCGCTGCGGGCCAGGTCAATGAGGGTTTGAATGATATCCTCCTGTCGGGCACTCTTCCCCCCTGCCCGCTTGCCCATGGGAATCTTTTCCGCACTAGCCGGGGCGGCATCCAGCAGGGCTTTGTCGATCAGCTCGTCATAGACGATAGCGTCGCAGGTCTGGATCAGCCGCAGACCCCGGACGGTAATCAGATCCGCGCTGCCGCAGCCGGCCCCCACCAGATAAACCCTGCCGGTGATTTGCTCCTCTTCCTCCGTCAGCGGGGCACCCTTTTGCAGGCACTTTTTTGCCACTGCCCGGATTTTTTCCGTCCGCTTCTCCCCCTTTGGGGTGGAAGCCAGGATTTTTTCTCTGATTTTTCGGAGATAATCCAGCATTTCCCCGGTTTTCTCCGGCAGAGCGGCTTCAATGAGCCGACGGAAGTACGCCGCCGCCGTGGGGCTGGCACCGCCGGTAGAGATGCCCACGGTCAAATCTCCCCGCTTTACCAGAGCCGGGAAGAGGAAGCCCTCGCTGCCATCCTCGTCCGCCCGGTTCACGGGAATCTGCCGAAGACGGCATAGCTCCGAAACCCTGGCATTGACCCGGGCGTCATCCGAGGCGGCAATCACAAAATCGTATCCATCCTGAATATCCGTTTCCCGGAAGGGCCGTTCCAGGATGGTCACAGCGGTATTTTCCTTTATCTCTCTTTGAATCTCCGGGGCCACCACCGTAACCTCCGGGCCGAAGGACAGCAGCACCTGCACTTTCCGCTGGGCCACCTTCCCGCCGCCAACCACCAGGCAGCTTTTTCCTTCCAGCTCCACAAAAAACGGGAACGCGCTCATTGGGTTTCCTCCTTTGGGCTGCAAACATAGTGCACTCCCGCTTCCCCCACGAAACGGGTGAAGCGGATGCCAAAAACACTTTCCAGCTTCCCGGATTCATAAAGCGCCTCCGGGGTGCCGAGAAACGCCAGGCGGCCTGCCTCCATCAGGGCAATTCGGTCAGCGTACTCCATGGCCAGTGGCAGGTCGTGGAGCACCATCGCCGCCGCCCGGCCCTCCCCCGCCAGCTGCTTCACCCATCCCATCAGCTCCAGCTGATGGCGGATGTCCAGAAAGGCCGTGGGTTCATCCAGGAAAACCGTCTGGGTCTGCTGGGCCAGGAGCATGGCTAAGTAGACGCTCTGCTTCTGGCCGCCGGAAAGCCGGCTCACCAGCTGCCCGGCATATGCCGATGCCCCGGTGCGCTCCATGGCCTGCTTTGCAATCTGCCGGTCTGTTTCGGTGTACTGCCTGGGATAGGAAAGGTAGGGAAACCGTCCGTGGAGCACCAGCCGCTCCGCCTCGATCTCCGCCTCCGGGCGGTTCTGTGCCAGCAGCGCTGCCGCCTTAGCCACCTGGCGGCGATTCATCCTTTCAATGGGGATGCCGTCATAAAACACCTGCCCCTTCCCCGCCGGGATCAGCCCCAGGGAGGCTTTCAAAAGGGTGCTCTTTCCGCTGCCATTGGGGCCCAGCAGTACCGTCACCTGCCCCGCCGGAAAGCACAGGGATACGTCCTTGACCACCGTTTTTCCGCCATAGCCGGCGGATAAATTCTTCAGTTCAATCATCCCCGGTGCCTCCTGGAACGCAGCAGCTGCCACAAAAATACCGGCACGCCGAGGAAGGACAGCACCACCCCCACCGGCAGCTCATAGGGAGCAAAGGCGGTGCGGGCCAGGGTATCGCAGGCGGCAACAAAGGCCCCGCCCCCCAGCGCCGAGGAAAGCAGCAGGGGCAGCAGCTTCTCTCCCGTCAGCTGCCTGACAAAATGGGGCACGATCAGGCCCACAAAGCCGATGATGCCCGCCAGGCTCACCGCCGCCCCCGCCAGCACCGCCGCCAGAAGCAGCAGCACCGTCCGCACTGCACGGACATTCAGTCCCAGGCTGGCAGCGGTCTCATCCCCCAGGGAAAGGATTTCCAGGGGGGAGGCCATCAGCACTGCCGCCGCCAGGGTCAGCCCAATGGGCAGCGCCGCCCCGGTCACCCGGGCCATGGTGATGTCCGCAAAGCTGCCCACCCGGAAATCCGCATAGCCGGTGAGGGCATCGGGCTGGAAGGTGAGCAGCGTGTCAATGGCCGCATTGAACAGGCTGGAAATCATCACGCCCCCCAGCACCAGGGTGATCTTGGAAGCTCCCGTCAGCCGGGACAGCAGCAGCACCAGCCCCACCGCCCCCATGGCCCCCAGAAAGGACAGCCAGGGGGTGCTCCCGGAAGCCCCGGGAAAGCACACCGCCGCCACCGCCACGGCAAAGCCCGCCCCGGCGTTGACGCCGATGATGTTGGGAGCCGCCAGAGGATTATGGAGCACCGTTTGCAGCACCACGCCGCTGACCGCCAGCGCCGCCCCGGTGAGCAGGGCCGCCAACGTCCGCGGCAGGCGCACAAACCAGAAGATGCGCCCCGCCAGGGTATTGCTTCTCCCCTGAATGATTGCCTGCACCAGCTGGGCAGGGGTCAACCGAACCGCCCCCAGGCACAGGCTCAGCACCGCCGCCAGCAGCATCAGCAGCCCCATGGCCAGCACCACCGCCGCCTCACGCCGGGGGGTAGAGGATGTTTGCAAGGTTTTCATAGGCTTCGCCCCACCGATCATTTGGTTTCAGATTGTAAAGCGCCGGGTCCATCAGGAAGAATCTGCCCTCCTGCACCGCCGTCAGGCTGTCCCAGGCCGGGTCACTGAGCAGGGTCTTTTCCAGCACGCCCTGGGCAACGGAGGGGTCGGTAGACTGCAAAACCACAAAGATATACTCCGGGTCCTCCTGCAAAATCACTTCCATGCTCAGGTTTTCCAGCAGGCTGTCCTGGCTGTCGGCGATGTTCACCGCTCCCAAATCCTTCAGCATTTCTCCCAGCACGCTGTTGACGCTGTTTTTCACCCGACAGCCGCTGCCGGAGACCCGGATGTACAGCGCGGTGGGGGCGCTGCCGTCGGCTCTTTCCTTGGCCCTATCCACCTGCTCGCAAACCGCCAGACCATAGCGCTCATAGTTTTCCCGGCAGCCGGTGATCTGGGTTAGGATGTCCAGCATGTGCAGATAGTCCTCAAAGGTGCTCACCTGGAAATAGGCCGTGGGAATGCCCATGGCCTCCAGGGGCTCCCGGAGGGCAAGGTCCGCCTCGGTGTTCACGCTGGCAATGACAAAATCCGGGTCGGCGGCAATCACCGCTTCCAGGCTCACCTGCTTGGTGGCACCCAGGTTGATCACGTCCTCCCTCAGAGGGATATCAAACCCCGTCCAGGCATCGGAAGCCGTGGCAACCATGGTGTCCAGCCCACCGGCCAGATACCACATCTGGGCGAAGCTGCCAATCAGCACCGCCACCCGCTGAGGCTCCTCCACCGTCACAATACGTCCCAAATCATCCTCGAAGGATACTCCCTCCGCCTTGGAACCCGGCCCCAAACACAGCAAAATCGCCAAAAGCATGGCAACGACTTTTCTCATTTGTTTCTCTCCATCTGTATTTTTTCGGCAAATCAGCAAATTGTTGTATATCGTTTCGTAGGGCGGGGTGTGCGCCAAACAACAATTTGCCTTTCACCCTTCGAATTGTACCACCTGAAAGGCGGAATGGCAAGCATCTTCGCAAAGCCAAAAGTTTCTCCTTGAAAACCGCCTAGAAAAATGATATCATTGATATTTAAGAAGCTTTCTATTCCAGGAGAATCGCCATGAATACAAAAACCACTGTCATTTCCCAGGAAGAGCTGGAACGCCAGTTCTCCTATTGTGATAAAATCGCCGCCCTTTGGAGCCAGCGGGGTGTGACCCCCAAGGCCTATGTGGAGACCTACGGCTGCCAGCAGAACGAGGCGGATTCCGAAAAGCTGCGGGGGTACCTGACCCAGTGCGGCTATGCCATTGTGGAGGAGGCCGAGGGGGCGGACGTGGTGGTGATGAACACCTGTGCCATCCGGGAGCATGCCGAGCAGCGGGTCTTCGGCAACCTGGGTGCCCTGACTCACACCAAGCGCCGCCACCCGGAGCAGAAAATCTTCCTCTGCGGCTGCATGGCAGGAGAGGACAAGGTGGTCAGCCGCATCAAAACCAGCTTCCCCCATGTGGACGGCGTGTTCTCCACCCACCATCTGTGGCAGTTCCCGGAGATTCTCTGCACGGTGCTCACCGGAAAGAAGCGGGTGTTCTCTGTCCTGGATGAGCCCGGCTCCATTGCGGAGGGCATCCCCCAGGTGCGTTCCTCCGGCTTAAAAGCCTGGGTGTCCATCATGTACGGCTGCAACAATTTCTGCACCTACTGCATCGTGCCCTATGTCCGGGGCCGGGAGCGGAGCCGTCAGCCGGAATGTATTTTGGAAGAGTGCCGCAGCCTCATCGAAAAGGGCGTGAAGGACATCACTCTGCTGGGCCAGAACGTCAACTCCTACGGCAAGGATTTAAGCTGCAATATGGATTTTTCCGACCTTTTGGAACAAATCGCCCAGCTGCCCGGAGACTTTTTGATCCGTTTCATGACCAGCCACCCCCGGGATGCCTCCCCCAAGCTCTTCGACACCATGGCAAAATACCCGAAAATTGCGAAGCAGCTCCATCTTCCCTTCCAGTCCGGCTCCAGCCGGGTTTTGAAAGCCATGAACCGGCACTATGACCGGGAAACCTATTTGGAAAAGGTGAACTACGCCAAAGCCGTGATGCCGGGTTTGGTGCTGACCAGCGACGTGATCGTGGGCTTCCCGGGAGAGACGGAGGAGGAATTTGAGGAAACCGTGTCCCTGATTCAGCAGGTGCACTACGACAGCCTGTTCACCTTCATCTTCTCCCCCCGCACCGGCACCCCCGCCGCCAAAATGGAGGATCCCACCCCCAAGGAGGAAAAGAACCGCCGCTTTGACCGGCTCTGCCAGGTGCAGAACGCCATCTCCGAGGAAATCCACCGGGGCTACATCGGCTCCATCCAGCGCTGCCTGGTGGACGGGAAGGACGGCGACTTGCTCACCGCCCGCACCGAGGGAGGCAGATTGGTCCGCTTCCCCGGAGCGGACAAGCTCATTGGCAGCTTTGCGAACCTGCGCATCACCGGCGCCACCACCTGGAGCCTGACGGGAGAATTGGCAGAATAAGCCACACAATGACCAGCTTCGCCCAGCCAATTTAACAGATATAAGATATAAGATATGAGATATTAGATATCCTAACTATTTTCGTCAAAAATTATGGAATTCTGCAAACATGGCCCATTTCATGATTATCTTATATCTTGTATCTCATATCTTATATCTTCCACGATATCAATCATTTCCCTACGAGAGGAGAGACTATGGCTTCACCCAATCAAGAGCTGACTCCCATGCAGCGGCAGTACCGGGAGCTGAAGGAAAAGAACAAGGACAGTGTGCTGTTTTTCCGGCTGGGCGACTTCTATGAGATGTTCAACGAGGATGCCACCCTGGCGGCCCGGGAGCTGGATCTGACCCTGACCACCCGAGACCGGGGCAAGCCCAAGGAGGAGCAGACCCCCATGTGCGGCGTGCCCTACCACAGCGTGGATGCCTACATCGCCCGGATGGTGCAGAAGGGCTACAAGGTTGCCATCTGCGAGCAGATGGAGGACCCGGCCACCGCCAAGGGCCTGGTGGAGCGGGACATCACCCGCATCGTCACCCCCGGCACCGTGACGGAAAGCTGCATGCTGGATGAAAACAAAAACAACTACATGGGCTGCCTCTACGGCGAGCGCGGCAAATTCGGTCTGGCCTTCTGCGACATCTCCACCGGTGCCTTCTACGCCACCGAATGCGCCGACCAGGCCAGCGTTGCCTCGGAGCTGGGCAGATTCTCCCCCAGCGAGGTGCTGCGCTTCGGCCCCGGGGTGGACGGCGACGCCATTCAGGATGCCCTGTTTCACCGGCTGAGCTGCTGCGTGGACGAGGGGGAGGCGGAGCTGTTCCGCCTGGAGCCCTGCCAGCAGCTGCTTGAAACTCATTTTGGAGCCCCCATCCAGGCCCTGGGTCTGGCCTCCTTCCCCGCCGCCGCCATTGCCAGCGGGGCCCTGCTGAAAACCCTGGTGACCCTGCAAAAGAACGACCTGGCCCACATCCGTCAGCTGCAATACTATACCGGCGGCCGCTTTATGGAGCTGGACATGGACGCCCGGCGAAACCTGGAGCTGACGGAGACCATGCGCTCCAAGGAGAAAAAAGGGTCGCTCCTGTGGGTGCTGGACAAGACCCACACTCCCATGGGCGGCCGTCTGCTGCGCAGCTGGCTGGAAAAGCCCCTGCTGGATGCAGGAGAGATCACCCGCCGCCAGGCCGCCGTGGAGGAGCTGGTGGAAAACCCCATCATCCGGGGAGAACTGGAGCAGGCCCTGAAGCAGGTGACGGATTTAGAGCGGGTAATGACCCGGGTGGTCACCGGCACCGTCAACTGCCGGGATCTGCTGGGTCTTGCCCGGGGCTTCCGGGCGGTACCCATGGTAAAGGAGCAGCTGGCGCAATGCGGCTGCGCCCTGCTGAAAAAGCTGAATGCCTCCATGGACGCTTTGGAGGATTACGCCAAGTGCATTGAAGACACCATTGTGGACGAGCCTCCCCTCACCGTCCGGGAGGGCGGCATCATCCGCCGTGGGGCGGATGCGGAGGCGGACCGACTCCGGGACATCATGGAGGGCGGTTCCGGCACCATTGCCGCCATTGAGGCCCAGGAGCGGGAGAAAACCGGCATCCGCACCTTGAAGGTGGGCTTCAACCGGGTCTTCGGCTACTATATTGAAGTATCCAAATCCTTTGCAAACCAGGTGCCGGAGGGGTATATCCGCAAGCAGACTCTGGCCAACTGCGAACGCTACATCACCCAGGAGCTGAAGGAGCTGGAAAACCAGGTGCTCACCGCCAAGGATCGGCTCACCGCCCTGGAATATGAGCTCTTTACAAAGCTTCGCAATCACCTTGCCACTGGGGCCGAGCGCGTCCAGCGCACCGCCGCCGCCGTGGCAGCTGCCGACTGCCTGTGCTCCCTTGCCGCCGTGGCGGTGCAGCGGGGCTACTGCCGTCCCGAAATCAGCCTGGGGCCGGAAATTTCCATCACAGACGGACGGCACCCGGTGGTGGAGGCCATGCTGCGCGACTCCCTCTTCGTGCCCAACGACACGGAGCTGGGCAGCCAGGAAAACCAGGTCTGCATCATCACCGGCCCCAACATGGCGGGCAAATCCACCTATATGCGCCAGGTGGCGTTGATTGTGCTCATGGCCCAGATGGGCTCCTTCGTCCCGGCGAAATCTGCAAAAATCGGCCTGGTTGACCGGGTATTCACCAGAATCGGCGCCAGCGACGACCTGGCCTCCGGGCAGTCCACCTTCATGGTGGAGATGGCGGAGGTGGCCTCCATTTTGAAATACGCCACCTCCCGCAGCCTTTTGATTCTGGACGAAATCGGGCGGGGCACCTCCACCTACGACGGCATGGCCATCGCCCGGGCGGTGCTGGAATTCGTGGCCAACCCCAAGCGGCTGGGGGCAAAGACCTTGTTTGCTACCCACTACCATGAGCTTTCCACCATGGAGGACAAGCTGCCCAATGTGAAAAATTACAACATCGCCGTGAAAAAGCGGGGAGAGCAGATGATCTTCCTGCGGAAAATCGTCCCCGGTGCCACCGACGACAGCTACGGCATCGAGGTGGCCAAGCTGGCGGGGCTCCCCAACGCCGTGGTCACCCGGGCCAGAGAAATCCTGGCAGAGCTGGAGGCCGGCTCCGCTCCAATGAGCACCCCCAAGGCAAGGCAGCCGGAGGACGACCAGGTGAGCATGACGGACTTGACGGGACAGCAGATCGTGGCAGCCCTCAGCGCCATCTCCGTGGAAACCCTGACCCCCATCGAGGCCATGAACGAGCTGTACAAGCTGCGCAAAATGCTGGACTGATATGGAAAAACAAGCCCTTCCCCCCGTCCTCTCCCCCCAGACTGCCAAATCAGGCTGGTGCTGGATGGCCTTTCAGCTTCTGCTGCTGCCCCAGCTGGTTTCCTCTGCCGCCGGGCTGCTTCCCATGACCCTGAGCGACGCCGTGGTGAACCTATGCTATCATATGGTGTGCTTTCTGGCGGTCTTATCCATCTTCCAGAAATATCTGTGGGATTCCTGCCGGTGGGCAAAGCTCCATTGGAAGCGCTTCGCTCTGGTGTTCCTGCTGGCGCTTGCCGGATACTACGCCGCCAGCTGGGGGCTGACCCGGCTCATTGTGCATCTGGAACCGTCCTTTGCCAACCGGAACGACCAGACCATCCTCCGCCTGCGCCAGCAGGGGCTGCTCCCCACGGCGCTTGCCACGGTGCTCTTCGCTCCCGTCAGCGAGGAATGCCTGTTCCGGGGTCTGCTTTTCGGTGAGACAAGAAAACGAAGCCGTTGGGGCGCCTATCTGCTCTCCACCGTCTGCTTCGCCCTGCTCCACATGCTGGGGTATTTCGGCACCTACACTCCCCTGCAGCTGATGCTGAGCCTGGTGCAGTACCTCCCCGCCGGCCTGATTCTGGCCTGGAGCTATGAAAAAAGCCAAACCCTGGCCGCCCCCATTGCCATCCACACCATCATCAACGCCATCAGCATGGTGCAAATCTTATGAAACGATAACGCCACTATAACAGCTTGTCACAATTAAAAACACACTTTTCGTAGGGCGGGGTCATGATCCCGCCGAAACGTAACGAGATGAAAGCACTTTCGTTGAATCGTGCCAGGGTAAAATGCGCAACCTGGTCGGCGTTTTCTGACCCCGCCCCTACGAAAGTTAAGTTTTAAGCTTAACTGCCTACTACAGTGGCGTGTACAACATTTTATCCGATTACTGCACAAAACCAATCATTCCCAGAGGTGATCTCATGCCGTCAATCATTCAGCTGCCCTCTCATATTGCCAATCTGATTGCCGCCGGTGAGGTGGTGGAGCGGCCTGCCAGCGTGGTCAAGGAGCTGCTGGAAAACGCCGTGGATGCCGGGGCCACCAAAATCACCGTGGAGATTCGGGACGGGGGCATGACCTTCCTCCGGGTCACCGACGATGGCTGCGGCATGGCTCCCCAGGACGCCCGCACCGCCTTCCTCCGCCACGCCACCTCCAAGCTTCGCACCGCCGAGGATCTGGCCGCCATCTCCACCATGGGCTTCCGGGGGGAGGCTTTGGCCGCTATCGCCTCGGTGAGCCGCATTGATTTAATGACCAAGCCCACCGGGAGCATTTCCGGCACCTCCCTCCATCTGGAAGCGGGCGTCATCACCGAGGAAAATGAAACCGGCTGCCCGGAGGGCACCACTATCGTCATAAGAGATTTGTTCTATAACACCCCTGCCCGGATGAAATTCATGAAATCCGACTCCGTGGAGGGCAGCCGGGTCACGGCAGCGGTGCAGCTGCAGGCCCTGGCGCACCCCCAGGTGGCCATCTGCCTCCTGCGGGACGGTAAACAGGTGCTCTCCACCCCCGGGGGCGGCTCCCTGCAGGCGGCGGTGTACTGCGTGTATGGCCGGGAATTTGCGGACATGGCCCCGGTGCAGAGCAAATGGGACAGCTGCCAGCTGACAGGCTACGTGTCCAAGCCCACCCAGACCCGCCCCAGCCGGAATCTGCAAACCTTCTTCGTCAACAACCGGCCTGTCAAATCCCGGCTGCTGATCTCCGCCTTGGAGGAGGCCTACCGCAATCAGCTGATGGTAGGCAAATTCCCTGCCTGTGTCCTCCATCTGGAGCTGCCCGCCGCCGCCGTGGATGTGAATGTCCACCCGGCGAAAACCGAGGTCAAATTCTTAAATGAAAAAACCGTGTTCGACTGCGTCCATTATGGGGTGCTGGCGGCCTTGAATAAGACCCCTGACCGGCCCCCCATGCAGTTTGCCCAGCCTCCCAAATCGGAGCCCAAACCTGCCGCGCAGCCGACCCAGTCCCCCAAGCCCAGGCAGGACTTCTACCGCACCATGACCCCGGAGGAATACAAGACCTTCTCCGCCGCCCTGGCCGACGCCCCCAAGCCCAAGCCCGAGGCCGCCGCTGCTACCGCCACTCTGGTGCAAAAGGCGGCAAAGGAGCAGCCGGCGCTCCATTCCCCGGTGTTCATTCCAAAGGCAGAAGCGCCCCTGCCGAAGCTGCCGGAGCTGCCCCCGGAGGAGCCACAAGCCCCTCCCCTGCCTAAAAGGGCGGAGCCGCCTCAAGCTTCGGAACCCATCCAGCAGGAGCTGCCTCTCCCCGCCCAGCCGGATTGGCGAATGGTGGGAGAGCTGTACCGCACCTACATCCTGGTGGAGCAGGGGGAGGACGCCTTCCTCATCGACAAGCACGCCGCCCACGAGCGGATTCTCTTTGAAAAGCTGAAAGCCAACCAGGAGTCCATCTCCGCCCAGGCCCTGCTCTCCCCCGTTCCCGTCCGCCTGAATCCCACCGCCGCCGCGGAGGTGCTGGCAAATCGGGACATGATGGAGGAATTGGGCTTTGAAATCGAGGAATTTGGGGAAAATACCGTTCTACTGCGTCAAATTCCCATGGATTTAAGCCCCGACGATGCCGCCCAGGCGGTGGAGAGCCTGGCTTCAGACCTCCTAAACGGACGCCGGGAGCACAAAGACACCGTCCGGGATGAGCTATTGCACACCGTGGCCTGCAAAGCCGCCATCAAAGCCGGCTGGGTCAGCGACGAAAAAGAGCTTCTCGCCATCGCCAGGGAGGTCATGGCCCGGGAAGACCTGAAATACTGTCCCCACGGGCGGCCCATCTGCATTTCCTTAAGCAAAAAGCAGATTGAAAAGCAGTTTAAGAGAACCTGACAAGCTGTATTTTTACAGAGCAAACCACTGTAGTAGGCCGTTAAGCCTAAAACTTGCCTTTCGTAGGGCGGGGTCATGACCCCGCCGG
>CAMCKD010000031.1 GCA_945875335.1 uncultured Clostridia bacterium | reverse complement strand
GACCTCGCCAAAGGCCACAGGGCAGGCGGCATAGTGCACCCGGTTGGTGCTGCATTGCAGCAGGGCGGAGGAATAGGCCTTCCGCTCGTCCAGCTCCATGAACTGCACCACCCGCTGGTCACAGGCGATTTCAATGTCCTTGCACAGCAGCACATAGGCCACCCACACCAGAGGGTTGAACCAGTGCAGTGCCATGGCCACAAAGCCCACCATTTTGATCCAGTGGTCACCCTTGTCCAGATGGGTGCGCTCATGGGCCAGGATTTGCTGTTTGGTGTCCCCGGACATGCCGGTGGGTATGTAGATTTTCGGCTTCACAAAGCCAAGTACAAAGGCGGTTTCGATTTTGTCCGATTCCCAGCCCCCGGGTACCTTCACCGCGTCCCGCACCTGGCGCTGAAGCTTGATGTAGGACACGGCACTGATGATGCCGATGACTCCGGCCACAGCGCCCCACAGGAGCAGCAGGGAAAGGTTGGGGTTGATGGGAACGGGGATGGTGAAGCCCGCGGGCTGGAGGCTGAACCGGCTGGTCACGGGAATGGGCATCAGCAGCCGGATGCCAGCCAGCATCCAGAGATAGCAGATGAACTTTCTGGGGGTTTTCTTCAGCAGAAGCCGCAGCAGTATCACGGCCAGAATCACGATGCTGCCGTGGAAGCTGGCGGTGAGCAGGCTTTGAAAGAAGGTATTCATATTCATTCCTCCTGGTAGCTGTCGATCATGGCCTGCAGCTGCTCCACCTCGGATTTGGTCAGCTTCTTGCTCTTGGAAAAAGCTGCCAGAAAGGCGGGCATAGAGCCTTCAAAGGTTTCCTCCATCATCTCTTCCAGTCTTGCCTTTTGGGCTTCCTCCTTGGAGATCAGGCTGGTGACAATGGCGTTTTCGTTCTGAACCACACCCCGTTCCGCCAGGCGGCGGATGACGGTGTAGGTGGTGGCCTTCGACCAGCCCAGCTGCTCCTTGCAAAGGGAAACCAGCTTGGTGGAATTCACAGGCTCATTTTCCCAAAGCAGCAGACAGAAGCGGTATTCACTTTCAAAAATCTTTGGGGATGCCATGGCTGTTCCTCCTTGTTAATTGCCGATGTAGTTGTCTCGCATCTTCTCGCCTTCGATAATGATGTTGGTGGTGTTGTGGAGCATGAAGGGGGTGCCGTCGAGGCGGCCACCGTCGTACTCCTGGCCCAAATCCCGGATGGTGTTGCCGTTAAAGCTTACATCCCGGCAGCCAACCATGTAAATGCCGCCCCAGCTGCATTCGTAGATGTCACAGTTTGCAACCTGGATATCCTTGGACTGTTCGGCCCACACGCCCACCACGCCGCAGCCGTAAAGACCACAACGATTGATGAGAATGTCCTGGCTGCCCCGGAAGCCCAGCACGCCGCCGGCGCAGGAACCGGGCTCAAAGGTGTGTCCGGCGGTGAAGCCCTCAATGGTGATGGCGACGCAATTCTCAAAATTGAGCACATGAGCGTACCGGGGACGGGCGGAAACAGTGTGGGCGGTGATGTCGTCCCCCTCGGCTCGGATGGTCAGGTTGCTCAGGTCACGGATGGTGAGCTGCACGCCGTCAAAGACCTCTTCCCAGTAGTAGTATTCCGTGGAGGTCTCGCCGTATCCGGCGGCGGTGCTCAAGTCGTAGAATTCCCCATCCAGGATGATCTCGGTGTCAGGTGCCAGAGCCGCCAGCAGCTCGTCCACAGTGGACACATGCACCTGAATTTGGTTGCCGGTGGCCACGGGGGTGACTTCTGCCATGGCAGGCTTGGTTTCTTCGGGCGCCTGGGCCAAAGCAATGGGCAGATAGCAGCTTGCCGCCAGAGACAGCAGCAGCGCGATGCTCAGAAGAATGCGGAATGCTTGTTTCATGATGATCGTCTCCTTTTTAAAATTGGTTTAACGCGCTAAACCTTATGCCTGAAGTTTAACACGTTAAACCTATTCTGTCAAGACGGATTAAGAAATCTTAAGAATTTTGATGCAATTCCCGTAATTCTGTTTCTGGATTGAAAATGGAAAACTGTTGTTTGCGGGCATATTTCCGCCCAGCCACTGTAGGGGAGGCTCGCAGCCTCCCGCCAGGCCGCAAAACTGAGTGTTTGGTTGAATGGTACAATGTTCAGTATTGTACGAATTCGCCCAACCTGATTAGTAATTGTGAGGTTGTACCGCGCGGGAGGCTACGAGCCTCCCCTACAGTGGCGTGTTCGTTAAACTACAATTTTAAGTGTTAAGTTATTATGTCATCTTCTTAAGATTTCTTTATCCTCATTGACTTTCAGGATGCAGCTGGGTATAATTACCTGACTGTTTCAAAAACAGTGTTGCAGAATAAATTGAAAAGGAGAATTCATATGAGATATTATAAATACCTGCTCTGCGGCCTGTCCCTTTGCCTCTTCCTTTCCGCCTGTCAGTCCGCTGCCCGGCAGCCGGAGGTGGCTGCCACCACCGAGGCGCCAACCACCCGGCAGACCACCCAGACGACACTTCCGCAGTCTCAATTTTGGGATGATGTGGTGGAGCTGGTGAACCTGGCAGGGGACACCACCACCGTGTATAAGCTGGCGGATGGAAGGTATCTGGACCGGATGGATCGCTTCTTCACCTATGACGGGGTGGAAACCTGGACCTGTGACGACGGCAGCATCTGGAACCGAAAGGCGGAATCCACCGAACCCGCCACCCATGTTTCCGCCGAATTTGCCATTGAGCGCTTCCTGGCTCAGCGGCCCGACCATCTGTTTTTCAGCGACAGCCAGGGAAGTCAATATGCCAGCAAGGTGGTGCTCTCTTTTGACACCCCCGTCACCAATTTCCGTTTCCTCCAATTGGAGGGGAATATCAACCAGGCAGGGGAGTTTGTCTGCACCAAGCAGCAGGCGCTCTATTCCAGAGATGAAATTTCGGAAAATGACCTGATGGTGGTGGAGACGGTGCTGGAAGGTCTGATTCCCACCCGGGGCATCAGCTTTGTGGACGCGGGCGGCAATACCCAGTATTACTACCTGACCATCAGTGGGGAGGATAACGTCCCATTGCTGGTGGCTTTCCAATAAAACAGATTGACGGTTGAAATTTCCGAAAAATCGTAGTATAATGCCAGAGAAAGTACCAAGCCCTTAAAAAATCAATCATTTTCTGCATAGGAGGAAACACCATGATCGCGTGGAAAAATATGGATTCTCTGGCTTCCTTTGGAAAGCTCCAGAATGTGAAGCCGGTTTCTCTGGCTGCTGCCATGTCCGGGGAGGACGGGGCCCAGCGGGTCAAGGCCTACACTGTCCCCATGGGCGGCGGAATGGATTTCAACTATGGTGCCAGACCCGTGGATGACGGCATTCTGTCCGTTCTTTCTGAGTTTGCCAAGGAAGCCCAGCTCACCGAGAAGTTCGCCGCCCTGTATAACGGCGAGATCATCAACACCGGCGAGAAGCGCCGCGTGCTGCATCACCTCTGCCGGGGCCAGCTGGGCCAGGATGTGGTGGCCGACGGGGTGAACAAGCGGGACTTCTACCTGGGCGAGCAGAAGAAAATTGCCGACTTTGCCAACAAGGTGCATGCCGGTGAGATCACCAACGCCGCCGGTGAGAAATTCACCACCGTCTGCCAGATCGGTATCGGCGGCTCCGACCTGGGCCCCCGGGCCATCTACCTGGCGCTGGAAAACTGGGCCAAGGTCAACGGCACCCTGAAAATGAAGGCTGCCTTCATCTCCAATGTTGACCCCGACGATGCCGCTGGTGTGCTGAGCAACCTGGATTTGGCCCACTCCCTGTTCATCCTGGTCTCCAAATCCGGCACCACCCTGGAAACCCTGACCAATGAGTCCTTTGTGAAGGATGCTCTGGTGAAAGCCGGACTGAATCCCTCCAAGCACATGATCGCCGTGACCAGCGAGACCTCCCCTCTGGCCAAGAGCGACGACTACCTCACCGCCTTCTTTATGGATGATTACATCGGCGGCCGGTTCTCCTCCTCCTCCGGCGTGGGCGGCGCGGTGCTGTCCTTGGCCTTTGGCCCGGAGGTGTTTGCCCAGTTCCTGGAAGGCGCTGCGGAGGCGGACAAGCTTGCAAAGAATGAAGAGCTGACCAAGAATCCGGCCATGCTGGATGCCCTGATTGGTGTCTACGAGCGCAATGTCCTGGGCTATCCCACCACCGCCGTGCTGCCCTATTCCCAGGCCCTGAGCCGCTTCCCGGCCCACCTGCAGCAGCTGGACATGGAGTCCAACGGCAAGTCTGTCAACCGCTTCGGTGAGCCCGTCCATTATGCCACCGGCCCCGTGATTTTCGGTGAGCCCGGCACCAACGGCCAGCACTCCTTCTATCAGCTCCTGCATCAGGGCACCGATTTGATCCCCCTGCAGTTTGTTGGCTTCCGTCACAGCCAGATGGATACCGATGTGGTGATCCAGGGCAGCACCAGCCAGCAGAAGCTCTGCGCCAATGTGGCTGCTCAGATCGTTGCCTTTGCCTGCGGCAAGGATGATGAAAACCTGAACAAGAAGTTCAACGGCGGCCGCCCCTCCAGCATCATCATCGGCGAAAAGCTGACCCCCCAGGCCGTGGGTGCGCTGCTTGCCCACTTCGAGAACAAGGTCATGTTCCAGGGCTTTGCGTGGAACGTCAACTCCTTCGACCAGGAGGGCGTCCAGCTGGGCAAGATTCTGGCCAAGAAGGTTCTGGCCCACGACTGCGACGGCGCGCTGAAGGTGTACAGCGATTTGCTGAATATCTGATAATTGAAAACGCGGCAGACCATTGCTGGCCTGCCGCGTTTTGATTGAAATATGGAAAAGAGGATTACTGCTTCTTATATCCGCACTTGGGGCAGACACCCTTCTCGTTCAGAGCGATGCCGCACAGGGGGCAGCGGTCGATCTGGTTGCTGGGGGTGTATTCCTGGGAGGCGGCATTGACACCGCTGGTGAAGGTGAGCTTTGCGATGTTCAGCTTGTCCTTCAGCAGATCATAGACGATCTTGATCATGCCTTCCACCGTCATGGTCTCCTTGGTGACTACCAGACGGCACTCCGGGTAAGCGGTGGCCAGCTCCGTCTTGAAGGCGGGGCCCTTCATCTTGTTGGAGGGGGCGCCGTTGCGGATGCCCTGGGCTTCATAGACACCGAGAATGGCGGGCAGCAGAGGATCGTCCTCTCTCAGAATCAGGGCGTGGTCAAAGTTTTTCAGCACTTCCCAGGCGGTCTTCTGAATCTCGTTGCAGGGGAAAACCATATTGACACCGGGCTCCACAGTGTCCTCGACCTCAATGGTCAGAACGCCGGTATGACCGTGAAGGTACTGTGCTTCACCCTTGAATCCATAGAATCGATGTGCGTACTGCAGGTCTAACGTTGTAATGCTTCTCATAGTGATACTCCTTTGCGTCTATATTTACGGGTTTTTGCGCCCGTATGCGCACAATTTACCAGCGTCAGGTCTTAGATGGGTCAAGGCCCTGACAATCCGGGCAGATGCCGCGGAACAGAATATCGTAGCCGGTGAAGGCAAAGCCGTGGGTATCGTGGATTCCCTGTTCCAGACCGGTGACGAATTCCATATCCACATCAAAAACCCGGCCGCATTTCTCGCACCGTACATGGCAGTGGTCATGGAGCAGATGGTCGAAGCAGTCCGCGCCTCCGGGAATTTCCATTCTGCGAATTTCTCCCATGTCTGACAAAAGCGCTAAATTTCGGTACACAGTAGCTCTGCTGATGGAGGGGTGCTCCTTCGCAATTTCCGCATAAATCTGATCCGCCGTAGCGTGACACTGGAGCTTCCTGACTGTTTCCAGAACCAGGGCACGCTGAATCGTGTTCCGGTTTTTCATTGCAATCATCCTTATTTGATTCTTGTCTTTAATGAGATTATATACTATTAAGGAATGAATGTCAATCACTTTTTGCACAAGACGGCAAAATAACATAGTGGGGAAAAGTTCTGCTTTGGATATGGAGCGGCTTGCAATTTTCTGCCGTTTCTGCTATGATGACTCCAAAAGAATCGAAAGGAGCCAATCCCTATGTTAGCAGTTGGAACAAAAGCACCTGATTTCTCCCTTTTGGATCAGGATGGCAATACCGTCAGTCTGTCGGATTTTTCCGGCAAAAAAATCGTCCTCTATTTCTATTCCAGGGACAATACCCCCGGCTGCACCCGGCAGGCCTGCGCCTTTGCTGCAAATTTTGAGCAGTTTAAGTCGCGCAATGTTGTGGTCATCGGCGTCAGCAAGGATTCTGTGGCCTCCCATCTGAAATTCGCCCAGAAATATGAGCTGCCCTTTGTGCTCCTGGCCGACCCGGAATTGCAGGCGATTCAGGCCTATGATGTGTGGAAGGAAAAGAAGCTCTACGGCAAGGTCAGCATGGGCGTGGTTCGTTCCACCTATATCATCAGCCAGCAGGGAATCATCGAAAAAGTCATGCCCAAGGTCAAGCCGGACACCAATGCGGCGGAGATCTTGCAATACCTGGCCGGGGAGCAGTAAGCCGTGAGAATCATCATTTCCCCGGCAAAAAAGATGAAGGTGGACACGGACAGTCTCCCATACCGTGCACTGCCGGAGTTCCTGCCAAAAACGGAGGAGCTGTGCCGGAAGCTTCAAAGCATGTCCTACGAAGCGCTGAAAAGTCTCTGGGGCTGCAATGATAAAATCGCGGAATTGAATTTCCGGCGGCTGCAAGAGATGGATTTGCACCGCCGCCTGACCCCGGCGATCCTGGCCTATGAGGGCATCCAGTATCAATACATGGCCCCCGGCGTATTTTCCGATCAGGCCTTTGATTATCTCCAGGAGCATCTGCGCATCCTCTCCGGGTTCTATGGCATCCTGCACCCCTTCGACGGGGTGACGCCCTACCGTCTGGAGATGCAGGCAAAGCTCGCAATAGGGGAGTGCAGGGATTTATACGCTTTTTGGGGGGATATGCTGGCAAAGTTCATCCTTTCCGAAACGGACTGCATCCTCAATCTGGCCTCCAAGGAATACAGCCTGTCCATCTCCAAGTACCTGCCGCCTTCCGTCCGTTTCATCACCTGCGTATTCGGCGAAGAAAAAGAAGGAAAAATAATTGAAAAGGGAACCATGTGCAAAATGGCCCGGGGCGAAATGGTGCGCTTTCTGGCCGAACAGCAGATTAGGAACCCGGAGCAGCTCAAAGCCTTCGACCGATTGAATTACCGTTTTGACCCATCCCGTTCCGACGAAAACACTTACATTTTTCTTCGGAACCCGCTGGGGGAATAATGGATCAGACATCAAAATCAGTGCTGCACAAATGAGCCGAATAAAAATTGAAGCGCCGGAAAAGCTTCTCTCCGGCGCTTCTTTTGTCATGCTGAACAGATGGGAGTTACAAATCCTGCAAATCCGCGAAAGGAATGTCGTTTTCCAGATTATCCCTTGCCAAATCAGTGTCAATGATTCCGTGTGCCTTGGAAATGGGCTTTTCGTGCCACACCTTCTGATTTGCGCCAGTGGTTCCCGAAATGATGGGATTTGCTTTTACCTTGCCGCTTTTGGCCTTTCCTTGAATCTGGGGAACAGGGGAAGTCTCATTCCTCGGCCCTCGAGTCACATCGGGATGGGTCATGCCTTGCTTTGCCATGATTATCACCTCAGCATTAGTATCCCACATTGGAGGTAGACCATTCCAAAACGATGGCATGTAAAACGTGGTCATATTTCTAAAAACGCTGGAGGTTACATGAAACGCCTGGTATGTGCTGATATCAGTTAGGTGTTGTGTAATGTTGTGTGAAACCACCGCTTTAGAACAGAATCCCCGTAGATTGCAGGAACAGCGCCAGCATCATCACCGGGGCAATTGTTATTTATAATCCTTTACAAGCTCAAAAACAACCATTATAGGCAGAATTAGAAGTGCCAGTATGATATATCCCATTGTTTTCGCCCCCTTATGGAAATGATAACGTCGTTTCCGGCTAAAATCAATCATAAAATCGACACAATAATGATTGTCACAAAAAAACTTTGACTTTTTGATTAATAGTGATAGTAAGCTATTGAAACGGCAGAGCCAGGACGAACACCGGGCCAACGAAATAAATCATTGCCGGGTTCGCCTGGCTCCCCTGTGGTGGAGCCGAGGGGAATCGAACCCCTGTCCGAAAGCAACTTGGAAAGAACTTCTCCGGGTGCAGTTTGTTATTTACATTCCCTCGTCCGAACGGGAACAAACACCCTGTCGGATTTGGTAGCTTCATGATTCATGGTATGGGCAAAGCTTACCATACGCACGGTCTCCACTCAAATCACACCCTAGCCCGGCTCGTGGACCTTCCGGGGAGGATGGGCGCCTAATTAGGCAGCCACAGGAACAACAGTGTTGTCAGTTAATTTTAGAAAGTACCCGTTTTATCGTGGTCAGGCGCCACGACCCGCTATTCCAGCCTCACTACCCCCGTCGAAACCAGTACGGCCCCGTGATAGGAAGAAGTAGGTTAGACTACTTGTTCTGAAAAAAGTTTGTAAAGAATCTGTTGACATTTTGCCGATAATTCCGGCTGTAATCGGATTCTTCGATGGTATTGCGTCCGCCCTCCTGATCATACCAGTATTCTCCCGTTCTGGGGTCCTGGCTCAGACTGTCCAGAGGCCAGCCTGGGCGGCGCATCCGATGGGGCTTGCCAACCATAAGAAAGCCGAAGGTGCTGAAATAATCCTTGTCACTCACGCTGTCCTGGGCGAAGGTTGCCACCCGGCCTGTTTCATCCACCGCCGCAAAGCCGGAGCAATAGCAGGCGTGGAGGGGGCCGAAGTCCTGGGCCAGTCTGGAATAATAGGCCAGCATTCCGTCGTCATCCAGGGTTTGACCGTTCACCCGGCGGATGAAAAGCCCGGGCTGCCGTGGATCATCCATGGAAAACTCCTGGAAATACAACCCGGAGTCGTGACCCACCACGGCCAATCCCGTGGCCTGATGATAGGATAAGGCTTTGATCCTGGCGTTTTCCTCCGGCGTACGGCCTTCCTCGGAGACGGGAGCCGTTACCCCCAAATCCGTGAGGGTAGCGGTCTCGATCCCGGATAAATCGGCCAGATAGCTTTTCAGCCAGACGATTTTACTGGGATTGGTGGTCCCAATGAGAATCCGCCGGGCCATCAGAAGCGGCCGTAGGGATCGGGCAGCTTGTTGGGCTCGGGATATTCCTCACCGTGGGTGTCCACAGTGATGGAGGCAATCTTTTGCTCCGTCATGGGCCGGTCATTTCGGTCAGTCTTGACGGCGGCGATGGCATCCACCACGTCCATACCGCTGGTGACCTTTCCGAAGGCGGCATACTGGCCATCCAGATGCTTGGCATCCTGATGCATGATGAAGAACTGGGAGCCGGCGGAGTTGGGGGAGGAGGAGCGGGCCATGCTGAGAACGCCCCGCTTATGCTTCAGGTCGTTCTTGATGCCGTTGAAGAAAAACTCTCCCTTGATGCAGTAGCCGGGGCCGCCCATGCCGGTGCCTTCGGGACAGCCGCCCTGAATCATGAAGCCGGGAATGACACGGTGGAAGATCAGACCATCGTAGTAATTGTGATTGCACAGGTCAATGAAATTCCGAACGCTCTGGGGAGCCTTCTCAGGGTACAGCTCTCCTTCGATGACACCGCCGTTTTCCATGGTGATTTTGAAAGTGGGATTCATATCAATATCTCTCCTTCATGGCCCGGTCAATCTGACGCTTGGCGTCTCGTTCCGCCGCGGCCTGTCTTTTGTCGTATAGTTTTTTGCCTTTGCACAGGCCGACCTTCACCTTCACCCGACTGCCCTTGAAGTATACGGACAGGGGAATCAGCGCGTAGCCATCCTGTTTGACTTTGCCGAAAAGCCGCATGATCTCCCGCTTGTGCATCAGCAGACGGCGGGGACGTTTGGAATCCCGGTTGAAAATGTTGCCGTGGTCGTAGGGGGAGATGTGCATCTGGTTCAGGATCAGCTCTCCGTCCTTGATGCCGCACCAGGAATCCTTCAGGTTCAGGGTGCCCTGGCGGATGGACTTGACCTCGGTGCCGCAAAGCTCGATACCGGCCTCCATCTCCTCTTCCACGAAGTATTCATGGTAGGCCTCCCGGTTGCGGGCCATGACCTTGATATTCTCTTTTTCCATCTGCCTCACCTCCCGCAGGGTTCATGTGATTATTATACCACGGTTGTCAAGGGGATTAAACAAAAAGAAATGCTTCCAGCTCCTGGGGAGAGTCAAAGGAAAAATCACAAAGCTCTGTCATTTCTCTGCTTAAATCCGGGCAATCCTTCCTGCCCCAGGCGGCAAAGGCGATGGAAACCCCGGCATTTCTCGCCATCTGGCAGGCGGGCTTCATATCATCCACCACCAGCAGCTCTTCCGGCCGGAAACCATATTTTTTCATGATCTGTTCCAGGGGATAGGTGCTGGGCTTACGCAGGGCCTCCGGCAGATCCCAGCCGAAGATTTCGTCCGGCAGAATACCGAAGTGGGTCTGGTAGTCCCTGGTGATGTTTTCCTCACAGGAATGGGACACCACGCAGATTTTTCCGCCCAGCTCCTTTTGCCGCTGAATCACCTGCTGGATGCCGGGGTAGGGGGCGGGAATGTGATCCCGGATGTACACCTTCCAGCCTTCAAATTCATCTGCCAGCTCTTGGTCGGTAAAGCCGTACCACTCCCGGCACATATCCGCAAAACCCAGGCGGAAGCAGCCTTCTGTGTATTCAGGCAGGGTGATGTGGCTCCCCGGACGGAACTGGGTCAGGATGTACTCAAAGTAGGGGAAATTGACACATTTTTCACTTTGAACCACGGTGTCGTCGTGATCCAAAACAAGGCAGGGATATTTCAGCATATTTCTTTCTCCCGATGTTTTTCCACATTATATCAGATTTTTTGACAAGCTTCAATAGATAGTTTTCTGCTTATCAGTTTCATACGGTATCTCGTCAAATTGTTGTTTATCGTTTCGTAGGGCGGGGTCATGACCCCGCCCGAATGGCGTATTCGATAAACAATAATTTGTTGATAGGATGATAAACCCTGAAAAAACGAAAAGTATTTGATTGCTTCCTGGGAGTGGGTGGGGTATAATGGAGAAAAACGAGGAGGCGCAGCATATGTCTATCGTCACATTTTATCGGGGAGACCCGAAGAACGCACCCAAAACCACCATGCCCGCCCACCTGGGGGCCAACGCCATCATCACCTGTCAGGGAAAGCTCCTGCTGGAACGGCGGCGGGATTCCAATACCTGGGGCCTGATTGGCGGCGGCGTGAAGAAAACGGAAAGCTCTCTGGAAGGGATGGTGCGGGAAATATACGAGGAGCTGGGATTGCGCATTCCGCCGGAAAAGCTCACAAAGCTGCAGGTCTATGGAGAGCCGGGCCGGATTGCCGCCTTTCGGGATGGCAGTGTCTGGCGGATGGTGATCGTGGTGTATGGCCTGGATTTTCAGCAGGAGCCCCCGCTTCGCATCAGCGAAGAATCCAAAGAGCTCCGTTTTTTCACAAAGGAAGAGCTTTCCGCTATTGATATCCCCGTGACGCATCAGGATATTGTGGAGGATTGGTTTGTGAACCGACGGTGAATTTTCTTGCGTAAAACGCCCATGGACTGAAAAAATACTTGTATATTCATGAATGGTATGCTAATATACAAAGTAACGGTGCAGTATCCTAGTCAGTGTGGCCATTTTCCAGGAAGGGCCTAAAAATCCTTTGAAGGGCACATCGATGAAGTCCCTGGTGTCTGCTTTTTACGCCCAGTTTAGGGTGGATGCTGGGGGTTAAGGATTCCGGGCGCGTTCCAATGGCATGGAACATACGACCCGGTTTCCGTGGAGACTTGGTCTTGTGCGACGACGGTAAGCCCCTCGGTTCGAGGCCCGCTCGCGTACGAACCAGGATAGGAACCTGCAAGGCAGTGCGCAGAGTCGTGTGCTGCGTGCAGTGTAGCCTGCCTTGAGTGAACATGTGGGGAAAGAGGATCATGCAGCTGAACGTTGCTGGCCAGAACAGTCGCTGAAATCGCTTCTGGAAACCATGCTTGCAAAAGAGGCTAAGACTATGGCACACATTGTTGTGGAAAACACCTAGGCTGTCGTCATTGGGCAGGCGGGGGATTGCAGTACGGACTAAGTGGCAATCGGGTATTCAGGTTGGCAACGCCTGAACGGGTGAATCAAATGGAAACGGCCTGCGCGGCAACGGCAGGTTTCGCCCGGGGAAATCCAACCCGACCTAAGCCGTAAGATTTATCCCGCCTGCTGCCGTTATAAAAAAGAAACAGGAGAATTATCGTGGGAAAATCAGATTCCACATCCTCCAAGCGAGAGAGTAAAAAAACAGTTCGGTGGGTAATAACGATTTTTGTTATTACTCTTTTTGTATCCGGCGCCATCAGCCTCTTGTCTGAGGAGCTTCTGTCCCGCAGCGGGATGGCGGCGGCGTTTATCATTTTGTTTGTCATTGTTCTGGTGGGCATTCTGTTTGATGTGGTGGGCGTTGCCGTCACATCGGCGGACGAGCGGCCCTTCCATTCCATGGCAGCCCGGAAGGTGTCCGGCGCTCAGGAGGCCATCGGTCTATTGAGAAATGCCGAGCGGGTGGGCTCCATCTGCAATGACGTGGTGGGGGATATCTGCGGCGTTATTTCCGGCTCTGCCTCCGCCGTCATTGCCTCCAAAATCATTTCTCATTTTACCTTTTCATGGCCCAATGTGGTGTCGCTGCTCATGTCGGCTCTGGTTGCTGCCACCACGGTGGGGGGCAAAGCCATCGGAAAGACCTATGCCATTAAATCCTGCACGTCGATTGTTCACTGGGCAGGCAGAGCCATCAGTGTTTGGCACGGCTTTTTGGGCCTCTTCCGAAAAAAAAGAAAAAGATAGGTTGTGTGCGCTTTGAAGATTTTACCGAGCATCAATTGCCATGAAGACCTTCTTCGTCTGACGGATGACGAGAAAATCCAGCTATGCGCAGAAATTCGGGAATTTTTGATTTCCAGCGTCTCTAAAACAGGAGGCCACCTGGCCGGGAACCTGGGCGTGGTAGAGCTGACGGTGGCGCTGGAAACGGTTTATGATACGGCCAAGGATCGGCTGGTGTTTGACGTGGGGCATCAGTCCTATGTCCATAAGCTGCTCACTGGCCGCCGGGATGCCTTTGACACCCTGCGCCAGTTTGGCGGCCTCTCCGGCTTCCCCAAGCCCAGCGAAAGCGATACCGATGCCTTTGTGGCCGGACATGCCTCCAGCTCTGTCTCCATCGCCCTGGGTATGGCCAGAGCCAGAACCATGCTCCACCAGGATTATCAGGTGGTAGCCCTCATCGGCGACGGCGCGGCCACCGGCGGCATGGCCTACGAGGGGCTGAATGACGCCGCCGACAGCAAGGAGCCCATGGTGGTCATCCTCAATGACAATGAGATGTCCATCGGAAAAAATGTGGGCGGCATGTCCCGGCATCTTTCCAAGCTTCGTTCCAGCGAACGCTATCTGGGCGTCAAGCGCTGGTACCGCCGGACATTGTACAGCGTCCCCGGCGGCAAGCAGGTCTATCTCTTTTCCAGCCGGGCAAAGAACAGAATCAAGCATTTCCTGCTGCAAACCACCATTTTTGAGAACATGGGCTTTAAGTATCTGGGGCCTGTGGACGGCCACGATCTGCGGGATTTGATTTCCGTTTTGCGGGCAGCCCGGGATATGCAGGAGCCCACCCTTGTCCATGTGGTGACCCGCAAGGGCAGCGGCTATCAGTTTGCGGAGGATGACCCCGCCAAATTCCACGGCATTGGAAAATTCGATACAGCAACCGGCAAGAAGCTGGCAGGAAAGGTGCGCACCTTCTCGGATTCCTTTGGAGATACCATTGTGGATCTGGCGGAAAAGAATCCCAAAATTTGTGCCATCACTGCCGCCATGCCCGGGGGCACCGGCCTGCTGCGGTTTATGAAGCAGTACCCCCAGCGGCTGTTTGATGTTGGCATTGCGGAGGAACATGCAGTGTCCATGGCAGGAGGACTTTCCAAGCAGGGGATGATCCCTGTGGTGGCCATTTACTCCACCTTCCTGCAGCGCTCCTTCGACCAGCTGATTCAGGATGTGGCCATGCTCCATCTTCATGTGGTGCTGGCCATTGACCGGGCAGGACTGGTGGGCGACGACGGCCCCACCCACCACGGCGTTTTCGATGTGGGCTATCTGCGCCAGATTCCCGGAATGCGGATCCTGGCCCCCGCAAGTCTTATGGAGCAGGAGCAGATGCTCACCTGGGCCATTGAAGAATATGATGGCCCCGTGGCAGTCCGCTACCCCCGGGGAACGGAAGGTGCGTATCAGGACTCAGCCTGGGATAAAGAAACCGGCGTGGTCTGCCACCGCAGCGGCGGAGATGTGACACTCATTACCTATGGCACCATGATCAATCCTGTTTTGGAAGCAGCGGAAATTCTGGCCGCATCCGGGATTCATTGTACAGTGCTCAGACTGCTGGAACTGTCCCAGCTTCCGGCAGAGGATATTTTGGAGAAAATGCCGGAGAACAAAACTGTCGTGGTGATTGAAGAAACGGCTGCCAATTCCGGCATCAAGCAGGCCCTGGCGTGGGAGCTGCTGCAGCGCTGCCCGGAGAGCAGGATTTATGGCATTGATCTGGGCAGGGAATTTGTCCCCCATGGCGACCAGAAGAAGCTGTACGCCCTGTGCGGGCTGGATGCTTCTTCCATTGCAGAATATGTGAACGGGGTGCTCTCAGATGAAAAATAAGAAAAGGCTGGATGTGCTGCTGACGGAGCTTGGCTATGCGGACAGCCGCTCCAAGGCCCAGGCCATCATCATGAGCGGTCTCGTCTATGTAGATGGTCAAAAGGCGGACAAGCCTGGCATCTCCTATGAGGAATCCGTCGCCATCGAGGTGCGGGGCGCGGTGTGCCCCTATGTGAGCCGGGGCGGGCTGAAGCTGGAAAAGGCTTTGCGGGATTTTGGCGTGAAGCCGGAGGGCTTCGTCTGTTCCGATTCCGGCGCCTCCACCGGCGGCTTTACCGACTGCCTGCTGCAGCAGGGAGCGAAGAAGGTGTTCGCCATCGATGTGGGCTACGGACAGCTGGACTGGAAGATTCGTTCCGACCCCAGGGTGGTGGTGATGGAGCGCACCAATATCCGCTATGTCACCCCGGAGCAGCTGGGAGAGCCCTTGGATTTATCGGTGGTGGATGTGAGCTTCATTTCTCTGAAAATCGTGCTGCCTGCCATCAAGGCCCTGCTGAAGCCCACCGGCCAGGTGCTCTGCCTGATCAAACCCCAGTTTGAGGCAGGGAAGGAAAAGGTGGGCAAGAAGGGGGTCGTCCGCGAGCCGGAGACGCATAAAGAGGTTTTGGAGCAGTTTGTATCCCTGGCCCATGAGCTGGAATTTCACATTCTGGGACTGACCTTCTCCCCGGTGAAGGGCCCGGAGGGTAATATTGAATTTTTGGGGCATCTGACCCGCAGCGATCTGCCTGAAAACTGCCCGGATGTGGCGGAGGTTGTCCGGCAGGCTCATGAAACCCTGGATTAAGGAGTGGAGCGATGAAAAATCTGATACTAACCCCCAATCCATACCGGGATAAAAACTTCCACACCCTCCGAAACGCCATGCAGATTTTGAAGGAAGCGGGCTTCCAGGTGAAGGTCTGTCTTCCATTTGAGGTGGATCACAGCTGTGAGCTGCCCCGGGACATCCATTTTTCCCGTCTGGATCGGGAACTGGGAAACGCCGATCTGGTCATTTGCTTCGGCGGTGACGGCACCATCCTCCATATGGCGAAAGCCGCGACAAAACGAGGACTGCCCCTGCTGGGGGTGAACATCGGCACCATGGGCTTCATGGCGGAGCTGGAAAGCACCGAGCTGGACAAGCTCAAGCTCCTGTCCACCGGGAAATACAGAATTGACAGCCGGATGATGCTGGATGTCACCGTCCAGCGGGATCGGGAAATCATTTTCCACGACATCTGTCTCAACGATGCCGTGATCACAAAGGGAGCCGTGGCCCGCATCGTCCATCTGGCGGTGAAATGCGACGGCATCCAGGCCATGGAATGCGGGGGCGACGGCATCATCATTTCCACCCCCACCGGCTCCACGGCCTACAGCCTGTCCGCAGGGGGCCCCATTGTGGAGCCGGAGGCGGACGGAATCATCATCACCCCCATCTGCTCCCATGATGTGGCCAGCCGGAGCATTGTGGCCTCCGGCAAACGGGTGATTTCCGTGGGAATGACCAGCAATTCCAGAAGGAATGCCTATCTGTCCGTGGACGGCGGCAAGACCTTCCGGCTGAATATGGGCGATGTGGTCAACATCAAAAAATCCAAATTGGAGACCCGGCTGGTCCGACTCAATGAACGCAGTTTTTATGATGTGGTGAATCTGAAATTTCGCAGAGGATAAGGAGGCAGGCGCATGAAGTCCAAACGTCAGGCAAAGATCATGGAGATTATCTCTACCTCAAATATCGAAACACAGGAGCAGCTGCTGCAGGAGCTCCAGAATGCCGGATTTTCCAGCACCCAGGCTACCATTTCCAGAGACATCAAGGAGCTTCGCATTGTCAAGGAGCTGACCAGCATGGGCACCTACCACTATACCTCTGCTTCCCGTGAGGTGGGCAATACCTTTTCCAACCGGCTCAATACCATTTTCCGGGAATGCGTTACCAGCTTTGACTATGCCCAGAACATCATCGTCATCCACACCCTGCCGGGTCTTGCCAACGCCGCAGGCTCCGCGCTGGATGCCATGAGCCGCAGTGTGGTGCTGGGTACCCTGGCCGGCGACGATACGGTGATTGCCATTATGCGCGATGCCAACTCTGCCGCTGCCTTTTGCGGGGAGATCCGCAGTTTGATGAAATGATAGGGGGAGAATACCGTGCTGAATCTTCTGCATATTGAAAATATCGCGGTTATTGAAAGCGCGGATATTTCTTTTGACAGCGGCTTTAATGTCCTTACCGGCGAAACCGGCGCCGGTAAATCCATCGTCATTGATGCCATTTCCGCCATTTTGGGAGAGCGAGCCTACCGGGACATGATCCGAACCGGCACCAGCAAGGCCTCCGTCCGGGCTGTTTTTACCGGGGTGCCCCAATGCGCCTGGTTTGAAGAAAACGGCGTGGAATATGACGAGGAAACGGTGATCCAGCGGGATATCTTCCTGGATGGGAAGAATGTCTGCCGGGTGAACGGGGCTCTGGTTTCCGTGGCGATTCTGCGAAAGCTGGGCATTCAGCTGATCAACATCCACGGTCAGCACGATTCGGCATCCCTGTTTGACGAGGCCAACCATCTGATTTTTCTGGATGATTTTTCCTCCAACCAGTCTCTGCGCCAAAGCTATCAGGAGAAGTACGAGGCCGTGGCCGCTCTGCGCCGGGAAATCCAGCGCATGACCATGGACGAGGGAGAAAAGCTTCGCCGGATGGAAACCCTGAAATATCAGATTGCGGAAATTGAAAAGGCAGAGCTGGAGCCCGGGGAGGATGAAGCCCTGGAGGAGCGCCGCAAGCTCCTGCAAAACGCGGAAAAGCTTTCCCAAGGCATGGACGAAGCGGTGGAATCCCTGTACGGCGGGGAGGAATCCGATGGCGCTGCCGGCTTGCTGGCCCAGGCGGAGCATGCACTGGGAAGGCTGGCTCGGTTCAGCGACAGTTTTTCCTCCTTCCATGAGCGGGTCGCAGACCTCATGTACCAGGTGCGGGATGTGGCAGAAGAAGTGAAGGATGCCCGGGATGAACTAAGCTATTCCGCCGACGAGCTGGAACAGATTGAAGCCCGGCTGGATGTGATTCACCGCCTTCGCAGGAAGTACGGCGTCACCTGCACCGATATTCTGGATTATTTGGAAAATGCCCGGAAGGAACTGGATGATATCGAATTTGCCGACGACCATCTGGAACGGCTGAAAGGGAAACTGAAAAAAGCAGAAAAGGAAGCCTGGGACGAGGCTTTGAAGCTGCGGCAGAACCGAAAGGAGAACGCCAAAATCATGTCGGAGCGGATCCTCTCGGAGCTTTCCCAGCTGGATATGCCCCGGGTGCAGTTCCAGTGCGTTTTTGGAGAGCAGGAGCTTTCTCCCAACGGTGCCGATACCGTGGCGTTCTTCATGTCCGCCAATGCGGGCGAGGCCTTGAAGCCACTGAGCAAGGTGGCCTCCGGCGGTGAGCTTGCAAGAATCATGCTGTCCATGAAAAATGTGCTGGCAGAAAAGGACCAGATCGGCACCCTGATTTTTGACGAGGTGGACACCGGCGTTTCCGGCCGGGCTGCCCAGAAGGTGGCGGAAAAGCTTCGCAAGCTGGCCCGGCACAAGCAGGTGCTCTGCGTCACCCATCTGCCCCAAATGGCGGCTTTGGCAAATACGCACATGCTGATCTCCAAATCGGAACGGGATGGAAGAACCTATACTTCCGTCACCCCCCTGGATTTGGAGGGCCGCAAGCGGGAACTGGCCCGCATCATCGGCGGTGCCCAGATTACAGAAACCACCCTCAAGAGTGCCGAGGAAATGCTCCGCTGGCAGGACTGAAAAATCAGACTTGACAAAAAGAGAAGAATTTGTTAGGATATTGGAAATATTCAACACATTGATGGGATGAAGTAAGCGTTTTCCCTTCCTCCAGAGAACTGCCGGTTGGTGCAAGGCAGCAGGAAGCAGCGCCGAAATACCTCCCGGAGTGGTCTTCCTGAATGCTTTCGTAGGGAAGAACGGGTTCGCCCGATATCGCGAGCGCCGTTGTCAGACGGCCTGAGGATCAATCCGTGAGGCTTGGTCAAACCAGAGGTGGTACCGTGCATTTTTGCGCCCTCTCTCCGAAAGGAGAGGGGGCGTTTTTCAGTGAAGGAGGGGGTTCGATGAAGTATCCATGGCTTGATGATTATTTGCTTGAGAAAACAGCAGTACAAAAGGACTTCAAGGAAGAGTGGGGCTGGTTCCGCTATCAAATCGGGAATAAGCTCTTTGCCGCCGTCTGCCTGGATGAAGCGGGGAAGCCCTATTATATCACAATGAAGCTGGAGCCTGCAAAGGGGGACTTTTACCGTCAGCTCTATTCCGATGTCCTTCCGGGTTACTATATGAATAAGGTTCACTGGAATTCTGTCCGGGCCGATGGTGCGGTTCCTGATGAGGTTCTGAAGGATATGCTGGATGAAGCGTACCATATCGTTTTGCATTCGTTCAGCAAAAAGAAACAGAAGGAGTTATTGGGGGAGTGAAACCATGCTAAAAAATCCTTATGATATTCTCACCGCCCATCCTGTGAGAAAGAAAAAAATCCAAAAGGAGCGGTTTCGGCAGGAGGTTCAGGATTATTTGCAGACACTGGGTTATTCCACAAATGTGGAATCTGGGAGCTTCGGCAGTAAGAATCTGGTAATCGGCGACCCGGATAGGGCGAAATACCTGGTAACCGCCCATTACGATACCTGCGCCAGAATGTTTGTGCCCAATTTGATTACGCCCTGTAATGCGCTGCTATTTATCCTGTATCAGATTTTTGTCTGCTTGCTGCTGATTGTGCCAACGCTTGCTGTGGGGGCGCTGGTGGGATATCTGTTCCATTCCTTTTTCGTCGGATATTTTCTTTGGATGGTATTGCTCTGGACAGGCATTGCTCTCATGCTTGTTGGCCCGGCCAATTCCTCCAATGTCAACGACAATACCTCCGGCGTGGTGACTGTGCTGGAAATCGCCAAATCCCTGCCGGAGCATTACCGAAAGGATGTGTGCTTCGTCCTGTTTGATTTAGAGGAAGCGGGCCTCATCGGCTCCGCATCCTATCGCAAGGCCCACAAAAAGGCATCCGAATCCCAAATGGTCCTGAATCTGGACTGCGTGGGGGAGGGGGACGAAATCTATCTTTTCCCCACCTCCAAGCTGAAAAAGAACCAGAAAAAGCTGGCCGATCTGGATAAAATCACCGGCAGTTTTGGAAGGAAGACGGTTACTGTCCGCAAGCAGGGCTTTTCTATCTACCCCTCCGACCAGGCGCATTTTCCCTATGGCGTGGGTATCTGCGCTTTGAATCGGGGAAAACTGGGGCTGTACCTGTCCAAAATCCATACCCCCAAGGACACCGTCCTGGATGAAACCAACGTCAATATTCTGCGGGCCGCCATCATTACGATGATCACCGGCACCGCAGCCCAATAAGAAAGGAAATGCACTATGAAAATCTATGATGAACTGGTTGCCCGTGGCCTGATTGCCCAGGTGACCAACGAGGAAGAAATTCGGGAGATGATCGACAACGGCAAGGCCACCTTCTACATCGGCTTTGACTGCACTGCCGACAGCCTCACCGCCGGTCACTTCATGGCCCTGACTCTCATGAAGCGTCTGCAAATGGCGGGCAACAAGCCCATCGCTTTGATCGGCGGCGGCACCACCATGATTGGCGACCCCTCCGGCCGCACCGACATGCGCAAGATGCTCACCAAGGAGGACATCGACCACAACGCCCAGTGCTTTAAGAAGCAGATGGAGCGGTTCATTGAGTTCGGTGAGGGCAAGGCCCAGATGGTCAACAACGCCGACTGGCTGCTGAACCTCAACTATGTGGAACTTCTCCGGGAGGTGGGCGCCTGCTTCTCCGTCAATAATATGCTTCGGGCCGATTGCTACAAGCAGCGCATGGAAAAGGGCCTGAGCTTCCTGGAATTCAACTACATGATCATGC
>CAMCKD010000030.1 GCA_945875335.1 uncultured Clostridia bacterium | reverse complement strand
CCCCTCAGCCCCAGTGTGCGCACTGGGGCAGCTCCCCCAGCGGGGGAGCCAAGGGCGCCCCGCTAAACAACAATTTGTGGGGATGCTGAATGAAACCGATATGCACAAAAAAATTTACCGACTATCTTTTTATATGCCTCATTCGTTATACTATGTGAAAGCGCTTTTGAAATGACAGGGGAAGGGAGGGAAAAACCGTGGATGCTGATTTTCTGCTGCTGCGTCGGATGCACCAGGGGGACGAAGGAGCCATTGAGGAATTCGTCCGCAAATACTATCCGCTGATGCTCCGCTACTGCCGCCTCCATCTCTGGGATGCCGGGGAGGCGGAGGATGTGACCCAGGAAACCTTCGCCCGGTTTTTCCGCACCCTGCCCCAATACCAGCATTACGGCAAGGCGGCAAACTATCTGTATGTGATTGCCGGAAATCTGTGCCGGGACAGCTTTAAAAAGGCCCGTCCCCTGGCTCTGGACGACGTGCCGGAGCTGGCCCGGGAGGAAACTCCGGCTCTGGACAGGAAGCTGGACGTGCGCCGGGCCCTGGACAGCCTGCCCCCGGAGCTGCGGGAGGCGGCGGTGCTGTACTATTACCAGGAGCTGCCCCAAAGCAGCATTGCCAAAATCCTGGGCATCGGCCTGCCGCTGGTAAAATACCGACTCAAGCGGGCCAAGGAGCTGCTGGCACTGTATCTGGGAAAGGAGGAACCCACATGAAACAGTCATTTCTTTTTGATGATGGCTATGACGAAGAAAAGCTGCAAAAGACCATCGCCATCTCCAAGCGGGCCTTTTTGGAGGGGGAGCAGGAGCGCCCGGTGTCCCGGCTGGAATTCCTATTGGAGCAGAGCCGATATGTGAAAAAGACCTGGTGGCTGCTGCAGGGGGCGCTGCTGGCGGCGGTGTGTCTGCTGCTGGCGGACATGGAGGCGGACTACGCCATCCGCCGGTGCTTAGGGCTTGCGGGCCCACTGCTGGCGGTGCTGGTGCTGCCGGAATTGTGGAAGAACCGCAGCGCCGATGCCACGGAGGTGGAGTGCACCACGCTGTACACCCTGCGCTCCATCTATGCCGCCCGGCTGACCCTCTTTGCCGGGGTGGATCTTCTGCTGCTGTCCGTGTTTTTTGCCGGGGCTTCGGTGCTGACCCGGGTGACGGTGTGGGAAATGCTGATTCAGTTTTTGCTGCCCTTCAACGTCACCAGTGTCATCTGCCTGGCCATGCTCTACAGCCGGAAAATCCAATCGGAAACCATCTCCATGGTGCTGTGCCTTTTGTGGGCGGCGGTGTGGCTGCTGGTGATGGAACAGAATGAAATTTACAATGCCATTTCCGCCCCTCTGTGGGTACTGGCCCTGGCTGCCTCCTTCTGCGGCCTGGGCTGGGTCATCTTGCGGGGGCAGCGGAACTTGAATCTGGAGGCGAAACCTGTATGGAATTGACAATCACAAATTTGACAAAGGAATTCTCCGGCACCCGGGCGGTGGATTCCGTGAATGAAACCCTGACCCGGGGGGTATACGGCCTGCTGGGGGTCAACGGGGCGGGAAAAACCACCCTGATGCGGATGCTCACCACCCTGCTCCATCCCAGCTCCGGCTCCATTACCTGGGACGGGGAGGACATCTTTGCCATGGAGGGGAGGTTTCGCAGCATCCTTGGCTACCTGCCCCAGGAGTTCGGCTTCTACCCCAATTTCACCGTGGAGGAATATCTACAGTATATCGCCTCCATCAAGGGCCTGCGCCCGGCGGTGGCAAAGCAGCGGGTGAAGGAGCTGCTCCATCAGGTGGGGCTGAGCAAGGCCAGAAGCAAAAAGATGAAAAATCTCTCCGGGGGCATGAAGCGCCGGGCGGGGATCGCCCAGGCCATGCTCAATGACCCCAAGCTGCTGATTCTGGACGAGCCCACCGCCGGTCTGGACCCCAACGAGCGGATTCGGTTCCGCAACCTGATCAGCGAACTGGCGGAGGACCGAATCGTGCTGCTGAGCACCCACATTGTCTCCGACGTGGAGTACATCGCGGGGAAGATTTTCCTGATGAAGGACGGGCGCATTGCCGTCTCCGGCACCGCCCCGGAGCTCACCGCCGCCATGCCGGAGCGGGTGTGGGTGTGCCAGGTGAGCAAGGCAAGGATCGATGCCTATTTGAAGGCACTGAAGGTCTCCAATGTGAAAACCACCCCGGAGGGGGCGGAGCTGCGCATCGTCTCGGCAGAGCAGCCCACGGACGATGCCGTTCAGGTGGTGCCAACCCTGGAGGATGTGTTCCTCTGCTATTTCGGTCAGAGAGGGGGCGAAGCGGATGCTGCGGTTTGAGCTGAAAAAAATTCTGGGCAGCGCCGGCGGGAAGATCGCTGCTTTGCTGCTGGCGGCGGCGGTGGCGCTGAGCTGTTGGATGTGCGTCAGTGATGTGTGCTGGGTCAACGACCAGGGGGACGAAGAAATCGGTTTCGCCGCCATTTCCAAGCTTCGCAGTGCCCAAAAGCAGTGGGCGGGGGTGCTGGATACTCCCCGGCTGGAGGAGATCATCCGGGAAAATCAGCGTCTGTGCGCCACCCCGGAGGCCCAGTCCAAGGACTACAATCAAAACGACATCGCCTATGGCTGGAAGCAGGGCATCCGCCCGGTGCTGAATATGATGAATTACGCCTATTCCAGGGGCTTTCAGGAATATGACTGGTACTGCAACGAATCCGTCACCCCGAACCAGGCCGGGGATTTCTACCCGAACCGCACCAAGCTGATGAAGGCGTGGCTGCTGGACGAGACCGGCTCCGCCCAATATCTCTTTAACGAAAACGAGAAAAATTATCTGATTGAGCAATATGAAACCCTGGAAACACCTTTCTACATAGACTACACCCAGGGCTGGGAGGAGCTATTATACAATTCTCCCTTTGTCATCATGATGGCGGCGCTGATTCTGGGCTACATGTCCAGCGGAATTTTCGCAAATGAATACCGCTGGAGGGCCGACCCGGTGTTTTTCAGCACCAGACATGGCCGGGACAAGGCGGTGTGGGCCAAAATCGGGGCAGGCTTCTGGATGGTAACGGTGCTGTACTGGGCCAGCGTCCTGATTTACAGCCTGGTGACCCTGGGGCTGCTGGGCTTCGACGGCGGTCAATGCCCCGTTCAGATCGCGCTGTGGAAGAGCTTCTACCATTTGAAGTTCTGGCAGGCCTGGGTGCTGACGGTGGTGGGGGGCTACATCGGGTGTCTCTTCTTCGCCTTCCTCACCATGTGGGTTTCCGCCAAGACCCGCTCCGCCGTGTTTGCCAGCACGGTGCCCTTCCTGCTGATGTTTGTCCCCAATTTCCTGGACAACCTGAATAACGACACCATCAGCAGGCTGCTGGGGCTCTTCCCCGATATGCTTTTGCAGATCTACCAGAAGCTGCGGTATTTCTATGTGTATGACCTGGGCTTCTGCGTGAAGGGCGCCCTGGACATCTTGCCGGCGCTCTACATTGTCCTCACAGCGGCGCTGGTGCCCTTGATGTACTGCCAGTTCCGCAAACGGCCAATCAAATAAATAGGCTGTTTGCCGCACCCCAATTTTCACACACGCCATTGTAGTACTCTGTAACACTTAAAAGTTATTATTTGCTGAGATATGAGATACAAGATATAAGATAATGAGGCAAAAAGCCAGCCGGAAATAACCTGCGCAGCTGGAAAAGAGCGCGCCGGGAGAGGGTTCTTAGGGGGAGGGTGGTGCTCCGCGCAGCGAATCCGTAATCTACATACTTGCCAGTGGCAAGTATACCATAATTTACGGCTTTGGCTTCGGGAGTGAGACATTCAGCGCCTCCCCCTAAGCCGACTTCTTTGGTTACTTTCTTGTTCGGCGACAAGAAAGTAACACCCCGGAGGTACCCTACTGTGGCCGAACGTTAAGGAACCTCAATATACCTTTTTCCCAACGAATCGGCCACATAAAAAAACAGAACCGGGTCGGCGGGGCCATGGCACCCGCCCTACGAAAAGTGTATTTTTAATTGTGACACGCTAGTAGGTAAGGCTCTTAGCCTCCCGCCAGGTAATGCAACTGAGTGTTCGGTTGAATGGTACAAATGTGGAAAACTGGCGGGAATTCTTCTGACATTTCTTAGGATTTTACCTTGTACTGCGCGGGAGGCTACGAGCCTCCCCTACAGTGGCTGGGCGGAAATCTGCACGACAAACAACAATTCTTCTGGATACGAAAGCAAAAATCACCCTCGGCCAGTTTGCGTCGAGGGTGATCTCTTTGTTATTTCAGAATGTGCATATCGCCTTTCGTCAACAACCCGGTAAATTGTTGTTTATCGCACCCTTGGCTCCCCCTCTGGGGGAGCTGCCGAAGTAGCGCACACTGGGGCTGAGGGGGTGTCGAACGTTCGTTGCTGGTACGCTTTAACCGACGACACCTCTCCCGACCTCGCTGGCGCTCGGCCACCCTCCCCAGAGGGGAGGGCAAGGGTGCGCTCTACAAACAACAATTTACCGCTCTGCTGAGTCAAACCGATAAGCACATTTCGGAAAAACCTCCCCCGTGGGGGCGAAGACGTCCAGGTCATTGCCTCCGGTTTTTTCGTTGACCAGGGGCGTGACGCATAAAAAATCTGCCGGGCTCCGATTTTTTTGTAGCCCTTTGCCGGATTTGTTCGTATCAATTATTGAAAAGAAAAGCAGCTGCAAGTCAAATCAATCTGCGTATTTGCAAAAAACCTTAATAGTGTGTACTTTCTGTGCACATGCCTCTGTTATAATACATGGATAGAATCAGTATTCCATCGTATAACCGTATTACTGATTAAAAAAAGGCAGCCACGGCAGCTTTTGCCGGGCGTCTAAAAAATAAAAGGAGAATATGATTATGGAAAATGTTGAAGCTTTGAACGAGAAGGAACTGGAAGCCGTCAGCGGCGGCAAGGGAAACATCAACACCACGGACTGGACCGGCGCTCACTGGCAGCCCCAGCAGTACCCCATGGGCACCTCCTTCATTGAAAATGGCCGCAAGTGGTACAGAATCAAAGCCGGCGACACCCTGAGTGCCATTGCCAAGACCTTCGGCACCACCGTTGCCCAGCTCCAGGCCAACAACCCCGCAACCATCAAGAACGTCAACCAGATCTACGCCGGTGACGCCATCGTCATTTGCCGGGTGTAATCAATTTCCAAAAATGCGCTGCAGCCTCACGCTGCAGCGCATCTGCTTTTCGGGGTTATTTCAGGAAATCCTCCCGCATGGGGGTGAAGATGTCCAGCAGGATGCCCGCCTTGGTGCAGGTGCAGCCGTGGACAACGCCGTCGGTTTTCAGCAGGGTATCTCCCGGGCGGACGGTGTGGGTTTCGCCGTCGATGGTAAAGGAGAACTCCCCGGACACCACATAGGTGATCTGGGTATGGGGGTGGCTGTGGAGCTTGCCCACGGCTCCCTGCTGGAAGGTGTTTTCCACGCACATCAGCCCATCGGTATAGGCCAGGATGCGCCGGGTGACCCCCTCCCCTCCGCTTTCCGGGAGGGACTGGTCATGATAGGCCCAGCGCTGATTTTTCTCGATCATGCTTCTTCCTCCTTCATAAACACACTGCAAAGAATGGTGATTAACAGCAGCACGGTGACGCAGACCACCACGCCCATGCCCGCCCGGATGCCGGCCTTTTCCGCCACCATGCCCACCAAGGCCGGGGTGATGATGCCGCCGAAGCTGCCAATGAGCACCATGTTGCTGACGCCCAGGTCATTGCCCCGGATTTTTTCGGTGCCCAGAGCCAGAGCGGTGGTATAGATGGTGGCCATGAACAGGCCCACGCCCATGATGCCGATGAAGATGGGGGTCTGGCTCCGGCTGAAGAACACCAGCAGGAAAAAGACCGTCAGTCCCACGCCGTCGGCCACCAGCAGGGCCTTTCTCGGCACCTTGCCCACCAGATAAGCACCGCCCATCCGGCCGATGAACATGACCACCCACAATAGGCTCGTCATCATCTGGGACACGTTGGCGCTGAGGTAGCCGGAATCCTTGAAATAGGTCACCAGCCAATTGCAGATGGCATACTCCACGGAAATATAGAAGAACAGAATGGCGCTGCCCAGCCAGAAGCTCCTGCTTTTCAGGAAGCTCTTGTCTACGCTCTTGATGGAGCCGGTGATTTTCTCCGCAGGCAGGGCCATTTTGGCGTAAACGGCAACCTGAATGAGGCAGAGGATGATGATTCCCCCGCTCATGATCCGCCATCCATTCTCATTTCGGCTGGCGCAGGCCACCAGGGCCAGGGGGGAGAGCACCGCGCCCACGGCAAAGGCCCCATGGAGCAGATTATAGCCCACCGCTGCCCGGTCGCCGTTGAGGGTGGACATCATGGTGTTGGAGAAATTACTGTTGCCGCCCCGGGCCACGCCGATCATCACACAGGCCAGCGGCAGCAGCGCAGCCCCGCCGACACCGAAGGTAACGATGGCAAAAGCCAGCGCCATCCATACTGAGGTCAGCAGCACCGTCTTCCGGCGGCCGATGTAGGTAGGAAGATACCCCGTGAGGAACACCGACGCCAGATTGCCCCAGGAGGGCAGGGACAGCAAAAATCCCGCCCGGGCATAGTTGATGTCGTAAATCTCCCGGAGGAAGGGCATCAGATTACCCATGAGCATGGAAGCCGAACCGCTGACGAAGAACACAAACAGCGTGGACACAATCAGCCGGTTTTCCTGTTTTCTTGTTGTTTCTGTCATTGTTTTTTCACCTGAAATATATATTTTAGAAGGATGTTACACTGAAAATTGAGCGCCACTGTAGTAGCTTGTCACAATTAAAAATACACTTTTCGTAGGGCGGGGTCATGACCCCGCCGGTCGGTAACAAATTTGTGAGTGCTTTCGTTGAATGGGGCATGTTCCAAACCGCAACCTGGTCGGCGGGGTCATGACCCCGCCCTACGAATGGCGTGTGCATCAAACAACAGTTCACCATCGTACAGCCCCCGGAAAATCCCCTGCGGCGGGGTGCCGCAGGGGAACTTGTTTAGCCGACGACGGGCACGTAGCCGCCCAGCAGCTTGGGAATCAGCAGGGAGATATCGGGGATGAAGGTGATCAGCAGCAGGGTGATGATCATGCAGAGGTAGAAGGGCAGGGTCGCTTTGACCACCTTTTCCATGGGCGTTTTGCCCACAGCGGAGCCGATGAACAGCACCGCGCCCACGGGGGGCGTCAGCAGACCGATGCCGCAGTTGAGCACCACAATGATGCCGAACTGGATGGGGTCGATGCCGATGGACTTGGCAATGGGCAGCAGGATGGGGGTGGCGATCAGGATGATGGGAGCCATATCCATGATGCAGCCCAGCACCAGCAGAATCAGGTTCAGCAGCAGGGCGATGATGATGGGATTGGAGCTGATGCTGGTGATGGCATTGGCAGCCAGATCGGGCACATGGAGCTTGGTCAAGCAGTCGCCGAAGAGGCTGGAGGTGGCGATCAGAATCAGCACGATGGACAGGGTGCTCACGCAGTTATCCAGCGCCTTCCACACGCCCTTCCAGTTCAGTCCCTTGTAGATGAACACAGAGACAAACAGGGAATAGATAACGGCGATGGCGGCGGACTCGGTAGCGGTGAACATACCGCCCACCACGCCGACCACAACGATCAGAATGGCAGCCAGAGCCCAGAAGGAGGTCAGCAGCTGCTTGATAAACACCTTCAGGCTGAAGGGCTGGCCCTTGGGGTAGTTCCGCTTCACGGAGATGATGTAGGAGCCAACCATCAGAGAGATGGCAAGCACGGCAGCGGGCAGATAACCGGCCAGGAACAACGAGCCAACGGAGATACCGCCGGCAGTGGTGGCATAGATGACCATATTGTGGCTGGGGGGCACTAAAAGACCTTCACAGGAGGAGGTGATGGTAACTGCGGTGGAGAAATCTCCGTCGTAGCCCTCGTCCACCATCATGGGAATCAGGATGGAGCCGAGAGAAGCGGTATCCGCAGAGGCGGAGCCGGAGATGCCGCCGAAGAAATAGGAGGCCACAATGTTCACCATGGCCAGGCCGCCGCGCATCCAGCCCACGCAGGAGTTGGCCAGGGCAATCAGCTTATCAGAGATGCCGCCAGAGCCCATGAGCACGCCCATGGTGATGAAGAAGGGCACGGCCATCAGGGAGAAGGAGCTGATGCCCTTCACCATCAGGCGGGGGATGGCTACCAGGGAATTGCCCTGCACCAGCAGGCAGAATAAGGAGGAAAGGCCAACGGCATAAGCAATGGGAAAGCGCAGGAAGATCATCACCGCGAAGCTTCCCAGCAGCACCAGAATGGCAAGAGACTGAGCATCCATTACGCCTGCACCTCCTTTTCTTCCTTGATAAAGAACTTCTTGACGTTGTTGTACAGGGATTCGATTTCAAAAATAATCATAGCACCGCCGGCAACAGGCACCGGCAGATACATCCAGAATTTGGAAACACTGGGCAGAGAAATGAAGCTGCCCTTCTGCTTGGCGGCAAAGGACCAGCCCACCACCAGCATCACAATACCCAGCGCCATCACTGCAATATCAGCAAGCACATCCAGGCACATGAGAAGCTTCTTGGGAAGATAACGGTCGAAGGCGGTCATGCGGATGTGTGAGCCGGTGCGGATGGACAGGGCGGCGGAGAGCACAGCCATGTAGCTCATCAGGGTCAGCACCACTTCCTCCGACCAGGCAGGATCGTCCAGGAAGAACACCACATGGCGCAGGTAGCGGCCATCGGGCAGCTGAATACCGCCGATGAGCCGTCCCGCCACAGCATAGGAGGTGATCAGAATGTCCGCAATCAGCAGCAGCTTGCAGATCACCATAATGACCTTGTACACCCAGTCGTAAACAGGGCGAACACGATCCAATGTATCAAAGAATTTGGGCATGGAGAATCTCCTCTCTTGAGTATCTCCCGAAACGGGATAAAGAACGAGGGTACGGGGTACTCCCCCGCACCCTCGCGGCAATCAGGTGAAACCGAAATTACTTGGCCAGAGCCAGGATCTGGGCGTACAGGTCAGCCTGATCCTTGGTGTTCTCGGAGATGACTTCGGCGCAAGCCTCAGCCCACTCAGCGGGGTTGTCAACCTCGACGACGTTGCAGCCGTCAGCCTTCAGCTGATCCAGAACCTCGTTCTCAGCGGTCTGGGACAGCTCGCGGTTGAACTCCTGAGCCAGCTTGCCGGCTTCCATAACGGCAGCCTGCTGCTCTTCGGTCAGCTTCTCCCAAGCGGTGTCGGTGATGACAACCTGGATAGCGCCCAGAGTGTGGCCGTCCAGAATCAGGTTGTTGGCGACTTCGGGGAAGGCGTTGGCCTTGTAGTTGGCAATGGGCTGCTCAGCGCCATCGACAACGCCGGTCTGCAGAGCGGAGTACAGCTCGCCGAAGGCAATGGGGGTAGCGGAAGCGCCCAGGCCGTTGACCATGCCCACCATGACGGGGTCATTGGAGACGCGCAGCTTCAGGCCAGCCAGATCCTTGATGCCGGCAACGGGCTCGCGGGTGAAGAAGTGACGGAAGCCCTCTTCGCCGTAGAAGATGCCCCGCAGGGGCAGGCCGATCTCCTGGGGCTCAGCCAGGAACTCAGCAGCCAGCTCGGAGTCAGCGAAGGCCCAGAAGTGGTCGCGGCCGGTCCAGGTGTAGGGGATGGACAGCAGGGAAGCTTTCTTGCAGCCGTAGGTGGTCAGAGCGAAGGCAGAGATACGGGAGATGTCGATGGAGTCGTCGCCGTTGGCGATGGCATCCAGGACGTCATTCTCGGAACCCAGCACGCCAGCGGCCTGCAGGTCGATCTTCACGGAGCCGCCGGTCAGCTCTTCGACCTTCTCGGCGAAGAAGGCGTCGGTCTTGCCAACGATGGTATCCAGGGGGTTGACCTCAGCCATCACCAGGGTGACCTGGCTTTCGGCGTTGGCGGTGATTGCCAGACCCAGAACCATAACCAGGGCCAGAGCAACGCAGAGAAGCTTTTTCATGTGTTTTTTCCTCCTATGTTTTACAACTTGATTGAACACAATGTGCGTTCTTTCATGGCTGTAATTTTACCAAATTGTGAAGAAAAAAGCAAGCCCTATTTGTGGAATTATGAATTCTTTTTTCCGATGCCATTGTATTCAGGCAGAAGCTGTGCTATACTTTTGTAAAAAATGAACAAGGAGCCGATTTTTGTGACCATTGAAGTGGAATTGACCGGAACCGAATTCCGCCGTTTTACGCTTTTTGATGTCCTGCGCCGCCGGAAGCTCTGGCGGGGGCCGGTGCTCTTCGCCCTGATCCTGGGCATCAGCGCCGCCCTCTGCTTTACCAAATCCGATACCCAGGGGGCCATCCTGCTGGGCAATGTGCTTCTGACCGTGGGGCTGGGTCTTCCCTGCGTCTATTTTGCCTACTTTTTCTCCTCCCTGAGCCGCCAGGTGCGCCAGCAGGGTCTGACCCGGCCCCAGAAGGTCTACACCGTCACCCTGACCGAGAAATCCCAGGGCATTCTGGCAGACAATGGGAAGGAGCAGCTGCCCTACGCCTGGAAATCCGTCCACCATGCCTACCGCAGCGGCACCGCCACCTACCTCTACCTCACCCCCCAGCGGGCCCTGATCCTCCCCCACACCTGCGTCGAAGACCCGGACGAGCTCTGGAATCTGCTGACCAAGAAGCTGCCCAGGGAAAAATGCACCCAGCTGTAGCCTTTCCGCGTGTGTATTTACTTCCGGCCTTCTTTGAACACGAAAAGCCTGCAGTCTCCTTCCCCATCAAGCAAGGGAAGAACACCGCAGGCTTTCTTCATGCGCCTATGATGATCCTTTCACCCGGCGAGCTTACCAAATCCCGGCGTAGTGAGCGGGTCTGCCGTCCTCATGCGTTGGCCGCGTCGGTGTCTGTCCGCCGTTGTCCGTTCCGCCGGAAACTTCCTCCATCTGTTCTTCGGTCAGTTCTTTTTCGATTTCTTCTTTTTTCTTTTCTTCCATTTCGATTCTCCTTTCAAAAGTGATTCACGCTTCCCCTTCGGGTTCATTGCTGGTGCTTGGAACAGGCTTCACAGGCGCATTTCCCCATTCCCACCATCTTTCGCCTCCGGCAGCAGAGGCAAGTGCCTCATCCGGGAGCTCAATGCCGGTTTCCTTCTGGATTTCCACGGGCTTCCGAGCTGCCTTTTCTATTTTTTCTTCTTTCATCATGTTCTCTCCTCCATCCTAACACGGCCCTTGATGTTCGATTGGTCTGCATTGTCCAACTGGACCATAGCCTCCAACCACAGCTTCCATGTCCGTGTCGTCAATCGATTCCTTGCCGCGCACCGGGCTGATTGCAGCAAACACCAGCTCGCTTTCCGCTGCGCAGAGGCTGTGTCCCTGGGCTTCTGCCAGCTTCTGAAGCGCCAATGGGGTTTCCGCCTCAGCCAGCTTTTTCAGTTCCGCTTCCTCAAATGTGTTCAGCAGTTTCTCCAAATCCATTTCCTTCATCACAGCTCCTCCATCCCGATGCAAATTCTTATCTCCTGATTGGGGGCTTTGGGATGCTCAGTATGCCGAAGCCGTGCTGCGGTGACCGAAACCAACAGTCATGGCACAGCCCATCCCGCATGTCACTCTCGGGAAAACTGTTTCCACATTTGGAGCAAACAATGGTATCCTCATCAGAGCCCGTTGTTTGCCCTCCTGACACATCGACCATTTTCTCGTCGGAAAGGACTTCTCCCGGGATGATTTCCTCGCTTGTCAGCTTTTGTTGTTTTTCCATGGCGACACTTCCTTTCTGTTTTATGCTTATCCGCTTCCATCCACAAGGTAAAAACACTTGTATGAGGTATTCTATCTTTAGATACGAAGCAGGCAGGAAAAAGGCTACAGTTTTTCAAATTTTATTGTCGGATGTATGTCATCATACAGAGAAATTGTTGTTTGTAGAGCGCACCCTTGCCCTCCCCTCTGGGGAGGGTGGCCGAGCGCCAGCGAGGTCGGGAGAGGTGTCGTCGGTTAAAGCGTACCAGCAACGAACGTTCGACACCCCCTCAGCCCCAGTGTGCGCACTGGGGCAGCTCCCCCAGAGGGGGAGCCAAGGGTACGATAAACAACAATTTATCGCGCTGTCGCGCAAGCGGGGATTTCTGCTGGATGGAGCTTTTGATAGGTTCAGAATAACACAAGCATGGCTTTCATGTCAATATGTATCGAATGAATCACCGCGCACATGATTCATCAGGCAAACAATCCTGCAAAATCCCCCTGAAAGCGAAAGCTCTCGGGGGGATTTCTGGTTCTGGGAATATTATTGGAACTGTTTCTCCATCAGGGCTGCTTGCCGATGTAGGCCAGGATACCGCCGTCTACATAGAGCACATGGCCGTTGACGAAGTTGGAGGCATCGGAGGCCAGGAACACGGCGGGGCCGGCCAGGTCGTCCGGGTCGCCCCAGCGTCCGGCAGGGGTTTTGGCCAGGATGAAGCTGTCGAAGGGATGGCGGCTGCCGTCGGGCTGGACTTCCCGCAGGGGGGCGGTCTGGGGGGTGGCGATGTAGCCCGGGCCGATGCCGTTGCACTGGATGTTGTAAGCGCCGTACTCGGAGCAGATGTTCTTGGTGAGCATTTTCAGGCCGCCCTTGGCAGCGGCATAGGCGGAGACGGTCTCCCGGCCCAGCTCGCTCATCATGGAGCAGACGTTGATGATCTTGCCGTGGCCCTTCTTGATCATACCGGGAATGACGGCCTTGGCCATGATGAAGGGGGCCACCAGGTCGATGTCGATGACCTGACGGAAATCCTCACAGGCCATTTCGGTCATGGGGATGCGCTTGATGATGCCGGCGTTGTTCACCAGAATGTCGATGGTGCCCAGGTCCTTTTCGATGGCGGCTACCATTTCCGCCACCTCTTGCTCTTTCGTCACATCGCAGTAGTAGCCCTTGGCATCGATGCCCTTGGCGGCGTAGTCGGCCAGGGCCTTTTCCATATGCTCCTTGCCCCGGCAATTGAAGGCGATTTTTGCGCCCGCCTTGGCGTAGGCCTCCGCGATGGAGAAGCCGATGCCGTAGGCCGCGCCGGTGACCAGGGCCACCTTGCCTTCCAAAGAGAAGCTGCTCAAATCAAAACTCATGGTATTTTCTCCTTACTTCAACTCAGGGGTGGCGATAACGTCCATGTCGTCGAATTCCTGATTTTCGCCGCCCATGGCCCAGATGAAGGTGTAGTTGCTGGTGCCGACACCGGAATGGATGCTCCAGGAGGGGCTGATGACGGCGTCAAAATTCTGCATGACCAGGTGCCTGGTCTCGTCGGGTTTGCCCATCATGTGGAATACCACCTGATTTTCAGGGATCTCAAAGTAGGTATAGACCTCCATCCGGCGCTCGTGGGTATGGCTGGGCATGGTGTTCCAGTTGCTGCCGGGCTCCAGAGCGGTCATGCCCATGGTCAGCTGGCAGGTTTTCAGGACGGAGGGATGGATGAACTGGTTGATGGTGCGCTTGTTGCAGGTCTCCAGAGCACCCAGAGGCCGCTTGGCAGCTTCCGCGATGGTGATGAGCTTGGTCTCATAGGCGCAGTGGGCAGGCGCGGAGACCATGTAAAATCTGGCGGGATTCTCCGCATCATCGGAGGCAAAGGTGACCTCCTTGGTGCCCATGGTGATGTACAGGCAGTCCTTGTAGCCCAGCTTGTACTGTACGCCGTCGGCGCAGATCACACCGGACCCGCCCAGATTAAAGATACCGATCTCCCGGCGCTCCAGCACATACTTGGTGCCGAAATTGCCCCAGACATCCAGTCCCTTGTCGATGGGGACCACTTCGTGGACGGGCATGCAGCCGAAGGTGACCATACGATCCACATGGCTGTAAACGCTGACGACCTCATCCGCCTTGTACAGGCCGGTGATCAGAAACTCCTTGCGCAGCTCTTCGGTGGTGTAGCGGGCCACATCCTTGGGATGGGCGGAATAACGAATATCCATAGTGTTGTCTCCTTTTCTCATTTCGTGTATTTGGTGGGAATCACCTGTTCGGTCTCGCCGTCGAACAGGCTGACGCTTTCATAGGGAACGGAGAATTCCAGGGCAGCATCCATTTCGTGGGTGTCGTGGGGGTCTACCTTCAGGATGGCCCGATCCTCTCCGGCGCTGATGTACACATTGGTGTTGTCGCCCAGCATTTCCGTCAGCTCCACCTGGCAGCGGAACCGATAGGCGTCCTTCTCCTCCGGCAGCCGGATGGCCTCGGGGCGGAAGCCAAAGACGATGGGCTTGCCCTCATAGTAACCCAGCTTCTCTTCCAGAATGGGTGCCAGGTTGATCTGGGTGGCGCCAAAGCCGATGCAGCCGCCCTTCACGGTGCCCCGGACAAAGTTCATGGGAGGCTCCCCAATGAACCCGGCCACGAACACGTTGGCGGGGCGGAAATACAGCTCATAGGGGGTGCCCACCTGCTGAATGCGGCCGTCCCGCATGACCACGATCCGATCCGCCATGGTCATGGCCTCGGTCTGGTCGTGGGTGACGTAGATGGTGGTGGCCTCGGTCTCCCGGTGAATCTGGGTGATCTCAGAGCGCATGGTCACCCGCTGCTTGGCATCCAGGTTGCTCAGGGGCTCGTCCATCAGGAACACCCCCACCTTGCGGATGATGGCCCGGCCCACGGCCACACGCTGCCGCTGACCGCCGGACAGCGCCCGGGGCATCCGGTCCAGGTAGTCCGTCAGGCCCAGCACGGCGGCAGTGCGGCGTACCTTTTCATCGATCACGTCCTCGTCCACGCCCTGCAAGGTCAGCCCAAAGGCCAGGTTGTCATAGACGGACATGTGAGGATACAGCGCATAGCTCTGGAACACCATGGCGATCCCCCGCTCCCGGGGGCCCATTTCGTTGGCCCGCTTGCCGTCGATCAGGAATTCACCCTTGCTGATGTCCTCCAGGCCCGCAATCATCCGCAGGGTCGTGGACTTGCCGCAGCCGGAGGAACCCACGAACACGATGAACTCCCCTTTTTCGATTTCCAGATTGAAATCATGGACGGCATGGTAGCCGTTGGGGTAGATCTTGTTTACGTCCTTCAAAGTTAAGTATGCCAAAATATGTGCCCCCTTTTGACAGTGTTTATAATGGAATCTATCCAATGACGAGGGCCCGAATCGGCCCGAATCAGCGCAAATTGTACAAGATAAGTATAATTGACCCTTCCCCGCTTTGCCACATCAAAAACGACTTTCTTTATACACAAAACGGATGAAACCGCCATCGTTACACCTGGCTCAAATCATAAAACGGCTCCAGATACCGCCGGGTGGACTGCACCATCTCCCGGAACAGCTTTTCTCCCGCCGTCGGGGAGAGTCCTTCGCAAAGCGGCTGGGTCAGGAAAGCCTCCAAAAGGGCCTGCAGATCCCGGGCCTTGATGGCGGCGTAGGTGCTTTCGATGTTCCGGCAGTTCCGTTCCACCAGGGCCGCCGCCCCCGCAGGCAGAGGCCGGGCAACAACCGGCTGCACGGAATCCTCGGCGAACACATGGTTGGTCTCCACCACGGTCCCCAGGGGAAGCTGGGCCATCTGCCCCCGGTTGGGGGTGTTGGCATTGGAAATCACCGGCCCCAGGCCCAAAACAGCCTTCATCAGGTCGATCAGCTCTTCGTCGCTTCTTTTCAGCTGAATGGGCATTCTGCCCTCCGCCATCAGCCGGGATTCATCCATCTTCTTTTTCTGGTCGGCCCGGCGGAAGTCCACGCTGGTCAGATGGAACAGCCATTGCTCCGGCGCTTCCCGGTTTTCCAGGTACCAGCTTCTGGGCAAAAATTCCACCAGATGTCGGTCTCCCGCAGCAGCCAGAGCGCCAAACCGACGGAACAAATCCATCTTCACCTTGTTGCCATAGCTGAAGGGATCATTTTGGAAATCCCAGGGAGCCCTGTCCTTCCACTCGCAATAGCCCCGGTCGTAGAATTTTTCCGCAAAGGCAGGAACCAGCTTTAATACATCGGTGCCCTGCCAGCTTGCCCGGGTGATCCAGGTGAAGTGATTGATGCCGCAGGTGTCCACCGTCAGCTCCTTTCGGCTGGGCCGGGGAACCCCCAGCTCCTCCTGAATCACGCAGCACAGGAATTCCTGGGCGTGGAACACCTCATGGCAGCAGCCGAAGGCCTTAATCTCCGGGAAAACATCATACAGCGTTTTGACGCAGATGGACATGGGGTTGGTCAGGTTAATCACCCAGGCGTTGGGGCAGCACTTGGCGATGGCCCGAGCAAACTGCTCATAAAGGGGCACGGTGCGCATGGCCCGCAGCACCCCGCCGGGGCCCACGGTATCTCCCACGGACTGGAAAATCCCATGGCTTTCCGGGGCGTGGACATCGGAGGCCATCTCGTCAAAGGTGCCGGGCAGGATGGAGCAGGCCACAAAATCCGCCCCGGTCAGCGCTTCCTCCAAATCCTCGTATACCACATAGTCCCATCGGGACAGGGCATCGGGGTGGGCGTTGATGCGGCTTCCAATCTGCTGATTCCGCCGGGCAGCCTGCACATCGATGTCATACAGGGCAATTTCGCCCTCCAGCCCTTCGGTCAGGGCCAGATCATTCATAAATACCCGGGCCCAGGCCTTGGAGCCGCCGCCGATGTAGGCAAGCTTGATTGTTTTCACAGTGATTCCCCCTAAATAAGGCATGGACAAAACTGCCTTTTTTTGTTATAATGACAAAAACCACGATTGGGGTGTGATAATATGAATAACATCACTTATGTTGGGAAGCATCTTCTCACACTGACCGTCAGCCGGCACGCACACAGCAGCTGGGAGCTGGTGTACTGCACCGAAGGCAGCGGAACCTTCCATTTTGATGACTTCGACCTGACCTACAAAAAGGGGGATATCGTGGTGGTGCCTCCTCTGGTGCCCCACTGCAACAACAGCAGTGACGGCTTCACCAACATCCACATCAACCTCACCGACACGGCGCTGCCCTTCAAGTCCCCCATCATCGTTCAGGACGACGGAAATCAGTTCCTGCTGCAGACCTTTCAGGCGGCCTACTACCACTTCAACAGTGACTCCGACCGGCGGCGGCTGCTGCTGTCCCCCTATGGAGATCTGATCTACTGCTACCTGCTGTGCTATCACAAGACCCAGCCCCTGAGCAAGGTGGTGGAGGAAATTGAAAGCAACATCATCCAGAACTACCCGGACTGCAACTATGAGCTGGACAAATACCTGCAATCCTTCCCCTTCAGCTACGATTATCTGCGCAAGCTCTTCAAGAAGGAGCTGGGCGTGACCCCCCACAAGTACCTCACCGACAAGCGGCTGCAAACCGCGGCGGACATGCTCTCCTACGGCTACACCGACAGCCACAACATCGCCGAAATCTCCCAGCAGTGCGGCTTCCGGGAACCGCTGTACTTCTCCCGGATGTTCAAGAAGAAGTACGGCGTGGCTCCCAGCTACTATCTGGAATCCCAGTCGCCTCAGGAAGAGCCCACGGAGGACAGCGTGAAAATTATTCTGGAGTCTTAAATTCGCTTCATCTCCGTATAGCAGAGGATGAAGGGTGCCACGCCCTTGGCGTCATTTTCCACCACCGGCTCGGAAATATAGTATTCAAAGCTCCCGTCCCGGCGGCGATTGTTCTCTGGGCCCAGCCCTGCCACCAGGCAGATGCCCCCCAGATTCAGGGTATCGCCGGTGAAGGACAGATTCTTTTCCACAATGCCGCTGAAGGTCTTTTGGCCTTTGGCGGCATATTCCTTTTCCAGCACTCCCAGCCGGGCACCCTTGAGCATGGCATAGGCGATCATGGAGCTGCCGCTGGTTTCCAGGTAGTTTCCCTCCCGGCTGCCCTGGTCGGGCACCTGGTAGTACATGCCGGTGTCCTCATCGGCATACTGGGCGATTCCCGCCATCAGCTCCCGGAAAATACCTGCCAGAGTCTCCCAGGCCGGGCCGGTGACGATTTCCAGCAGGTCCGCCAGGGCAACGGAGAACCAGCCGATGCTCCGCAGCCAGAAGCTTTTGGAGCAGCCGGTGACCGGGTCTGCCCAGAAGGCGGTGCGGCTGGCATCATAGCCATGATAATAGAGCTTCTTTTCCTCGTCAAACATCCGATCCCGGACGGTTTGAATCTGGCGCAGAATGTCGGATGCATCCCCGCCGCCGAACTCCTGCTGGTACAGGGCGTAAAACACCTGGGCCATGTAGATGCCGTCCAGCCAGACCTGATTGGGGTAGATGGCCTTGTGCCAGAAATTGCCCTCAAAGGTTCTGGGCTGGGTGTCCAGGTGATGCTTCAGCCTGTCCGCCGCCAGCCGGTACTTTTCCTTGCCGGTGGCCCGGTACAGCGGCAGCAGCACCCGGCCCTCGTTGATGTCGTCCAGGTTGAATTTTTCCGGGCTGTAGGTGCGGATGGTGCCGTCGGGCAGCACATAGGAATCGATGAACTGCTCCACAAAGTCAAAATAATCCTGATTCCCGGTGATTTCCGCCATGCTCAGCAGGGCGGTCATCATGCAGCCGTCGATATAGTTCCAGCTGCCCTTCTTCCCCTCCCGGAGCTTTTCAACGTTCCAGATGGTTCGATCCGGGGTGGACTCCCGAATCAGGCGCTGGATATAGGCATCGATTTTTTCGTACATGGGAACGCTCCTTCCGGTCAATCGGTTTCCAGGGATTCATAGTGGTTGGCAATGATCTTCTCCCCCGCTTCCCCCGCCAGGGTGACATTGCGGATAGAGATACGGCGCACATTGTCCAGGTACAGTCCCAGGCGGCATTCCTCCTGGGCGAAATTTTTCATGATGGGCTTGCCGGGCTTGGCATCCTGGGCAAAGGTGAAGGACACGTCCTCAAAATTCACCTCGTCGATGGGCATTTCCGGCAGGCCGTCGATGTAGCAGGCTGCCACCTGCACATCGGTGCAGGTCAGGCGGCGGAAGGTGAACTTCCCCAGGTGGGGGGTACGCTCGTCCACCGGCAGCTGCTCCCGGCTCCACACATATTCGCTGAATCGGTCGGGGTCGCAGCAGTTGTACCACATGTTGATGGCCACAGGCGTCAGCACCGACTCCATGCGGATGTTTTCAAAGAGAATGTTGTTCAGCACGCAGTCCTTGCCCCGGCCCCGGCGGGTCTTGATGCGAAGGCCCCGGTCCGTTCCCCGGAACCAGCACTGGGACACGGACAGGTTCGTCACCCCCGCGCCGATCTCGCTGCCCAGGGTCACCGCCCCGTGGCCGAATTCCATCAGGCAGTTGCGGACGGTGTGGTGGTCGGCGGGCTGCTTGTATTTCCGGCCCAGATCGATCTTGCCGGACTTGATGGCGATGCAGTCATCCCCCACGCTGAACCGGCAGCCGATGATCTCCACCCCGTCGCAGGATTCCGGGTCGATGGCATCGGTGTTGGGGCTGTCCTTGGGGGCCTTGATGTACAGGTCGTACAGTCCCACCTGATGGCAGAAGAAGGGATGGAACTGCCAGGAAGCGGAGTTCTGGGCGGTAACGCCGTGCACCGTAACACCCTCACACCGATTGAAGAAGAACAGCCGGGGACGGGCGGTGGGGAACTCCTTGAAATGGGTCCAGAAATCACTGTTCTGGGCGTTGCCGTCCACGGTGCCGGGGCCCACCACGGTGATGTCCCGGGCGTGTTCTGCGAAAATCAGGGCCTGATACATGGGCACCGCGTTGCCCTCCCAAGCGCCATAAACGGCGGATTTCCCGGTGAAAATGTCGTTGGCCTCCCCGGGAATCACGGGGTACCGGCTTCGGTCGGTGGTGCCCAGCAGGGTCGCTCCCTCCGCCAAAGACAGGGTGATGCGGCTTTTCAGCGCCAGGGGGCCGGTGAGATAGGTGCCCGCCGGGAAGTGGAGCAGGCCGTTTTCCGGCAGGCAGTGGATGGCTGCCTGGATGGCGGCGGTATCGTCAGCGGTTCCGTCGCCAAGGGCACCAAAGTCCTTCACGTTCACCCCGGCGGTGACGGTTTTGGTGGTGAATTCCAGCTCCTGCTCCCCCTGGCAGGTGGTGACCTTCACCCGGTAGGACGTACCGGGGCGCAGGGAAAACAGGGAGAACACATTGGTCTTCCCCTCAAACTGCTTCTGCCCATCCAGCCACACGGTATACCCTTCCGGGGCATAGTAGGGGGCGTCGTTTTCCAGCTCAAAGCAAGCAGAAACCGGGCTGATAAACAGGATTTTCATATTCAATCGTTCCTTTCTCTCGCGCTGGCCCGGGCATCGGCAAGAATCCGCCGAACCAGCTGCTTTATGCCCACAAAGAGCAGGTCAAAGCCCATGTAAAACAGGCCAAAGAGGATGGGCTCCACCCCCAAGGGGATGGTATCGGTCTGGCCGCTGATGGACACAATCACCGTGTTAATGACCTGATACAGGCAATACACACAGAAAAGCAGGATAAAAGCATACAGAATGTTCAAAAAGAAGGCGCCCATTCCCTTTTTCGGGAACATCATCCAGCCGTCGTTTTCTCCCGGTGTGGCAGCGAAAAAGCGGAGGATATTGTTCACCAGCAGATCGGTGACCAAGCCCAAGGCAATGCCGAACACCAGCATCATATCCAGCATATTGGTCAGATATAGTCCCAGACCCCAGAAGATGAAAAAGCAGGCCGCCCCGGCAAACCAGGCCTTCAGCAGCACCGCCTTCAGCCACTGGGGCAGAGAAATCCCAGCCTTGGAGCGATATTTCTGCAGCTCCTCCTTGGGCACCTTGGGAGAATTCTCCGCATTGGCCCCCACCAGATCCTCCACGGATTTGGTGTTCAGCTTGTAGTAATCCGAAATCTCCCGCAGCTGCTGGGTAGACCGCAGGGGAGTATTTTTGTTGTTTTTTGCCATAGTAACTCCATTTAGGTAATTCGCAGGTGATCGGTAAATTGTTGTTTATCGCACCCTTGCCCTCCCCTCTGGGGAGGGTGGCCGAG
>CAMCKD010000029.1 GCA_945875335.1 uncultured Clostridia bacterium | reverse complement strand
GCCAACTGGCTGTCCAGAAAACTGGGTGAAAGGGGTATCTGGTAATGCGAAACGTAAAATCCACTTCTTCCAAGATCGGCGACTGGGGCTTTGTGTTCCTGTGCGTTCTGGTCAGCGCCGTGTGCCTGCTGCCCATGATCCATCTGCTGGCCAAGTCCCTCAGCGGCACCGACTATCTGGTGCGCCACGAGGTTTCCCTCTGGCCCAAGGGCTTTAACTTTGACGCCTATCTCACCGTTCTGAAGGACCCCAAGTACATCCGCTCCTTCTTCTGGACCGTGTTCCTGACGGTGGTCTGCACCCTGCTGTCCCTGGCCATGACCATCCTGTGCGCGTACCCCCTGATTTTCCGTCAGCTCAAGGGCCGGGGCTTCATCAACATCTTCATCACCATCACCATGTTCTTCAACGCCGGTACCATTCCCAACTACCTGCTGATGCAGAACCTGAACCTGCTGGATAACCCCCTGGTTCTGATCATCCCCGGGTGCCTGTCGGTGTACAACATGATCATCATGCGAAGCTTCTTCTATGGAATCCCGGAGAGCTTGCGAGAATCGGCGGAAATCGACGGCGCTTCCATCTTCCAGATTCTGGTGAAGATCTATGTGCCCCTGTCCACCCCTGTGATGGCGACCCTGGCGCTGTTCTACGCCGTGGGCCGGTGGAATGGCTACTCCGATGCCCTGATGTACATGAAGGATGCCAATTTCTACCCCCTGCAGCTGCTGCTGTACAACGTCATCAACAACATCAACTCCGTGGAAGTGGCTACCCAGGAGGGCTTCTCCTCTCCCGGCCTGTCCGCCTCGCTGAAAGCGGCAATCGTCATGTTCTCCACCATCCCCATCCTGTGCATCTATCCCTGGCTGCAGAAGTACTTCATCCATGGCGTGACCATGGGTGCCGTGAAGGAATAAGCGAATCGGTCTGATTCGATATTCAATACGAACCAAAATTGAAGGAGGAAACACAATGGCAAAGAAACTGGTAGCTCTGCTGCTGGCCGTGGCGATGGTCATGTCCTTCGCGCTGGTCGCTCATGCAGAGGACGAAATCGTGGACGGCAAGTTCACCACCACCCGTCACATCACTGTTGAGGTCTACGACCGCGGCAATGACGGCGGCTCCGACCCCACCAACAACATGTACACCGACTACATCAAGAAGGGCATGCTGGAAGACCACAACGTGGAAGTGGAATTCGTGAAGGTGCCCCGTTGGACCGAGGTTGAGGAAATCAACAACCTGCTGGCTGCCCAGAAGGCTCCCGACATCTGCGTCACCTACAGCTACCCCACCATTCAGACCTATGCCGACATGGGCGGCGTGATGGACCTGAGCGGCCTGCTGGAGGAGAACAAGGATCTGGCTCCCAACCTGTGGGGCTGGCTCACCGAGAACAACATCTACTGGGATCGCGACCCCGTTGACGGCACCATCTGGGCCATCGAGGCCAGACTGGCTACCTCCAACCGCGTTCTGACCTTCGTCCGTCAGGACTGGCTGGACGCCCTGGGCCTGGAAGCTCCCACCACTACCGAAGAGTTTGAAGCCATGCTGTACGCCTTCAAGGACAGAGCCTCCGAGCTGCCCGTGGACGATGCCAGCAAGGTCATCCCCTACTCCGTGAGCTACGACGTGGGCTGGCGAGCTGCCACCCTGATCGAGTCCTTCATCGACCCCAACATCTCTGACCGTGAGTACTACATCAACGGCTTCGATGACAGAAAGGTCACCCAGAACGGCACCAAGGAAGCCGTCCGTCTGCTGAACAAGTGGTACAACGACGGCCTGCTGTGGGACAACTTCGCTCTGTACGGCAGCGGCGACACCACCGAGGACGACAACATGAAGGCCGGTTATGTGGGCGTGTTCACTCACAACTGGGACTACCCCTTCCGTAACGGCGTTGACAGCCTGAATGCCAACCTGGCCCGGAACATCGGACCCGATGCCAAGTACGTTGCCATCGATCCCTTCACCAGCAGCGACGGTAGCCACACCAAGTTCGTTCCCGGCCCCGTTGACCGCAAGGTGTTCTTCCCCCTGACCAACGATGAGCCTCTGGCCTGCCTGCTGTACCTGGATTGGATTTCCGATCCCGAGCACATCGAGTACCTGCAGATCGGTGAAGAGGGCGTGACCCACAATGTTCTGGAGTCCGGCGCCATTCAGACCATGGCTGCCACCGGCGATGCCATCATGAACTCCGGCATGAACATCGACTACACCATCACCTGCAACGGCCTGAAGCTGGCTGACCCCGAAAAGACTCAGCTGTCCAAGGCTTACAACTACGCTGAGATCGATCCCGAGATCGTGGCCCAGGCTGACACCTACGCTCAGACCGACCTGCACTTCATCAAGAACGTGAACGTCGGCGCCATCGAAGCCGAAGCCGGCATCGGCGACACCCTGAGCTCCAAGCGTGACCAGGTCTTCGACCAGGCTGTTGTCGCTCCCGTTGACAAGTTCGACGAGGTTTGGGACGAGTTCCTGGAAGACTACCTGTCCTCCGGCGGCCAGGACATCATCGACGAGCGCACCGAGAAGTGGGAGCAGTTCTTCGGCGATGCCGAGATGCTGCCCTAACTGATTGCTGAAAGCTCTAGCCAAATCGTTTTCTCCCCCTTTCCTTCGGGAAAGGGGGAGAGTTTTTAGATAAAAGATATTAGATATGAGATATTAGATATAAGATAATGTGCTTTTCGGCTTGACTCAGCAGAGTGGTAAATTGTTGTTTGATGCACCAGCCATTGTAGGGGAGGATATTATCCTCCCGCCAGGTAACAAAACTGAGTGTTTGGTTGAATGGTACAAGGCTGGACGATGGTACGAATTCGTCCAACTCGTTTCCTAAGTGAGGGCTGGTACTGCGCGGGAGGATGTTATCCTCCCCTACATTTGGTGCGGCAGAAATCTTCCGTTACATTCCGCCTGGGGGTTCTTCCAGATGGGCCTGGAGCATGCGGAAGGTGGCACCCGGGTGGCGGGAGAATTCGGCGATGGGGCAGGCGCATACCATTTTCTCTTCCCGGAAGAGCTGAATTTTTCCGTCATCAAACAGAGCCCTGATGCCCCCCAGCGCAAAGCCGGCGGCCTGGTTGTGCTCCAGAGCCATCCCGGTGCGGCGCTTCAATTCGGAATAGAAACGGTATTCCTCCTCCGAGCGCAGCAGCAGCTCCGGCACGAATTCCGCATTTTCCAGCAGGAACAGGTTGGTAAATTCCCGGACGAAGCCGGATTCCTTGGGCAAAATGGGCCTGGGCAGGGGAATCCACTGGCGAATCTGGAAGCGATAGTAGAGCTGCTCCGGGTTGTTGTGGGTCAGGGGCACCTCCCGGATGTTCTTCCGCTTCACCAATGCGCTGCGAAGCACCTGACCGTAATAGTGAATGCCCGCCTGATTGCCGAAAATCCGGGGCGTTTGGAAGAGGGACACATAGTGGATGGGCAGGTTCTCCTCCTGGATCAGCTCGGCGGGGATGTAATAGAATTTGTGCTCCATGCACAGTTGGAACTGGGCGTTGTTCCGCAGAGTTCCAATCAGCACATCCCGCCTGTCCCAGTCCGCTTTGGCCAGCCGCTCTTCTATCCCAACGGGAAGGGTGGCCCGCTCAAAGGCGGATTCCGGGGAATCGGAAATCAGCTCGTCCAGCAGCTCCGCCACCAGGGAAGTGGCCGAGGGCAGGAAGGGCAGACCCCCGATATTGACCTGCCGGATGCTCTGATAGAAACGGTGATGCCGGTATTCCTCCTGATTCCGATAGGGAAACAGCACATAGGCGCCAAACAGGGTTCGCTCATAGGCAGGGGCCTCGTGCTGATAGACAATGGCGTCCCGATAGCGGTGCATGGTGTTGATGTCCCTCTCCTGGGGGCCGGGGGTGCCGTACAGCCTTTGGTAGGCGCTGCCCTCCAGGGCGGGGTCGAGCTGATAGCGGGCATCAAAGACGTACTCATAGTCCACCTTTGCGCCCTTTTTCTGCAAGCTCAGGACACTATCCGGCCGCTGGGGCACCGTTGCGCCGGAAATCTCCTTCGGATGGTAGGAAAGGGTGATCAGCTCCCCGTTTTTGGGGTTTCGATACCGCACCCGGCTGCCCTGACCCAGGCTGACGGACAGGCCGCTGCCGACGATGCGGAGGATGTCCTGGGAAATCAGCTCATAGCGCTGCTTCATCAGGCTGTTGAGCTTGATAAAGCACCAATATTCATAGAGCAGCTCCAAATCCTTCACGGACAAATGGAACAGGCTGCCCGTCACCGAAAGGCCGTGCTGCAGAAGAAGATAGCAGCGATAGAGCTCCCGGTAGCCGGGGGCCATGCCGAAGACCAGGGACATTCCGGGGGGGCCAGGCACCGGCTCCACCTCTTTCAGGAAGCCTGTGCCGCTCCGCCGCCGAAGACCCTTGACCATCTCGTCAAGCTCCTGGAGCACCGCCGGATCGGCATCCTCCCCCAGCTTCCCATATTCCCGCCTGAAATGCTCCAAACGCTTTGTGGTGTTTTGGAGCATGTATTTTGTCAGCCGGTTTTCTGCGGTGTCGTAGGTCACATATTTCCTCACCGCCAGCGCCTTGTCCACCAGAATGCGGTCACCCCGGCGGAGGGCGTGGTCTGGATGCTTTTCGATCCAGCGACGGGTGCTGCCGTCGATGCGGTTGATTTTATGGCTGGGCAGAACAGTATGCTCCTGCCGCAGGGCGTGGTGGGGCCGGGCGATGATCGTGTCCGCAGCCCGGAGGAATTCCCCAAAAATCCTTTGAAGGATGGCAAAGAATTCCACCCCGGAGGACTGCCGGGTGGGGGCAAGGTCGAAGGCGGCGTAGGTTTTCTTCAAAAAGTCAAAAATCAGATTGTTTACTTCCCCAGCCACGTCCGTCAAAATGGCCTTGTAGTCATCTTTATAGCCGATCTTGGAGGGGAAGACCTCGATGGTCAGCTTCAGATAGTTCCTTCCGTCCACCTTCACATACAGGTCGGACAGGCCAATCTCGCTGCCAAAGCGGAGAACGCCGGAGCGCATTTCGCCCCGGCGGCCAACGGGGGTTACCGCCTCCCGGAGCCGGAAATTCTCATGCCAGAATTCCGCCCGGTGCCCTGGCTCCGGCTCGATGAAAAGCTCATAGCCCTGCTGCTCGAAAAACAGGGGCCGCAGAAGGTAGCTGCCGAAACAGGCCCGGCCAAGATGCTGCACAGAAAGGATTTCTGCATCCCCCGCCAGGGAGATTTCAAAGGGATCGTCGCAGGATACCCGAAGGGTGGACTCCTTCTGCCGGAATGCCGCTCCCGGCAGCGCCGGATGGGAGGCCGGACCCTTGATGGTAAGGGTCAGCAGCTCCGTCTGCAAATATACCAGTTGATCCGAACCCATGGAGCGCCTCCCTCATAACCAAAAATTCAAAGCCAGTAAGAAGTGAATCCGTCCTCTTCCAGTCTGCGAACCATCAGCTCCAGCTTCGCAGCGCTCTTGGGATAGCGAACCGGGGCGGCTTCCAGAATTTTGCGCATCTTTTCCGAATCCCTGTCCCCCGATGTCTGGTTGTGGTCGGAAGCGCAGATTGCAAACAATTCGCAGAGCATCTCACCCAGAGAGGCGGAGCTGCCTTGAAGCCGGGGGAGAAGCTTTTGCATGATGGCGTTGTCCATTGCCTCGCTGTGGGTCAGAAGATTGCCCTCCTGCCTGTTGCTCAGCAGGTAGAAAACGATCTCGTCCCGCACCCGATAGCCCACATGGGCATTGGCTTTTTCAAGAATCTGGTTGATTTTTTGCAGCTGCGCGCAGATTTCAAGGACATACTGTCGCTCATGCACGCAGTCCCGGTTGAGGATCAGGTAATCCGCCCGCAGGAAGCTGTTGGGCAGCTGCAGCCTTTCGGGGGCGAGGTCGGAGCCATCGAAGCTGGGAATCAAATCCACCTGGGAAAATTCGATGGTGTTCGCCCGGTCAAGCACCTTTTTGCTGAAGGGGAAGGTGGTCTCGTCCATGTTCACCGTGCCCACGATGTAGAGGTTATCCGGGATGCCCTGTTCATACTGGGCAATTCGGTCGGTGGTGATCCTGCCGTCGTCCTGCCTCTCCCGGGTTTCGAGGATGGAGAGAAAATCGCTGAAATAGTATTCCACTCTGGCCAGGTTCATTTCATCCAGGCAGAGGAACACCGGCTTATTGGGTCTTTCATAGGCAAGCTGGAAGCACTCACAAACCGGGCCGCTGACGAAGCTGCCATTCAAATCGTAATGACCGAACAGGTCGCTGCCATCACTCCAATCCGGCCGCACAGGCACCAGCCGATATTCCGCGCCGATGGCCTCGGCAAAGAGCCGAACCAGCCGGGTCTTGCCCGTGCCGGAGATGCCCGCCAGAATCACAAAGGGCTTGCTTTTCAGGCTGAGAAAGAAATTTTCAATGAGCTTGTCCTTGTAGGTAAAGCCCCTGGCAGAGATGTACGCTTTGACTTGCTGGATCGCTTCCGTGGTTGATATAGGCATCTTTCTCTCTCCTTTTTTTCGCCACAATCATATGGCCGAATCTTCCTCCGAAGCCAACGGGGCGGCAAATTGTTGTTTATCGTACACGCCATTCGTAGGGCGGGGTCATGACCCCGCCGAAACGTAATGAGACGAAAGCACTTTCGTTGAATCGTGCCAGGGCAAAATGCGCAACTTGGTCGGCGGGGTCATGACCCCGCCCTACGAAGCGCTAAACAGCAATTTGCCTACCAACTGACGAAATCCAATATTTTCCATTCCATTATACAGCAGGTTTTGCCGGGACGCAAGAAAAAACCGGGCTTCTGATGTTCTGCTTTCAAAACCGCAACAAGCGGCAACAGAACCGCAATTTTTCGGTTGCTTCTCCTCCCGAAAGGGGATAGAATACAGGCAGAAAACCTTCTGCGAAAGGGAGCGAGACAAATGAGAACGAAAACGCTTTGGAATGACAATTGGCAATTTCTTGTGGATACCGACTGCGGCGAAGCCCTGTCTCAGGGGGAGCAAAGCTGGCAGCAGGTGACCCTGCCCCATGATTGGCAGATCTGGCATGTGCAGGAATTGTACCAGGACGGCACCGGCTGGTATCGGAAGCAATTCACCTGGGCACCGGGACGGCGGTGCTGCCTGTATTTCGAGGGCGTGTATATGGATGCCGCCCTGTTTGTCAACGGCACTCTGGCGGCGGAATGGAAATACGGCTATTCCTCCTTCCAGGCGGATATCACCGATTTCCTCACCGCCGGGGAGAACCAGGTGCTGGTGCGCTGCCTGGTGCGCCACCCCAACTCCCGCTGGTATTCCGGGGCTGGGCTTTACCGGGATGTGTGGATGCTGGAATACCCGGACACCCACCTGGTCACTGACGGGCTCTATGTCTCCCCTCGGGAGCTTGGCCCGGGGCGCTGGAGGGTGACGGTTTCTTCGGAGGCCGAAAAGACCCTGGATTCCGATTGCGTTGTCTATTCCCTGCTGGACGGGGAGGGGAACACGGTGGCCGCCATCCAGGCCGGGCCCAATGCTGAGGCGCAGCTGGAAGTGGCCAATCCCCGGCTCTGGACCCTGGAAGCCCCCTGCTGCTATACCCTGCGGGCGCAGCTGCTGCGGCAGGGGCAGGAGCTGGACTGCATGGAAACCGTCTGCGGCTTCCGAAGCTTGGAGCTTTCCCCGGACAATGGGCTGCTGCTGAACCACCGGCGCGTTGTCCTCCACGGGGTATGCCTGCACCACGACCTGGGCTGCCTGGGCGCGGCCTTCAACCGCTGTGCCGCCCGGCGTCAATTGGAGATCATGAAGGAAATGGGCGTCAATGCCCTGCGCACCTCCCACAATCCTCCCGCTCCCGGGGTGATGGAGCTGGCGGACGAAATGGGCATTCTGGTGGTGGACGAGGCCTTTGACTATTGGGTGCGGAGCAAGACCCCCTATGACTACGCCCGGTTCTTCCCGGCGTGGTACAAAAAGGACGTGGCCAGCTGGGTGCGCCGGGATCGGAACCATCCCAGCCTGCTGTTTTGGAGCATTGGCAACGAAATATACGATACCCATGTGGATGAGGGCGGCCTGGAAACCATGAAAAAGCTGCTGGAAGAGGTTGCCCTCCACGACCCCCGGAAGAACGGCCTGACCACCTTCGGCTCCAACTATATGGCCTGGGAGAACACCCAGAAATGCGCCCCCCTGCTGGATGTTGTGGGCTACAACTACGGCGAAAGCCTGTATGACGAGCACCACGCCGCCCACCCGGACTGGGTGATCTATGGCAGTGAGACCGCCTCCGTGGTACAGAGCCGGGGCATTTACCATTTCCCCCTGTCCCAGCCCCTGCTGGTGGATGACGACCTGCAGTGTTCCAGCCTGGGGAACTCCCGCACCAGCTGGGGCGCCGAGAGTCATCAGGCCTGCATCGCCTCTGACGAGCTTTACCCCTACAATCTGGGCCAATTCCTGTGGAGCGGCATCGACTACATCGGTGAGCCCACCCCCTACCACACCAAGAACAGCTATTTTGGTCTGGTGGACACCGCCGGATTTCCAAAGGATGCCTTTTATGCCTATCAGGCCGGGTGGCATCGCTGGCAGGAGAAGAAGGTGCTGCACCTGCTGCCCTACTGGGACTTTAACCCGGGCCAGAAAATCGATGTGAGCATCATTTCCAATCTGCCCCAGGTGGAGCTGCTTGTCAACGGTGTGAGCCAGGGCAGGAAAAATCTGGCGGGCGGGTCGGATGTCCAGGCCCATTGGCAGGTGCCCTATGCTCCCGGCAGCATCGAGGCCATCGGCTATGACGATACCGGCGCCGCCGTGGCCCGGGAGGCAGAGCACTCCTTTGGCGACAGCGCGGCCCTGCGCATAGAAGCTGATCGGCGGGAAATCCGCGGCGATGGACGGGAGCTGGTGTTCTGCACCATCACCGCAGAGGATGCCCAGGGTCACCCGGTACGCAACGCCCGGGATCAGGTGCAGGTCACGGTGACGGGCCCCCTGAAGCTGGTGGGCCTGGACAACGGCGACAGCACCGATATGGAGGAATACAAGTGCAGCTGCCGTCGGCTGTTCTCCGGCATGCTGCTGGCAGTGGTGACGGCGGACGGGGAGCCGGGCCGGGGCGAAATCCGGGTTTCCGCTCCGGGGCTGGAAGGCGCTGTCCTCCCGGTGGAGGTGACTCCGGGAAAAGCCCTGCCGGTATTGCCGGGGCTTCCAGAAAAAGAAGTCCCGTCCATCATCCCTGTGCGGAAGGTGGAGCTGACGGCCAGCCGCACCGTTCTTAGCAAGGAGCAGCCCCAGGCCATGGTCACCGCCAAAATCCTCCCGGCCAATGCCGATGCCGGGGAACTGACCTGGCGGGTCACCGATGACCAGGGCATCACCATGACCAATGTGCTCCTGGAGCCGTTGGAGGGCGGCGTGAAGCTCACCGGCGTGGGCGATGGGGCGGTGCGGATTCGCTGCCAGTGCGGCCCGGTGCTCTCCGATTTGGAGCTGGAGGTGCAGGGGCTGGGCAGCCTGTATCTGAACCCCTACCAATATGTCAGCGCCGCTCTGTTCACCGATTCCCACGGAGAAATCGGCAACGGCAACGAGCGGGGCATCACCACCTCCCGCACGGAAATGAGCTGGGTGGCCTTCCGGCAGCTGGACTTCGGCCCGGCGGGGGCGGATACGCTGACCATGGATGTGTTTGAAATGTCCGGGGTTCCCACCCCCATTCGGTTCTGGAAGGGCATCCCCTACGCCCCGGGCAGCCGGATGATCGGGGAGCGTATCTACGACAAGCCCTCCACCTGGAATACCTACAAGCCGGAAACCTTCCATTTGGACGAGCTGTTGTCCGGCCAGGATGTGCTGGGCATGGAACTCAGCTGCAAGGTGCACATCAAGGGCTTCACCTTCCAGCGCCGCAGCCGGGCCTGGGACGTTATTTCCGCCCGGGCTTATGATGCGGTGTATGGTGACCGGTTCACCCCCACGGAGGAAGCGGTGGAGGGCATCGGCAACAACGTATCCCTGGTGTTCCGCCAGATGGATTTTGGTGACCGGGGCTTCACCGGCATCGCCATCCGGGGCAGAAGCAAGCTGGAAAACAATACCATCCACCTGCGCTTTGAAGGGGAGGGAGAACCCCAGCGCCGGGTGGTGGAATTCCCGGGCAGCGAGGCTTGGACGGAATTGACCTTCCCCCTGGAAGCGGTATACGGCAGGCAGGATGTAACCTTCCTGTTCCTCCCGGGCTGCGATTTTGACTTTATGGAGTTCCGATTCATACGCTGACTGAAAAATTGTTATTTGGCGGCACCCTTGGCTCCCCCTCTGGGGGAGCTGTCAGCCCGAACGGGCTGACTGAGGGGGTGTCGCGCGTTTGTTGCTGGTACGCTAAAACCAACGACACCTCTCCCGGCCTCGCTGGCGCTCGGCCACCCTCCCCAGAGGGGAGGACAAGGGTGCGGTAAAGCCAGTATGAGGCTGGCTATTGCGCCCAGCGGGTCAGGGCTTCGGTGTCCAGCAGGCGGAAGGTGTCCCGGTAGTAATCCAGGAGACCTTCCTGCTTCATCCGGGCCAGCTCCCGGGACAGGGCGCTGCGGTTGACGCAGAGGTAGTCCGCCATGTTTTCCCGGCTGATGCCCAGGGAGAAGGTGGCGGACCCTTTTGCTTCATCCAGCAGGTACATGGCAATCCTTCCCCGGAGGGAGGAAACGCTGAGGTAAGCCAGCCGCCGCCGCTGGGCCCAATACTTCTGGGCGATTTCCCCAATGAGATTCTCCCGCAGCCGTGCGTGGGCCGGGCAGCATTCCGGGCAGCCGCCCATGATCTGCCGGAAGGGCAGAAACAGCACCGTGGTGGCCTCCGCCGCAATCACATACACCGGGCTCAGGCCGCCGGGGGTGGACATGAGCACATCTCCCACCAAAGCCCCGGGGCCATGCCAGGCCATTAGGGTGTGCTGCCCCGCCGCGTTCACCGCCTCTGCCCGCACCGCCCCGGAGAGCACCAGGGCACAGGCCTGCACCGGCTGACCCGCGCGGAAGAGGATGGCGTTTTTGTCGTAGTGGGCAGTCTCCGCACCCAGGCAGCCCAGCAGCTTTTCCAAATCCCGGCCCTTGATTCCCGCGAACAGGCCGCAGGAACTGAGAATTTCATTTTCCATGATAAAACCACATTTCATTTTGTGCATATCGGTTTGACTCAACAGAGTGGTAAATTGTTGGTTAACGCTTCGTAGGGCGGGGTCATGACCCCGCCGACCAGGTTGCACATTTTGCCCTGGCACGATTCAACGAAAGTGCTTTCGTCTCGTTACGTTTCGGCGGGGTCATGACCCCGCCCTACGAATGGCGTGTGCAAACAACAATTTGCCGGGTTGCTGACGAAAGCCGATATGCACATTTCAATTTATTGCTGCGTTGCCATAGCAACAGAATTATGGATTTCAGTATAGTATAATAAAGCCACAAAGTCAATCCGGGGAATCCCGGAGGAAGGAGAAATTCCGATGAAAAAACTGATTTCTGTGCTGTTGCTGCTGTGTATGCTCACCGCGCTCTTTGCGCTGCCGGTGGCGGCGGAGGGGGAGGCCATTCAGGTTGGCGCCCTCACCGGGCCCACCGCCATGGGCATGGTGAAGCTTTTGGAAGATGGAAAGGACACCTATGAGCCCACCATCCTGGGCGCTGCCGACGAGCTGGTGCCCCTGATTCTCCAGGGGAAGGTGGACATCGCCTCCGTTCCCGCCAACCTGGCCGCCACCCTTTACAACAAAACCGAGGGCGGCATCACGGCGCTGGCGGTGAATGTGCTGGGCGTGCTGTACATCGGCGAATTCAATACCGAAAACCTCCACTCCCTGGCGGACTTGAAGGGTCAGACCATCTATGCCACCGGCAAAGGCTCCACCCCGGAGTATTTCCTGCGGTATGTCCTGAGCCAGAACGGCATCGACCCGGACAAGGACGTGACCGTGGAGTGGAAAAGTGAGCCCAGCGAGGTGGTGGCGCTGCTGAACGCGGAGCAGAAGGGCATTGCCATGCTGCCCCAGCCCTATGTCGCCGCCGCCGCTTCCCAGCTGGGCGAGGGCTTCCGGGTGGCCCTGTCCCTGTCCGACGAGTGGGCCAACCTGGACAACGGTACCCTGTGCACCACCGCTGTGGTGATGGCCAGGTCTGAATTTGTGGAGCAGAACCCGGAGGCGGTGGAGGCCTTCCTGGCAGAATTCGAGGCTTCCGTTCAGTGGGTCAACGAGAACGTGGCCGATGCCGCCCAGCTCTGCGGGGACTATGGCATCATCAAGGCCCCCGTGGCCCAGAAGGCCATCCCCCAGTGCAACATCGTGTGCATCACCGGCGAGGCGATGAAGCAGGCCCTGTCCGGCTGCCTGGGCGTGATTTTCGCGGAGAATCCCAAGGCCGTGGGCGGACAGCTCCCCGGGGATGAATTCTACTATGGCGCGGAATAAGGAACAAAATTGGAATACCTCAAGGCTGGCAAGGCTCTTTGCCAGCCTTTTGGCGCTGTGTGTCTGGCAGCTGGCGGCGGCGCTGGTACATAATTCTCTGCTGCTGGTGGGGCCGGTGCAGGTGGCCGGGCGGCTGTGGGCCCTGATGCAGACCTGGGACTTCTGGCAGGCGGTGGGCTTTACCTTTTCCAGAATCACCCTGGGCTTTCTGCTGGGCTTCCTGCTGGCGCTGGTGCTGGCGGCGCTGGCGGCCCGGTTCCCCTTGGCGGAGGTGCTGCTTCACCCCTATCTGACGGCGGTGAAGACGGTGCCGGTGGCCTCCTTCATTGTCATCGCACTGCTCTGGCTGTCCGGCCGGCGGCTCAGCATCTTCATCTCCTTTCTGATGGTGCTGCCGGTGCTGTATTCCAATTTTTTGCAGGGCATCCGGGGGGCTGACGGCAAGCTGCTGGAAATGGCCCGGGTGTTCCGCATGAGCTTCTGGAACCGCCTCCGGGGCATCTATCTGCCCGCATTTGAGCCCCACTGCCTCTCCGGGTGCCGGTCGGCTTTGGGCCTATGCTGGAAGGCCGGGGTGGCCGCCGAGGTCATCGGGGTCTGCGGCGGCAGCGTGGGAGGAATGCTGTATGATGCCAAGGTGTATTTGGAGATTGGAGACTTGTTTGCCTGGACGCTGGTGATCGTGCTGCTCAGCGTGGGCTTTGAATGGGCCTTTACCCGGCTGCTGAAGCGGCTTTTGAAGGCATTGGAGGGCTGCTGATGGACATTTTCATCCAGAATATCTCAAAAAGCTATGGAGAAAAGCAGGTGCTGTCCCACTTCTCCTGCGTAATCCCCCAGGGAAGCTGTCAGGCGGTGATGGCACCCTCCGGCACGGGAAAGACCACCCTGCTGCGGCTGATTCTGGGCTTGGAGCAGCCGGAGGAAGGGAGCATTTCCGGGATTCCTGCGAGGAAATCTGCCCTGTTTCAGGAGGATCGGCTCTTTCCCCAGCTGTCTGCCCTGAAAAATCTGCGGATGACGATGCCCAAATGGAACGAGGAGGAGGCTCGCCGTTTGCTGTCGGAGCTGGGGCTGGGAGACTGCCTGAATCAGCCGGTATCCACCCTCTCCGGGGGACAGGCCCGGCGGGCTGCCCTGGCCCGGGCGCTGCTGTATCCCGGGGAGCTGCTGGCCCTGGACGAGCCCTTTACCGGGTTGGACGAAGCCAGCCGCCTTCGGGCAGCGGAGGTCATCCGCCGCTTCCGCTGGGGTCGGACGCTCCTGCTGGTCACCCACCGGGAGGAAGACCTGCCCCTGCTGGAAATTGCGGAGAGAATTGCGCTGCCCTCTTTACAAGCATGCCAAAATATGGTATGAATGGGGTATCCCTTGGGGCAGAAGAGAAACGGAGGAATGAATATGTTCAGCAACATCGGCAGGAAAATTCAAATCGCGGGGAAGGTGTTCTGCTGGCTTGGCATTTTTGGCGCTATTCTGGGCGGTGTGGCGGTGTGGTACACCATCACAACGTCGGACAGTGCAATGGGCATCATGGGCATCGCCAGCGGCATCCTCACGGCCATCCTGGGCGCTCTATTAAGCTGGGTTGGAAGCTTCACCATGGTGGGCTTCGGCAAGCTGGTGGAGAATTCCGAAATCATCGCCGACAATATTGCAAAATCCCAGTTCTGATATCCAAAAAGTTCCCTTTCCGAGATCGTCTCAGAAAGGGAGTCATTCTTTGCTGTTCTATTCAGCTTGCGTCAGCCTGTTGACAAGTTGTTGTTTGAAGCGCACCCTTGGCTCCCCCTCTGGGGGAGCTGTCAGCCCGAACGGGCTGACTGAGGGGGTGTAGAATGTTTGTTGCTGGTACGCTAAGACCAACGACACCTCTCCCGACCTCGCTTGCGCTCGGCCACCCTCCCCAGAGGGGAGGGCAGGGGTGCGGCAAAAACAATTTACGGTCTTGCTGACGAAAACACGCGAATTTATTCCAGATTCAAATAGCCGCAGAGCACTTTCAGGGTATTGTACACGCCGTCGATGTGGCTGCGCTCGTAGCCGTGGCTGGCGAACACACCGGCGCCGATCAGGCCGTGGCGCAGGTCGTAGCCCGCTCTCAGGGTGGCCTCCACATCGGAGCCATAGTGGGGGTATACATCCACCGCATAGTCCGCCCCGGTGCGCTTGGCCGCTTCAATGAGCTTGCCCACCACCTGGTAGCTGTAGGGGCCGCCGGAGTCCTTGGCGCAGATGCTCACCTGACGCTCGGTGCAGCTGAGCCCCTCGCCCACGCAGCCCATGTCCACGGAGATGGCCTCGGTGATGCCCTGGGGCACGCTGGCGCTGCCGCCGTGGCCCACCTCCTCATACACGGTGATGTGGGCGTAGACCCGGCGGGCGGGGGTGATGGCGTTGTCCTTCAAGTATTTGGCAAAGCCCAGCAGAATGCCCACGCTGAGCTTGTCGTCCAGAAACCGGCTTTTCAGGTACCCGGAGGCGGTGCGGCGGGTGCGGGGGTCGAAGCAGACGATATCCCCCACCTCAATGCCCAGGGCCCGGGTGTCCTGGGCGCTGTGGACATCCTCGTCCAGCACGATCTCCACCGTGTCCCAGCTGCGCTTTGTGTCGCTGTAGCTGCCGTTGACGTGGATGCTGGGGTCGTGGAGCTGGGCGGTGCCCTCGTATACCCGTCCGTCCCGGGTGTAGATACGGACGTTTTCCGCCTCGGCGTTGTTGGCGTTCATGCCGCCCAGGCTGGTGATACCCAGGCAGCCGCTGCCCTTGATCTGGCTGACCATGCCGCCCAGGGTGTCGGCGTGGGCTTCCAGCAGCAGGCCGTCCTGGGCATCTGTGCCGCCCAAATCCACCAGCACACCACCTTTTGCGGTGATGGAGGCGTTGAAGCCCAAAAACTGGAACTGGGCGCACACCCATTTTGCCGCCTGCTCGGTGTAGCCCGAGGGGGAGTCGATGGCAAGCAGGGCGGCGGTCTGCTCCCAGGCGTAATCGGCATAGGCTTTTGAAATCATTCGGTTACCTCCCAAAGATGTAAAAATGCCAGACACCGGCCACTTCCCGCATGGCGTGGTTCACCAGCTGGGAAAGCCGGGAGGTCTTGGCCGGCACACCCACAAATTCAATCCCCAGCTTCTTTGCCATCAGGCTGGAACGGTACAGGTGGTACTCGCTGGAGAGAATCGCCAGCCTTTCCGGGCGGGTGCCGGTTTTTTCCTCGATCAAATCCAGGGAAAAGCGCATGTTTTCGTCGGTGGAGGTGGCTTTGTCCTCCATCCAGATGCGGCTTTCGTCGATGCCCAGCTTCACCAGCTCGTCGTGCATGCACTGGGCTTCGGTGATGGGCTCGTCCTCTCCCTGGCCGCCGGAGACGATGGCAATGGTATCCTCATGGGCTTTCAGATAGTCGGCGGCGGCGTTGATCCGATCCCACAGTGACACCGAGGGGCCGTCGTCTCTGACCTTGGCGCCCAGCACCACCAGATACTCCGCCTCTGCATCCGGGGTGCCGAAGCTGGCCTGGATGATGTGGTACTCGGTGAAGCTGAACAGGGCCAGACCGCACAGCAGAAGCACGGTGAACACAATGGTGGTCACCCGGGCAAACTGGGGGAACACCCTGCCCACCAGGGGCATCAGGGTGTAGAACAGGATCACGCCGATGATGCCCAGGCAGACCAGAGCGGTGAAGCTGTAGCCCCGAATCATAAATTTGCACACATACCCCACGGCGGCAAAGGGCACACAGGCGCCCAAGCCCAGAAAGGGGTGGGCCTTTTTCCTGCTTCCGGCGGGCCGCCAGTCCTGGCCGTTTTTCTCCATTTGACTTTTGATGACGCTGGCCTCCAGCGCCTTTTTTTGCGCGATGGTTTTCCTCATGGCAGAACCCTCTTTGCTGATTATTTCACCTTCCTGGCCTTGGCGGCTGCTGCTTTGGCCTCCTGGATCAGGGGCCGCTGCTTCCGGGCCGCGTAGGGCTCCAGCCGGTTCAGATGGGAGTAGCGGCTGAACATGATCATCTTCCGCTTGCTGCGCACCGCCTCGTTTTTGGTGGTGAGGATGATGTGGGCGGATTCCTTGATGATTCTGCAGTCGTTGGCAATGATCTGGTCGGTGATTTTTTCGTATTTTTTCACATCCGGCTTGGCGGGCAGCTTGCACCCGGACGCAAACAGCGCCCTGCCCCAGGCTTTTTTGTCGTGGCGGCCGCCCAGAAATGCGAGTAGTGACATCCGTTTCCCTCCATAACATGTTAGGATGCACCGGGAAGAGCCCGGCAAATTCCATTTCCTTTCTATCTTACCAGCATTATAACACAGAATGTGGGAAAAAAACAGGACTAAATTTTTTAACAAGTTATTAAGAAATGTTCCTATCAGATGATTCAATATCGCGGCAAATTGTTGTTTATAGGGATGCCATTCGTAGGGCGGGGTCATGACCCCGCCCTACGAAGCGCTAAATAACAATTTGTCGAAAAGGAAAAAAGCCGCACCCTCGGTCTGAGGGTGCGGCAATGGGGAAAAGATTATTCCTGGGTGACGAAGCTTCTCAGGCTCTTATCTGCAATGTAGGGGCCTGCTTCGGGGAAGCTGCCGCATTTCAGGTCGATTTCCAGAAGCTTCGCGGCGCAGCGCTGCAGGTAGCCCAGCTTCAGGCTGCCGTCCTTCACGGCGGTGATGATGTCTTCAATGTTTCCTTCGCTGCCGGGCATCTGCACATCGTTGCCTGCGTAGATGCACAGGGGGCTGGAGGCGCAGGGGTATTTGGGGTTGGGCTTGGCCATGGCGCCGGACACCTTGGCATTGCTGGTGAACCAGTCGGTCATAACGTAGCCCTGGAAGCCGCATTCCTCCCGGGCGTAGCAGGTGATGGAATCATAGCAGTTGGCGCCGTGGACACCGTTGATCAGGTTGTAGCTGGTCATGATGGTCATGGGCTGGGAGGCCTCGATGCACACGCCGAAATTGCGCAGGTAGATTTCCCGGATGGCCCGCTCCTTGATGTGGGCGTTGCAGTACATCCGATTGTCCTCCTGGTTGTTGGCGAAATAGTGCTTGATGCTGGTGCCAACGCCGGGATGCTTCTGCACGCCCTTCACGTCTGCCGCCGCACACAGGCCGGAGAGCAGGGGATCCTCGGAGTAGTATTCAAAGTTCCGGCCGCACAGAGGATTGCGGTGGATGTTCATGCCAGGGGCCAGCCAGACCCGAACGCCGAAGGTCTCCATTTCCGCGCCCACCACGTCGCCGCATTTTTCAATCAGCTCCAAATCCCAGGAGCTGGCCAGCAGCCAGGCGATGGGGATGGCGGTGCAGTACTGGTAGTAGTCCACGTCCCCCTCCTGCTTGGGGGCGAAGTCCTCTGCCATGCCGCCGATGGCGGAGCCGCCGGGCAGCAGCTTGCCCTCCGCGTCGGTGCGGAAATGGGGAATCAGACGCAGACCGGCAGGGCCGTCGGCGTTGATCATATCCCGCACGCCACGGTGCGCCAGCGCCAGGCTGGTTTCTCCTGCAGCGCCGGGGACGGCCTTGGAGGCGGAACCGATGACATTTTCGTTGTCTCTGGCAGCACCCACGCACCATTCGGCCATTTCTTCCACAGTCAGCTGAGATACCAGCTGCTCCATGGTGTACTTGCCGTCCCGGACTTCCTCCAGGGTGATCACATGGTCGGTGCCGGCGGGAGCAAAGGCTTCGGGCTCACCGGCGTATTCCACGGTAATTGTGGGGATTTTGGCGGCGCTGAGAGCAAACACCGGGGCAGCAGCCTTTTCTGCCGCCTCGTTCTCGGGAACCCAGCTCTGCACACCGGCCCGGGAGATTTCCTCGAATTCCTCGTCCAGGGGGCAGATGTTCTTCACCTTTTTGGTTTCCACGGTATCATCCAGCTTCAGCAGAGCGGCCACATGGGTATTGCGGCTGTTGACGCCCACCCGAATCACATATTCTCCGGCTTCCAGCACATAGGCGGCCTTGGCGGGGTCATAGCTTTCCAGATTGGTCAAATCGAAGCTGACCTTCAGGGTCTGGGCTTCGCCGGGCTGCAGCAGCCGGGTCTTGCCGAAGCCGCAGAGTACCTGCATGGGCTTTTCCAGTCCTGCCTGAGGGGCGGAGCCGTAGACCTGGACCACTTCACGACCTGGGAAGCTGCCGGTGTTTTTGACCTTCACGGTGACGGAAACGGTCTTTTCATCGGCGCAGGCGCCCAAAGTCTCCATGGAGAAGGTGGTGTAGTTCAGGCCGTAGCCGAAGGGATACACCGGGGTCACATTGAAGGTGTCAAAGTAGCGATAGCCCACGAAGATGCCGTCGGTGTAGTATTCGTCGTTCCAGTTGCCGTTGTTGTGGCTGAAGGCGGCGGAGGAGGGGTAATCCATGTACTTTTCCGCCCAGGTGTCCGTCAGGCGGCCGCTGGGAATGCTCTTGCCCAGCAGCACATCCGCCACGATGTGGCCGCCCATGTTGCCGCTCTGGGAGATGAGCAGGATGGAGTTGATGCCGGGGATGGCTTTCAGGGTGGCCGCGTTGACAATGCCGCCGATGTTCAGCAGCAGGATGACCTTCTTGTAGTTCTGGCCCAATGCGGTGAGCAGATCGATTTCCGCCTGGGTCAGCTCATAGTCCCCCTCTTCGGCGCAGCGGTCGCTGCCCTCGCCGGAATTCCGGCCCAGCACATAGATGGCAATATCGCCTTCCGCCTTCTGGAAGGGAGCCAGGGCCTTGGGAATGAAATGCTCATTGAAAATCACAAAGAAATCGGGAATGCCCAGTGCTTCCGCCCGCTGGTGAACATCGGCCATGTAAGCACCGAATTCCTCCTGAATGACCCGATCCTGCTCTGCCAGCCATTCCTTGGTGGTGACGGTGAAGCCCGCTGCTTCCAGACCCTGCTCCACGGTGACGTTGAACCGGCTGTTGACCTCGCCGCTGCCGGTGCCGCCCTTCACGGTGGCCCGGGCGCCGTTGCCGTAAAGCGCCACCTCCTGGGGGCCGGACAGGGGCAGGGTGCCGTCATTTTCCAGCAGCACCATGCACTCGCCGGAAATCCGACGGATGAAATCGCTGTGGGTCTGCTCACTGGCAGTGACCTCGGGGGAGGGGGTTGCGTGATAGTGAATCATGGGTGGGATGCTCCTTTCAGATCGTCGATGGTTGATTTACGGGAATTTCTCTGCTTATTATACAAAAAGCCCCGAAGAAAATCAATGGATTTTGGCAAAATACTTAAAATGCCGTTTCCCCTATGAGATTCTCCAATTGAAAGAGAGGATTAAACGATTAAGAAAGGGAAGGGAGCAAGTTATGAAACATAATCGGATTCGGTGCCAAGCAGCCCCATGGACTGCTTCGCGGTGAGAATCCGGCGGACACTCTCGTCGATCCGTTCCTCTGAAATTCGTCCGCTCTTCACCGCGTCTTCCACTCCGTCCATGGCTTCCCGCAGAGAACCGGGCATCAGCAGAATATCCACCCCTGCCTCAATGGCCTGGATGCAGGCCTCGCTGGGAGAATAGGTATTGGTAATTGCGGACATGGAAAGGGAATCGGTGATCACCAGTCCTTCGTGTCCCAGCAGTCCTCGGAGCCACCCGGTAATGGCGGTGTGGGACAGGGATGCCGGGCCCTCCACCCCCGCCTCCGGGGCGGCAACATGGGCCACCATTACCGCCGGCAGCTTCTGATTTTCATAGGGAACCCATTCAAGCTCCTGCAGCTGTTCCAGGGTCTTGTGCACCACCGCCAGCTCTGCGTGGCTGTCCTCTGCGGTATCGCCGTGGCCGGGGAAGTGCTTGTAGACCGGCAGGATCCCATTTTCCTGCAAGCCTTCTGCCATTGCCGCGGCCTTCTTCCGAACCACCTGGGCATCATTGGAAAAGGCCCGCTTGCCGATGACGGGGTTATCCGGGTTGGAATTCACATCCGCCACCGGGGCAAAGTCCATGTTAAAGCCGTAGTCCTTCAAATAAGCGCCGATGGTGCGCCCCATCTGTCCTGCGTCCTCCGTCTCAGAGGCGCTGGGGTATTTCGGCAGGTCGAAGCTCTTGCTGTTGGCCAGACGAGCCACCAGCCCTCCTTCTTCATCCACAGCCAGAAACAGGGGCAGGGCCTCCGCCGTTTTCAACTGGGAGGTAAAGAGCCGAAGCTGCTCCGGGCTTTCAATGTTTTTCCCAAAGAGCGCCACGCCGCCTACCGGGTATTCCTCCAGTGCGGCACGCATACCCTCCGTCAGCTCCGTAACGCCCTTTTCTTTCACGTTGTCGATCTGCTCCTGGGTCTGGGAGAAATCCAGTGCGTCCGGGCGGACGATAAACAGCTGCCCCACCTTTTGCCGCAGGGTCATGTTTTCCATGATTTCCTGGACAGAGGCCGCTGCCTCAGCCCGGACAGAAAATCCCAGCCCGCAGAGCAGAATGGAAAGCGCCAGTAAAGAAATCGTTTTTTTCATCAAAACACCTCCGTTATTTTATAAAGTGCTTATCGGTTTCACACAGCAAAAGAAGTATTTACTTAATCAATGCCATCGTAGGGGCGGCTACCAGCCGCCCGCCAGGTTGGTAACCTGAGTGTTTGG
>CAMCKD010000028.1 GCA_945875335.1 uncultured Clostridia bacterium | reverse complement strand
TTACACAAGGGGGGCATGGCCGGTGCGCACATCGATACCCGGTACATTCAAACCGCCAAACAACAATTTACCGTTTTCTCAAAGGCTCATGACGTAATCCAGCATCTTTTCTTTCTCAATCACATCGGTATGGCGCTCCTGTTTGCCACGGAGGGTGGCCAGGGGGGTGGGGATGGGGACGCCGGTGATCTCATGGAGGCGATCCATCTGCTGGAACTCGTCGCCGCTGGTGTCCCCTCCGATGGCGGACAGCACGGCGGCGGGGAACTTATAGGGGGAGGCGGTAGAGAGGATCACCAAGGGGGTCTGATCCCCGGTGGCAGCCGCATAATCCTCCGCGGCGGCGAAGCCGGCGGCGGTGTGGGGGTCGCAGAGGTAGCCCTGCTCCTTGTAGACCCTGCCCATGACCTTGGCGGCCCGGGCATCGTCACAGCAGCCGGCCCAGAATTCTTTCTGGATGGCTTCCTTCAAGGAATCGGGCACGGTATACGCCCCATCTTGGCGGAGCTTTTCCATCAAGTCCGCCACCAGGGCAGTATCCCCGGACAGCAGGTATAACAGCCGCTCCAGATTGGAGGACACCAGAATGTCCATGGAGGGGGAGGTGGTTTTCAGCAGGGGGCGGCGGCGGTCATAGGTGCCGGTGCGGATGAAGTCGGTGAGCACGTTGTTGGCGTTGGAGGCGCAGATCAGCGTCCCCACAGGCAGCCCCAGCCGCTTTGCCAGGTACCCCGCCAGAATGTCGCCGAAATTGCCGGTGGGCACGGAGAAATTCACCCGGTCCCCCAGCTTGATCTTCCCGGCATCCAGCAAATCCCGGTAGGAGCGGAAATAGTACATCACCTGGGGCGCCAGACGGCCAATGTTGATGGAGTTGGCGCTGGACAGACTGAAGGGCAGCTCCTTTCCCTGGCACTGGGTGAAAATCTGCTTCACCCCGGTCTGGGCATCGTCAAAATTGCCCTTCACGGCGCACACCGCCACGTTGCTGCCCTCCTGGGTCACCATCTGGGCCCGCTGCACCTGGCTGACACCCCCATCGGGATAGAACACGCAGATGCGCACCCCGGGCACATCCTGGAAGCCCACCAGCGCCGCCTTGCCGGTGTCGCCGGAGGTAGCGGTGAGGATCAGAATGTCCTTTTTCTCATTCTTGAGGCTTTTGGCGGCGGTGAGCAGCTGGGGCAGCATGGAAAGGGCCACATCCTTAAAGGCGGAGGTGGGGCCCCGGAACAGCTCCAAAACGAAATTCTCCCCAACAGGCACGGTGGGGGTCAGCGCCTCGGTCTCGAATTTGCCGGTGTAGGCCTTGGCAACCAGATCGTCCATATCGGAAATGTCCGGCAGCAGGGCGGAGAGGATCATGGAGGACATCTGCTGGCTGGTGCCGGTGAGGCATTTCTTCCAATCGAAGGCGGGAAGCTCCCGGGGCATGTACAGCCCGCCGTCCGGGGCCAGGCCCTCCAGCACGGCTTCGGCACTATCCACATAAAATTCCTTATTTCTGGTAGAGTGGTAAAGCATGGTTTCCTCCTCAACAATTAACTATTTGCACAAAAAGAAGCGGGAACAGTCGAAATCATTGGCTTTTTGTTGCAGTTGAAATATGACAAGGTATATGATATACTGAACCATGAAAAATTGCAAGTACCTTTTCACGGGGATGTTTGTTTTTGTAGCGCATACAGAATCCGCCCCGTTTCAAAAGCCCCTTCCCATACAATTTGAATAACGGAGGACTATTATGAAAATCGGTTTGTGCGGATTCGGCGTGGTTGGCCGGGGTGTTTATGAGATCATCCAGAAAAGACACGACATGCAGGTGACCAAGGTTCTGTGCCTGGAGGACATTCAGCTCCCCGACGCCCAGGCAGTGAAGGATTTTAACGACATTCTGAACGACCCGGAAATCGACACCGTGGTGGAGGCCATGGGCGGTCTGCATCCCAGCTTTGAGTTCGCCAGCGCCGCCTTAAAGGCAGGCAAAAACCTGGTCACCTCCAACAAGGCGCTGGTGTGCACCTTCTATGACGAGCTGGTTCCCCTGGCTGCCCGCATGGGCGTGAAGCTGCGCTGCACCGCTGCCGTGGGCGGCGGCATCGGCTGGCTCAGTGAGCTGGAGCGCTCCCGCCGGGTGCAGAAAATCCAGCAGGTGGGCGGCATCATGAACGGCACCTGCAACTATATTCTCGACAACATGACCCGCAAGGGCTCCGACTATATGGAGACCCTCCGCCAGGCCCAGAAGCTGGGCTACGCCGAGGCTAACCCCGCCACCGACGTAGAGGGCATCGACACCTGGCACAAGGTGATTCTGTCCTCCAACATCGCCTTCGGCATCTCTTTGGAGAAGGAGAGCGTTCCCGTGGCAGGCATCAGCCGCATCACTGCCGCCGATGTGGAGAATTTCAGAGCCCACGGCAGGGTGTGCAAGCTGATTTCCACCGGCAAGCGGACGGAGCAGGGCTTCAGCGCCTACGTCCAGCCCACCCTGGTGGACGAGGGCACCCCCGAGGCCGCCGTGCCCCTGAACTACAACCTGATCACCTTCGTGGGCGAGACCTCTGACCGCATGAGCTTCTTCGGCCAGGGCGCAGGCCGCTACCCCACCGCATACAATGTGGTGCAGGATCTGGTGGATGTGCTCTCCGGCAAGGGCTTCTATGCTCCCTACGGTGCCCCCCAGCAGGCGGACAACAGTGAAACACTGCGCTACTACGTTCGGGGCAGCTGGGCAGGGGAGGTCACAGAGCACTGGGGTGACGCGGTGATTACCGCCCCCGTGGCAGTCAGCGACATCCACGCCTGGCTGAAAGAGAACCCCGAAGCCTTCCTTGCCGCCATCGCGGAGTAAGGCATCCCAAAAAGAGAGAGGAACATACATGAAAGTAGTGAAATTCGGCGGCAGCTCCATGGCCGACGCCGGGCAGTACCGCAAGATTCGGGACATTCTGATGGCCGACCCGGAGCGCCGGGTGGTGGTGGTCTCCGCCGCCGGCAAGCGTTTCTCCGGCGACCACAAGATCACGGATTTATTATACCTGTGCCACGCCCACACCCAGTACGGGGTGGACTGCTCCAATATTTTTGAAATGATCCGCTCCCGGTATCTGGAAATCCGGGACGAACTGGGCATCGAGCTGGATTTGGAATCCGAGTTCGCCGCCCTGAAAAGCGGACTGGACCGGAAAATGGTCAGCCAGGATGAGCTGGCCAGCCGGGGCGAATATTTCTCCGCCAAGCTGATGGCGGCCTTCCTGGGCTTCCAGTTTGTGGACGCCGCCGACTGGATTCGCTTCAAGTTCGACGGCTCCGTGGATCAGGATGCCACCTATGCCCTGCTGAAGGACCGCTACAAGGGCTTCGGCATGGTGATTCCCGGTTTCTACGGCATGATGCCCGACGGCAAGATCCGCACCTTCACCCGGGGCGGCTCCGACATCACCGGCGCGCTGGCCGCCGCTGCCCTGGACGCAGACGTGTATGAGAACTGGACCGATGTGTCCGGCATCCTCATGGCCGACCCCCGGATCGTGGATGATCCCCAGACCATCCCTCAGGTCACCTATGACGAGCTGCGGGAGCTGAGCTACTCCGGCGCCCAGGTGCTCCACGAGGGCACCATCTTCCCCGTCCGGGAAAAGAACATCCCCCTGAACATCCGCAACACCAACGCCCCCAACGATCCGGGCACCATGATCAAGGAGTCCTTCTCCGGGGATTCCGACCCGGATCGGTTCATCACCGGCATCACCGGCAAGAAGGATTTCAGCGTGGTGTCTTTGAGCAAGCGGGGGCTCAGCGGGCAGGTTGGCTACCTCCGCAAGGTGCTGTCCATCTTTGAGCGCCACAACGTATCCATCGACTATGTGCCCAACGGCATTGACAACGTGTCCGTAGTGATGCCCACCGAGGCGGTGGCCTCCAGCCTGTACACCATCATGGCGGAAATTCAGAAGGAGCTGGAGCCCGACACCCTGACCGTCCACGACCAGATCGCCGTGGTTGCCGCCGTTGGCCGGAAGATGGCCTTCCGTCCCGGCATCTCCGGCAAGATTTTCGCCACATTGGGCGAGGCGGGGGTCAACATCCGCATGATCAACCAGGGCCCCGACGAACTCAACATCATCTTCGGCGTGGACAACAAGGATTTCAAGACCGCCATCCGGGTGCTGTATGACAGCTTTGTAAAGTAATCATCCCCTACTAGCTTGTCACACTTAAAAATACACTTTTTGTAGGGCGGTTTTCTGACCCCGCCGAAACGTAACGAGATGAAAGCACTTTCGTTGAATCGTGCCAGGGCAAAATGCGCAACCTGGTCGGCGGGGTCAGAAAACCGCCCTACGAAAGTAAACTTTTAGGAGTTACTAACTACTACATTGGTTTTTCAAAAAACTTTTGGAGGTTTTTCTATGAAACAATATACCGTTGCCGTCCTGGGTGCCACCGGCGCTGTGGGACAGGAAATGATGAAGATTCTGGCTGAGCGGAATTTCCCCGTTGGCAAGCTGATTCCCCTGGCCTCTGCCCGTTCCGCCGGGAAGACCCTGAAATTTAAGGGAGAGGACGTGACCATCCGGGAGGCCCGGGACGAGGCCTTTGAGGGCGTGGACATTGTGCTGGGCGCCGCGGAGAACGACATTGCCCAGAAGTTCGCCCCCGCCATTGTGAAGGCAGGAGCCGTGTTCGTGGACAATTCCTCCGCCTTCCGCTTAGACCCCAACGTGCCCCTGATCGTCCCCGAAATCAACCCTGAGGACGTGAAGAACCACCACGGCATCATCTCCAACCCCAACTGCTCCACCATCATCACCGTCACCGCCGTCAACGCCCTGAACGCCATCAGCCCCATCCGCACCATGACCGCCTCCACCTATCAGGCGGTGTCCGGCGCCGGTGCCGGCGGCCCCATTGAGCTGATGAGCGAGGTGAAGGCCCTGGCCCACGGCGAAAGCTATGAGCCCAAGGTGTTCTCCCACCAGATCGCCTACAACCTGATTCCCCAGATCGGCGGCGAGCAGTTTGAGGGCTACACCAGCGAGGAGATGAAGATGCAGAACGAGGGCCGGAAGATCATGCACCTGCCCGAATTGAAGGTCAGCTGCACCTGCGTCCGTGTTCCCGTTGTCCGCAGCCACTCCATCTCCGTGAGCCTGCACTTCGACAAGCCCGTCTCCGTCGCCGAAGCAAGAGAGGCCATCGCCAATGCCCCCGGCTGCAAACTAGTGGACGACCTGGCCAACAAGCAGTACCCCATGCCCCTGGACACCAGCAACCAGGACATCGTGTTCGTGGGCCGCATCCGCCCCGACCTGACCGACGACAACGGTCTGTGCCTGTGGTGCTGCGGCGACCAGGTTCGCAAGGGCGCCGCCACCAACGCCATCCAGATCGCCGAGCTCCTGCTGGAAAAAGACTGATACCAAAAAAGCACCCCGAGGGGTGCTTTTTTATATGGTTTTTCAGAAAGAGTAGGTAATTCCCCCCAGCTTTTGTAGGGGCGGCTATCAGCCGCCCGCGCGGTACAAACTCAAAAATATCGGCCAGGTTGGGCCAATCCGCACCAACCCAAAACCCGATACCATTCACCCAGCCACTCAAAAACCATCACCTTACGGGCGGCTAATAGCCGCCCCTACGAAGGTGCGTGTGTATATTTTCCCCCCTCCGCCCTACGATGGTGCGGAGTTGTTGAATGGCACCACATGGCATCCATTCGGGTTTTCCGGGGTGTTTACCGTTTCGGCACCTGATAGGTCAGTGCGTTCTCGCTGTCAGAAAGCCCTGCGGTGGTGGGGTCGTTGACGATGCCGAGAATGGTCAGCACGGCGAAGAGCTGGTTCACCGCCGCCACCACCCGGTTGCCGAATTCTCCCAAATCCAGGCTGATGCCGAACATGGCCGCTCCATACTGCACCAGCAGCAGCACCGCCGGAATCAGGGCCACCCAAAAGGCCCGGTTGCGGATTCTTACCTTCCAGTTGATCATACCTTTCCTCCTCCATGCTCCAGGTCCGCTAACCTATGGTTAATGACCCGGATTTGCTCCTCCACCACGGGCATCCTTCTGGCAAACCCGTTGTGCTCCCGGACTTCCTCCGTCAGCGCTTCCAGCTTGGCATCCGTCACCGCCTGGCTGACGCGGATGCTCTGCTCGGTTTTCCGCCCCGCCGCCAGGTTGGAGAGCACCACCCCCGCCAGGGACAGGCCCCCCGTGATCAGCGCCGTCAAAATTGCCTCGCTCATCCTTCCTCCTTTACTCCACGTCGAAGTGATACCAGCCGCCGGACATGGCGTACCAGTAGCGGATGGTTCCTTCGTTCTTTTTTCGTTCCAGACATTCCGCGATCCTTTCCGGGGTGGCCTTGGGGCAGGAAAAGTCCATGGCCTTGCCCAGGATATGCCTGGAATTTTTCACGCTGCCGGGCAGCTCGTCGTTGTGGGCCTGGCAGCGAACCGTGCTGCTGGGAACCATGGGGCCCAATTCCTCCCGAATCCCATCGGCGGCTTCCATCAGCTCCTCCCCGGGCTCCACCGGGAATCCGCCGCAGCGGCCGCAGGGGCAGGCAATGCCCGGCTCCTCCCGGCTGAAATAGCGGATGTTCTCCCAAAAGCCCTGGGGGTTCTGGGTTTTTTCCTCTGGTTTTCCCGCCTCCTGGCGGAGCAGAAGGAAAAGCTCCTGCTCTGTCAGGTTGTCCGGCAGGTGATGATCCCGGCGGAACTGCCCCAGGGCGGCCTGGGTTTTGGGCCCGGGAATGCCGTCGTTGCTCAGCCGGTAGCCCAGGGCGTCCAGATAGTCCTGGGCCTGACGCACCGTGATTTTTCCCATTGCCACGCTCCTTTCTACGCCACCGTGACGGCGATATCCCGGTAGTCCCCGGCGGCGGTAAAGGCCCGGACGGTGGTGCTGCCCGCCTTCTTGCCCAGAATGCGAAGGGTGCACTGTTTTCCAAAGCTCTGCTGGGCCACCGCAGCCACGGCCGGGTCGGCAGAGCAGGCGTAAACGTAGCCCGCCGGGTCGCTCAAATCGCTGCTGACCGTCACCTCCGTGTAGGCCCCCGCTGCCACGGAGGCGCTGGAAGCCGAGGCAGTGAGGGTGCAGCTCTTGGTCAGGTCTGCGGAAATGGCACTGAGGAAATCCGAAAAGCTGATGTTCAGATCGTCATTGGCCATCACGCCGGAGGTAACAACGCACCACATGGCCTTGTTTGTCAAGGTGCACCCCGACATCATAATGGGCACCCCGGAGGAGAGGGCATTGGAAAAATACTGCCGCCAGCTATCGGAGGACGCCATCATAGAGGCATTCACATCCGCCAGAATGGGATTGGAAACCGCTGCTGCCAGGGTACACAGCTTTTCATAGTCCGTGGGAATCACCCGAATGCCGATCTGCTTGTGCCGGTTCAGGGTGTCCGCCCAGTTCAATGCACCATCCACCGAGGTAAAGCTCAGGTAAACATGGTCAGCCATGCCGCATCGGCAGACCTCCCGCAGCACCGCCTCATTGGAGCCGGTTTTCAAATCCAGCACAATGGTCATGGGATAGCGCTTCATGGCGTTCAGGGTCTGGCTGAGGGTCGCCAGAGGATAGTTCCCGGCGGCGTCCCAGGTGTAGCCTTTGATGGCAGCATAGCTTGCGGAGGGGAAGGAAACGGACACCGCCGTACCGGCATTGTACATGGTGACGGTGGTGTTGTGCCCCATGACCATCACCCCGTCCGCCGTGGTGTGGATGTCCACCTCGATCCACTGGAAGCCCGCCTCCGCCGCCGCTTTGTAGGCGGCAATGGTGTTCTGCTTTGCGGTCACATGGTAGCCCCGGTGGGCGGTGATTTTGGCATTCTGGGTGCTCTGAACCGCCAGATTGCCGGACTGTGACAGGGAAAGCAGCTGGGCCCGCACTTGCGCATCCGTGGCCGGATGGGAGATGGGCCGCGTGATATACTGCCCATCCTTTGTTTTCAGAAGATATCCCATATTACATCACCCTTTCCATGGTAAAATGAGAGATGAACTCTGTGAGCATCGTATCCGTCACGGCGGTGGCGCCGGCAGAACCATATTTCAGGCTCATATACAGGTAAATTCCAGTTTCGTATGTATTATTGATGGTGACCTCCTTCGAGCTTCCGATGTTCTGCCAGCCGTAGTCCTTGAGCTTTTCCGTGTCGGACAGGATGCACCAGCCCTCATACCAGTTGGTATCCGTGCCGGAATAGCGCAGCTTATAGGTGCAGCCGGGTTCGATTCTGATTGCTCTTGAATGTTCGCTGTCAGCTTCCTCCCCGTTGTGCTTGTGGAGATTGTCAGAAGAAAGACTGCTTGAGTATCCTCTGTCGCTGCGGGCGGCAAGAAGAGGGGCAGACGGAGTATTATAAGACCAGCTCGAATAATATCCAAAATACACCTTCACGGAATTGTCCACCACCGTCACCGTCATGGTGTCCGATTGGGTGCCGCATTTTGCGGTGATGGTGGCCGTGCCCTGTCCCACCGGGGTGAGCTTGCCGGTGCTGTCCACGGTCACCACGGCGGTGTTGCTGGTGTACCATTTCACGATCTGGGTGCAGTCAACAGGCTGAACCGTTGCAGAAAGCGCATGATCCCCGGTGTCTGCCAGAGCAATGCTCAATTCGCTCTGGTCGATGGCGATAGAGGTGCAGTAAACGGTTCCCGTTCCTCCGCCGCCGGAACCGGCTTCCACCATTCCAAGAACGGTCTCCCCATATTTCAGATAGATGTAGGTATCGTCGGCTTCCAGGGTCAGCTTGTCCAGCAGCTCCTGCATGGTCAGGTCGCTTTCATCGGCGGTGGGGTCCTCCTCATAGAGCACCACATTCTCCGGCAGCTCCGCCGTTCCGGTGCCGGCGGCATTGAGCTTTTCCTGAACCTGCGCAGACAGATCCGCCTCCGGGATGCCTGCGGCGGGCTTGGAGTAGCTGCCGGTGTTCTTGGTGAAGCCCCAGCCCGCCACGGTCTGCTCCGTCACCTGGGGAACGGACTGGGGGAGCTGCTCCACCTGCTGGCTCAGGGTCTGCACCGACTGCTCCGTCTGCTCCATGCGCTCCAGAAGCCTGCTCACCGTGTCTTCGGGAGGGGCGGGCAGAGCGCCCGGCTCCCCGTCCACCTCCGCAACCGAATAAAGCACCGGGCCGCAGCAGGCCCAGTTGGTGGGGATGCGCAGGGTTCCGCCGCTGTCCCAGCCGTCCAGGCCGCAGTCCAGCCGCTGCCCGGCAATCAGGCATTCATAGGGCAGGCAGACGGTGTCCCCCTCCGCCGCAGCCGTGCGAACCACCCCGCCGCAGCGCACCTTCAGCTGCCTGGAAAGCCCCTCCCAGGCCTCGTCGCAGTCCAGGGTCACGGGAATGCCCACCATGCCCTGGGTCAGGCTCCCCTCCACCTTGGCTCTTGCCAGGCCGCCCCGGCAAATTAACGTGATTTTTGTCATAATTCCTCCTTTCTCATGCCTCCAGTCCCAAACGCTGAGCCAGCCGGAGAATGCACCCATCCACATAGGCCTTGGTGGCCGCGTCGGTATCCTCTATCGGTTCCGGCAGATTGCCAATTCGGTGCTCCCCCATGTCCGCGTCCAGGCCGATGCTCAGCTTGCCCGGATTTTTCGCCCGCATACCGATCCCCACCGCCTTGGTGCCCCGGCAAAAATCCAGCAGGGCAAAGGCCACGCTGACCAGGGCCGCTTCGCTTTCCACGGTGCAGAATTCGTCCTGCACCGTGATGCGGCAGTCGTAGCCCGTGTCCGCCCCGGCGGTGAGCAGCACCACGCCTCCGGTGACGGTCTGCTGATTTTGGTAATCGGTGAGCTCCACCTGCCTGGTGTCCCCGCCGCCGTGGACGGTGCACAGGCAGCGATAGGCGGCGCTGTTCCCCTCCAAAGCGGTGACTGCTCCGTCAAACACCAGCTTCAGCCACGCCCCATCCGCCTGAGGGGTGCCCTCCTCATCACAGCGGCAGGCCTCCCGGATGCTCACCCGGGGCTTTGCATAGGGCAGCACGGTAAGATTGCCCTCCCAGGCGGCGGTTCTGCCCCGGCTGTCCGTCACGGTGACGGAAAGGGCCACGTTGCCGCTCTGCTCCAGGGCAAAGCAGGTTTCCGCCCCGGTGCCGCTGAGGCCGCCGCAGCACACCCGAATCTGACGGATGGTGGAACCATAAGCCCCCGCCGCCTGGGTCACCACCCTGGCCTGGCTCTGGCCCTGAATATAGCCCCCGAATTGATTGGCGTAGCCCAGCCGATCCGTCACCACCGCCGTCACCGTGGGCACCACGCTCTCCGGCACGGTGCAGCTGACCTCCGTGTCCCGGCTGCCCACCTGGGCTCCCCCATAAAAGGTGGTCACCGTCAGCACCACCGGCACCTGAATCGCTTCCGGGGCCTGGGCCGCCAATTCCAGGGGCACCGTCCAGGTAAGCGCTGTTTCCTCCGTCCGTTCCGCCAGGGTGCCGTTCCGGGTGCCGCAGCGCCAGGTGACGGTATCCTGAAAGCCCGCCGCCGCCCGGCTGAGGGCCAGGGTCATCTTCTGACCCAGCGCCACCCCCGCCGCCGTCAGCGCGGACACTCTGGGGATCCGGGGCAGCGCCGTGGTGACCCTGCCGCTGATGCTGTAGTCCAGCTTTTGCAGATTGCTGTACACCGCCACGCCGGCCTGGACGGTGATCTCCGCCCCACCGTCCTGCCCATGCTCCACCGGCACATCCCACACCTCGAAGCCGCTGAACAGCACATCCCCCTCACTGCCGCCGCTGTATTCCTGGCTCAAATCCACCACGCAGGCAGTGGTATTGGTCAGGTTCATCACCCCGGCGTGGACACCGTTGACATACACATCTCCCGCAAGGCAGCAGGTGATGGGGGTGATGCTGACCAGGGTGCGCATTTCCACCCGGTTCAGCCGCACCGCAGAGCGGTTTCCTGCCACATCCTGGGTCACGTTGAAGGTAAGCCGCAGGGCGGACAGGCCTCCGATGATCTCACAACTGGTCACTTCCATGCTCTACCTCTTTTTCAGCGCCGAGAGCTTGCTGAACAGGTCCCTGAGCTTGTCGGTGAAGGAAGCGACGGTGGAGGAGGTGTTGGACGTTTTCGTGGTCTTTTTCCCCGAGGTTTGGGGCGCGGTGTAGACCGGCGGGACGTTTTGAACGGCCGGATGCTCCGCCTCCCACTGCTGGTCATAGCGGCGGCGGGATTCGTCAAACTCCTGCTGCCACTTCCAGTCGGCCACCTCGTCCCGGTAGGTGTCGTAGTCGGCGGCCCGTTCATCGGTGTAGCGCTGCCACAGCTGGTCGGCCTCCTGCTGCCAGGCTGCCAGGGCGTCCCGATAGCGCCCGTATTCCTGCTGCTCCGCCCCGGAGAGCAGGTTATATTTCTGCTCCAAAAGCTGATTTTTGAGCTGATACTGGTTCATCGCCAGATTGTACAGCTCGGGAATTCGGTCAGCCAGGGCATCCAGCTGCCGGTTGTAGGCCTGCTGGCCTGCGGACTGGGCATAGCTGCTGCCGTAGCCCCCGGTGAGGGCCGCAGCCTTCCCCATGGTGTCCGCCATGGCCAGCCTGCCATTCTGAACAGCCTGATTGCGGTACTGCCGGTAAAGGGCGTCCCCGTCCAGATTGTAGCGGAAATCCTCCCGGTTCAGGATCCTGTCCATCACCTGCTTCAGCTGAGCCTCATAGGCGGACTGGTACTGCTCCGGCTTTTTGTTTTTCTGCTCCTGCAGCGCCGCCTCCGCCTCCAAAACCTTTTGGGAGGCGGCGTATTCTTTTTTCTGTGCCATGTAAACTCCTTTCCTCAGCGGAGGCTCAGGTGGCCGTCGGCCCCCAGCTCCCAGGTGTAATCGCCAATTTGCAGCCCCTGCACCACGGCGCTTCCGGCGGTGATCTGGGCCACATCCGCGGCGGTGACATACATCCTGCGGTCGCTGATGTAGGCCACCTCCACATCGTTGCAGTCATAGAAGGACAGCTTTTCCGCCGTGAGCCGGGTATATTTGCGGAATCGGATCACCCCGTTTTCCAGCTCCTGCTGGCCGATCTCCACGCCGTAAATGCTCCGCCCCTCCGCCGTTTCTGCCAAGAGCCCAGTGCGGATGGTGGCGTTTACCTCCATCACCGCCGATTCCAGCCCCGCCACCGCCGATTCCAGCTGCTGCAAATTGGTAAATTGCTGCCGGATGCCCTGGGAATTGGCGGTGATGCGCTGCTCCGTCTCCTGCCGGTAGGTGCCGAACTGGGACTGGGCCAGATAGCGGCCAACAAGGCGCTTTTCCACCTCCTGCTGAAAATGCTCTGTGATTTCGGCGCTTTTGATGATCAGCGCCTTGATGGCGGCAAAGTTCACCGGTCTCTGCTCCGGCTCCGCTGCCGCCGATGCGCCGCCCTGGGAGGAGCCCCCGGCAGTCTGCTCCCGGGAAACTGCGTCAAAGGCGAACTGCAGCTGCTGGGCCAGGGTAAAGAGGTAGCTCTGGATCCGCCGCAGCTGCTCTGCCTCCGTGCCCCCGGAAAGCTCCGGCAGGCGAATCTCCACCGCCGTCAAAACACATCACTCCCTCGTTCCATGGTTTTCGTCAGGTCATACAGCCGCATGTCCCCGGTGCCTTCCAGCCGCAGCCGGAGGTGGTCGCACCGCCGCACCCCCACCGGCACCGTCACCGACCCCAGGGGCGAGCCCCGCAGCTGGGCCAGGGGCTGCCACACCCTTTCCTCGTCATATCGGATGGAGAGCCGCGCCACGGCTCCGGGGGCAAGATACAGCCGCAGGGTCAGCCGGGACAGGTACTTGCTGTCCGGGCTCTGGGCGCCAATGTCCCCCGTTTCCGCCATCCAGGCAATGGTTTCCTCCGGGGTGCCGGTGCCGGATACGCTGACGATCCTTCCATCCCCGTCCAGAAAATACAGCTCATCCCGGCAGGAGCAGAAGCACCGGGCCCGGGTGCCGTCCTCCCGATGCCAGAGATTCCGCGCCCTGTCGTAGACAAACAGGTGGTACTCTCCCCCGGCATCCGCCATGGAAATGTAGTATTTTCCCCGATGGGCTCCCGCCGCGCCCTCAAAATAGGCGGCATCTCCCAGAGGCTGGGAGACCTCCACCGGCAGCGACCCGTCATAGGCGCAGACCCCGGCGGGGGACTTGTAGAAGAGCACCTCTCCCACAATGGCCAGACTCTCCCCGCTGCCCCGCTGCACCCCCCGGCAGGGGGTGGTTTGGAGCCGGAAATTGGATGGGAAGCTTCCATAGATTTTGTGCAGGCAGTTCTCCCGGAAAAACAGGGGGTAGCCCATATGCTGGATGGCCCCGGTGAAGGGCCCCTCCGCCCCCAGGCTCATGGCATAGCTGTCGGTGGACAGGCCCTGAAAGCAGTTCCAGTTTTTGAAATCCCCCAGCTTGCTGGCGTAGATTTCATTGACGATCTGCCCCGCCCCGTTGGGGCCGTAGCGGCAGCCCCAGAGCCGGTTGCCGCATTCGATCACATAGTCCATCACAGGCACCCTGCGGCTGATGGTCATGGGATTGTCACTGGTCAGCTGCCCCGCCAGCAGCCCCGGCACCACCAAAAAATCCACCCCCCGCAGGGTGATCACCCCCTGCTCCGCCACCCCTTCCGGGACGCCGGTGAGGGAAACGCCGTCCCCCTCCCGAAAGGCAGCACCGATGTTGGGGGCGGAGAGCTTCACATAGGTGCTCTCCACGCTGACCCACATTCCCGTGCCCGCCGACCACTGCACCAGGGCCGGGGGCTGCTGGGAGGTATCCAGCCAGAGGGCCATGTTCTCCGGGTTTTCCGGCTCCTGGGGCTGGGTATAGCTGGGCAGCAGGGGAGCGCCGTCGGCGGCGGCCGGAGTGAAGGTCACGGTGCCGGAGGTGGTGTGTACTGCCTCCAAATTGCCGAAATCCGTCAAATCCAGGGTATTGATGTACTTTTTGTCCGGGAAGATCACCACATAGGCCCCCATGGACAAAAGCCGCTTGGGGCAGTCCTCCTTCCGTTCCGAAAGCCCCAGCTCCACCCCGTAGCCGTTGATGACGAACCGGGAGCCGTCCACCCAGCACAGGCTGTCCCGGGCAATGAGGCCCTGGGGGTTTCTCGGCTGGGCGAATACCCCCCGTTTTTTCCGGGTGGACAGCAGGGGATATCGGTCAGAGCACAGATTCTCCATGGCCGCCAGCTCCCCGTCGCCGATGCGGCAATTGGCATTGTAGCCCCCGAATACCGACAGGGTCTCCCGGCTGGCGGGAGCCGCTTCCAGCTTCACAAACCGCATTGCATCCCCTCCTAAAAGAAGTTTCTCCGCCCCACCGCCCCGCTGCACCGGCGCAGGGAATTGGCGTATTCCTGCCACAGGGCGGTGAACAGGCTCATGGCGTTGTTGTATTTCAGGTATTCCTGATTGGTGTAGTCGATCTGGGCTTCCAGAAAGCGGAAATACAGGGCGTCATATGGCGTTTCCATGGTCAGCACCGTCTCCGGCCCCACTTCCATGTCCTCCTGCTCCAAGCCGCACCGGGCCCGGAGCTGGGCGGCCATTTTCTCCACCTGGTTCAGCCAGCGCAGCTTGTCCTCCAGGCAGCAGACGTTGTGCTTCTTCTCGTCCACCCAGCGGATCGCGTCCAGTGCCGTCATGCTCAGCCCTTCTTTTCCAGCTGCTCCAGGGGCTTGGCGGCCCTGTCCTCAAATTCCAGAGCCTGAGCCAGCATCTTCTCCTGGCGCTCCAGCACCTTCACCACATTCCAGGGCAGCTCCACCTCCACCCCCCGGGCGATCTGCCAGGTGCGTCCGTTGACCCCAACAAACACATCCTCCTTGTCATTCCGGGTCAGAGGCAGCTTGATTTTTACCAGCTTGTTTTCATTCTTTTCCATGTTTTTTCTCCTTTATCGTATTGTGTTGACAATTTGCACCGTCCCTTGGCTCCCCCGCTGGGGGAGCTGCCGAAGGCTGAGGGGGTGTCGTCGTTTCAGAGGAACACTTTCTCAAAATCGCAGCCCATCAGCATCCACGAAACGTTACTCCCCCCTACCCCCCTCAAAGAGGGGGGCAAGGAACGCAGCTTAGTTCATCTTGGCATTGGGGGAAAATGCGCTGCAGCACTCCACCCGGTACATGTAGGCCTGCTGCAAAATCTCCGCAGTCTGCAGGGCCTTCCAGCCCACGGTGCTGCGCTGGTTCAGGGGGTCGGCGGTGCCGGCGCTGCCCAGCTGCTTGATGATGGTCTGCAGTCCGCCGCCGGTGACCTCGGTAACGCCGTAGGCGCCATTGGCGATAAACAGGCAGCCGAACACCGCCAGGCCGGTGGGGCAGTCGTTCTCGCTGCCGGTATACACCGCCGCCTCGGAGGTCTCGATGAAGCGGACACCGGCGATCCGGCCGATCTCCCCTTCGAACTGGTTTTCGGGCTTGCAGTATTTGTGCATCTCCTCCCAGCGAGGGTCGCTCATGATGTCATAGGCCACATAGGGATGGAGGATGCACACATAGTCCCCGCCGAATTTGGGGGCGTTGCTGGCCTTGAGCATGGCGGCGATCTTCTTCACCACATCCACGGTGAGCACGCAGGTACCGTCCAGCTGGGAGCGGTCAGAAACGGCGGTGGTCTTGCCGTCAGTGCCGATCTTGGGGCAGTAGTACACATTGGTGCCGGACTGGAGCACATTCCGGGTGATGGTGTCCAGGGTCAGTCCCGCCTGGTGACCCACGGCCCGGGTGGCTTCCAAAACGTTATTGTCAATGGCGGTCAGGTCCAGCACGTCGGACAGGCACACATAGTCGCCATACTGCCGCACCTCTGCCTCCACGGAGGCGGCGGTCATCTTCCGGCCATCGGGGGTCACGCCCTCGGTCAGGGGCTGGGTGGCCTTGGGCAGGGCGGCGTAGCGGCGGAACTCGATCCGCTTGCCCCCGTTTTTGGGGATGGGCCGCTTCTGCCCGAACTGCATGTGAATCAGATTGGGGCTGGCCTCCTCCAAAAGGGCCCGGTCATAAAAGGTCTTGTTCTCCACGGAAAGGCCGGAATCCGTGGTCACGTTCACATTCTCCGCGAAATACTGCAAATTCATTTTCTTTTCCATATCATTTCTCCTTTATTCATCATTTTTCCCGCACCCGCAGGGTGCGGCGTCCCTTGGCTCCCCCGCTGGGGGAGCTGTCAGCGCAGCTGACTGAGGGGGTGCCGTTGGATGAACCATACCAGGTATCATTCAACCAGCCGCCCAATAGCCGCTGCTCCGCTTGTCATCACTCAGCCAAAGCTCACCCGTTCCCCCCTTTCTACCATCCGGCAGACCTTGGCGTAGTCCTGCCGGGTCATATTGGACACGTTCCTGCCCACCATCACCGCTCCGCCGCCTCCCAGGCCGTTTTCCCCGGGGCGGCTGGCGCCGGAGCGCATGGACTGAGCCAGCCGGGCTTCCACGGTGCGGGCGGCGTACTCCATGGCGGCGGGCAGAATGTCCCGGGCATGGAGCGCCTGGTAGGCATCCCCAATGTCCACCCCCGTCAGCAGCATCCCCTCGAACCGGGGATCCTCCAATTCCCGCCGGATGTCAAAGTCGGGAAACAGCTGCTGCAGCTGCCCCGCCTGCTCCATCCAGTCATCATAGATTTGGTTCACCCGATTCCAGTGCTCCCGCAGATAGGGATTTTCCGGCTGGGCCTCCGCTTCCGGGCTTTCGGCCTGCTGCTCCACCAGGCCGCCCTCCTGAGTCCCTCCTTCCCCCTCCGCAAAGAGCTGTAAAAACCATTTTTCCATGTCTTCCTCCTTTTTCCTTTTCCACCGTAGGGGCGGCTACCAGCCGCCCGCGCAGTACGGGCTTTCAATTACCAATCAGGATGGGCGAATCCGTACCATCCCTTGGCTCCCCCTCTGGGGGAGCTGCCGAAGGCTGAGGGGGTGCCGTTGGACGAACGATACCAAGCACCATTCATCCGAACACTCAGTTCCATTACCTGGCGGGCGGCTGGTAGCCGCCCCTACGGTGGCGTTCCCAAAAACAACAATTTTTCAGCGGCTCAAACCCGCAGGGCTTCTTCCATCCTTACATTCCCCGGGAAACTGGCGGCCAGCTCGGCGATGCCGGTCTGCACCGTCCAGAAAACCAGGATGACCTCCTTTTGAAACCGCTCCTTGGGTACGGCGATGATTTCCGCATTCCCTTCGTACAGCTCCACCTTGGGCACCCGCCGGAGCATCCCCTGCTCATACAGCCGCTCCACCGTGCTGCCCAGGGTGCAGGCCAGACCGCTGGCGGCGGCGCAAACCAAGTCCTGCCCCTTTGGCCCCGCCCCGGCGTGACCTTCAAGCCGCATGTGCAGGCTTCCGTCGCCGCCCCGGAAAAATTTTGCCTGAATCATTCCGCGCCCTCTCACACCGGCGAGGTGGACTCCGCCACTCTCTGCCTTGCCTTCCGGGAAGCATAATGCTCCTGCTTTTCCTTGGGCAGCTTGGCCTTGCCGGTGGCCGGAGTCTGCTGCTCCAGCGTGGCCAGGGTCTGCTGATACAACTGGGCATTCTGGGCGATTTGCTGCATCACCATCTCCTTCCGGTCAAAATCCATCATGTCCATGCAAATGAGGGCCTGCTGGGCGTTCCTCGGGTCAAAGAACCCGGCAGAGTAGAATTGCAGGGCCATCTCGTTCTGGCTCATCCGGGAGTAGGCGCTCTGCTTCTGGGCGGACACGGAGATGTCAAAGAGGGGTACCCGGCTGCCCAGCGCCACCCCCATCTGAGTGCCCTGATCCTTGGGCTGCAAGCCGGCATTGGAATACTGGACGAACTCCATGGTGCCCTGCTCCCCCAGGATGCGGAAGCACCGGGGCAAGGTGTAAAACTGGCGAATCAGCTCGATGATCATCAGGCACACCTTGCGGAAGGCCCGGTAGGCGGCCTTGTTGCTGTCCCGGCTGAGCTTGCTGCCCGCCTCCTGCATGGCGGCGATGGCGGAGGCCGCAGTGACGCCGCTGGAGGTACCGCCGGTGGAGATGTCCCGGTTGCCGGTGACCTCCTTTAATTCGTCCACCTTCCCGTTCAGCACCGCCAGATACACCTCACTGAGCCCCGTGCTCTGGATGGGCAGGATGCTGTCCTGGCCCAGTCCGCCTTCCACATGGACAAAGTCCCGGGTCAGATCGCCGTATTCCTCCTCGTTCACCGCCCCGTCGCTGCGGATGAAGTGTCGGGGCCGGGCGTTGACCAGCAGGTTCATGAGAATGGCCTGGTTGCCCCGGTCGATGTACTCCTGGGCGCTTTTGGCCACATCGATGTAGCCAAAGCCGCAGGGGGTGCCCGCCGTGCGGAACAGGGGGTCAAACACGAAGGGATACAGCCCATGGTCATACCAGCCCCGCTGGGCGTACTCCGGCTCATTTTCCGTGGCAAAGAGCACCTGATCCCCCACATATTTGCAGTAGTGGAGCACTGTCCGGCCGGACTGCTGCTTTTTGTAGTACCAGTCCACCACGGCGGATTTGTCGGTGGTGTCCACCCGGTCATCGTAGAGGTATTTGCTGCCCACCTCCTCCATGGGGGGCCCAGCGAATTTCAGGTGGGGGTATTGCGCCGCCAGGGCCTCGTTGCTCTGCAGCTCCACATGGAACACGTTGGCCGACTGCTGGATGTCCGTGATGCCGCTTTCCCAGAACAGGTTCAGAATGTCCACCTTGCGGATGGCCACATCCCCCAGTCCCCCAGAGGCGCCGGAATCCCAGAACACCCCATAGATGCCGGTGCCGGATTTCAGCTTGTAGTCGTTGACCTCGTCATAGACCTGCTCAAATTCCCCCTGCTCCAGGATCACCGGCAGGATGGAGCCCAGCAGCTTGGCCTCCGCCCTGTCCCCTTCCTCCCGGGGCAGCACGTTGGGACTGGGGAAATTGTCCATCACATCGGCGTGCTTGTTGGCAATGGCGTTGAAGAGCCACCCGGAGGTGGGCTCCACCTGGTTCTTCCCATGGCCCCGCATGCATTCCCAGTGGCGCAGCTTGTACCACTGCTCGTTGTCCACCACCCGGCGTTCCAGATTGGCCTTGCCCTCCTTGTAGCGGTTCAGAATCACCTGAGCCCGCCGCACCTCGGCCTGACCGATCACCGGCTGTGTAAATGCTTCATTTTTCATTGATGATCTCCATTCCCGGCCTTTTGGGGGCCGCTTTGATTTGTTCCCTGGGAATATCCAGGAAGAGCTTCAGGGGAGAATTGTCGTACCCATCCCCCGTGGGCTTTGTCCTGGGCTTGATGGGCCTGGACATGCAGAAGTAGCGGGTTTCGTCCGCCACATGATCCTCCCCATCGGTGTCCACATCCTCGGGACTGGCCCGGTCATATTGGAGCAGGGGCAGGGTGCGGATAAAGGCCTTGCAGTTTTTGAAAATGTACATCATGGGGTAGCCCTCTTCGTCCAGGCTCAGCCGGTAGTGCACCTGCAGCCACCCGGGCAGCCGCTTGTGGTCCCCCGGCTGGAAGTACACCTGATGCCTTGCCGCGGTCTGGGCGATGCTCTCTCCCGTCTCCGCGTCCCAGATGGCCGGGTCGGCAATGCCCTGAATCCGCTTTCCCGCCAGCCATCGGTGCTCCGACTCGATCTGCCTTATTTTGGTGAACACCTGGTCGGGTGTCCACCGCACCCCCTCATTTGGGGTGGCCGTGCAGCCATAGAGCTCCAAAATCCGATAGGCCACCCCGTCATAGTCCACCGCCCACCAGCCGCAGGAGAAGGGCCGGTGATAGCCCCAGTCGAAGGAGCGGTAGATTTTCCAGTCCTCGGGAATCTCAAAGGGCTCGATGACATGGGTGAACCGCCGATCCCGGTAGTGCTCCGGCCGGTCGAAAAAGTCCTCAAAGAACTGTCCCTCGTAGACATCCCAGCGGCCTTCCAGCCAGGCGGCCCGGAGCTTGGGGGGCAGCTTTTCCAAAGAGCGCAGGTATTCCGGCTGGGTCTGCATCAGGGCCTGGTTGTCGGTGCACAGGGCCTGGATGAAGGCGTAGTCCTCCGGGTACTCGTCCTCCGTAAACCGCCGGTCGATGAAGAGCCTCTTGAAATAGCCGTGGCTGGGGCCGCCGGGGTTCAGGGTGTAGTAGGTGCGCTTGGGAAAAGCGTTGGTGCCCCGGACGCAGGCGTCGATCTGGGTCAGCCAGCTTTCCTGAAACTGCCCCGCCTCGTCGGCAAACCACACATCGTATTCCGCCCCCTGGTACTGGCCCAGGTCGTCTTCCCCGTCGCAGTAGCCGAAGGTGATGGTGCTGCCGCCGGGGAAGTGGAATATCTTCTCCCCCTTGTTGTAGGAGGCCACCCCGTTCAGCAGGGCTTGCAGAGGCGCAATGTGGTTGTTGTACAGCTCCCGGTAGGTGCGCCGGGTGATGAGGATTTTGATGCCCGGGTACTTGAGGCACAGCAGCACCGCCTTCCACCGGACGAACCAGCTTTTCCCGCCGCCTCTGGCCCCGCCGTAGCCCACATACCGATGCCGCTCCCGGAAGGCCTGGCGCTGCTTGGGGTTGGGCCGGGGCATCACCAGCTTTTTACCCGGCATAGTCCTCCGCCTCCCCCTCCAAAACCACGGTGACGGCCTCGCTGTCCGGCTCCCGGTTCAGCTCCTGTTCGATTTTTTGCAGCCGCAGCTCCCGCTCCCGGGCATCCATGGAGCCATCCCGGGAGAGGATGTCCTGCAAATCCTTCAATACGCCGGTAAGCTGCTTCAGCCCCGCCCGGTCAACCACCCCCTTGCCCTTGGCCTTGATGAGCTCTGTGACCTTCTCGCCCTTCTCGGTTTTCTCCCGCTCCCGGCAGGTCACCGTCCCCTTGTCCAGCTCCTCCACCGCCTGCTCCAGCCGCTCCAGCAGCCTCCCCGCCACCCCCCGCACCCGTTCTAACTCTCCCATACGCTTCCTCCTTTCCATTTGTCCCGCCGTTGTAGTCTGTAACACATAAAATTGTTGTTTGTCGGTTTGAATGTACCGGGTATCGACGTGCGCACCGGCCATGCCCCCCTTGTGTAAAGGGGGGTAGGGGGGATTGGGCAGT